>CAZKIU010000047.1:15406-26959 GCA_964552955.1 uncultured Prolixibacteraceae bacterium
ACAATGCCGATGCCCTCCTCGGAAACTACAACGGCATCCCCAAAGCGCCGGTAACTCTCCTTGAAGGCCTCCGGAACCGCCTCGAACCCCGTGTAAAAATCCTCTATACCCCGGGAAGCCACCCCGCCGATGGCATCCATAACCTGGAACCCATTCCTTCCTGCTATCTGATAACAGCCGAAGGGAAACAGGGTGTCACGGGCGAGTATTTCGCCAATGCCCGCCTCGAAGGTCAGCCGGCCTTCGTTCGCACCGACGATAAGATCAACTTCTACTGGGAGTCGGGTTCCCCGGCACCCGAACTTCCCGACGACGACTTCAGCATCCGCTGGACCGGCTACCTGGCCCCCCCGGTGACAGGCACCTACCACCTGGCAAGCTGGGGCATGCCCGGACTAGACGTATGGTTCGAAGGGGAGAAAATCCTTACCCATAACTCCGACCATCACGGTTATTACCTCGAAAAAGAGGTGCCCCTCGAAGCCGGAAAGAAGTACAAGTTCGTTTATGAATATAAGAATTGGCATGGTGACGGCGATGCCCGGTTTTTGTGGGCGATGCCCGACGACCGGATGCAGGCGAAAGCCGTGGAGCTGGCCCGTCAGGCCGACCTCACCGTGCTGGTACTGGGATTGTCGCAACGCCTCGAAGGGGAGGAGATGCCCGTTAAGGTCGATGGTTTCAATGGCGGCGACCGCACCCACCTCAACCTCCCGGCGACCCAGGAGGACCTGCTCCGGGCCGTGGCCGCCACCGGTAAGCCTGTGGTGGTGGTCCTGCTCAACGGGAGCGCCCTCTCTGTTAACCTGGCCGCCGAAACCGCCGACGCCATCCTCACCGCCGGATACCCCGGCCAACAGGGGGGCCACGCCGTGGCCGACGTCCTCCTGGGCGAATACAATCCCGCCGGAAGACTCCCCGTCACCTGGTACAAATCGGTGGACCAGCTCCCCCCCTTTGATAATTACGACATGACAGGCCGTACCTATCGCTATTTTACCGGCGAACCCCTCTGGCCCTTCGGTTTCGGACTCAGTTACACCACTTTCGGATACAGCGACCTGAAGGTGCCGGAAAAATTGGTCGCGGGTGAACCACTTACCGTGTCGGTGAAAGTGACCAACACCGGCCAGAGGGAAGGAGAGGAGGTGGTTCAGCTCTACCTGACCGATGAGAAGGCTTCCACCCCGCGACCCATCCGCCAGTTGGAAGGTTTTGAACGGATCTCCCTGAAAGCCGGCGAATCAAAGGTGGTCTCCTTTACCCTGGAGCCCCGTCAGCTCTCCCTGATCAACAAAAAGGATCAGCGCGTCATTGAACCGGGAGAATTCACCGTGGCTGTGGGCGGCAAACAGCCGGGATTCACCGGCCGGGCCGATGCCTCCACCACCCAGGTCCTCACCACCCGCCTGCGCGTTACCGGAAAAGAGTATCCCATCGCCACCCGGTGACCTGCTTATTCATTTGTGCAGATCCTTCCAGAGCATTATGGCTGGAAATCAAAGGCTATACTGTTTTTTTTCGGTTGATCCCTAATTAGTCAGTCAGTCAAGCTAAGGAGAACTTTTTTAACCTGGTTTCCAGTAGGTTTATCAATCCTACCCAGGACTGTTTCTACCATTTCTTTATCCAGGGTCGCTATCTTATGGACTCTGATTACTGAGGGTAGTTTTAAACCTGCATCAGCCCAATTTACAACCATAACATCCCTTAGGGTACTATGAATCTGACTTGTAATCCGGCAAACAATAATATCACCATCATTGAAGTCATTTATGACCAAGGCAGGTCTCCTTTTAAAGCTAACTTGATCAGAAAAAGGAAATCGGAGCAGGACAATATCTCCGAATTTCAATGAAGAGGATATCATTTGGGTTGATCATATATTGAATCTGATTCGGAATATCCCTTGAAAAAGTCTGAAACAGCTGCCTGTTTAAATTCATCATCTTCATGTGGTTTATCAGCCTCCTCAAGAAAAAGAATGACCCTAACATCTTTCTTAGGTTCTAATTTGATTTTGGATTGAATCCAGTCCGGGATTTCTATCCTGTTGTTCTTTATTTTTGATTTGAATTCCACCGTGATCATACATTTTCCTTTTATCCAAATATAGCTCTTTTTGAGTGAAATTGAAAAAGGAAGCTTCTGAAAAAAACAAACCGGGCAGGAGCACTTTTCAAGTTCCTGCCCGGCATCTTCTGTTCATCAGGGGAAATTAGGGCGGCTAATTTTTACAGCAATGGCTACATGTGCGCGATCGGGTCAGGATTGCCGTCAGGATCACCGATAACGGTTCCATCGGTCTTTGGGGTTCCCAGCAGGAGCAATCCGCAGACATGGGGGGCTGCCATGGAGGTGCCGTTCAGCGTGGCGTACCCTCCGCCTTTATAGGTGGAATAGATACTGGAGCCGGGTGGCCAGAACTCGATAGGGGGATTCCCGTAGTTGGAGAAGGAGGACCAAAGATCTCCCTGTGCCATGGAAGAGACGGTGTAAAGGTTGGCCCCGTTGGCACGGGCAGGCGAATGGTTGTTGGCATTGTCCGATTCATTGCCGGCAGCCAGGGCCACCTTAATACCGGCAGCTCCCAGGGCTATTACCGCGTTATCAATGAGTGTATAAACTCCTCCACCCAGACTCATATTGGCGACGTCTCCGGCCGATGCATTGGCTTTGACATAATCCACCCCTGCAATGATCACGGAATAGGCTCCCGATCCACGGCGGTCAAGCACCTTGACCGGAACGACCTGCGCTCCTGCAGCCACACCAACTACCCCAACGGTGTTGTTCTTCGCGGCCACAATACCCGCACAGTGGGTGCCATGGCCATTGTCGTCATCGGCAACCAGATCGTTGTTGATGACATCTTTATCAAGGGTAGTGTTTACATTCAGGTCGGGATGGTCCAGATCCACGCCGGTGTCGATGATCCAGGCCTTGGCTGTGCCGGTGTAGGTGGCTCCGCCACCGACACGGGTGATTCCCCAGGGAGTGGTTTGTCCGGAAGGTGCGGGTTTGGAAGGTTTTCCCTGTACTTTGGGAAGGTCGACCGTGATCCACATGTCGGGATAAACACCCTTCACGCCGGGGGCCTGGGCCACTTTCATCGCTTCGGTGTTGCTCATCTCCACGGCAATCCCCCGCAGGGCACTGCTGTACACAAAATCGGGCTCCCGCATCGGCATCTCCATCAGGGTGAAAATGTCACGCGTCGTCTGCAGAACCGCTTCCGGTCCCACGATGCCACCCACCGAGGCCGATTTCAACAACCCTTCATCTTCAAATAAGATAATGAACTTCCCCTCGATCACCTGCGAGGAAAACTTCACCACATCAGAAGTCTGCTCCTCTATCAGGGGAATTTCGTCCTTCTGACAGGAATACAAAACCAATCCGGCCATCGCAATGGCCCCAAACAAGATTTTTTTCATAGTAAGGTAGTTTTGATATGTAATTTAAATTGGGATAGACGGAACCGTTGTTCTGCCGTGATAAATGTATTAAAAAATTAATATATGATACCGGATGGCCTTAAAAAATGATAATACGTCACTAATATTTCCGGATCAATCACAAACCCTAATCAAATCCAGTGCCTCTATTTCTTACTGTTAAGTATAAATTATGGACTTTTGTCCAGCTACATGTGAGGTATACCAGGTCTATCCCCGGTTTGATCTGGTGACTTTTTGGATAAGTGGAAATAACTTCCGGAAAAAGCAGCCATCCGGAACAACTCCTTATGGATATGGTAAACCCGACTCCCGGCTCCCCATTTCAATATTCAAGACTCAGGACTCCAGACTCCAGATTCTCGACTCCTGCATTCTAGACTCAAGACTCAAGACTCCCGATTCCAATATTCAATATTCAAGACTCAATACTCAAGACTCCAGATTCCTTTACCTTCCGAGCCGGTAGGAGAGTTTTACCAGGAAGATATTTCCCGGGCGGGTGCCAAAGAGGCGGTCGAGGTCGTTGCCCAGGTCGAAGCTGCCGTCGGTGACCCTGGAATGGCGCCCCTGTGACCATACCAGGTAAAGGGTGGAACCCGGATTGTATTCCCAGCGCAGCACCATGTTGGAGAGAAACTCGCGCACGTTGAAGTTGGGATCTTCAAAGGAGTAGCTTTGATGGAGGGCGCCCTCCCTGACGTGGTATTCGCTGGTGCCCGGGTCGTAATCGATTTCCCCGCCAACAAATTCAAGGAAACGGTCGTTATATTCCTCAGCGCGCGGGTTGGTGATCCGCTTGAATGCATCGTATTTTCCGGCGGAGATGAAGGGCTGACCCCAGTATTGCAGCGAAAGGTCGGGGGTGAGGTTCAGGTTGACGCGGAAGGAGGCACTCACCGTATTCTGGCGGATGGTTCCGAAAATATAGCGGTTACCACTGGTGAACTCCCGGGTGGCCACATACATCAGTTCGCACTCATCGTAATTGTATTCGGGACTCACCTCGATCTGGAGGGCATTGAGCGGTTTCCAGTTGATTTCGAATTCCCCTCCGGCGTTCAGCGAATACTCTTTTTCGAAGCTTTGGTTGATATAGCCTTCCACTTCGAAGGAGAGTTTTTTCTGGTCGTTGGTAGAGATATCGAGCCAGGTGTTCCAGCTGCCCGGGTATTTCAGGGCCGGGCCTCCACGCAGGTCGTTGGTGGTGAGCCCTGCCAGGCTGAGGTTATATCCTGTCGACAGGGACCAGTAGTTGGTCAGGGAGGTGTTCAGGTTGACATTTCCACCCGGGGCGAGGAGGTCGCCCCCGAAATTCCACTGGGTCCATTGATTGAAGTTGAGATTGATCTGCCGGAAGATGAAGACCGGCTGGTAGGTGCGGTAGCCGACCCACAAGAGCTGGAAGATCTTGTCGGCTTCGCGGAGGTATCCCACGTCGTTGAGTTCCAGTCCGGGACTCTTCCAGGTGATGGCCGTTGCGAATTTCAGGTTACCGCCATACTCTCCCAGGGCGATTTTGCCGCCATGGCCCGACAGGGAAGTCCGCAGGGTGTCCACCTCCATATAGTCGGCATCAGGGCGCTGGAACATGCGGGTCCACGCTTTCTGGGTGCGGGTGATGGCCTCCCGGCTGCCCGCCACCCGGCTGCCGTAAAGGCTCAGGTCAAACTCCCAGTTTTTGTCATCCCACTTATGCACGAAATCCAGCCCTCCCGACCAGGCCGATTTATGGAGAAATGAGAGCTGCTGGTCATCCAGGTTGCGGTGAACGGCGGTGGCCATGCCTCCCACCATGGTATTGCCTTCATGGAAGTCTTTCTGGATGCGGGCCACCGCGTAGTTGGTGAAGGGCTCCACGGCTATCTTGCTGCTGGCCGTGCCGGTGCGGATCTTGGCGAACTCCCGGGCGGTCATGCTCTCCAGGAGCCCTACCGACCACCCTGAGGCGCTCTTCCCGCTGAGTTTGGCGGCCCCCAGGATGCGGGTGAACTCGGGTATCGAGGCATAGCTTCCTTCTGGTATGTCGGGGGAATAAGCCGGATTACGGCCAATACGGCGCGAATAAAACATCCCCTCATCGGCCAGATCCCCATCCCCGAAGTTGAGCCCATAGTGAAGAATGTTCTTCCCCTCGATGAAAAAGGGGCGCCGCTCCTCAAAGAACGTCTCGTGGGTGCTCAGGTTCACCTGCGAAGGATCGGCTTCCACCTGTCCGAAATCGGGATTGATGGTCAGGTCAAGGGTGAGGTTATTGGTGACTCCCAGCTTGGCGTCGAGACCGGCATCGAGGGTTTCATGGTGTCCTTTTGCCCGGAAGGGATTGGCCGCTTCAGCCGCAAAGCGTTCGGTGCTGGCCACCACATAAGGCATGATGTCGACAATCTTCCGCGATTCCAGATTCTGGAGACCCTTGAGTCGCCCGAACTGGGAGACAAAGGAGGCTTGCTTGCGCGATATGGGCTGCCACATGGAGGTCTCCTCCTTCCGGAATAGAAATCTGACAGCCTGGATGCCCCATTCCTGCGCGGTACTGCCGCTCTCCCGGAAGCGGAGCTGCGTCAGGGGAATGCGCATTTCGGCGTACCACCCCAGGGAGTCGTGCGACACCTGGGCCCACCAGATGGGATTCCAGGTGGGATCCTCGTTGTTACCGTCGTTGCTGACAATGAAGTCGTATTTCACGCCGGCGGCGGTCACCGCAAAGGCGAAGGCAGTGCGCTTGTCATCAAAGGAGTCGAACTCCACACCCGCTACATCGCCATCGATGTCGTCGCGGCGGGTTACCCTCCTGACAATGCTGTCGGGGGCTGTATCCCAAAGCTTCATGCCTACATAGACATTATATTGATCATAAAGAATGGCAAATTCGGTCTGTTGCGACGGCTCCACACCTTCGACAGGTTCATGCCCCAGAAAATGGTTCTCCCAGGTGGCCCTCAACCAGGCCGCATCATTAAGCTGTCCGTCAATCTCGGGCGATTTGCCATCGATTTTTCCAACGTTATAGCTCCTGGTCTCATATCCCTGTGCCCCGGCAGGAGAAAAGGGGAAGAGCAGCAGCCCGAGCAGAACGGCAGCGAAAAGGAGACGGGCTCTCACCGGGCAGTGCCTCCCGGCGGCTCTCTCCACATAACAAGCAATGGTGCTCCCCACATAACAGGCAGCGACGCTCCCTGCATCAAGGGCAGCGACGTTCCCTGCATCAAGGGTAGCGACGTTCCCCACATCACCGGCAGCGACGCTCTCCGTATCAGCTGCAGCAATGCTTCTTCCATCACCTGCAGCAGTGCGCCCCGCATCAGCTGCAGCGGTGCTCCATGTATAACCGGCAATAGCGCGCCCCGCATCACCTGAAGCGGTTCTCCTTACATCACCTGCAGCGATACTCTCCTGTGATTTCAACGGAGAAGTGACATTCAGTGTCTGCGATACGGATTCTCCCTTGAAGAGATGGGGGCCCCTCCTGAATAACCGGTGCCATCCCTGCGTGCATGACGCAAAGAATGCCCGGGAGTGATGAAAGGTAATTCCAGACGGGATTTTCAGGTTGGAGGTCAACAGGCGTGTGGGTTCCGTGATATGCTTCATCTGCGACTGTTCAGTAAATGAATTCCTTAGAAACTGGTTTTTGTGACCGTTCAGGTCGCCCGGCGGTCACCAGACCTCCCTGCCTTTCCGGAAAGAAAAAAGGGATGGTAAGCTGATTGCAGCCACCCATAAGACTGTTGAAAAAAGTAAATGTTACAATGATATTTGCTTTTATTATCATTTTTATAAAAATGGCAGAATGCTCTTCTTATTTCTCAGCGGCGCCCCGGAAATGCCTAAATTGCACGCTTAAAAAACTACATCATGGCTAAGCGGAATGACATTCATAAAGTGCTGATTATCGGGTCGGGACCCATCATCATCGGACAGGCGTGCGAGTTTGATTATTCGGGGACGCAGGCGTGCAAGGCGCTGCGCAGCATGGGGTACCAGATTGTGCTGGTCAATTCGAACCCTGCGACCATCATGACCGACCCCGAGATGGCCGACATCACCTATATCGAGCCGCTGAACGAGTATGCGCTGGAGGAGATCATCCGCAAGGAACGGCCCGATGCACTGTTGCCCAACCTGGGCGGACAAACGGCGTTGAATCTGTCGCTGCTGCTTTACAAGAAAGGGATTCTTGATAAATATGGGGTGGAGATGATCGGGGTGAATCCCGAGGCCATCGAGCGGGGTGAAGACCGGGTGGCTTTTAAGGAGATGATGCAGTCCCTGGGGATTGAGATGCCCCGGAGTACAGCCGTCAACACGGTGGAAGATGCCGAGAAGGTCGCATCCGGACTGGGTTACCCGGTGGTGGTACGCCCGGCCTATACGATGGGAGGCACCGGCGGAGGTATGGTATACAATGTGGAGGAGCTCCGCGTGGTAGCCAGCCGCGGCCTCTCGGCCAGCATCGTCAACCAGGTGCTCATCGAGGAGTCGGTGCTGGGGTGGGAAGAGCTGGAACTCGAGGTGGTGCGTGATGCCACCAACCAGATGATCACCGTTTGCTTCATCGAGAATGTCGACCCCATGGGGGTCCATACCGGCGACTCCTTCTGTACGGCTCCCATGCTCACCATCACGGAGGAGCTGCAGCAGCGCCTCCAGCGGTATGCCTATGCCATCGTGGAGTCGATCGGGGTGATCGGCGGCACCAACGTGCAGTTTGCCCATGATCCCATATCTGACAGAGTGGTGGTCATCGAGATCAACCCCCGCACGTCGCGCTCATCGGCGCTGGCCTCAAAGGCCACTGGATTTCCCATCGCCCTGGTGTCGGCATGGCTGGCCGGTGGCCTCACCCTTGCAGAGATGCCTTACTGGCGCTCGGGAACCCTCGATAAGTACACCCCCTCAGGCGATTACGTGGTCGTCAAGTTCGCCCGCTGGGCCTTCGAAAAATTCAACGGTCTCACCGATAAGCTGGGTACTCAGATGCAGGCCGTGGGCGAGGTGATGAGCATCGGCCGTAACTACAAGGAGGCCCTCCAGAAGGCCATCCGCTCCCTCGAAACGGGCCGCTACGGCCTGGGGTTCGCCAAAGATTTTAACCGCCGTTCGCCCGAAGAACTGATGGCCTTGCTGACCCATGCCACCAGCGAACGGCAGTTCATTATGTATGAAGCCCTCCGCAAAGGGGTTCCCGTAGATACCCTGGCCGCCAAAACCCATATCAAAACCTGGTTTATAAACCAGATGAAGGAGATCGTCGACCTGGAGGAGGAAATCCTGACCTTCCGGGGGAAAGCGTTGCCTGCTGACTTGCTGGAGCGCGCGAAACACGACGGCTTTGCCGACCGCTATCTGGCCAGGTTACTGGAGATTCCGGAGGAGACCATAAGAAACCAGCGCCGGGCCCTGGGGGTCACGGAAGGCTGGGAGGCGGTACCCGTCAGCGGCGTGGAGAATGCGGCGTATTACTATTCGACGTATAACGCCCCCGACAGCGCCCCGGAGACGCCGGGCCGAAAAATCATGGTCCTGGGTGGCGGGCCCAACAGAATAGGGCAGGGGATCGAATTCGACTACTGCTGCGTGCATGCCGCTTTCGCCCTGCGCAAGGCGGGCTACAATTCCATCATGGTCAACTGCAACCCCGAGACCGTCTCCACCGATTACGACACTTCCGACAAACTCTATTTCGAGCCGCTCACCGCCGAGGATGTGCTGAGTATTTACGAGAAGGAGCAGCCTGAAGGGGTGATCGTGCAGTTCGGGGGACAGACTCCCCTGAACCTGGCCAACGAGCTGGCCGCCGCGGGGGTGAAGATCCTGGGGACCACCCCCGAGACCATCGACCTGGCCGAAGACCGTGACCGCTTCCGCCAGATCATGACCCGTTTGGGGATTCCTCAGCCGGAATCGGGCATGGCCTCCAACCTGAGTGAGGCGCTGGCTATCGCCGCCCGTATCGGTTATCCCCTAATGGTGAGGCCTTCCTACGTACTGGGTGGACGCGGCATGATGATCGTCAACGATGAGAAGATGCTGGAACAGTACGTGGCTGCCGCCGTCGACGTGACGCCCGACCGGCCCCTGCTGATCGATAAATTTCTGGAAGATGCCATTGAGGCAGAAGCCGACGCCCTCTCCGACGGAACTGACGCCTTCGTGCCGGCCGTCATGCAGCATATCGAATACGCAGGGATTCACTCGGGCGATTCGGCCTGCGTGATCCCTCCTGTGGTGATGACCGAAAAACATATCGAAACCATCAAGGAGTACACCCGCCAGATCGCCATCGAGATGAAGGTGGTAGGACTCATGAATATCCAGTATGCCATCTACGAGGATGTGGTCTACATCCTGGAGGCCAACCCGCGGGCGTCACGCACGGTGCCACTGGTGTCCAAGGTCTGCAACATCTCTATGGCCAACATCGCCACCCAGTTGGTGCTGGGGCGGAAACTGTCGGAGTTCGGACTCAAGGACAGGAAGTTCAGCCACTACGGGGTAAAGGAGGCGGTCTTCCCCTTCAACATGTTCCCCGAGGTGGACCCGCTGCTGGGACCCGAGATGCGCTCGACGGGTGAGGTGCTCGGACTGGCCGACAGCTATGGGATGGCTTTCTTCAAGTCGCAGGAGGCCACCCAGACGAGCCTGCCGGTGAGCGGGGCGGTACTGATGACCATTGCCGACCGCGACAAGGATAAGATCATTGAGGTAGCCCGCAACTTCAGGGAGCTCAACTTCAGAATCATCTCGACCCGGGGAACCCAGCGCTTTCTGGCCGAACATGGTATCGAGGCGGAAGTGGTATTGAAAATGCATGAGGGACGACCTAATATCGTCGATGCCATCAAAAACGGGGAGATCAGCCTCGTGGTCAACACGCCAGCCGGTCCTCTGAGCGAATACGACGACTCTTTTATCCGCAAGAACGCTATCAAATACAAGATTCCCTATATCACCACAACCTCGGCGGCCCTGGCGGCTACGCTTGGAATCCGCGACCGGCAGCATGGCAAATACCAGGTCAAGTCGCTCCAGGAATACCACGCCGAAATCACCGGCTGACGGGGGAAAGGGATTCCCGGCCCTGGCGGCCACCCACGGGATCCGCGGCGGGATGTATTGATGGCGCAGGTGTAGCTTTATTTGCAATGAAATACGTATATTTGCTTTATGAATCTGATTGATAAAAATATAGAGGCGATAAAACAACTTTGTGAGAAACATAGGGTTAAGGAATTTTATGTTTTCGGATCGGTATTGACTAACAAATTCAATGACTTAAGCGATATTGATGTGTTAGTCCAATTCGGACAAGTTGACTTATTAAGATACTTTGATAACTATATGGACTTTAAGGAGGAACTTGAAAAACTTCTAAAACGTCCTGTTGATCTGGTTGAAAATCAAGCTATAAGAAATCCAATTTTTCGACGTATAGTTGACCGTGAAAAGCAGCTTATCTATGAACGAAAAAGTGCTTAAATGTCTATATGACATAAAATTAGCAATTGAAGAAATTGATTCCTTTTTTATCGATACGGAAAAATCATATGATTCCTTTTTAAAAGATATCCGATTAAGACGAGCCATAGAGAGAAATTTAGAGATTATTGGCGAGGCAATGCGTAGGATATTGAAAGAGGATCCAGATTATGAAATTGAGCATGCCCGAAGAATAGTAGGACTAAGGAATCAGATTATTCATGGATATGATTCTGTCTCGGATGAAAATATTTGGGGCATTGTAATGAATCATCTTCCCAACTTAAAAATCGAGGTTATACGCTTAATTCAGGATTGAATAATAATCATAATTACTATTCCATGAAAAAGTTTTGGGGCTGGTTTATCGTCATCGTACTGGTCATCCTGACCGCGTTCATCTACTGGAAGTATTTCTTCACCTACAGCGAAGGTTATCGGGCCGGGTTGCTCCAGAAGTTCTCCAAGAAGGGAACCATCTTCAAAACCTATGAGGGGGAGATGATCCTGAGCAGTGTCCACTCCCGCGCCGACATCGCCATCGCCTCCGAGAAATTCCTCTTCTCGGTGACCGATGAACAGGTGGCCACATCCCTCGACCAGTTGCAGGGGCAAT
>CAZKIU010000048.1:0-26542 GCA_964552955.1 uncultured Prolixibacteraceae bacterium
CCGTTTTCGCTGATATAGTCAATGGCTTTCTGGATGGAACGGGTGTTCAGGGTACTACCGTCCGATTTAACCCCGAACAACGACGCTTTATAATCCTGGGCTGATATATGGAGGGTTATCAGCAGAACCACCGCTGTGATGATGATTTTCTTCATTCCTGTATATTTATTTGTTTTTTTCAGTTCTTTGGAAAAGCCGTGAATTCCCTGATCATCCTTGTAGTGAATGGTTTCCGGATCATGGCGCTCCATTTCGTTGATTCATTTAAAGAGACGTCTATTCCTGGGTTACTCCTTCGGTGCGGTAGAGGAAAAGCTGCTCCTTCCCCTTGCTTTCCGGTTCATTGTAGACCATTCCACTGAACGATCCGTTGATGACATCATCGTATACGATGGCCGGGCGGTAATCCTTTTTCAGGGCGGTAAGGGTGACGTTTTTGAAGATAATCCCTTCAGCATGGCGGACATAAAAGCCCCATGCCGGAAGTTCCTTGAACTGGGAGAACTCAGGATAGGCCGCCCTCATTTCGGGGATGCTGTCGAGCTCGGCAGGTGTCAGTCCCCTTTTGGCATAATAAGGGTTTCCGGCTCCCGGGTATACGATTTCAATATTCTCGAGGGTCACATTTTTAATCTTGTATTCCGGGAGCCCCACGATGCTTGCCGGGGAGATATTCCGGGGAAGGTCTTCTACCGGTCCTTCATAGTTGTAGCCGGCATCGGGTTTGGTAAAAGGTACTTCTGCATAGACGTTCCGGATGATGATATTGTTCATGGAGGGTTTTTTCCCCTGGCTCCAGCGGTCGCCGATGCGCAGGTAAATCACATTGCCGGTGTTGATGGAGCGTACCCCGTCGACCACGATGTTCTCGATCAGACCGCCGTCGACGGCGGCAAAGGTAATGGCCGACCGGAACGTGTCAAAAATGGTCAGGTTGGTTACCTTGAAATTGCGGAAACCACCGCGTGAGACGGTGCCGAATTTGAGCCCGTTGGCACTGGAACGCCCCACACAGTTGTCGACGACCACATTCTGACAGATCGATTTCACATCGTGCGACTTGAAGCAGATCACGTCGTCGGCTGCATCAAAATAGGAGTTTTTAATCACCACCCCGTCGCAATCCACGATGTCGATCCCGTCGTTGTTCCAGTACGATTTGCTGTCGACGGTGATGCCCTCGACATAGACATTTTTGCACTGGTCGTAAGTCTGGTTCCAGCTGGCCGGGTCGCGGAGGGTGATTCCAGTGATGGTCACCTGGTTGCATTCGCGGAAGTAGACATTCTGCGGGCGGTTGGTTTCATTCGGCCGGTCGAGTTTGAGGGGGTCGGTGTATATGCCGCGGTGGATATAATTCACCATGTTATTAGCGGTGATAAACCCTCGGCCGTTGATGGTTCCTTTGCCCGTAATACCGATGTTTTCCTGACGGTAGGCAAAAACCAGCGACATCCAGCCGATGTTTTTATCCTTGATGTAGTCAAACGGGTTGGTCGACCCCAGCAGGGTGGCTCCATAGTCGAGGTGAAGGGTGACATTTGACTTGACATAGATGCTTCCGGAGACATAGTTGCCCGCTTCAAAGACCACCCTTCCGCCTCCGTTTTCACTGACGAAATCGATCGCTTTCTGGATAGATGCAGTATTGATTGTTATTCCGTCGGCTTTCACTCCGAAATCGGTCACCTTGTAATCCTTGGCCGCCAGGTGAAGAGTCAGCAGGGCCAGGAACAGCATGATTGAGAATTGTTTTGCCATATCTGGTAGTATATAGATAACTTTATTAACCGATGTTTATTGATTCATTTGCCGGATGCCGGAAGATTGATAGATGTGGAGCTGTTTTTTCCGGTTTGCTCCCGGTTCCACATAGTGTACATTTCTTAAGCTGGCTCCCTCTACCTGGTGAAGGACCACTGCCGGGCGGTACTCTTTATCGAGGGCGGTGAGGGTCACGTTTTCAAAGGTGACATTTTGGGCATGACGGACATAGAAGCCCCATGCCGGTAACTCTTTGAACTGGGAGAATTCGGGATAGGCAGCTTCCATTTCAGGAATCGAGTCGAGATCGGCAGGTTTAATGCCTCTGAAGGCATAATGGGGATTGCTGCCGCCCGGATAGACGATCCGGATGTTGCGTAAAGTCACGTTGGTGATGTCATGACCGGGAATTCCGACAATACTGGCCGGAGAGACATTGCGTGGCAGGTCTTCGACCGGACCTTCATATTCGTAACCGGCATCGGGCTTTCCGGCCGGAATTTCGCAGGTGAAGTTCTGAATGGTGATGTTGTTCATGGAGCCGGCCTGGCCTTTGTTCCAACGGGCGCCGATGCGCAGGTAAAGGGCGTTGCCGGTATTGTAAGCTTCCAGAGAATCGACCAGGATATCCTCGATCACCCCACCGTCGGGGGTGGCAATGGTGAGGGCCGACCGATAAGTGTCATACACCTTGTTGTTGATGATCCTGATATTCTTGTATCCTCCCGAAGTCACCGTTCCGAATTTGATTCCGTTGGCGCTCGAACGGGCCACACAGTTGCGGACGGTAATGTTCTCGCACATTTTGGTCGCATCGTGCGATTTAAAGCAGATGGCATCATCAGAGGCATCAATGAAAGAGTTGGTGACCCACACATCTTTGCAGTCCACAATGTCGAGACCGTCGTTGTTCCAGAAAGCTTTGCTGTCGACGGTGATGCCGTTGATCTTCAGGTTTTGGCACTGGTCGTAGGTCTGTACCCAGTCGGCGGTGTTCCGGATGTTGATTCCCGAGATCTCCACATTGTTGCACTCCCTGAAATAGATCCCTTTGGGCCGTCGTGACGCTGGCCGGTCATGTTTCAGGGGGTCTTCGAGCAGGCCTTTATGCACCTGGTCAATGAGGGAATAGGCCACTTCCCGTCCCTGACCATCAATCACCCCTTTTCCGGTAATCCCGATATTCTCCTGGCCGGCGGCATAGACCAGCGCACAATTGGGAACAAAGATGTTGTAATCGTAAATGTTCGGTGATCCGACCAGGATGGCCCCTTCTTCCAGCCTGAGGGTTACGTTCGATTTAAGCTGGATGGTGCCGGTCAGATAACGACCCACATAAAACACCAGCGTTCCGCCTCCCTTTCCATGGATATAGTCGATGGCTTGCTGGATGGATGTGGTATTCAGGGTTGTGCCGTTCGACTTGATACCAAACATCGATGCCCTGTATTCTTTTGCAGCGAGCTGCAAGGACAGAAAAAAAGTCAGTATAAAAAGTGTGAATTTTGTTTTGTTCATGGTAAGGAATTTATTCAGTTTCTCTTTCACTTCAGGCTTTGCTCCGGTAGAGAGTCACCGGACCTATCAGTCCCATCGACTGGATGGGCTGGTCTTTGGTTCCACGAACCGTAAACTTCTGGGCAGTGGGATTGTCAGTAAGGGTTTTCATGTAATTTCCCATGGTGGTGATCACCCTGATCTCGATGTCGTTCGACCCTTCATGTAACAGTTCTCCGATTTTATAAATCCGGTTCCCGTACCACTTCACGCCGCATGACTTTCCATTGACCCACACTTCGGCCACGCCCCACACCTTACCCAGGTTGAGAAACTGGGGTATGATTTTGCCGGCCGTGGTTTTGATCCGGTAGGTGACTGTTCCGGTGAAACTGACAAATTCGGTCTCTTTCAGATCCCGGAGCTTATCCATGTCGATCTTTCTAACCCATCCTTCACGGCTGTGCTTCAATTCCACTTCCCATCCGCTCTGAAGGGTTCTTTTCAGGGGACCCGTTTCGGGCAGTGGTTCCCAAACTGGTCCGTTCTTCTCCTTGTTGAAGATCAGGAACCTTGATTCGGCGGGTCCGAGATTCATCGCGAAGCTGTTGTTGTTCAGTGAAATACGGCAACAGGTTCCGTTTTCGGGTTCGAACACCCAGCCATAACGGCCACGGGTGATTGTTTTGTCGAAAGTTACAAGGGTTTGGTGCCCTTTGTGCATATGGGTATTGGCGAAGAAGAAAATTTCGCTTCCGTCATCGGCCCTATACCTGATCTGCATCACCCACGGATCGGGATTTTCGATTTCCATATAATGGGGCAGGCCGTATTGGACCATGACCATCCGGTACCATTCGAGGAAACTGTATTCTGTGGGTTTCTCCAGAAGGATAAACCGGTCGGGGAAGGCCTTAAGCTGTTCAACCAGCGATTGGACTTCTTTGTCCTTTTCCAGGTACCGGTAAAAGCCGGGCGATTTTTCAGGAACCTTGCCGATACAGAAGACCCTGCCTCCGGTGCGGATAAAGTCGAGGAGTTTGGTCAGCGTAGCGGGAGAGAGGCTGGTCACTTCCGGCAGAAAGAGGGTTCCGTATTGGCGGCGGCCATAGCATATTTTTCCTTTTTGGATGGTGGCGTCCCTCAAAATGATTTCAGTGACGTAATCGGAGGCTCCCCCGTTTTTGTTGATCGATTCCCAGATGATGGAGGTGTAGGGGACATTGAGTTTTTCGGGGAAGGGATCGGTTTGGACGCCCATTTCACCCCAGAGGTCGTAGGTGGCAGGCAGAATGGCCATGTCGGCAAACATGTCGGCATTCTGCAGCAGGGAGGAGATGCGGGCCTTGTAATCGTTCAAGTATTTGAAATAAGGCCACCAGTTGTTGTTTTCGTTGTAATAGGAGCCATATTGCACCCACCCCGGGAAAGGGGCTTCCGGAGGCGAATAGTTGAATCCATGCCAGACGGTATGGGTGATTCCTGACATCAGGCTTTGGTCCGATCCGATTTTAAGTAGTTCCAGGGTGGTGTTGAAGACGTTGTAGGTATTGGTCATTTCCTCGCAGCTGACGATTCTTTTCCCGGAGAGGTGAGCCGCGGAGGAGACGAATTTGTTGATCATGGTATAGCCGCGGCCCCGGCGGTAGTCCTCATCGGGCATCTCTTCGCCCAGGCGGTGTTTCAGCCAGTTGGTGGTCCAGGATTCTCCCTCCGGGATGTCGTAGCCCAGAGAGGTTTCCAGGGGGAAGAAACCGCGGCCGTAAGCCTGTGCCCTGGATTGGACCTTCAGGTCGCGGCACCATTCAAGATAGGTCAGGGTAAACCGTTCATGGAGCAATTCGGCCTTGGTGAGCTCGAAATCGAACCGGACCCTTTTGAGCGCTTCATTGAATTCCGGACTTTTGGCGACGCCGTAATTTTCATCGACCACCGCACCGAGCCGGCCCACTTTGAACATAATAAAGGGAAGCCAGGGCATGATATCGTAATGACGCCGACTGAGGAATTCTTCAGCAAAGTCCCCGGTCCAGTTACACCCTTCCAATTCCATGGAATCGGTGAAGAGAGCGCGGAGATGGTTGGAGAGGGGGCCTGTTTTTTTCTGAATAGTATCTGACATATGATCGAGATACTTTCTCACGGCGGTTTGATCCATATGGTTGAGGATGGGACCGGCAGCCCCAGGGGCTCCGTTGATGACGCTCGCAAATGAATTGACTTTGACGAGCGTGTAGAGTACATGGGGGCCTTCGGGAATGTCGAACCGCATTACTTCTCCCTGGGCCATATGGGTCAGGTCGGTCACCTGATCCAGGCCATTCATCGGGTCGGGGACCAGTTTCAGGGAGAGGATCTCGAAGGAGCGCCCCGGGTAGGGTGTGGTCACGCCGGGGTCCACGGTTTTGAAAATATTGAACCGGGAAGTTTCATACACCCGGGGACCTTCCAATTTTTCGGCACTGATGATGGCCACTTGTGCCCGTTCTTCATAGGGCAGGGTTTCGGCTCCAAAAGGCCATCCCGAACCGACGATCAGATCACAGGTCATACCGAGTTTCCGGGCTTCTGTAAAAGTGAGTTGCAACAACTCGATCCATTCATCAGTGAGCCAGGTGAGTGACTTTTTGCCCAGGTCATTGCCCGTGGAAGGGAAAGAGATGGGATTGATCTCCACCCCGCCGATTCCGGCCTCTTTTAGCAGTTTCAGTTCCCTGATCAACTCTCCGGCTTCAATTTTGTCGCCATTCCACCACCATCGTACAAAGGGGCGATAACGGGATCCGGGATCTCTGAAGAGTTGGGCCAGACCGATACTGTTGGTGGGTTGATCCATAGCCCCAAGGGCGGAAAGGGGGTTCAGCAGGATCATTCCTCCTCCTGTCAGCAAGAGGCTTCCTTTGATAAAATCGCGTCGCTGCATAATTTATAAATAGGTTGAAAATAGCAATCTTTTCTTCCGGTTCCAAAGACCCGGCAGGTTTCAAAAAAAAGGCAGGGCATCGTGCCCCGCCCTTTTTCTTTTTGATTAAACCACTGTTTAGTTCTGCTCGCAAAGCGGATTGTAGAGCATTTCCGATTCCGGAATCTGAAGGGTCATGGCTGACACACTCAGTTTACCCTTGTCCACATGGTTTGCGGAGGAGGTCCTGTCAACCGGAATTCCCCAACGCTTGTTATTGAAGAATTCACGGCCGCCTTCACCCCATAGTTCGATACGGGTTTGCAGTTGGACCATCTGCAGTGCTGTCATACCTGCCATGCTTGAATAGGTGTCGCAGGTGAGGGGGGTGGCCCCTGCCTTGGTGCGGGCTTTCAGCAAAATATTCAGCGTGGTTTTGGCATCCCCCTCTTTCCCTGATTGAGCCTGGGCTTCGGCTTTCATCAGCAACACTTCCGATGTGCGCATATAGTAACAGGTGACCGTTCCGACATTTTTCTTGTCGTTGGTGCCAATACCGTGGGTGGCTGCAAACTTCAGATTGGTATAGGCCGGAACAAACCTGACCGTACCGTTGGTGGGGTATTTATAATCCCCAAAATCGGTAGCCATGAAGCAGTTCTTCCGGTAGTCATCGGGGTTGATTTTGTCATACAGCCGGTTGTCGATCCGGGCAAACCCTTCTCCCAGTCCGCCGTTTCCTTCAGCGAAGGGATTCATCCAGGAATTATGGGCCGTCAGGGCTTCACCCACCGGCCATCCCAGGATGACTTCCGGGTTCACGTTGTTATACAAAAACCCGTTGGTTTCCGGTCGGATTTCAGGAACGGCGGCTGTACCCACGTTTTTGGTGCCACCGTACACATTCTCGCCCATCAGGTTGGGGTATTTGGCCAGAATGGCATCGCACGAAGAGATGGCGGTAGCCCAGTCGCCGGTGATCAGGGCCACCCGGGCCAGCAGGAAGTGGGCCACCCCCAGGTCAATGTCGGTCAGCACCGTGGTGGTGAACCCCTTTTCGGCCTGGGTCATAAGGGTTACGGCATCCTGCAGGTCTTTCTTGATAAAATTGTAGGTATCCACCGCTGATGCACGGGGTTTACTGGGTTGAAGCGGTGAATAGTAATCATAAAGCATGATTCCCAACTTATCCTTCCCGCCCTGCAGGTAGGCATCCTGGTAATTCTCCATCAGGTAATTGTAGGCATAGGCACGCACCACCAGGCCTCTGGCTTTGTATTCTTTCAGGTGTTTGCTGTTTCCTACGATCGCGTCATCGAGGTTATTGAGCATCTTATTGGCCGTGGTGATGATCGACCACGAGGATTGCCAGTAGGCCCAGTTCTTGTCGACGGCCGTCGAGGTGAAGTCGCGGAGATAGTATTCATCCGATCCGAAAATGGAGAGGTTCTTGGCACCGAAAACGATATCGTTGCCTTCGAGGTTACGCATAGCATCCATACCCTGGCAGGAGCGGTAACGCCCGTCGGCGGTTCCGGCACCGCTGATGCCGCTGGTGTTGAACATTTTGGGCATGTTGTTGGCCATGCCTTCCATGATCGCCTTGATTTTCACCGTATCTCCCGAGGTCAGGATCTCCTTGATCTGCTCGTCAACGATGTTGTTGGGGGGCGTTACTTCCAGTTCTTCGGAACATGAGAAGAATATCATGACCGAAAGAAGCAATAGTCCGAATATTTTGTTTTTCATAATTACTGATTTTAGTGGTTCATTAAAAATCAAGGTTAACACCAAAAGAGATGGTCCGCATCGATGGGTAGGCATAGGCCCCCACGTCAAAGCCTCCGACCAGCGACATGCGCGGATCAATTCCGGAGTGAGAGGTGAGCATATACAAATTGTCGGCCGAAACATAAAGCCGCAGGTTGCTGATTTTATATTTCTGGAGCAGCACTTCGGGGAGGTTATATCCCAGCGTCAGGTTTTTAACGTTCAGGTAAGACGCATTGAAAAGGGCCATGTCGGTATAAAGCCAGCTTCCGAAAGTTGAACCGTCACCGTATGTATTCCCGTACATCGCCATCGGGAATTTGGCATTCGTATTGTCCGGGGTCCAGGTATTGCCGATCAGCTCAGCGGAGAGGGTACCTCCGATCGCATCGGAACGGTACATGCCGTTGCCGTATTCCGTGGAATAGAATTTACCGCCGAGCTGGTAGGCCAGCATCCCGGTGAAATCGAAATTCTTGTACCTGAAGGTAGTGGTGAAACCGCCGATCCAGTCGGGGATGGCGCTGCCCACCTCGTAACGCGAGGCAATAGAATAATTGGTTGTTTTGGCATCGCTGCCCACCGGCATTTCCTTGAACAGATTCTTGGTATGGTCCTCTTCTGTCACTTTATGGTAGAAGAGGGGAAGGCCGGAATTTTCATCCACACCTGCATATTTGAAGATGTAGAGGTTGTAATAGTCTTTATCGATTCCACGGAGGTAGGTCACCCCGCTGGAAGTGCCCGATCCTGCAATGGCCCAGGCGTCGGCCGTTGCCGTCCAGTTTCCGTCCAATGCCGCTGATCCCACTCCGGGCGGAACTTTCTTCAGTACGGTGGTAAAATGGGAGCCATTCAAGGCCACCGTCCAGAACACATCTTTTTTCTTGATGATATCCACATTCACTTCCAATTCAATCCCCCGGTTCTGGATTTTAGCTGAGTTTCTCAGCAGACTGGCCTGACCAAGTGAAAGGGCAATCGGCTGATCCCACATGGCGTTCACATTGAGTTTGTTGTAGAAATCGATGGTACCATATACCCGTTTGAAGAGGCTGAAGTCAAGACCGGCATCAAAGGTATGGGTATTTTCCCAGGTCAGTTCATCGTTGGGGAAACTACCCTGCGACAGGGTAAGACTGGCCGGAATACCATTTCCTGCTGTGGTTTGGGCGTAAGTGGCACCATATCCCCAGGTCAGGTAACCTGAATAGTTTCCGATACCGTTCTGGTTACCGATGACCCCATAGCTGGCCCGCAGCTTCAGGTTATCAAGCCATCCTTTGGTCCCTTCCATGAAGCTCTCGCCAGTGATTCTCCAACCACCGCCCAGTGACCAGAAAGTACCCCACCGGTTCTCGGCTTTTTTGAATTTCGAAGAACCATCGTAGCGAAGAGAAGCTTCGGCATAATACCTTTCGTCAAAGATATAATTGACACGACCCAGGTAACTCTCCATGGCATTCTTGGCTTCACTACCGCCGGGTGACGAAAAGGTTCCTCCCGTATACCGGCCGACAAAGTTGGCGAAAGAGACAAAACCCGGAATCAGTTCATACGCTGAATTATAATTGAGGTTCTCAAGGAAATACTTGTTGAACTCATGGCCTGCCATGGCGTTCACCTGGTGTTTGTCAAAGGCACGGGTGTAATTCAGCAACTGCTGGGTATTCAATATGGTCACATTCTGGTAACTCTTACCGAAAGCTCCGGTACCGGCGGCCTGGCCGGTTTTGCTGTTCCAGTAACGGGTACGGGTCTCATGGTATTTCTCCAGACCCAGGTTGGTGGTAAAGAGCAGGTCCTTCATCAGCTTGATCTCGGCATACGACCGGGTCACAATATCGCTTGATTTACGGATGTCCTTGTCGGTATCGAGCATATAAAGGATGTTGGTCGATCCATAGGAAGTCGTAGTCAATCCCAGTGGTGAATAGGTATCCCCTGCAAAAACATGTACTTTCTTTTCCCCGTTTTCGTAGATGTAATTCCCGTTTTTATCGTGAGCATACAACTGGGTCAACTGGTTGTGCCCGTTGATGTACCGGAAAGGATTGGCCGTTGCAGATCCCGGATTGCGGCCGTATCGGGTGGCTGAGGATTGGGTTTCACGCCAGGAATAGGCTACATTGGTTCCCACTTTGATCCAATCGTAAAGCTGGGCATTCACGTTGGCCCGGCCGCTGTAGCGACCAAACTGTGAACCCCGGATATAGGAGGGATCCTCGAGGTATCCCAGCGAGAAGAAATAGTCGGTCTTATCGTTACCCCCTCTGGCTGAAAGATTGTATTCCTGCCGGAAGCGGTTTTCCAGCACATATTTGTCATAGTAGTCATTGTACAGCAGTTCTGCATCGGGATTGAGCTGGCCATCGGTGTTGACCAGATAGGCCCCCGACATGGTGGCACTGGCGGTAGCCCCCGAACCTGTCGGTGTGTAAACTGCTCCCGGAACATTGTACAGCATCCAGTTGCCCAGGGCATTGCGGGTGAACTTGGTGGTGGAACCCGTATAGTCGAAGAGGTGGGAACTGGCAAAGGTTGCGGCATCCTCATGCGACATGTTGGGGTTCTTCAGGTTGGTCGTGTAGTTTTTCGAAATCCCTGACCCGTCCACACCATACCTTACTGAATTGTATATTGCGAGCCAGGCAAACTCATAGATGTCTTCCGGTTTGTTGATTTTATCGTATTGATAGGGTCCCACCTGGTTGACTCCCCATCGGCCTTCAAAAGAAATCTTAGCATCCCCGCTTTTACCTTTCTTGGTGGTGATCACGACGACTCCGTTAGCGCCCCTTGATCCGTAAAGTGCAGTGGATGAAGCGTCCTTCAATACAGTAACACTTTCAATATCTTTTGCGTTGATGGTCGACAGCGGGTTGTCGTGCTGCGCCGGCACCCCGTCAATCACCACCAGAGCATTCGAGTTGTTCTGACTGGCCGTACCAATACCCCTGAGACGAATCCCCATATCCAAACCGGGCTGACCGTCGACTGCGGCCACCTGCAACCCGGGAACTGCTCCTTCCAGGGCACGGGTGATCGTGGAATTGGCTTGCTTGGCGATCAGGTTCCCATCTACCGTGGAGATCGATCCGGTGAGATCCTTCTTCCTGGAAGTCCCATAGGCCACCACCACCACTTCATCGATCTCCGATACCTCTTCTTTCAGAATCACATTGATGACCGTCTGGTTACCCACTAAAACCTCCTGGCTGTCAAAACCCACAAAGGAGTATACCAGAACAGCTTTACTTCCTCCTGGAACATTCTGCAACACATACGAACCGTTAGAGTCGGTCAGCGTTCCCATCATCGTGCCTTTCACAATGACATTGACCCCGGGAAGTCCAACTCCCGTGTCATCTGAAACTTTCCCGGATACAGAAACCTGGGAAAATCCTTCCAATGCCATGGTCAGACATAACAGAATACATAAAATTACCTTTTGCCTCATAATGCTAAAGTTTAGTTAGTAATGCATTAATTTATTATGATAAATTGATTGGTGTCTTATTTATCAAACGGATAATTCTGCTTGAACATTAATAGTACTATAGTCAAAAACTGCCAGCTATTAACAGCTATTAACAAAGTTATTTCCCTCTACCGTTTCTGAATGCCAAGAATTGATATTCTGATATTGAATTTTGGCAAAAATTGGTCAAAAAAATCTATCTTTGTTGGGAAAGGAAAGTTTACTGTAACCTTAGTTATTACAACCAACAACTGGAACAATTCCATGGTCATAAAGTCCCACCTTTCAGAAAGAAGTATCGAATCGATCATCAATTATCTTACGGTCAACGATATTGATCTTCAACTTGATATGTATATTAAGGGGGTGGGATTCCATTCTATCAAGCCTAATTCGGTCTATCCGGCCGAGGGTCACCCAGCCACGTTTCATTTTAATCCGGAAACCGGGAGGATCCTGGATGTAAGTGCCCTGGTTTACATCAAACGGGGGGAGGGCTCCCTGATGTCGCACCGTTTTCCGGCTTCCCGGAAAATAAGGGAAGGTGATGTCTTCTTCCTTTTTCCGAGGGAATGGCACAGTTATCAGCCCGACAGGGAAACGGGATGGGATGAGTACTGGGTCACTTTCGACGGCAATTATTTTCCCCGATATCTCAACACGCTGGTGAACCCTGAAGACCCCATCCTGCATGTAGGAATCAATGACCGGATTGTGGAGCTCTTTCAGGAAATGATTTATTATGCCAGGGAAAAAGAGTTGTGTTCGCAGCATATTCTGATCGGCATACTGCTTCATATCCTTGGCCATATGCATTCTATAGTGAGGCAGAAGTGCCATAACAGCAAGGAGTATGATCAGATTCAGAGGGGGTGTATTATGATCCGCGAAAACATCCACCAACGTTTTACGATAGAGGAGATTGCCAGTAACCTGAACATGGGGTATTCCAGTTTCAGGAAGTCGTTCAAACACTTCACCGGTATCTCCCCCCTTCAGTATACCCTGAATCTCAAGATCGAGAAGGCCAAGGAGATGCTGATCAACACGGCCCTGCCAGTAAAGGAGATTGCTTTCAGCCTCAATTTTGATTCGGCCGGTTACCTCTCTTATGTCTTCCGGAAAAAAGTGGGAATGAATCCACAGCGTTACCGTGAATCCGTGGTCAGGGGTAATACTCCATTTCCGGTCAGCCCGAAGAAGGAAAAGTAACCTGCGAGGGAGGGGGAGGGGTTTACCCCGATACCGGTCACAGGGAGAAGCCAGCCACCACGAAGAGTCGTTCGTCGGCAGGATTCAGGATCAGGCTACCGGTCAGGGGCAGGGAAAAGTGGTCGGTGATTTTAATCTTCCGGGTGGTGGAAAGGCCAAGGTTACAGATTCCGAAGTTGCCGTCGGGGGTATGCCAGCCCGTGCCCGCACCTGCAAACAGGTGGATGTTGCCTGTGGTGAACCCCGTCTCGAAATAGAGGTCACCCCCTGCCGCTCCCGCCCCGTCATTTAAGGTGTAATTGGCCTCCAGCGACCATCTTCCGGGGGCCCAGCCCCCATGAAGTTCAAAAGCATGGCTGGCCGTGTTCCACCACGTCGTTCCCGAATAGTAATAATCCATGAGTCCCACGGTAAAATCGCCCAGGTCCAGAGTCGCATACAGATCAGCCTCCGAGTGATTCTGATCGGCAAAATAATAGGAACCCCAGGCCCCCAGCGTGAAGCCTCCGGCGGTGAATTCCACGGTGGGCTGAAGCGCCGGCCCATTCCCCTGCCTGACTCCCCTCCAGATATAACTGCTGACCAGTTCCATGCTGACATGGATACGACCGGGTGTTTCCTGCGGAATGGCTTCTGCATCCTTTGATAAACCCGTCAGCGGACATCCTGCCGCCAGAACTGCAAACACCATGAGGATTTTCCGAACCCTGCGTCTCATAAAGCTGTTTTATTAAAATCAAGTTCCTGATCCTTTTCTTTCTCCGGAGGCGGAGCCCTGACCGGTCAAAAGTTGCACCGGTGAAATCAGGCCTGTACAAAGGTATGCCTTAAATGCCTATCCGCATTGGATGTTTGTCATGGTCCAAAAAAGAAATCAGACCCCTTGGGGAAGAGGTCTGATTTTATAAGGGCATGGGTCTATCCGGATTTAGTTACCGGAGAGCCTGATATGAGCCCAGAGGTGGGCGGGATTGAGCTCCAGGGCATGGGCAAACTGCGCCCGGGCTTCTTTTGGATTGTTACGGCTCAGGAGGGCGAGACCCTTCAGGTAGGCGTTCTGGGCATTGCGGGCGGCTCCGGCGCTTCCGCCTTCGAAGGAGCGGAAGGCATCATTGTCGCCCCTGCTTTCCGCCAGATCCGACAACATCCTGAATTGTTCCGCCGCTTTCTCCTCCTCTCCCAGTTTCAGCAGGGCCAGTCCCTTTTCATAGAGGTATTCTGTGCGGTCGGCCGGTTCTGAGGCGGCAGCCCTGTAGCTGGCGGTGGCTGCTTCCGTTTTCCCGGCTTTCTCCAGGTAGGTCCCCATCAGGTAGTTCATCTGTGCCCTGCGTTCACTGCCCCACCGGCCTATCGGAAAGTCGAGCGCCTTCTGCATATCGACTATGGCCCCGGTCACATCCCCGGTTTTGAATTTTCCCTGTGATTGCAGGATGTAGGTGTTCTGGCAGACATCCCTGAAGGTGCGGCTGCCCTCGGATTCCACAAATTGGGTGTTTTCGATGATGCCCGCCACTTCATCATATTTTCCCAGGAAGAGGAGCAGTTCTATCTCCCGAAGGTAGGTGCCGCTGTGCCGGGAGGAGACCTCCCTGTTGTTTCTGAAGATTTTGTCGTACCGGGAGGCAGGTGTTTCCCCGGAGTCGGCCAGCACCTGGTCATATTCGAACATCAGCCGGGTATCGGAGCGGTTGCGCCTGAAGGCCTCCTCATAGAGGGTAATACTCTTTTTCAGGTCGTTGCCATGTTCGCGGGCGGCCAGGGCGAGGTTTCTCCAGACAATGTAAAAGCTGTTGTCGGCGTCCAATGCCTTTTCCCAGAGTTCCACCGCTTTTTCAGGACGCTGTTCATAGTAGAGGTTGCCCAGGTAATAAAGCGCCATGGCATCCCCGGGATGAACTTTCAGGGCATCCCCCAGCACTTCCGCACTCTCTTCCCTGAAGGGGAAACAGTAGTCGTGGGGCTTTGTGCGGGCGATGGAATAGTACACCTCCGCCCTCTGCGGGTTATTCATCCTGTTATGATAATACCCCAGGTAATAGTACAACAGGGGATACTGTTCCCCTGTTTTTTCAGGCCGGCCGAGAATTTCCGCAGCCTCGGCAAAGCATCCCGCACTGGCATAGTACGTGGATAACTCAAGATAAGATTCCACCCTGCCGGCCATGATCTTCTCCAGGTCAGCTAACCAGGAACCGGCTTCCTGTTCCATCCCGCGGGCCCTGAAGATCAGGGCCAGTTCATTGCGGGCGGTATAATCCAGGGGATCTTCCGCCAGGATCTCACGGGCCAGCTTTTCCGCCTCCTCCGGTCGCTCCAGCTTGCGAAGGATGATTACCTTCAGTCCGAGTCCCCTGACGTGATGGATATTGGTACTCAGGGCCCTGTTGATATGGTCGAGGGCGGTGGAAAAGTCGCCGTTTTCACAGTCCATTTCTGCTAGCTGGTGGTAACTTTGGGTGTGCCAGCCTCCGTTCCAGGAGGCCGCAAAGAGGTGGTCGTAGGCATCTTTCCGCTTGTTGAGTTTTCGCTGCACCACCCCCAGGTAGTAGAGGGCTTCACTCTCCATGGGGCGGGTATAGCGCATGGTGATCCGCCCGGCGGCCCGCAGCAGAAGGCTCTCCGCCGCCTCGAAATGCTTCCCTTTGGCATAGAGAAGCCCCAGCTGGGTATTGACGCGGTAATCATTGGAATCGCGCTTCAGCACTTCAGAATAGTAAGGCATCGGATCGAGGGAGGCGTTGTGGAACTGGTTGATTCTGAGGCCGTGCAGATAAAGCTCCTCTGTGGTTTGTACCTCCTCCGGTTTGGGGGGTGAGGTGAGTGCCGCCGGTTTGGGAAGCCCCGGAGGCTCCTGCGGGCGGTATTCCAGCAGGGATTTCCCGTCCCGGTCAGTCACCAACAACCGGATCTCCTTTTTTACCAGAGGTGCCGGTAACCTGAGTTCTGCTGAAAAAGGAGCAGCCGGACTGAGGTCGGCGGTACGGGTGAATTTCTCCTGGTTGCCATACCAGAGCGTGATTCTGGCGCCCGGAAACCGGTGAGTGGCGTTGACCCTGAAGGAGACGGTACCGTCATCACTGGCTTCCAGGTTAAGGGCCCCGTTCAGGTTGGCCTCCTTCATGCCTCCCAGGTTGCGGATGGGAAACCAGGTCATGGTCACATCCTTGCTCTCATAAGGTTGCAGCCAGCTGTAATCGGGCTGGTTGTCGGTGTAGGCGCCGGCCATCAGCTCAATGTACTGTCCGTCGCTGTCGGTGAGCCCGTCGTTGATCATCCTCCCGGCGGGGTTGTTCCCGTCGGCCCAGTATTTCATGCCCGGTGAGGTATAATGGTTCCCGATCCAGGCGGTTCCCGCATCCTTGCCGTGGTCATACCCCCCGAAGAAATCCTCCTGGGGATTCCACGAGAAAAAGGAGGAGGGCACGCCGGTGTTCTTCCACAGGCTGATGTCTTTTCCGGTATAGTCATAACGGTTGTAACGGCTGTCGGCAACAGGCCAGGAGGTCATTTCGGTCTTGTGGTGCTGGGTGACATATTCCACCGACGGGGGAAAGATGACCTGATAGGTAGAGTCGACATGGACCGAGGGATTGGCCCAGAAAAGGAACGAGCAGGTGTAAGGTGTGGGATTGTAAGGCCTGATGGTCATTTCCACGGTGGAGGAGCCGGGCCGGACGGTATAGCCCAGCAGTACCCGCAGCCGGTGCATCTTTTCGATATGGGAGATCCACACCGTGGCACCTCCATCGGCATGGTTCTCCACCTGGTAATCCATGGGCTCTACGGTATGGGGACCATGGTGGTGGGGATAGCCCCAGGCGTTGCCCCCCGAGATCCAGTAGCCCACCATCCCGATGAGCGAAGGCTTGATGACATGCTGGCGGTAGAAGAAGTTGTAACCGTTGGTCTTGTCCACCGCCTCAAAAATGCGCCCTCCCAGTCCGGGCATGATGCCGATCCTGATGTATTCATTCTCCAGATAAACGATGTGGTAGTTCTTGTCGACCCTGGTCCGGGTAAGGTTATCGTTCATGGGATAGGGGTAGTAGTGGCGCTGGACGCCCTGGTGGGCCTGTCCCTCATAAAAGCGTGGCATCGGATTGGGTGGCAGAACCACATAGGTGGGCAACAGCAGGGAGTCTTCCCTGGCCGTCACCGGTTTTTCCTTCTCTGCAACGGTAGGGCTCCCCTTCGTTTGGGTTTCTGTTTTTTCCGGGGCATAAGTGCCGGTACCGGAGGCACCGGTATGAACGGTGACTGAAAGTATCAGTGCCGCGGAAAAGAGAATAGCTGAGATATTTTTGATGATCATAATGGGTCAGTAGATTGTTTCAGGGTTTATCCTGAAGTTTTTAACTATAGTAATTGTTCTGTTCTGCAAGCCTTTATAGCTCCCGGGCCGATAGTTCCTTCAGGCTATGTGGTCCTTTCAGGCTCCCTGGCCCCGTCAGATTCGCTGTCCCGTCAGGTTCATCCGTCTGCCGGTGGCTGCATGCGGGAAGCTGCTTATCTGAGGAGCATGCCGTAAAGGGCGGTGCGGGTGGTTACGAACAGGGTATTCCCCTCTTTGCCCCCTATGGTCATGGAGATGGGGCGTTCTTCCAGGGAAATCCTGCGGATCTCCTTTCCGGAAGGATCAAAGACAAAGATCTGCCCGTCGGCCAGGTAGAGGTTGCCCGCTTTGTCGACGACCGAGGTATATTCCCCCCGGAGATGCACCTCTTTCATTCCTGAGGCTCTGCCCTGTTTGTCCACGGTCAGTTCCACTGTGCGCTTCAGGTTTTCGTCGGCCACGAAGAGCTTCTCCCCGGGAGCGGTGCGGGTCAGGGTGGTGGAGCGGTAGATGTCGTAGGTTTCGGGGATGATGGTCACCCCGTCGGGGGCCACGAAAGAGGAGTCGGGCATGGAGGTGACGATGTTGTCGAAGTCGTACCGCCAGCGGGAGGAGGGATGATAAACCCTTTCGACTTTCGTAATTTTTGTGTTGGCGACCCGGGGTAAAAGGGTGATGGTTTCGTCGGGGTTCTCCGGATCAACAGCATAAGCCCAGGCGGCCCAGCCGCCATTTCCCCAGCCGCTGTACATGGGATTGTCATCGGGAAGGACCTTCACCCTTTCCTGCTGTCCGTTGACCATCAGTCCGGGCTGCGGATCATAACGGAAGACAACCAGGAGTCGGTCTTTGGTATCGGTGGCCAGCGTCAGCGGCTTGTAGGGGTAATCGGCCAGCAGGCGCACCTGTCCGGTTTCTGCCGACCACTGGTAGATTTTTTTCAGGCGGGTTTCGCAGAAGTATACATTTCCCTTGCTGTCGCTGGTGGCACCGGTGGTGAAGCTGAAGCCCCCGGCCAGTTTCTCCATTTTTCCGGGAACCTCAGGAAGCCGGAGTTTTCCCGGTTCATTACCGGTGACCGTCAGGCGGGCGAAATCCCAGGGATATACCGGCAGTTCCCTGTTGGCATCATATACGGGAAACTCGATGACCTGCAGCACCTGGGTATAGTTGTGCATATTGCGGAAATCGATGTTCCGGCTGTTGCGGAGGGTAATGCCATAGGGTTTCGGGGTGTTGACCCGGATGACCCGGTACATCCAGAGGTTGGCAAACAGAAGGTCCCGGCAGTTGGAAATTTCCATCATCTGGCACTCTTTACCTTCGCGTCCCTCCTCCTCGAACTGGAAGGCCATCATTTTCCAGTTTTGCACATTTTCGAAGCGGGCTTCATAGCGCACGTGATGTTCGAGCGACATGGCGTAGATCCTGCCGGGGGTGGAGGTGTTGCTCACGTAAAGGCCGTTGGCCGCATAGGTATTGGCGGTCCAGATGTCCTTGATGATGCCTCCGCCGTTGTTGGTGATCCAGAGGCTCCAGTACTGGTTGTCCCAGGCCAGGTCTAAACCCTGGGCTGCCACGGGTGAGGTGGGGGAGCTGATGGCGGGGCCTCTGCCCTGGGGGCGTCCCTGACCGGTGCGCGGCCCCTGAGGACCCTGTGCCTGGGGATTCTGCCCCTGGGTGGCCTGTCCGGCGACCCCCTGACCGGTACCACCCGGCGCCATCGCCGGTTGTCCGGTGGCGCCCTGGCCCGTCATATCCTGGCGGGGTGTAACCTGCCCCGTGCCAGTTGAGGCTTCCGGTTTGCGCATGGTGCCATGACCCCCGACAAACTTGACATCGTTGAGGAGCGACTGCTCGCCGGCCATCCATTTGCAGCCGACCGCCCGGTAGTTGTAGCCCCCGGTATTCAGGCCGATGCCATTCAGCTGGTCATCGCCTCCTGCCGAGGATTCCACCATGGGCGCAGGGGCCCCGAAACCGCTGAAGGCCGGTTCACTCTCCTTCAGCACCAGCTGGGTGGCAAAAGGATGCAGTCCGATGATCCGGGTGCCGGGTTTCATCTTCAGGGTTCCCGTGATCCGGTACCACCCCTGGGGAACGTAAATGGTCTTGTACTTCTCCAGGGCTTCCCGGAAGATGGGGGTATCGTCGGTTTCACCATCCCCGGCGGCGCCCAGCTGCCTGATGTTCACCCACTCCGCCATGGGCGGCAGGGCCGGAATTTCCGGGGTGAGCGCTGCCGGAACCTTCTCTGCCGGCACCAGGCCGGATAGGGTCTCCATCCGGGAATCCGATACCAAATCCTTCATCGTCAGTCCGTAGGTGAAATCCCTGACCTGATAGTTTTTTGACGGCCCGTTGACTTTTCTGCCACTAATGCTAAAGCTGACCAGTACGGGTACCTGGCTGCAATCGATATGCTGAAGGTTGACCTGGGTAAAGGTGTTATTTTCCATGCTGACCTTGATGGCAGCCTCCGTCACATTCTCAAAGAGGCAGTTTTCCATGTAGAGGCGGTCAGGTTTATCCTCGCCCATCTCGACCACCACGGGAACTCCCCTGGCGTGCATCTTCACGATGGCCAGTCCCGCCTCATAGGTGAGAATGGCTGCCCTGCGCTGCTTCTCAAAGCGGGTATCCACGATCATCATGGGCCATCCCGGTGAGGTCCGGTAGGTGTAAATACCATATTCCCCACCCAGGAAGGTCACGTTTTCGAGCTCGTTGCCCACGTCAAAAATGCCGGCTTTCCCCTTGCCGATATTCATCACCGAATGGCTCACAAAACCATGCTGGGCGAAATGGGTCCGCAACACCACGGCATGAGGATTTCCCTCCTCAATGGTGAAATCGATATTGGAAATGGCGCTGTAAAATGTGCCTGCTCCGGCATCCCTGGGTTCATCGCCGGGAGCCACCAGGTTTCCGGTGAACCAGAACATGTAGTTGGCCTTTCCTTTATCTCCCGGAACCTCCTGCTGATACCCCGGGGTGTTCTTTCCCAGTATAAAAACCGGCCGGCTGGCGCCATAGCCAATCAGCCTCACCGCCGGCGGAATGTAAATGGTCCGGCTGATCCGGTATTTTCCCTCCGGAATGAAGAGAATGCCGAAATTCTTCTCCCGTTTGACCTGGTTGATGGCTTCCTGAAGCGCATCGGAAACGTCGCTTTTCCCGTCGGGTTTGATGGCGAATTTCTCAGGGGTGAAACAGAGGGCTTCGGGATCGCCGGGTTTCAGTGTGTATACTGAAGCATCCCTGACCGTTGCTGCCAGGGCCGGCCATGTTCCCAGGGCCAGTGCCAGGAGGAGGAGTGTTCTGAATTTTTGAATTATCATAATATTGTACTTTGAATGGTTATCAGTTGCAATGGGTGAAAGTGCGGGTGGTCGTGCACAGGCTCAAACGGGAAGGATTCTCCCGGAAACGGATCAGGAGTTCCCTGATGCCGGTGTTCAAGGTCCGGCCTGATTTCACGGAATTATTTGACGCAAAAGGGGAAGTTGGCGGTGCCGGCTTTACCTTTGCCGTCGAAGAGATAGGAAAAGAGGCGGTATTCGCCGGCTTCTGAAGGAGCCATGAAGCGGATTTCTCCGTTCCGTTGGGCCGTCACCCTGACCTCCATGGGTCCGGGTTCCACTTCGCGGGCGCCGCCCTCGCTACGCTGGACCACCTCTTTCAGGACTACCCATTGGTAAGTGAGCGGGTCATTTTCGGGATCGGAGGCATACACCCTGGCGGTACATTCCTTTCCCGGGGCCACGTACAGGTTATCGACGGCGTTTTTCTCCTCCATTTTAAGGGAATCGACACGGGGAGCCCGGTTATCGGGGTATTGGCCGGTCCAGTAGCGGGTGAGTTCATCGACAACGGCGGTAGCTTCTCCCGACTTAAGGAAGATACCATACCAGGTGGGGGTGCGTTCCTGTTTCTGGCCCCAGAGGAAGGCGAAGCCCCCCAGCCCCAGGCCCGAGGGGTCGTTCACCAGTCCTTTCCGGATTCTGTCGTAGAGTCCGGTGGCTTTGGCGGAGCTGGTTTCCTCGATTTCCCTGCCCCAGGCGGTGCGGGGCATCTCCCAGTGGCCGATGGGGCCGTATTCGGTGACGGCATAGGGTATGGTCACTCCCGCGGCCTTCGCCATTTCGGGAATACGTGCCAGTCCGCCATATACCTGCAGGGAGATGAAGTCGAGGCCGGGGCACCGTTGCATTGCCACGGCGATATGTTCGCGTGAAGCACCGGCAAAGGCGGTGGTCACCGGATGATGGGGATCGGTACGGTGGATGTAATCCACGATATCCTTCAGGGCGTCATAGACTTTGGGATTTACGGGTACCCGCCTGTCGGGGCTGAGGTTGAGTTCATTGCCGACCACCCAGCAAAGGAGGTTGGGGTGGTTTTTGTACTGGTCGATAAATCCGGTGTTACGGCGGTATTGCCTGCCCACGGCAGCCGTATCATTATAGTTGAAGCCGTGGAGTTCCTGGCCCATGCCGATGCCCATGGCCACCATAATATTGTATTTCGCAGCCGAATCAAGGAGCTGTTGTCCGTTGTTGGGACTCCAGGTGCGGAGGGCATTCCCTCCGGCCTGATGCAGGGCAACCAGGCTGCCTCCTCCTCCCGCCCCTTTCAGGTTGAAGAGCTCCCCGTTGACATAAAAGCTGTATTTCCCCGCTTCCCGGCGGATCTCCACCTTCGAGGGACCGCCGGCACGGGCCGGTAGTACGCCGGGTCCAACCAGCAGACACACGGCACAGAAGAACAGTGATATTTTTATTAAATGCTTCATATGCTTTTTTCTTGATTCATTAAAAGGTCGGTTACACTTTCAGTTGTACAGGTTATAGATCAGTTCCATCATGCGGAAGGCGGGCTGTCCCCACAGCTCCTTGTAGTTATGGAGCACGGCCATTTTCCAGTAGGGGATGTCGAGGTCATCGCGGGTCAGGATGCCCACGGGATAGCCGCCTGTGATATCACCGGTGAATACGGCATACTGGGGTGAAAAGCGGTACCCTTCGCCATACATCAGGCTCTGGCTGAAGGGATTCTTTCCCTGCATCCATTCGGCCTGTGACCGGGCGATGTTCACCATTTCAGAATCGCCGAGCAGCTTCCCCGCAGCCGCCAGTCCGGTGGCGGGGGAGAGGATTACGGAGCTGTTGCCCCTGAAGGCGTGCCATACCGGGAACATCCGGAGGTAGTGCAGGCTGTCGAGCCTGACCCCCTGGACGATCTGGGCATCATCGGCTGATCCGGTCAATTTGTAGATATTGGCAGGAATCATATGGTAGGGTGCCGTAAAGGCGGCTGTCGTTTTCAGGTACTGGCCATAGTTTTTCACCGCGTTCAGCCATTCGGGGTATTTTTCATCTTCCGGGAAGAGGCGGCACAATTCAACCAGTCCCAGCACCGGGGAAGCAGCGACGCAGCTGTGGTTATAACCGAAAAACTGTTCTTTGCTCCTGTTGGCATAGAAGAATCCCCGGAGGGGGATTTCCCAGCCGGTAGGTGCTGATTGCTGCAGCGCCAGCAAAGAATCGGCATAAGCCACTATATGTGCTTTGATATTTTCTCCGGGGGTGAGGCTGTAGAGTTTGGTTCCGGCGAGCAGGGCCAGGGCCAGTTTTTCGGTATTCCAGCGCTGAGGCAGGTCAGCCAGCAGATGCCAGGTTTCCCCGGCGAAGAGCCGTGATTTTTCCGAGAGGGAGGGGTCTGTACCGGCGAGGGTCAGGGCTGCTTCCACATTGGCGATGATGGCATGGTAGTTATCGTTGGTGCTGGCTCTGTTGCCCGGCTGCACATGTTTGTCGTCGAAATTGCCGATAATGCCGTCGGTATGGCTGTCGTGGGTGGTCCAGCTGATCACCTGCAGGCCGTCGAAGCGGTTTCTGTGGATCCATTCCAGTCCCCACAATCCCTCTTCGGTCAACCGTGAGGAGAGGCGCGGATTTCTCTTTTCATAATGGCGTGCCAGCCTGAAAAATGCCGCCGTGGCGCTGGCGGTCTGCCAGTAAGACTGGGAGAGATCGCCCGCATCGTGCCATCCGCCTGCCAGCACAATGGTATCCCCGTTGTGGAGGGTATACCAGTCGGTATGGCATTTCAGGTGGATCCCCGGCTGGTCAAAACCGCAACGCTGCAGGTAGAACTGGTTGGTAATCTTTTCGATGACCGGAAGCCACACATCCTGGGCTACCGGAAAGGGTTCCGAAGAGGTTTCACCATAAACGATGCGGTAACGGCCCGGTTTCCGGAGTTCGGTGAAATCGAAAACGGCGAAATCCCCGGTCCTGCCGCGCTGCCTGACCACCTGCTTTTCGAGGAGCGTCTTTCCGGAAGCAACATCCACCACCTGATAGTTTTCCGGTCCATCCACTGAGGTAAAGGCCGTTTTGGAGTCGCCGGTGTTGTAACCCGAATGAGAGAATGAAATGAACCGGCCGGTATCCCAGCCTTCATAATCATCGGGTTCCACTGTTTCCAGCATCAGGTTGTCAACATAATAGGCGATGGTGTCGGAGGCATCGGGTTCATTTCCCTGAAGACCGTAACTCAATGTGATACCCGTCACCCTGTCGTGCGGAAGGTGGGGTATCTCCATGACCATCTTGTTCCACTGGTTGTTTTTGAGCATCACCGTATGCCATCCTTCCTTGCCGTATTTGTCGGGCACATTGCCCTCATTGTGCAGAATAATGGTCAGATAAAGCTTACGGAATCCCCTGAATTCGGGATATACCTGGAAGGAGATCCGGTTCCAGGCTGAAAAGTCCTCTCTGTTGAACCTTCTGGTCAGGTTCTGTCTTCCCCAGTACCGGCCGTCGGAGCCCAGATCCTCCTCCATTTTGGTAGGGCAGACAAATCTGATGGAGGAGTTCCCTTCGAAAACCTGTTCGCTGCTCAGGGAGATGGCGCCCACATTTTCACGGTTTCCGTAGGTCAGTTCCCAGTTTTCCAGCGATTCGGCCCCGTCAAGGAGCACCGACCTGATGATCTCCTTGTGGTCCCACTGGTACTGGAGGGCGTTGACCGTATCCATGGGCATGATTAGGTGATCGTAGAGGTACGCGCTGAAGGGTGATGCGGCCGGTTGCCGGGAGTGGCATCCGGCGAGCATCAGCAGACTCATGATGATGGTGAATGTCCTCATGGGTAAATGGTTAAGAAGTTGTTTTTATAAAGGACCGTGGCCGGTTGCCGGGTATGCCGGGGCCAGGCCGCCAAAGCCGGAAGTTCCTGCCAGGCAGGCAGCACACCCGGGTATTCCGGTGCGGGTTACTCGTCCCACAGATCGGGGATGGAACCATGGCCGCGGGCCCGGAGGGGCTTCCGGTCGAAAGGCTCTGCCGTGCCTGCATGGACGTCGAAAAGCCTTTTTGCGGTTTCCACCATGGCGCTCACCTGATGGGGATAGGGCCTGTCGGTGACATCCACTAAGCCGCAGTTGTAATTCTCCCCGTCGTTGCGCCGCCCTGTGAGGTCCTGGTCGCACCACTGGAAATAGGCGGTGCCGATAAGGCCGGGATGGGCATAGCCGTTTTCGGTATAGTAACGGTAGGCGACCCCCCGCTCCTCCTGCGAGTCAACCTGCCAGAGCGATTGTGCCATTCCCCGGTCGACCGTGCCGAAATGGTACTCCCCGATGATCATGGGGAGCCCCGTTATAGCCAGGGCCCTGTCCATCATCTCCTTGCCCGGTTCCAGATCGTAGCAGTTGAAACTCAGAACGTCAAACGACTCCTTGCAGATCTTCAGCACTTCTTCATCCATGTGGCTGATGTTTCCGAAACGGATACCCAGGTTGAGATGGTTGGGGTCGTATTTCATCTGGGTTTCCTTCACGGCGGCCAGGAATTCCCTGAAGGTGGTGTAGATGAATTCCCTGCGACGTTCAGGGGTGTCCCCCTCCTGCAGGAATTTCTCCAGTTCCGCTTTGATGGGGCGTTCTCCGCCGTTGAGGATAATGTCGCACAACCGTTCCTCCTGTTCGAGCCAGGCGGGTTCATTGCCCACGAAATAGCCGATCAGCCAGGGATTGTCTTTGTAGCGGGGCATGAAATTCTTCATGGCTTCGTCGAGCTTTTCCCGGAAACCGGGATCATAGACATCGGCAAGTCCCATCAGTCCGCGTTCCACGCCGGCGGTGCGCATGGAGACCATGAAAGCCTTGCGGTTCATGGCGATGATCTCCTGGCTCGACCAGTTGCCGATGGTGTTGACGCCCCACTTGTCCATCCGGGCGATCACCATTTCATTGGCTTTCTCCCTGAAGTTGTCGCCATAGCGGCGGTAAAGGTTCCAGAGGCCGAAATGATAATCGTTGGGCCGGGCCTGCCGGTTGCCGTTACTGCCACTGTTGCCTGATCCTGCGGCCAGCAGTTCCTGCGGGGGGAGTTCCCCGAACATGTTCCTCCGCTTGTCGACCTCCTTGGCATTGCCTCCCCTTCCCGGGGCGACGCAGTCTACTCCTACGGAAAGAAAGAGGTACCCTTCAGGATCGACGAACCACCAGCGGCCGTCGATCTGCTCCGTGCGGAAGAAGCCGGTGGCTTTCACCTGCTTCTGCAGGTATCCCCCGTAGGGGGAGTAATTGAAAGGTTCCGTGGTGGCCGGTTCCTGATCCTCGGCGGCCCACTCCTGCTGCAGCTGCTCCAGGGATTGGATCTTCCCCTCATAATCTCCCAGTGCCCACTGGCCGAACTGGTCAACCGAGGGGGTGGCTTCGAGATAGGCATCGCCCGGATCCTCCACAGAGAGGGCGATGGAGCGGATTTCAATTTCGGGGTTCCCGATGGGCGCCCGCATGCGGATCCCGATGGAGTCCACCCCGTGCAGGGGCCCCCGCCGGCCACCCAGGTTGATCCACCCGGTATAGCGGGGCTGGTTGTAGGTTGCCGCCAGATCGATGTTGGCATCGGGCAATGCCCTGTAAAACTTCAACGGAATGGCCAGCCTGTTCCACCCGTTGGGAACATAACTCATCACCCGCAATTCATTATACCCCGAATCGGTCGTGAAACCGATGTGAAACCGCTGGGCGGTGGTGATCCTGAACTCCAGAACCACGAAGTTGTATTCATCCCAGTTGGCAGGCAATCCGGGAGTGATGTCGGCAATGGCGAATTTTTTGCCCGACACTTCCTTGCTGCTGTCAAAGACCACTTTAAAGGTTTTGGCACCAGGAGGGGTGCAACCCGTAAACCATAACGCCAGAAGAAGTACCAGCGTCAGGGGAAATCTCTTTATCTTACGCATAACTGAATATTTAGAAAATAACTTGTCATTTTTTAACGCCATAGAGGCCCGATCTCCCGGTAATGAAGAGGATGTCCCTGTTTTTGCCGCCGAAGGTGAGCGTTGACGGGCGTTCAGGCACTTCGATGGTTCCTGCCGGATTTCCCTCCGGATTGAAGATGAGGATATTCCCGTCGGCCACATAAAGGTTGCCCTTATCGTCGGTGGCGGAACCGAATTCTCCCCATTCCGTGAAATAAGTGAGATCGCGGAGGGTTCCGTCGGGGGCCACTGAACAGCGGACCATTCTGCGGTCGTAATCGTCGGAGGCGTAGAAGGG
>CAZKIU010000049.1:0-6083 GCA_964552955.1 uncultured Prolixibacteraceae bacterium
TGCCGCTGCCGCCATCACGGGAGTGATCACCGACCCAAGAAGAATGCTGGAGTCTGGAGTCTTGAGTCTGGAATGAGGGAATCTGGAATCTGGAGTCTGGAATGAGGGAATCTGGAATCTGGAATGAGGGAGTCAGGGATAGGAAAAGAGAATGGTTATTAGTAATAGGATAAAAACATGAGTGATTTGTCGCAATTTAAGGAGGAGATGAAGTCCCGGACCAATAAGTTCGCTCATCGCTGTGTTAAACTGGCTCTGGCTCTGCCTGAAGATCAGTTGGGTAAACATATCCGGGGGCAACTTACCCGATCATCGACCTCTGTGGCAACTAATTACCGGGCAGTATGTGGAGCATTAAGTGTTCCGGTGATTGTTTCAAAGATGAGTATTGCCATTGAAGAAGCTGATGAAACCGAATTCTGGATCGATTTTGCTCTGGAAGAGAATATTGTCAGAGATGAGAGTGAGGCGAGAACCCTGGTTAAGGAAGCCCATGAAATTGCCTCTATTATGATAAAAGCCAGACATACACTTCAAAACACTAAACATAGATAAGGCCTGATATGGCATTCAAGATTCAAGATTCCATCATTCAAGATTAACCATTATGTACGACACCTTTAATATTTTAGTCAGCACAGCGGTTCCGCTCAAAGTGGAGAATGTGGATACCGATCAGATCATTCCCGCCAGGTTTCTGAAGGCGGTAGAGCGCACGGGGTTCGGGGAGAATCTGTTCCGGGACTGGCGTTATGACCGAAGTGGGGAGCCGAGGGCGGAGTTTGTACTCAATGACCAGCGCTACAGGGGGAAGATCCTGGTGGCGGGCAAGAATTTCGGGAGTGGCTCGAGCCGCGAACATGCCGCCTGGGCCCTTTATGATTATGGTTTCAGGGTGGTGGTCAGCAGTTTTTTTGCCGACATCTTTAGAAATAACGCCCTGAACAACGGTCTTCTGCCCGTGGTGGTCACACCTGCATTTCTGGAGCAGATCTTCGCCGCCATCGAAGCCGATCCCGGCGTGGAATTCCGCGTGGACCTGGGAGAACAGACTTTTACCCTCCTCCCCGGTGGCCCTTCGGTGCACTTCGACATCAATGCCTATAAAAAGGAGTGCCTGATGAAAGGACTTGATGATATCGATTACCTCCTGAGTCTGAAGGAGGAGATTGCAGAATATGAGAACAGGCGTTAGGAAATGCACCGTGGTGAGCTGCCGATCCCATAAGCTGCCGATCCAATAAGTTGCTGATCCAATGAGCTGCCGATCCCATAAGTTATTGATCCAATGAATTGCCGATCCCATAAGCTGCCGATCCAATGGGCTCCCGTTCCGATGAGTTGCCGTTGCTGTGCGATGGTGAAAAAACGACGATGATAAGGGGCCAAACGCCATGAATTGCGAAGTAATTCCTGGCGACCTCTGAAATAGGACCATAGCCGCAAGAATAAACAAATGGTGATGGCTTGTGTCACAAAGTCCGGACTATTATAGCGCATTTGTTTAAACACAAGAAGAGACGATGAAGAGAGATAGTGATAAAGAGCAGGACCTGCTGGTGATCATGGACACGACCCTGCGTGACGGGGAGCAGACCTCGGGGGTTTCGTTTTCCGATACGGAAAAGCTGAGCATGGCGCGTATTCTTCTCGAGGATGTCGGAGTCGACCGCATAGAGGTGGCCTCAGCGCGGGTGTCGGAGGGGGAATTCCGTGGGGCGGTCAAGATTCTTTCATGGGCGGCCACCAAGGGTTTTCTGGATAGGGTAGAGATCCTGGGATTTGTGGATGGGGAGGTCTCCCTGAACTGGATCCGTGATGCCGGGGGTAGAGTCATCAACCTGTTGTGCAAGGGCTCCTACCGGCATGTGACCCAGCAGCTCCGCAAGACACCCGAGGAGCACCTGTCCGATATCCGCGGGGTGATTTCCCGTGCCCGGGAGATGGGCATCAGGGTGAACATCTATCTCGAGGACTGGTCCAACGGGATGCGCAGCTCACGGGAGTATGTCCACCAGATGATCTCAGGCCTCAGGGAGGAGGGGGTGGCACGGATTATGTTGCCCGATACGTTGGGAATCCTGGATCCTGAGGAGACATACCGTTACTGCCGGGAGATGCTGGAGCACTATCCGGGGGTGCAGTTTGACTTCCACGCGCACAATGATTACGACCTGGCGGTCGGAAATGTTTACCAGGCCCTGAAGGCGGGAATCCGCTGTATCCACACGACCGTGAACGGATTGGGTGAGCGGGCCGGCAATGTGCCGCTGGCGAGTGTCATCGCCACGGCCACCGACCACCTTAAACTCCGGACCCGGGTGCGGGAGTCGATGCTTAATCGGGTGTCCCGGGTGGTGGAGTCTTTTTCCGGGGTCCGCATTCCGGCCAACAAGCCGCTTATCGGTGAATTTGTATTCACCCAGTGCAGTGGAATACACGCCGATGGCGATAACAAAAACCATCTTTATTACAACGAGTTGCTTCCGGAGAGGTTCGGAAGAATACGCAAATACGCGCTGGGTAAGACCTCCGGAAAAGCCAATATCCGCAAAAACCTGGAAGAGCTGGGGATGGACCTCGACCCGGAGTCGCTGAAAAAGGTGACCGACCGGATCATCGAGCTGGGGGACCAGAAGGAGAATGTGTCGATGGAGGATCTGCCTTACATCGTGGCCGACGTGCTGAGCACCCAGTCGATTGAGGAGCGGATTACCATCCGGAACTATTCGATTGCCCATGCCAAAGGGCTGAAGCCCATGGCGTCGGTAAGTATTTCCATCGACGGGGCTGAGTATGAGGAGAGCAGCTCGGGCGACGGGCAGTACGACGCCTTCATGCGGGCGTTGAGGAAGATTTACGTGAAGCTGAACAAGCCCTTCCCGACGCTGGTCGATTATGTGGTGACGATCCCTCCGGGAGGTGCCACCGATGCCCTGGTCGAGACGGTGATCACCTGGCAGAATGGCAAGGAATTTAAGACCCGGGGTCTGGATCCCGATCAGACCACCGCGGCCATCAAGGCCACTGTTAAAATGTTGAACATCATAGAGAATAACCTGATAAATAAAAACAGATGAAGCTAAGGATTGCTGTTCTACCCGGAGACGGGATCGGTCGTGAGGTGACCGCGGAGGCGGTGAAATGCATAGAGGCGGTGGCCCGCAGGTTTAGCCATTCACCGGAGTTGACTTATGGATGGGTGGGGGCTGCGGCCATTGACCGGACGGGCGACCCCTACCCGGAAGAGACGCACCGGTTGTGTATGGCTTCAGATGCCGTGTTGTTCGGAGCCATCGGGGATCCCCGCTTTGACCATGATCCGAAGGCAAAGGTCAGACCCGAACAGGGACTGTTGCGGATGCGCAAAGGGTTGGGACTGTACGCCAACATCAGGCCGGTGGAGACTTTTCCCTCGTTGTTGCACAAGTCACCGTTGCGGCGTGACCTGGTCGAAGGGGCAGGCTTCGTCTGTATCAGGGAGCTGACGGGCGGCATCTATTTCGGTGAGCGGGGGCGCAGCGATGACGGCCAGACGGCCTTTGATACCTGCACCTATACCCGGGCCGAAATTGAACGCATACTGAAGCTGGGATTTGAATTCGCCATGCAACGGAATAAAAAGCTGACGGTCGTCGACAAGGCGAATATCCTGGAGACCTCGCGGCTCTGGCGGGAGGTCGCCCGGGAGATGGCGCCTGCCTACCCGGAGGTCACCACCGAATACATGTTCGTTGACAACGCGGCGATGCAGATCATCCAGTGGCCCAGGAATTTCGACGTGTTGGTCACAGAGAACATGTTCGGCGACATCCTCACCGATGAGGCCAGCGTGATCACCGGCTCCATGGGATTACTGCCCTCGGCATCGATAGGAGTGCACACCTCGGTTTTCGAGCCTATTCACGGGTCGTGGCCTCAGGCTGCCGGCAAAAATATTGCCAATCCGGTGGCGGCCATTCTTTCGGCAGCCATGATGTTTGAGTATGCTTTTTCCCTGCCGGAAGAGGGCCGGGCCATCCGCGAGGCCGTGAGCGCTTCGCTGGAAGCAGGCGTCGTCACTGGCGACCTGGCCGGAGAGGGGGAGAAAGCCCGGACCACCACCGGGGTGGGGGACTGGATCGCCGCTCGGATCATGGGCTAACCAATGGACCTTGTGTTCACCAACGGACCATTCGTTGACCGACAAACCAGCATTAACCGAAAGACCATACTCTAATCGGTGAACCATGCGTTAACCACCAGATCATGTGTTCTCTGACGGACCATATGTTCTCTGACGGATCATGCGTTGACCGTTGAGGGGGAACATGATCTCTCTGTCGGGCAACCCTACGTGCGGTGTTCCGGCGAGCTGTTCCATTAGCCACAGTTTACTGGCTTTATAGGAGGCACGGAGGTAAGTCCTTGTACGGTGGTCCGGCAGACTATTCCTTTAGCTGGTTTCCTGTAGGGGGAAGATCCGAGAGGGTGATTTCCCAGTCGTCGGCGTAAATCGTTTCCTTTTTGAGATTCCAGAGGTAAACCGATACTTCACTCCCCGGAAGGATCAGGTCGGATTCCAGCAGGGTGTGCACCACGACAGGCCGCCAGGTGCCGAAGGCTCTGACCTGTGGGAAGAGGGGGATTCCTTCCCAGAGTTCCTTTTCCCCGGTGGAGGGGGCCGAAATGACCACTACGGCTTCTGTTCTGGCCGGGGTGTTGAACTGCAGCCGGCAGGTAACCAGCAGGTGCCCACCGGGGGTCAGTTGCAGGGAGTCGGCGGCTATGCGGAAGGTGGCCGAGTACTCTTCAGGCGCATCACAGTACATTCCGGAGGCGGCCCCCACCTCCGGGGTGACCACCCGGCCTCCCGACCATTGGGGGTGTTCTTCTTCAAATCCATGGTGACACGTGGCCTTTATCCGGGGATGGACCCATCCCCGGCGGGCATAGAGGGCCAGGCCTGCCGTTTCATCTTCAGCTACTTTCGTAGCAACCAGCTCCGGCCGGGTGGCCATCCATGGATCCTTCCCCGGTTCGCCACCACTGAGGTAGGAGGTATGCCGGTTGATCAGTAAGGCGATGCCCACCGTGTCGTGGTCAGGCAACCCTAACGCTTCTTCCCAATTGAAAACTTCCGGCGATTCCTCCCGGAATCCCTGATAGTAGCGGAGGATTCTTCGCTGGACTTCATCGGTGTAAACCCTGTCATAGGGACCGTTCAGGAGATGGTCCCTGACGAACGCTTTCTGCCCGGCATAGTTGACCTTCCGGGCATAGCTGATGTACCTGATGGGTTTGATGGCCATCAGGGCGATCAGGAGGAGGACCATCACGGGGAGGAGTGCATGGTGCCAGAAATTACATTGGTTTTGCCCGGAAGTCCTCCGGCTGTTATTCCTGCGGAAGCTGAGAAGGGTGAAGGCGGCCAGGGCGAGTCCGGCCATGGGCAGCAGTTGGTCAAAGAGGGTCTGGCTCTTTTCGGCGGTGACCAGCAGGCTGAAAAGAATCGTGGTGCCCAGGACGCCCGCCCAGTAGCCTCTGTTCCTGTGTAAGGCATTCAGGGCCAGGGCCCCGCTGATAGCCAGGGTCGGGATCAGGAAGAGAAAATGGCGGGGGTCGGTACACATGGGGTTGTAAGCCCAGGGGGTGATGGTCATGAAGTTGGCCGAGAGGAGCAGGACGACTGCCGTGGAGACGAAAAACCGGAGGGGATCGGGCGCCGGCAGGGGGGGAGATCCTGCGGCAGTGGCCTGGCCCGGTGGGGTGAGGTCCGCTGAAGGGTGCAAGGGGCTGCCGGTGATCTCCGGAGTGAAGGAGCGAAGGGCGGATGAACCAGCCGTAGTGGAGGTTGCGCTACTGCTGGCGGAAAGCACATCCCCATTTGCGGGGGACTGCAGCCTACCTGGAACGGGGCCGGCAACTGAGAGTTGTGGTGCATCGGAGGACCCCATCACTGGGGATTGCAATGCAGCGGAGGATCCCATCCCTGAGGGTTGCGGCGAACCGGAGGACCCCATCACTGGGGATTGCAATGCAGCGGAGGATCCCATCCCTGAGGGTTGCGGCGAACCGGAGGAACCCATCCCTGAGGGTTGCGG
>CAZKIU010000049.1:6183-25684 GCA_964552955.1 uncultured Prolixibacteraceae bacterium
CCCATCCCTGAGGGTTGCGGCGAACCGGAGGAACCCATCCCTGAGGGTTGCGGTGCATCGGAGGCCCCCACAACTGAGTGTTGTGATGCATGGCCAGGTGTGGAACCGGTTTCCTTTTTCTTTCTGATCCTGAGGAGCCACAGGGCCGGGAGGGTGAGGATCACACCGGCCATCATGCCCTGGCGGGTGAGGTCGGCGACCCATCCATATGAAATGCGGACCAGGAGTTGGCGCAGAGGCTGGTTGGAATAGTCGCAGAAGCTGACATAGCGGTTGCCCAGGAGGGCCGTCATGCGGGATGCCGGGTCTCCGGTCAGCAGGGCCACAGCAAGAAGGTAACCCCCCAGGAGAAGCAAGCCCGTTATCGCAGTGGTGACCCAGAAACGCCCCCTTCCGCCACGGCGGAGATCCCTGATCAGCCACCACCCCAGCAAGGGAAGCACCAGAACCACCGTTTCCTTGGAGAGAAAAGCCCCCATCAGTGCCAGGGCAAAGAGGATTCCGGAGGTCATAGGATTCCGGTAATTGTGGTAATAGACCAGGATGGCCCCCGTGACGAAGAAAGCCACGTAGATATCGGGCATCAGCTTGTCGGAATAGAAGAGGCTCCAGAAGTTTAGGCTGAAGAGGCCCAGGGCTGCGGCGACGGTCGAGAGGCTATAGCGGCGAAGGGGGAGCGTGATGAGTACGAGCGTGGCCAGGGCAACCAGCATGGCTGGCAGAGAGGAGGCCGTATCGTTGATGCCCAGAAGTTTGTAGGCGAGGGCAGTCGCTCCGGTGATCGTCCAGCGGAATGAGAAGTGGTCGTTCCAGTCGGCAGCCCCCTGCATCATCCGGGCGGCGACTTCGGCATACTGAAGATCGTCGTATCCGAAGAATCCGGTAAACGCAAAGAGATGCCACAGCACAATGACAGCGGCGAAGAAAACCATAGCCGGAAGGTGCGTGAACCGGGACAAACGATTGGGGATCTGCGGAAGCCATTTCACGCTTCCGTGAGGTATGTCGTCATGATTGTGAGGCATCTCAATCTCTCCGGAGAGGTCAGTGGGACTCTTCCTCTTCCATTTCGCCGAGGATTTTCTCGACCTCTTCGCTGGTCTTGGTGAGTTTATCGCGGCAGAAGCGGATAAGGGCCGCCACACGCCTCACTTTTTCGGCCAGGTCGTCGATATCGGGTTCATCGCTTTCGATTTTGGCGAGGATTTCCTCGATTTCATTCATTGCCTCCTGGTAGGAGGGTTTCCGGGTGGTCATAGTGTATCGTATTTAAGATTTTACTTTCGATGGATCCGTCGGCGAAGAGGGTTGTCAGGGGTGTGGCGGTGTCGGCGTCGGCGGCTGAGCGGAGGGTTTTGCCGTTCTGGCGGGTGAGGGTGAATCCCCTGCGGAGGATCTCCCCGGGGTCCAGCATGCGTGCAGTTTGTGCGGCATGGTCCAGGTTGCGGGTGTTGGCGGCCAGTTGCTCTCTTGTTCTCCTCCGGAAATGCCCCGAGAGGTGGTGCAGTGCTGTTCCCGCTCTGTCGAGCAGAAGAAGCAGGGTGTGGTGCATCTCTTTTTCGGCCTGAAGGATATGGTGCCGTTCCTGTGTGGTCACGCGGGAGGTAGCGGCTGAAAGACGGAACCGGCGGCGTTGAAGCTCCTGGTGTTCCCGGAAGAGGCGGCGGCTGCTGCCCGTGTGGAGGCGCTGGACCCCCTTGCGGAGGCGGTTTCCGGCCTGGCGGGTAAGGCGCTCGAAGGAGCCCCGCAGCCGGAACGTGGCCTCCTCCAGCGCTTCACCATAGGCCTCCAGGATATCCCGGGTGGCCGTCACCACCGACCGTTCCAACTCACCGAGCCGTTCCGAAAAGCGCTGAAGTCCGGCGATGAAAAACTCGGCCACGGCAGTAGGTGTTTTCTGGCGGGTATGGGCCACCAGGTCGACGATGGTTTCATCTTTTTCGTGGCCGATCCCGGTGATGACCGGCAGGGGAAACTGGGCCACGGCATTGGCCAGGTCGAAGTGGTCGAAACAACTCAGGTCGGCCTGGGAACCCCCACCACGGATGATCGCCACGGCGTCGAAGGCTTCCTCCTCGTGGAAAATGGCGTCGAGGGCCGACAGGATGGAAGGCACCGCCTCGCTCCCCTGCATGAAGGCTTCGAAGAGCCGCACTTCAAAGTGAAAACCATAGGCGTTGTGGGCCAGCTGGTCGGTGAAATCCTGGTAGCCGGCAGCCGTGGCCGAGGAGATGACGGCAATCCTCTGGGGGACCAGGGGCAGCGGCAGCTCCCGGTTCATATGGAACACCCCGGCCTCCTCCAGGCGGCGGATGATCTCCCGTCGCTTAAGAGAGAGGTCTCCCAGGGTGTAGGTGGGGTCTATATCCTTGATGTTGAGGCTTAACCCGTATGAAGGGTGGTAGTCGACCGAAACCTGGGCCAGGATTTTAATCCCCTCGGTGAAACGCTGACCCGTCGTGGTCTCAAAATAGGGGCGCACCATCCTGAAGGTGTAGGACCAGATGGTAGCCCTGGCGCGGGCCGTGAGCTCGTCGGTAGCCTCGTCTTTTTCGATCAGCTCCAGGTAGCAGTGGCCCGACCTGTTGACCTTCATCTCGCTGATCTCGGCCACCACCCACACGGAGGCAGGAAAAGCATCCTGCAGGGCACTCCTGATCAGGGTGTTGAGTTCCAGAAGCGTCATGGCCTTCCCCCCATGATCTTATGGGTTTCCACGCCCTGGGGGCCTGAGATTCTGACAACCATGAGGCCGTAGGGGAGGGGGTGGTCCGGGGTGATCCGGTGGGGTCCCCTGCCGTATAAGGTGGACTGGAAGAGTTTCCGGCCGGTGAGGGAGAAGATTTCCAGATGGGAGGTCTCTTCTGTTGCAGAGGAATGGTACAGGTGGAAGGATTCGCGGAAGGGCAGGGGGTAGATGGTCCACTCGTGGGCGGGTTGATGAAGGGCCGGAGCGGAGGTGAGGAGCAGGTTGAGGGCCTTGTTCATATCGGGGATGCCGTATCCGAGGAGGGAATCGGGTTTTTCATATTGGCTGGCAGAGCGGATCAGGGCATTTTTAATATCGAAGGGGGAAGCCTGGGGGGTGGCCTGCCAGAGACAGGCGGCCATGCCGGCAAGGACCGGCGAGGAGAAAGAGGTGCCGCTGGCATAGGTCAGTAATCCGTTGGCCCCTTCGAGGGCGTTGCTCACTCCCATGGCGGCCAGGGTGGGTTTGATCTCCCTGTCGGCCGAAGGACCCACAGAGCTGAAGACGGCCCTGACACCATTTTTATCGACGGCTGCCACGGCGATGACGCTATCCCCATCGGCCGGGGTTTGTATTCTTCTCCAGGCTTTATTGCCTTCATTGCCGGCGCTGGAGAATACCAGCATGCCTTTGGCAACAGCCATGTTGGCGCCCCTTGCTGCGCGGGTGGTCCGCCCATCGAGATCGGCAAAGATATGGCTCATTTCCGGGAGGTCATAGTCGGAATAGCCCAGTGAGGAGTTGATGATATCGCAGCCGGCGCTGTCGGCCAGTTCGGCCCCGGTGATCCAGTTGTCTTCCTCGACGGGGAACTCGCTGAAATTATCCTCGGTGCGGATGAGCCAGTAAGCCGCGTGAGGTGCCGTGCCCATGAGGGTGCCCGGTTTTTGGCCACCCATGGCCGAGAGCACCATCATCCCGTGGGTGTGCTCCTGGTAAATGTCGGAACGGGGCCATACCAGGTCGCGGGTGCCGGCGATGCGCCCAGCCTGCCGGAGCGAGTCAAAGGCCGGAAGCTCGTTCACCTTGTAAAACCCGGCATCGAGGATAGCCACCATCATGCCCTTCCCAGTGAATCCACGGGTGTGGAGGAGCTGGCCGTTGAGCTGACCCACCTGGTGCACCGACGCCCCATAGAGGGAAGTGTCGGGGGGCAGGGGGGCTCCCGGATCTCCGAACTTATTGCGGGCACGTTTGGTGACGGGGGGGGCGGGACGGGTACAGACCACCGCCTTGACGAAACTGAGGGTTTTAAGTCGTGCAGCCAGGGAGTCGTGGGGGAGGTAAACCGTCAGGGCGTTCATCCAGCGGGAGGGGTTCACGGCGACGGCTCCCAGCCTGACCAGCGAATCGACATAGGCGGGATGAACCGGCAGGTCGGTCTCATCCACGGGGATGCCCTGAGCCGCCCGGCGCTGCAAGGCCCTTTCCGAGAGAAAAGCCCGGGGCTGGTCAACGGAGAGCGGATGGTGGGCCTTGTCACGGAAGTCAACCCGCCACAACGACTGACCTCCTGCCGTGAGACACAGCAGCCCTAAAATCAACGCCGGAAGGAAATGTCTGATTCCCTGATGCATCTGGTTGTGCGGTTAAGATGGTGTCGTTTCTCCCGACCGGCCCGTTCCCTTTCACACCCTTTGACTTTCTCCAATACATTGGGGTCCCCTGTAGGTTTCGCACCCTGAGGGAGGTCAAAGGCCAGGTCAGTGCTGGTCAGGAAGACCAAATTAACGCTTTCTTTCCATAAAACCTGCCGGGTCTTCCAGATATTTTTCCGGATCGGTAAGGCGGTCGCGTTGCTTCTCGAGTTCTTCCAGTTTTTGGGTGTCGAAGGCGCGGAGCACTTCAGGATTCTGAAGCTTGCCTTCCTGGTAGCGGAGGGTGTAAAGGGTATCGCCGTTTTCTGCAAGAAAGACCCAGGTGCCTTCCGGAAGGTCATTCTGATAGTGGGAGAGGACTTCGGGGGTACCGGAGGGGTAATAGGAGAGACAGGGGCCATGGCGCTTGCCTTCCTGGTATTGGCATTCCAGGAAGGGCTTTCCGGAGGTGAAGAAAGCGGTGTATTTACCGTGTAGTTGGTCGTTGACCCATGCCGATTCTTCCAGTATTTCTCCGGAAGCATAGAATTTCCGGGAGAGGCCGTTTTTCAGTCCGTTGGAGAATTCTTCTGTGGCGATGGTGCGGCCGTTGCTGAGGTATTCCCAGGTGCCGGTTTTCTTTTCACCGAGGTAACAGCCGCGGGCTACGGGTGTGGAGGCCGACTCGTAAAGGGTAGCCCTGACGGTGTCGCTGGCCGGGGTGTATTCGAGGATAGCCTTAAGGCTGCCGTTCTCGTGCCACCGTTTCCAGGTCCCTGCCGGCCGGTCATTGAGGAAAGCCCCCTGGTACATCAGCCGCCCGTTGGGGTATCTCTTTTCCCAGGGGCCCTGCTTCAGCCCCCCTGCATCAGTTTGGTTCACACCCGGTTGTGCCGCGGCCGCCAGTGGCAGAGCCATCATCAGCCATAGAAAGCATCTTGAACGAAGTATATGGTATGCCATCTCTTAAGTTGTTTACGGAGATAAAACGGTAAAAAATCCTGAAACGTGCCTGATAGGGGGCATTTTTTCAGGAGGTCAGACCTGCCTGGAGATTCCAGGGCAAGGATATAAAAAAAGCTTGTAATGTGAAGTATTACAAGCTTTTGTGGAACTGGCGGGAGTCGAACCCGCGTCCAAACGGGGAAGCCATATGGTTTCTACATGCTTATCCCCGACTTGGTTTTCGAGTGCAGGCCGGATCAGGGCCACCTACCTGCACCTTATCTCCTTTATTTCATCCACGGCCCGGAGCCTTCCGCGGACTATCCTTCAATTGCTGCGCCACCGGATCCGAACGGCTGAAGTCGTGACCTCCGGGGTGACGTCCCGTTCCGGCACCTTGTACCGGAATTAAGATAACCTACTTGGTTCGGTTATGCAGCGAGAGCGTAGTTGTTTTCGCCAGTTGTTGTTTGAACGCCGTTGTTGACGGGCTGTGCGATCAAAGCCCGGCATGCTTCCATACCTCTCCTGCCCGCTGTCTAAACCGGTCAGTCCCGATATGTGCGGCAAAGATACAACTATTCTGCGTATCCTTGACCTGTCAATGAACGTTTCATTTATTCTAATACCTTATGTGCAAAACCTATGCCAAAGCTGATGGCTACTATCTCCATACGAGATGGCCTTGACGGTCTACCGATAGGTAGTTACCTGTCATTTCCGCCAGATGAGGTGGCCGTTCGGACAGCGGGCTTCTTTTTCAAAGCCCACGGGGCCGAGCCGTTTTTCGCGATAGCTGATTTTTCCGCTGCCGTGACACTCTCCTGTATGTCCCTTTTCCATCGAGCACACATAGGTGATCACCTCCTCCTTCTGGAATTTGTAAAGGGGATAGGTGGAAATGGTGGCCTCCACCTTTTTGCTGCACTGCTCGCAGCGCATTTTTTGCTTTTCGGGGTTGGGGTTGGGGGCGGGATTCTCCTTGTCGCGCATGGGGCCTTTGGGTTTGCCCACCTCTTTAACCGATTCCCAGGTTTTCCCGCAGATTTCACGGACGCCTTCCCGGTTGATGTCCACAGCTTCCGCCGGTTCCATGAACTGGGGTTCTCCAAGGATGCCGGAGACCGTGAACCCGCCAGATGCGGTGGCCAGGATAGGAATGGTACGGAGGATGCCTCCTTCAGAAGGGGCTTCTGAGGGGGCAAAGACCAGCTCCTGGTAGTTTCCCCCTTTGAGGCTGATGTTCGCCGGACTCAGGTTTTCGATTTCAACGGTCACCGGCTGCGTATATCCTGCCAGTCCGGAGACACTGAGCTGCAACGAGGTGGACTCCCCTTTGCTCAGGGTGGAGGCATTGACCTTCATATCGAGACGGATCACATGGAGTTCCCTTTCAAAGGTCTCTCCCTTTTCGGTAAGAGAGAGGGTATGTCTTCCAGAGATCTCCCTGGGGATCATGGTCACCACTTCGCCCGGAGATTCGGCCAGGATGGGGAGTTCCGTCTCTCCGAGCATCAGTTGGGAGTTGTCATGGCTGCCGTCGAAATTCCCCAGGATTCTTTGGAACTCCCCGGCGCGGAGGTATTCGGGGAAGAGGGGGGTGACGATGGTCCCCAGCCGCTCTTCGGCAATGAGTCCTACAGTCGTGGAGCCTGAGAGCCCGTTTTCACCGGCCAGGGTGAGCACCGCCTGCGGAACTGCGGGAAGTTCGGCCTGAAAGTACTGGTCTCGGGCCAGGAAATTAACACCCGCAAAGGCAAATTGCAGGGCATCCAGAGCGGCCCGGTGGCGTTGGACCTTCTCCGGATCTTTAGAAGGAGCCGGCTCGGCAATCACCGACCCGGAAATGGTTTCACCCGGTCGCATGTCATCGGGTAACTGTACCACCACTTTGCCATGCACCGTTTTGGCCTGGTAGATCTGCAGACCGGGCTGACGCGATGCGGTGAATTCTACCTGGCCACTGCTCAGCAGAGGAAACACCAGCATCAATAAAGGAATGAAATGTCGTACCATGGGTGAAGATTTTTAGTTCGAAAAAATCGATTGACCATAATGTTCTTTCAAGTTACGTTATTTTGAGGTGAAAATAAAATTTTCACCTCGGAATTTTCAATGCCTCAGACAGGAAGTCAGGTCCGCTCCCGGATAGTCAGGTGTGCTTGTATATAGTCGGGCATAGCCGGGAGCAGCCGGGTATTGATGTGGTTGACCTGAGTGGGTTCCGGCGGGAAAAATGTGTGGTATTAACAAAAATGGTATATTTGGATCAGATCTTCCACTGCCCCTGTGGAACGATCCGAAAATAAACGTTAACCGGAAAGAGTTTCCGGAGAAAAGGAAAAGAAATGGACGCTTTCAGAATCTTCATTGTGGAGGACGACCCTTGGTATGCCGATTTGATAAGGTATACGCTGGCCCAGAACCCCGATTTTGAATTGGAGAAGTACGGTTCTGGCCGGGATTGCCTGGCCCAGCTGCATAAAAGGCCGTCGTTGGTGACCGTTGACGTACAGCTTCCCGATATGGACGGAAAAGAGCTGCTGGCCAGGATAAAGAGTCAGTCGCCGGGGACGGCGGTGCTGGTGATATCGGGGCAGGAGGATATCAACACTGCGGTGGAATTGCTCAAGGAGGGGGCTTTTGACTACATCGTCAAGGATGATAATGCCCGTAGCCGGCTTTGGAATGCCGTCCGGCTTTTCCGTGAGAACCACCAGCTCAGGGAAGAGAATGCCCAGCTCTGGGAGCGGGTAGGGAAAAAATTCGATTTCTCCAACATCCTGATTGGGGACAGCAAGGGGATACGCAAGGCCTTTGCCATGATGGAGAAGGCGGTCACCTCACAGATCACGGTTTCGGTGACGGGGGAGACCGGTACAGGCAAGGAGTTGGTAGCCAAGGCGATTCATTATAATTCCGACCGGAAGAAGTATCCATTTGTGGCCGTGAACATCGGAGCGATACCTGCCGATTTGTTGGAAAGCGAATTGTTTGGTCACGAGAAGGGGGCCTTTACGGGGGCTGTGAGCCGCCGGACGGGGTATTTCGAGGATGCCCACCGGGGGACGCTTTTTCTGGATGAGATTGCCGAGATGGACCTGAACATGCAGACCCGTTTCCTGCGGGTGTTACAGGAGCGGGAGGTGCGCCGGGTTGGAGGCAGTCAGCCCGTAAAAGTCGACGTGCGGGTGATCACGGCCACCCATAAGAATCTGGCCGAAGAGGTGAGCAAGGGGAACTTCAGGGCCGACCTGTTTTACCGGCTCATGGGGCTTCCCATCCATCTGATCCCCCTGAAAGAGAGGGGCAACGACATCATGAAACTGGCCCTTCATTTTGCGGAGACCTATTGCCGGGAGAACAAGCTGATGAAGGCGACCTTTACGGAAGAAGCGGTATCGAAGCTGATGGGCTACCACTATCCCGGGAACGTGAGGGAGCTCAAGGCGGTCATCGAGCTGGCCATCATCCTGAGTGAAGATGGGGTGATCAGGCCGCAACATATCTCCTTTGTGCCGGTGGAGACAGCACCGGAGGACGTCATACTGGAGCTTACCCTCGATGAACACATCCGCAGGATTATATTGCGGAGTCTGCGCAAAAACGACCATAACCCCACCCTGGTGGCACGGGAGCTGGGCATCAGCCGCCCGACGGTCTACCGCTATATGAAGGAAATGAAGCTGTAGATCCGGCAAGAAGCTGCTGGTTATTTCGGGTAGGCGGTGAAGAGAACCTGGAACTGGAGGTCTCCGGCAGGCTGGGTCACCGACAGGTTCCGGAGGGCAAACCCCAGCAGAACATTGATACGATCCCCCTTGCATTCGAAAAAGGGGACAGGGAAAGCTGACAGGCGGATATACTCCTTTCCCCCGGAAATGCGGCCTGTGGCTTGTCCCCCGGTGGGGGTAGTCCCATCATTGAGCCGTTTGACTTCCAGAATGATGGATCCCTGGGGCTGGGCGAGAGTGGCATAGATCACATAATCGCGGTTGCTTTTTCCTGTATCCGTAATGTGGAGGGTGGTGGAGGGCATGGATTCGGTCACCTCGCTCTGGAAGTCGTTGCCTGCTTCGGAGACAAAGAGGCTGGCCGTGTCGAAAGAGGGAGTCCCCACCACCCTGATGCTCATCTGGGCGGTCACGGGGAAGACCAGAAAAGCCCAAAATACAAGCATTAAAAATCTCTTTTTCATTGGCTTAAGGGTGTTGTTACTGTGGTTCGATTTGTGAAGCAGGTGCAATATCATACTGTTTTGTCTATACGGTTTATCCTGACGGTACTTCTTAACGGTTCATCTTAACGGTTGGTGGTGTGGAAGTGGGGCAGCATATTTTTAATTTGGTTTGGTCAGAGGTCGGTGATGGTATAGGAGATCTGGATCACCTGGTTCTCCCCGAGGTCGGTCAGGTCATAGTCGGTGATGTCGATGGTATAGGTGAGGCGGTGGCCAGCGCCGGCACCGTCACCCGTATGGCAGCCGCGGATGCCTGAGATGAGGAGTTTTGGCTGATACCCTATGGTGACCGGCCCGGAAACGGGGAGGCCGAAGTATCCTTTGCCCATGCCGGAGGCGCGGGGAGCTGCCGTCACCCTGATGCTCACTCCTGAAGGGAGGGTGCCGGCGGCCTGGACGAAAATACTCCGGGAGGGCCCGAGCCAGGGCAGGGAGGAGGTATAGTTGAGCCAGAGCGATTGATCGGTCACCGTCATCGCCTGAAAGGGCTGTCCGGCCTCTGTGGGAAGCGCCACGTCCAGGATGAGGTTGGTCTGGCCGTCGGGTTCAATATCGACCAGGGCCACGGCGGGCACTTCAACCTGAAAGGAGAGCCGGGATTGTGCCGACACCCTGTTCAGCAGGAATCCGCTCCACAGCACCATGAGAAACAGCAGGCCCAGGATCCGCCCGGCCCAATGTCCCGGGATACACCCGGTGCCGTGAGGCAGTGGGGCCGTTTGGGTCCTGGAGTTGGTTAGGTTCCTGGTCCTGGGGATGGCGTTGGTTTTGCTCTTCCGATTCATCATCTGCTCTTTTATGGTTTTTTAACCTGTGCATCGGTGGTGGCTACGACCAGTGCAGAGGGTTTGAAGATTATGGTCCTGTTTTTAGGGAGGAGCCTGATCTCCACTTCCGTGGTTTCCCCGCCGGTGACGGTGAGCTGGTAATTTTCCTTTTCAAGGTTAAAGCGCGGGTCGATGTTGTTTTTATAGACCCTGAGGGTCCACTCTCCAGGCCGTACGCGCGGGAATTCGAATTCTCCGGAAGCGTTGGTCAGGATCCGGATGGTTTCGAGGCCGTCGTGCAGGTCCAGGACCACATGGGCCAGAGAGGGGGTAGGGGCTCCTCCGGAGGGAGGGGAGGTATGGGCTGCTGCCGGGGGAGGGTAAGTGAAGGCTGCTGCCGTGTTTGCTGCCACTGCTGCCGGGGGAGGGGATGGGAGGGATACTGCAGGATTGGCTTGCACTGCTCCGGAAAGGCTGCCTGCTTTGGAATCGCCGGGTGTGCCGGGTGTGCCGGGTGTGCCGGATGTACCGGGTGTGCCCGGTGCGGCAGGTGCGGCAGGTGGGGCGGACCGGAGGACCCGGGGTGTCTCCAGGTCTGCGGTTTCAGGGAAGGTGATCCTGCCCCGGATGCGGCCTGCCCTGATGAGCTGGAGGGCGAGGTGTGCTTCCTCGTCGGCGTGGATGTGGATCTTCGCAGGCAGGGGCACGTCGGTGATCTCATCCAGTTCCAGGTGGTCGCGGCCGGCCAGGAGGTCATAGCTCCCGGGGATGAGATTCCGGAAGGAAAAACGCCCCCTTTCATCGGTCAGGGCCGTCCGGCCATTCAGATAAAAGAGAACTCCTTTTGCCGGCTCACCGTTGGCTTTCGTCAGAAGGCCTGAGAAAGAGCCCGCCTCAGCGGTTTTCCGGAGGGGAACCCCCAGTTGCACCGACCAGGTGAGCGAAAGGGTCAGCTCGGGGTCTTCGGTTTTATTCTGAAACAACATATAGTAGCTGGTGGCGGAGAGCTGGTGTCGTCGCAGGAAGCGGTAGTCGAGGGTAAACTGGAAGAGGTTGCGGTTCAGATAATAATCCTCGATGGCAAAGCTGTTCTGGAACTGGAGGGTCGTTCTGAGGTTACGGGCGGGCTGGCCATACGCCGACATCCCCCACATCCAGTTCTCCTGTTCGCGTGATAAAAAGCTGTTGATGTTGGTGTATGATGTAAATGCCTGTATGTTAATGTGGTATGAAGGCTTGTAGGTGAGATGGAGACTGCCTCTGTAGCTGTTCTTATGGTGGCCGCTGCCGGCATCGGCGAGGTAGTTATTGGTTTGACCATATTCGCCACCGAGGCGGTAGCCGAACCGGGTAAACTGGTGGTCGATTTCGCCATTGAGGGAGGCAGTGCGGTAGTCGAATTTCTTTTGGGGCATACGGTCTTCGCGGGCCATGTCAAGGTAGTAGAGGCGCACCGAGAGTTGGCGGTTCCAGCGGAAGTAGGAGGAAGCCATGATCATTCGTGAGAAGGGGGCGGTGGTCAGGAGGGTGTCGCTGGCCGCATTGGAGAAGTCCTCCCGGGCCGAGAGGCCCAGGCTCCAGCGGGGCGAGAGGCGGAGCTGGAGGTTGCCGTTATAGAAAACGGAGTTGTGGTAATACCCCGGATAGAACTGTCCGGCATGGTAATAATTGGCCGACAGGCTGAATAGTCTATGTTGGGTATGGAGGAAAAGGCGCCAGGCGTGGTCATTGCGACCGTTGCTTCTCCCCAGTGAATATTCGAATTCGGCAGTGGTGGCTTCGAAGGGGCGCAGGTGGGCCGTGAAGCTTCCCAGGTGAGCCTTCTGGGCCGGGGTGAACCCTGTTTTGGTCAGGTAATGTATGCCGATGGAGTGGTTTCGGGGAAGGGCCACTTCGGCATAGGCGGCAGCCTCATGACGTATATCGCGGTAGAAACGGGGTTGCAGGTAAAGGAACCCGAAGCGGTCTCCCCTGGAGGTGAGGTAGGTCTGCTGGGTGCCGGTGCCGTAGCGGGCCGTTTCCATCAGGGGGGTGACGTGAAACGACTTATGACCGATGAATGATTCGACATGGGGACCGGTATACGCAAGGGAATATTCGTCGTAGAGGCCCAGAAAGGAGAGCTCCTGGTTATTGGGGCCGCGGGCCATGAAGTCGATTTTGTGGATGCCGGTGGTGTCAAGGGCGCCGCTGCCACGGGCCTCGAACTGGGTGCCGGCGATGCTCTTTCCATCGCGGCTGCGCATCAGGAAGCGTGAGGCGACGGTCACCGGGTAGCGGAACCAAAGGTCGTTATCTGATTCGCGTAAGGGGAAGACCTTCACACTGCGGAAATCCCTTCTGCTGTTTTCTCCGGAAAGATCGGTACTCCCTGCACGGGTGATTTCAATGCTGTAGTTGTAGCTGGTGGCGGTAGTGATTTCTTTGTCGGGGCGGCCAATGACGCTGATCGTGGTGGACCCGCCCGGAGGAAGGGTAACGGCGATGGGACCTTCCACATCGCAGTTAACGGTAGTAATGGAGAATTTACGGGAGATATTGCCCTTGTTCCGGAGGATCCAGGAGGTGCTGAATTGTTCTCCGGCCCTGACATGATCGGGGGCGTTGAGGAGATCGAGGCTGAAGTCGTCTTTCTCGGGAATAAGGAATTGCGCTTCTGTTTCGGCCAGAAGTGAGCCAGAAAGGGGGGAGGTGAGGGTTGTTTTAATACCATAGCGGCCTGCGGGGAATCCGGAGGGAATGGAGATACTGGCCATCAGGAGGGCCGGATGGCCGGGTGGCAGGGTGAGATTCTGTTGAGGGAGGGCCAGCCGCCATCCTGCGGGGAGGGTAAAGGTTCCGGAGAGCCTCAGGGTGTCGCTGGTGCGGTTGGTCACCCTGAAGACCAGGTTATGCATTTTCCCGGGGTCGAGGGAGCGGCCAGGGGTGACCAGTTCCACCGACAGGGCATCGCCGGGTGCTGCTGCAACAATGTTGCGCAGGGCAAAAAGAAACATCAGAAGGAGCCGGATGGATTTCCGCATGCTAAAGGTCAAGGTTCACCTGGGTTCCATAAAGATGGTCTTCATCGCAGTCAGCGACCAGCATGCCGGTATATTGGCCGGGGGGGGTCGCCGGAAGGACGAGGCGGAAGCTGACGGAAGTGCCGGGGTAGATGCGTTTGCGGTCGGCTTTAACCACTCCCAGCGATTGACCCCAGGCATCAATGAGCTCGAGACTCACCTCGGGGCGCAGGGCCCGGGTGCCGGGATTGCTGATCGCCACATTCAGTCCGGGTACCCCCTCTTCACGCGTGAGGGTGAGCTGGTCAAAGTGGAGGTCGTACGTGCCTGTGGCCCCGATATGGGTGATGATCTGCACCGCATAACGGGTCACGGTGGTGATGCTCACACCTCTCCGGGAGGGGAGGGTATCGGGGGGCGCTATCTCTTCGACAAGAATGACACTCCAGAAGGTGCCGCTAAGGGTATCGGCAGCGGGTGTCACTACCTCAAATTCGATGGTTTTTTTCTCGTGGGGCCCCAGGTTGACCAGCAGATCGCTGAGGGAAATCCAGGGGGCGTTGGAGCGGAGGTTGGTGCCGGGTTCATCGTACCGGCTCTCTCCCTGGTGTGAAAACCAATAGTCGGCCTGTGAGAGTTTTACCGCCGTGGAAGTCTCTGAGGTGTTCTGGATTTCGATTTTACCCCGTGTTTTCTCTCCGGGAGAGAGGGTCGCCTCATGCGACAATCCGTTGATGACGGCCACACCCGCCCGGGCAGGGTGAAAAACGGCCATCAGCAGGAACAGGAGCACCAGGCTCAGGATGCGCTGTGAATGCATGGTCTTGGGTTTTAAGAGATGTCAGTCTGTTCAAAAAAGCGTCGTCACAATGAGGCGAAAATAGTAAAAAGAAAAGTGCCCGCCAATAAAAGAGGCTGCCCGTTCAGACAGCCTCCTTTGGCAGGATCAATTCCTGGTATTATTCGGTGATGGTGTAGGTCACCTGAACCGGGTAAGTATCGGAGACAAGATCCACATATTTGGCGTCGTCCATCTCCAGGGAGTAGGTTAGTTGGTAGCCATTGCCTGTGCCATTGCCTGTGAAGGCGGTTTTGATACCGGTGATCAGGGCGTGGTCGGTAGTGGTCAGGGTGTAGGGTGTTGAGCTGTAGGCGCTGGAACCCCTGTTACCCTTGCCATTACCTGTGGCACCACCGGTCGTGGCCACCTTCAGGGATACCCCGGCGGGAAGCTTTCCTTCGTATTTTACATTGATACTCCTGGTTTTGTTTGCATCGACCATGGATGTGAAATTGAGCCATAGGGTGTTGTCGGTGGCCGAGAAGTTAAATGGATCACCGGCTTCTTTCGGGGCCACGGGTTCGAAAAGAATACCGCCTTTGGTGTCTCCTTCAATGTCGAGGATGGCCATGGGCGTGAATTTGATGGTGACCTGGTGGTTCGCGGTGTTGTTGTCACCCGAGTTGTTACCCATGGTCTCAGTCTGGGCTACGGATACTCCAAAGAAGATCATGATGGCGCTCAGGGTAAGAAATACTTTTTTCATCTTTTTTAGTTTTTAAACGGTTAATTTTTTATTTGCTTTTTTTCTTCTGTACGATGCCTATTATTAATCCAACTCCGTGCCAAAAAATATAAATAACATAAAATCAAACTTTTGGGAAATTTTATTAAATACAGGATGTAAAAACTTTTTACATAATTTCTCATTCTTTTACAAGGGGGTCATCGCCTCATTGGAAGAGAAACGGAGCCCGATTTATAGGGTGGAGGGGAGTTTGGAAAAAGTACCTCAAGTGTAGGAACAGAGGGCTAGTGGGGGCCAGTTACCTCAGAAGCAGGGGCAGAGGGCCAGTGGGGGTCTGCATCCACTGATGCGGTGGATGAGGGTTTGGGGTAAAGCCGTATTTGCCGGTTATTGCAGGGAGGCGGTGAGTTCCCTGCAGAGCTGGGGGTACCAGTTTTTGAAGAAGGAGAGGAGGCCGTTCAGTTCGTGGTGGTGTAGGGGGTCTGTGGCGGCGGTGTGGATCTCTTCCAGGTTGGAGAGCGCTTCGCGGGTCGCCATCAGGGCGATGCTGGATTTGAATTTATGGGTGATTTTGGCGATGGTCTCCAGGTCTTCCAGGGCATGGGCTTTGAGCATCTCTTGATAATAGTCCGGGGTGATTTTCAGGAAGCTGGTGATCATTTCCCTGATCAGGGCGGGGTCGTTGCCCAGGGAGCGTGACAGCCGGGAGGTGTCGCTGTATTTTTTCCTGAACCACTGGGACAGTTTGGGCAGGAGTTCTCCCGGTTTGAAGGGTTTGACCAGGTAGTCGTTGAAGCCCATGGCGATGGCCGATGCGTATGTAAGGTCGCTGACGCTGGCCGAGAGGGCGATCACCGGTGTGGTGAGCTGCCGCTCTTCCCTGATGATGCCGAGGGTATCGAAGCCATTCAGGTGAGGCATCTCGATATCCATCAGGATCAGGTCATAAGGGTGTTCTTCCAGCAGTTGCAGGGCTTGGAGGCCGTTGTCGGCGGTGTCGACGTTCATCTTCCACGATGAGAGAAGATTCCGGCCGAAATGCTGACTGAAGAGATCATCATCGACCAGGAGGATATGTTTCCCGGAAAGATGTTCACCCGGCAGGAGGTTCATCAGCCTTTGTTCTTCGGGTTCGCAGTGCTGGGCTTCTCCTGCAGGAAGGGTAAACCAAAAGCGGCTGCCAAGTCCCTCCTTCGATTCGACCCCGATCTGCCCCTCATTTTTCTCGAGGAATTCACGGGCCAGGATGAGCCCCAGTCCCGAACCTTTTTCATGCTCGGTGCCGTAGGTGGTATAAAAGGCCCTTTTATCGAAGATCTTGTCGGTCATCCCCTCCGGAATCCCCACTCCCGTGTCGGTGACTTCCACTTCCACCAGGTTACCCTGACTTCTCGCCGAGATAGTGATCTGGCCTTCCCTTGAGGTGAATTTCAGGGCGTTGTTGAGCAGGTTGCGCAACACCAGCTGGATGGAATTCTTATCGGCGTAGACCGGAAGAGGGGCTCTGTCGAGATGGGTCACCGTAATCGATTTCTGACGGGCACCGGGGAGGAGCAGCTCCAGGCTCTCCTCGATCAGCCGGTTGATGAGGAAGTGGGAGGGGCGGAGCTGGAGGGAACAGGACTGGAGGCGTGACCAGCTCAGGAGGTTTTCCAGCAGGTTGAAAGTCGAGATCGACGCTTTCTTCAGCTCTTCCAGGTAGTCGATACGGGTGGCGTCGTCGACCTCTTCTCTGGTGAGGATATCCAAAACAGGCAGAAAGTTGCTGACCGGTCCGCGCAGGTCATGGGCTATGATCGAGCAGAATCTCTGCTGCATTTCCAGCCCGCGACGGAGTGCGTTTTCCGTTTCCTTCTGGGCGGTGATGTCACGCACCGAACAAATCACCTCCTCGTCGTTCAGCCTGGAATAGCGTGCCGAGAAATAGCGTCCGTCGTCCTTGCCCATCTGGTATTCCTGTTCGCAGGAGCCGGTGCGTATGGTTTCCTGCACTGCTTGCATAAACTGATCGGCCAGCGGCTGCTTGAAGAGTTCAGATATCGTTTTCCCGGTATAATGATCGAAAGTAAAGGCCGGACTCTTCCCGTCCTGGTTCAGGAAAGGTTCGAACCTGCCGTTTTTGTCAATCAGAAACAACAGATCAGGAATGGTTTGCAGGATGACAAGCCACTTGTCATCTTCATTCACAGAAGGTTTCATTGTATTAAAAAGCGTCTTTAAAGCGTCACGGGCCATCAAAACCCACCCGCAATATATAAAAAATCCTGAATATCCAATGCGCTTCAACTATTCTGTATTCCTGTCATTCCAATATTCTGTTCCTGCCAGGATACCGGGTTATTGCGCAGGTGGGTTATGTTTCTGGTGGAGTCACAATCTATGTCAGATTTTTCCCGGAAAATAACCTCCAAGTATTACCAGGGAGCTCTTAAAAATGTGAAATTTGTGACAGATGAGCGGCTATTTTCTACAACGGCTTCAGGGCTGAAGGAATGAAAAGGGGCTGCCCTGATAAGGAAGGAAATTTAGGTCTAAGAATATGAAGAAACTGAGCAGGAAGACGGGGATGCAACCGGGGAGCCTGGTATTCACCGGGAGGAAAAAGTCGGAACAGGTGAAAGTAAGGTTGACGCGCTATACCCCTGATCAACTGGAGGAAAAGGAGTACGCGGGGTTTCGGGGGATGCCTCTTCCTGATGAGTCGTTTGCGGTGCACTGGATCGACATCAAGGCGTTACATGACCCGACCGTGATCGAGGCGTCAGGGAAGATGTTCGGCATCCATCCCCTGGTGCTGGAGGATATCCTCAACACCAACCAGCGGCCCAAAATTGAATTTTCTGAGAAGCAGGTGTTTTTCGTACTTAAAATGCTGGCCTGGAATGAGAAGGATCATCTTATTGAGGTGGAACAGATCAGCATCATCCTGGGAGAGAATTACGTGATCACCTATCAGGAGAATTACGATGATATTTTTGATGCCCTCCGGGAGAGGCTCAGGAAAACCAAGGGGCAGATCAGACAGTTGGGTGCCGACTATCTGGCTTACAGTCTGCTCGATACCATAGTGGACTACTATTATATCATACTGGAAAAGATAGGCGTGCTCATAGAGGAGAATGAAGAGGCGCTGCTGAACGATCCCCGGCAGGAGATTCTCCGGACGATTTATATTCTGAAGCGGGAGAACCTGGTGTTGCGCAAATCGGTATGGCCGCTCAGGGAGGTGGTATCGCGCATGGAGCGCACCGATTCGGTGCTGATCCGCAAGAGCACCCTTCCCTTTGTCAGGGATTTACAGGACCATACCACCATCGTGATCGAGACGGTCGAGTCCTACATGGAAATGATCTCCAACCTGATCGAGCTTTTCCTGTCGATGGGCAACAACCGGCTCAACGAGGTGATGAAAATGCTGACCATCATCTCCACGATTTTCATACCGCTCTCCTTTCTGGCCGGCATATACGGTATGAATTTCAATCACATGCCGGAACTGGGATGGCGTTGGGGTTATTTCGCGTTGCTGGGGGTGATGGCTGCCATTGCCGGGGTGATGGTCTGGTTCTTCCGGCGGAAGAAATGGCTTTAGACCTTCGCTTCGCTACGGGAATCTGGAATGAGGGAATCCTGAATGAGGGAATCTTGAGTCTTGAATGAAGAAATCTTAAATCTTGAGTCTTGAATGGGGGAGTCGGGAATCTGGAATACTTTAATAGTCAGGTATATATGGTTGTTATGGTATATTCTGAACCTCGCGGATAATGGTAGTGCTATCGGGGGTGAGGGTGAGTCCGGGATAGAGGTTGACCTTGCGCATGGTGTTGGTGTCGAAGACGAGGAATTCATCGTCTTCTTCGGTGCCGGGGGTGTTGCTGAAGTAGAGGTTATAGACCGCTCCGGCGGGGAGAAGGATACGAGCCGTTTTGCCGGGGGGAATACGGATGTCCATCATATCGGCATAGAAGGAATCCTTCCAGATCTGGTCGGTGAGCATGTTGACCTGGAGGGTGTCAGTGCCGGTGTTCCGGAGGGCTACTTTCTTCAGGCTATTGCCTAAGGGTGAATAGACGAAAACTCCGGTAAACACGGCCAGGAAGGTGGAGCCTGCCGTCAGGAAAACATCGCCGAATACATTCCCTACCCGTTTATTGTGAATTTGTTTCTGCAGTGCGGCACTGTCGTTGTCAAGGATATACTGCGGGGTGATACAGGATGAAAACAGAACCACCAGGGCCAGGGTAAGGACTGTGTTCCTCAGGGCTCCAGTAAGGGCTTCGTTTCTCACTTTTCCAGGGAAGGCACTGTTCTTCAGTGTTCCAGGGAAGGCTATATTTCTCAGGATTCCAGGGAGGGCTATGTTCCTCAGGATTCCAGGGAGGACTGTGTTCTTCAGGGCGCCAGAGAGGAGCGTACCCGGGGGATTTAGGGGGGGTGCTGCCTTCCGTTTACCTTGATTCAGCTGGGCAAATGTGGGCTGGGTCATGTGGTTACCGGAGGAAGTCAATGAATTCTTCATGGCTGAAATAAAAGGGAATGCAATTTACAAAAAAATTATACTTTTGTGCCGTTCATGGAGAGTTGCCGGAGTGGTCGATCGGGGCAGACTCGAAATCTGTTGAACCCTACGGGGTTCCGGGGGTTCGAATCCCTCACTCTCCGCTGAATATCAGTGTTTTAAAAGCCTGAGAA
>CAZKIU010000050.1:0-24806 GCA_964552955.1 uncultured Prolixibacteraceae bacterium
TCCCGTGGAAAACTACCTGGCCATGATCAACGTAGTAAACAATCTGGAATCTTGAGTCTGGAATCTTGAGTCTGGAATCTGGAATCTGGAATCTTGAGTCTGGAATCTGGAATCTTGAGTCTTGAGTCTGGAATCTGGAATCTTGAGTCTGGAATCTGGAGTCTTGAGTCTGGAATTTGGAGTCAGCAGTACGACTCTACTTCGTTCTGCCCCGAAGTTCATCCGTCAGGTGACGGACTCCACACCTCTATACATCAGCCTCAGCCCTGCTGTTATCTATAGAGCAAGTACTGCTTGACCTTTTCGCGGAAGGCGGGGATTTCCTGCATCCAAAGCTCCTGGATATCCGCTACGGCGAAGTTTTTCACAAAGCTGTTCCGGATGACGTCGGAGCCGCAAACCTTGTCGAACATGCTGAGCCTGGAGGGATCGCACATTTCGAAAGGGTTTTTGTCGGGCCAGAGGCGATGGCACTCCTGCATGACGTAAAACTGGATCAGCGAGAGGTTGGCTTTGGTATAGCCGGTCAGGTGGACCTGGACGCCATGAAGGATAATGCCTTTCCCGGTGCTGTAATAGGGTGTAAAGTGAATGGGCCGGAAGGAGACGCCGGAGAGGGCCAGGGCATTGAGGGCGTCGGCCAGCGTTTCGGCATTCACCCATTCGGCGGCGAAGAGCTGGAAGGGGAGGGTATAGCCTACGCCGATGCTCATAGTGTAGAGTTCGCCCAGGATGCCGGAGGCCGGGTAAAACATAGGGCTATACTCATGTGGGATATGGGGGGAGGTGGGGACCCAGGGGAGACCGGTCTGGTCAAAGGTCATCTTCCGTTTCCAACCCTTCATGGCCACCACGGCCAGGTCACATTGCTCCCCGTTGGCCAGGAGACCTTCGCTGTTGAGGAAGAGAGCCAGCTCTCCCACCGTCATGCCATGAAGATAAGGAATGGGAAACTGGCTTACGAAGGAGAAAAACCCCGGACGGGTAATCAGACCCTCCATTTTGAGGCCTCCCAGGGGATTGGGGCGGTCGAGGACCACAAAACGGATGTGGTTCTCAGCGGCTGCCTCCATGGCTAGTCCGAGCGTACTGATAAAGGTGTAGGAGCGGGAGCCGATATCCTGAATGTCGTATACCAGGACATCAATCCCCTGGAGCATCTCTTTGGTGGGTTTCCTTGTTTTTCCATAAATGCTGTAAACCGGCAGCCCGGTATGGGGATCGGTGTAATTCTCCACATAGTCTCCGGCACCATAATCGCCCCTGACTCCATGCTCCGGACCGAAGAGCGCCACCAGCTCAAATTCCGGAGCCTGGTGAAAAATATCCACCGTCGACCGCAGCCGGCTGTCAATCCCGGTAGGATTGGTAATCAGTCCTACTCTTTTCCCCTTCAGCAGGGCAAATCCTGATTCGCCCAAAACCTCCAGACCTGTTCTTACCCCCCTGGCCCCGGAAACATTTCCCGGGAAAAGCAATAGGAAAAACAGGACGCTTGAGAGTAAAATGCGGATTCTTGCTTCCATGTGCTTAGTTTATTATAATGTATTCCAGTTGCCTTTGCGTTTGAGCCTGTTATGACTCATCGCGGTAATGGTTAAAAAACTAATTTTGGATTAAATCTAAGAAATTTCTCAGATATCAGACCTGAAATGTCAAACCGCATCTGCGGTGACAGTCCGCCGAAGATGTCTAAAACAAACAAATACAATGTATTATGAAGACTACGCTCCTGAAAATTTATTCCTTATGTATTCTCTTGATCCTGGGGGTGGGACTGTTACAGTGCGGTATATACGGGAAGGGTGATCCGGTCAGGGAGGTCACTGAAGCCATCGACCGGGGTAACTTTTCTGAGGCGGTGCTTAAAGTAGAAGGCTATATGTCCAGTGGCGGTATGGATTCCGGGGTGATGGCCGTTCTGGATTCCCTGATTGATCTGACCGGGAGGTTGAGGATCGATTTCCGCCTGACAGAAACGGAGGTCAGGGATCAGCTGGTCCACCTGTTGGGAAGCCCATTTACGGATGATGCGTTTCGGGAGTGGGAAAGGAGTGGTTTGCTGGAGTGGCGCAACATCGACGGAGAGAAGCGTTATTTTGCCAGGGCTGCTTCTAACCTGAAAAGGCTTCTGGATCACCGGAAGAGAAAAGTGCATCAGGGAGAAACAGAACCGCCTGATGATTTCACCCGCTATAAAATGGAGTATGCTGCCGGGGTTATTGCCCGGCCGCAGGATTTTGGTCATCCAGTGACCCCGGTTCCTATGAAGGTCAGCTACACGATAACTGTGGAGGCTGATGCGGTTCCATCAGGGCAGGTCGTTCGCTGCTGGATGCCCTGGCCAAGGGAGAACCATACACGCCAGCAGCAGGTACAATGGGTCAGTTCCTTCCCTGCGGCCGGTATCATTGCATCCGACAGTGCGGAACAGAGATCCCTTTACCTGGAACAAACCGCGGAAGCCGGCACGCCGCTTCATTTTACCTCAGTGTTTACCTTTTGTTCTATGGGTCAGTATTTTGACCCGGAATGGCTGGCTTCTGCCCCTATGGCTGATCGCGGGGAAATGAAGGCCTATCTGGGGGAACAACTCCCCCATATCCTCTTTACCCTCCTGATCAGAAACGCCGCAGATTCTATCGTTGGGGAGGCTACCACTCCCCTGGAGATCGTCAGAAGGATTTTTTACTGGATCGATGAGAACATTCCCTGGGCAGGGGCCCTGGAATATTCGGAAATGCCCAATATTCCAGAGTATGTGCTGACGCACAGACATGGTGATTGTGGCATGAAAACCCTGTTGTTCATGACCCTGGCCCGTTACAAGGGCGTTGCCGTGAAATGGCAGAGTGGCTGGATGATGCACCCCGGAGAAGTCAACCTCCACGACTGGTGCGAAGTGTGGTACCCGGGAACCGGCTGGGTCCCCCTCGATATGTCGTTCGGAAGGCTCCCCTCAGGTGATCCCCGGGTGCGCGATTTTTATATGACCGGGATAGATCCGTGGCGCCTGATCATCAACGATGCCCTGGGAACCCCTTTTCAGCCGCAGAAAAAATACCGCCGCAGTGAACCCAACGACTTCCAGCGCGGTGAAGTGGAAGGGCCCGATGGCAACCTCTATTTCAACCACTGGAAATACCGGTTGCAGGTCGAATACCTGTAGCCTCCATTGGAGACCTGTCGGGTTGTCGTACCAGATGGTAAAAAAAAAGTGCCGGAATTGGCTGTAATGCAACATTGTTTATAACTTTGAAAAGAGAGAAGCTATCATACAACATAACAACCTATGCGGCCGCTGTTACCTGTATTCATTCTTCTGTTGTTATTGATCACGGGGTGTCATACCTCCAGGGTCTCCCATGTCAGAGAAGCACTGGAGGAGGTTTGCCGGGAGGCTGTTGGGGATCCCCGGACTGACCGGTGTGTGGTTGACGTCACAGGCGGGAAGGGGAAGGATCTGGTTTTACGGGGGGAAGTACTCTCCGCGGAGACCAGGGAAAAAGTGGTCTCTGCAGCCAGGAGGTTACATCCCTCTGTTCTCGACAGTCTGGTTGTGCTCCCTCATCCTGGTGTGGGAGAAAGAAGCTGTGGATTGGTGAAGGTGAGTGTAGCCAACCTGAGGGCTCGTCCCGACCATGGGGCGGAGCTGGTGTCCCAGGCTGTCATGGGCACTCCCGTAAGAATCCTGAAAAAAAGCAAGGATTGGTATTATATCCAAACCCCTGACCGGTATCTGGCCTGGACCAATGCTTCATCGGTGGAATCTTTGATCCCAAATGGTCTGGAGGAATGGTGCCACGGGGCACGGGTGATTTGCAGGGAGCTCTACGGAGTGGTCTATGCCGATACCCTGCTTCAGGATCGGCTCAGTGACCTGGTGGCCGGCGCAGTGCTTTCAGGGAAGGCTGGGAATGCAGGGAAGGAACGATGGTGTACGGTTACCCTCCCGGATGGACGACAGGGGTGGGCTGAGACAGCTCTTTTTCTTGATTATGACACCTGGATAAAAGCAGCAGAAGCCACCCCGGCGACCCTGGTTGCTACAGCCCGGAAGATGGCCGGTATCCCCTACCTGTGGGGAGGGACCTCTTCCAAGGCGCTCGACTGCAGTGGCTTCACTAAAACCGTCTGGTTTCTGAATGGTATCCTTCTCGAAAGGGATGCTTCCCAGCAATTCAGGCACGGGGAGGTGATCGATGCCGGCGCGGAACAGCAGAACCTGCGACCGGGAGATCTGCTCTTCTTTGGGCGGAAAGAACCTCTGCGCATCATCCATGTGGGGATTTACCTGGGGAACAGGGAGGTGATTCATGCTTCGGGACAGGTGGCCATCAGCAGCATGGACCCCCGTCAACCCCACTTCAGTACCTATCTTTCCGGAACATATGTGGGAGCTCGCAGGGTGGTGGGAATGCCTTCCGCTTTTGGTTACCTGCCCGTGAAGGAGCATCCCTGGTACCAGGGCATGATGGAAACAACACGCCAGGCCTATTCCTATGGCAACTTCATAAATCCGTTTTGAACTAAACATAGCCAACAGAAATTATAAATAGATAAGCAACCCGGATCATGAATGATAAAGTGGATCTTCCTATGAGTGATTGCCCAACCTCTCAGAGCAGCCGGCGTGCGTTTCTCCGGTCGGCCGGAATGGCGGCTGGAACTGCAGCCCTGGCCACGATGATCCCGGGGTGTTCCCCGGCTGTTGAAACCCCAAAAACCTGGAAAGCGATGCCCCTGATTTTACGTTTCAAACCCTACGAGCTGCAGTTGCGCCATGTCTTTACCCTGGCGGGCAGCTCCCGCACCACCACACCCGACATCCTTACCGAGATCGAATGGAATGGGATCGTGGGATACGGGGAGGCTAGTTTGCCCCCTTACCTGGTGGAAAACCAGGAGTCGGTCACCCGGTTTCTTTCAGGGCTTGACCTTAGCCGGTTTCAAAACCCGCTCTTTATCGAGAATATCATGGATTATGTCGATGGTGCGGCAACAGGTCAATATGCGGCCAAGGCATCGGTTGACATCGCCCTGCACGATCTGGCGGGGAAGGTGCTGGGGCAGCCCTGGCACCGGATGTGGGGACTGAACCCTGCCGATACTCCTTCTACGAGTTTTACCATCGGCATTGACACCCCGGAAGTGGTCAGGCAGAAAACCGCCGAAGCAGCCGGCTTCAGCATCCTGAAGGTTAAACTGGGTCGCGGCAGCGACCGGGAGATGATCGACGCAGTAAGGGAAGTCACTTCCGTGCCCCTCTGTGTGGATGTCAACCAGGGGTGGACCTCCCGGGAGCAAGCCCTGGAGATGTGCCAATGGCTGGCAGAGCGGGGAGTGGTCTTCGTGGAGCAGCCCATGGATAAGACCCGCACCGGGGATATTGCCTGGCTGACGGCCCACAGCCCCCTGCCCATAATCGCCGATGAGGCCGTGCAAACCTTTGATGATGTGCTCTCCTGTCATGGCATCTACTCGGGAATCAATATCAAGCTCATGAAATGCGGCGGATTGCGGGCTGCACGCAAGATGATTGCCCTGGCCCGTGCCCTCGGGATGAAGGTGATGATCGGCTGCATGACCGAAACCTCCTGCGCCGTGTCAGCGGCGGCCCAACTCTCTCCCCTGACCGACTGGGCCGACCTCGACGGAAACCTTCTTATATCCAACGACCTGTTCGATGGCATGACGGTCCTCGACGGAAAGGTCACCCTTCCCGAACAGCCTGGTATTGGCATTCTTCCGATCTAACCTCACGATCCTCCATCCGCTCCATGATCCAGAGCGGGTAACCTCTGATAAACCCGACTTGTTTAGCTCTACCGCTGAAATCAGCACGCAGGGCAGTGATCAGGTGCGGGATTCTCAGAAGGTCTCAAGATGGCAGTGAAACCCAAACCGCAATTCCATTAAACCGTTTCTTATTAATTTCTCGCAGGCCATTATACAGGCGGACGGTGATCGTGAAACCTGGAACGAAAACCTCCTGGTGAACTTATGCTGGCCTGCATTGAACAGTTGAATCATGGCGATGTTTTTTATATGACAAATAGCCCTCTCTACTTCTCGTCCAGGCAATAAAGGTCATTTTTACTATTAATTCGGATTCTAAGGGTTTAACAGTAAAGATTTTGCAGAAACAGGTACGCCAAAAAAAAATCAACAGCTTCCCGTTAAAAAGTCTTAAAAAGTGGTATTACAAAATGACAAATTTTATTTATATTAGCTCCATCAATCCAGGTGAATTGACCGGATTCTGCCTGGCTAAATCTATGAGATCAATTACTAAAACCAAATCCAAAATGTAATGAGAACGATCATTTATGTGTGTTTGACGGTGCTCGGGAGTTTGCTGTGGCAGGTTTCCGGTGCGCAGACGAATGTGGTCAGGGGACAGGTGACTGATTCCCGGACGAATGAGACCCTGCCGGGAGTTTCCATCGTGGTGAAAGGGACCACGACGGGGACGATTACTAATCTGGACGGGAGTTATCAGATCAACGCTGGGCCGAATGCCACCCTGGTGTTCAGCTATGTGGGAATGAAGACGCTGGAAGTAGCCGTGAACAGCCGCAGCGTGGTTAATGTGGCATTGGAATCGACGATGGTCGATGTGGAGCAGATTGTGGTGGTGGGTTACGGCACCCAGAAAAAGGCCAATCTGACGGGGGCGGTCTCCTCGGTAGACACCAAGTTGTTGGAGAGCCGGCCCATTGCCGACGTGGGCCGTGGCCTGCAGGGGTCGACCCCCGGGTTGAACGTGGTGGTCCCCAGCGGGGAAATCGGTTCTGACCCGATCCTGAAGATCCGCGGTCAGTATGCCTCGATGCGTGGTGGAACCTCTCCGCTGATCCTGATGGACAATGTGGAAATACCCTCCATCCAAATGATCAATCCTGAGGATATCGAGTCGATTTCGGTGCTGAAAGATGCTGCTTCTGCTTCTATTTATGGGGCCAAGGCCGCCTTCGGGGTGATCCTGATCACTACCAAGAAGGGCGCCAAAACCGAAAGCGTGAATGTATCCTATTCAGGGAACCTCTCTTTTCAGAACATCTCCAAGAAGATGGAGATGGGAGGCCTGGATGCTTTGGAATATACCCTGAGTGCTTTTGAAAGGGTGAGTGGTACCGTAGCCGGCGCCTTCTGGATGGTGACCCGCGAAGGGTATGAAAAGGCGGTTGAATGGGAGAAGAATTGGGGGGATAAGGTCAAACCCAATGATCCCATGGTCTATGGCCGTGACTGGTATGTCGATGCCAATAACCGCAAAATTGGGCTGCGTACTTATGATCCCTATGAATACATGGTTGAGGAGTGGACGCCCACGCAGACCCATGGCCTGACCGTCAGTGGCAAGAGTGGCCGCACCGAATACAACATCGGCGTGGGTTATCTCGACCAGGAAGGGATTATCAAGCCCTCCAAGGTGGACGATTTCAAGCGGCATAATGGTTCGGTGCGGGTGGGTACCGATGTCAACGACTGGCTGAAAGTCTATGGAGGGGGCATGTATTCCAAACGGGTCAAACGTTATGGTTATGCCACCAGTTCCACGACGGCCGACCCCTGGCTCTATATCTACCGCTGGGGACCTACCTATCCGATGACCACAGAGGATGGCGATCCCCTCCGGAGTCCGGCCTATGAACTGGCAGCCGGCAATACAGCCTTTCAGGAGACCAACTATACCAGTATGAACGGGGGATTTACCCTGACCCCCCTCAAGGATTGGAAGATCAATCTGGACTATACCCATTCCAACCAGGAGTATATCACCAAGAGGCCCGGAACCCGCTTTACGGCGCGTAATACCTGGACCGCTGCTATTGCGAAAAATGATGAGAGTGGTAACCGGATTTATGTGGACAACACCGGGCAGGTGGTGCCCAGCACCACCCCGGGTGCCATGCCAGCCTACAGACTGGCCCTGGATACCTACACCGCTGTAGGTGCCAATCCCGACCATGTCTACCGTTATTCCAAGAATGACATGTGGAATACCCTGAATATCAATACCACCTATGAGAAGACCTTTGCCGAGGTACACAACGCCAAGGTGATGCTGGGAACCAGCAGGGTGGCTTATGAGAATGCCTACAACTGGTCGCAGATCACCCAGCTGATCGACTATACCAATCCGCAGTTTGACCTGGCCACCGGTACACAAACCACCAGCGGCGGTGAATACTGGGAGTCGCAGGTGGGTTTCTTCGGCCGTCTCAACTATGATTACAAAGAGAAGTATCTTCTGGAGGCCAACCTGAGGTACGACGGAACCTCCAAGTTTCCCAGCGACCTGCAGTGGCGCTGGTTCCCCTCCTTCTCGGCCGGATGGCGCGTGGAGCAGGAATCCTGGATGGAATGGGCGATGCCGGTCCTGAATACCCTTAAGTTGCGTGGTTCCTGGGGAACCATCGGCGACCAGTCGGTCCCCAATTCCCTCTATATCCCCACGATGAGTGGATCCTTCAACAACTGGCTGATCTCTGGGGCCAAACTCTACCAGTTCAGCACCCCGGGTGCCGTTTCCGCCGCGGTGACCTGGCAGGATATCACCACCCTTGACCTGGGTTTTGACGCCCGTTTATTCGATAACAGCCTGGGCGTGATCTTCGACTGGTACCGCCGCGATACTGAGAATATGATCGTCCCTCAGGAGGGACTCCCGACCACCTATGGTACCGGGGCTCCCCAGAGCAACTTCGGTTCGCTGAAGACCAACGGTTATGAAGTACAGGTGGATTACAACCACCGCTTTAACAACGGACTGGGGATTAACCTGGTGGCCACCTTTGCCGATGCGGTGACTGAGATCACCAAATATGGCACCACCAATAGCATCGACGGGTGGTATGTGGGCAAGACCTACGGTGAAATCTGGGGTTATGAAACTGAAAGACTCTTCCAGAAAAGCGATTTTGAATATGATGGGGATGGAAAGCTGATTAAGATAACTGTGCCCAACGAAGCAGGAACGGCCAACTACACCATCTACAAACCGAGTGATCCCAATACCCCTATCCAGGGCAGGCTCCAGTCGGGCAACTTCCTGTTCATGCCCGGGGATGTCAAGTTCAAGGATTTGAATGGCGATGGTTATATCAACCCGGGTAACCGGTTACTGAAGAATGCCGCCGGGGAAGCCGATTACGGTGACCTGAAGGTGATCGGTAATACGACGCCGAGGTATGAGTATGGTTTCAGGGCAGGATTTGACTACAAGGGTGTGGATGCCTCCTTCTTCATCCAGGGGGTAGGCAAACGCGACATCTGGGGCGACGGTTTCCTGGCCATCCCTGGCTTCAACTCGGCCGATGGTGCCATTCCTCAAGCCATTGCAGGCAACTTCTGGAGAGAGGACCGCACCGATGCCTTCTATCCCGCTCCATATAACCTCGCTGGCAGCAGTACTACCCTCAACATGCAGGTACAGTCACGCTACCTCTTGAATATGGCCTATCTGCGCTTTAAGAACATCACCCTGGGATATACTTTCCCCGCTTCCCTCACCCGTAAAGTCAATATCAAGAAGTTCAGAATTTATGGTTCACTGGAGAACTTCTTCACCTTCGACAACCTGCGTGATCTTCCTATTGATCCTGAAGCCATCTCGGGTTATTCCATGTGGAATGCTACCGGCTATAACCTGAGCCGTACCGGAGTGGGTGTCCCTACTTTCAAGAGTGCTTCGGTTGGTTTACAGTTGAACTTCTAAAATGTACCAAATCATGAAAAAGAATATTATCCTTTTGTTATCGGTTGTGGCGCTCGTGATGAGCAGTTGCGATGAGTTCCTTGACCGGCCCTCCCTGACCACCATGGATGATGGCAACTACTGGACCAGCGAGAACAACCTCCGGCTGTTTGCCAATGGTTTTTACCAGAACTATTTCGTGGGTTACAATGCTACCTGGGGTGTCGATTATGCTCCCCTCCGTGGTTACTATTTCTGCGATGATTTCACCTCTTCAGGCAAGCAGGGCGGTTTTGAAACCCAGGCTCCTGCATCCAGGGCTTCCACCAGCGAAACTGCGGACTGGCTCACGACCTATGCCGGCCCGACCTGGGATTTTGCCTGGGTCCGTAAATCCAATCTTTTCCTCGAACGCATCGAAGGGATGAAGAGTTCGGTTCTCACAGAAAATGCCTACAAGCACTGGAGTGCCGTAGCCCGTTTCTTCAGAGGCTATGAGTATTCACGCCTGGTGAGTGTCTTCGGGGATGTTCCCTATTATGACCGGGTGGTCGGCGACGTGGAACTGGATGAACTCTACAAGGACAGAGACTCCAGGACCCTGGTCATGGACAAGGTGTACGACGATTTTGTCTATGTTCTGGCCAACATGGCGCTGAGCGATGGCAACAACCAGTACCTCAACCGTTATATTGCTGCCGGTTTCATCTCCCGTTTCATGTTGTTTGAAGGAACCTGGCAGAAGTACCACCTCAACAACACGGAGAAAGCCAAAAAATACCTGGAATTGGCTGTAACGGCTGCCAATGTGGTTATGTCCTCGGGTAAATACAGCTTCAGCAGTGATTTCCGGTCTCTCTTTGGATCCCAGGACCTGGTTTCCAACAAAGAGGTGATCATGTACCGGCATTACGATGCAGCTTTGGGGATTACCCACCATGTAGCCTCCTATTCCAATACCACTGAAAGTCAGGGACCAGCTCCCAACCTGACGCTGGCCAAGTCATTTATCTGTAATGACGGGAAGCCCTGGAAGCTTTCTGCGGTGGCCAATGCCGACAAACTCGACATCAAGAACATGGTAGCCACCCGTGACCCGCGGTTTGAGGCCACTTTCTGGGATGCCCCGCTGAAAGAGTCCGCTACTCTGCTCTATGCCTGCAAGTTTATTGACAGGAAAGGGCCGACCTATTATGGCAAGACCTACCCCCCGGAATATGGTTCCAACACCAACACCAACGATTATCCGGTCATGCGTCTGGCAGAGGTAGTTCTTAACTGGATCGAAGCCAAGGCTGAGCTGGCTACCATGGGGGGAACCGCTGTGGCTCAGGCCGATATTGATGCCTCCATTAATGCTATCAGGAGCCGTCCCCTGGATGCCACAGCCATAGGTAAGGGGATCGTCAAAACGGCCCCGCTGACCCTGGCCGCCCTGCCCAACGATCCCGACAGAGATCCCGACGTACCCGCCCTGCTGTGGGAAATCCGCCGTGAAAGACGCATGGAGTTCGTATATGAACATACCCGCCTGATGGATATCAAACGGTGGAAGAAGATCAATTACATGAGTGCAACCACCCAACCCGACAATCTTTTGGGGTTGTGGATCAATTTCCAGACAGAGTATCCTGAATGGCTGGTGCCTGCCAAAGTCAACAAGCTGAAGGTGAAAAAGGCCGATGGAACAGTGGTGACCTATACCGGCTCCAATGGGGCAGACATGGTAGGTTATTATATTCCTGAGAATGTTTCAGACCGTGATCCCTTTACCGACAGAGTGTACCTGGCCCCGGTGGGCAATACCCAGATCAGCGAATACCTCGACAAGGGCTATACGCTGACGCAGACTCCCGGCTGGTAGGATGGCCTATAAGGTGTTAAGGGAACGGGTAAAGTTCCCTTAACACTTTCCTTTTTCCCGCTATTGGTGAAAAAGAGAGATGTGCTGAGAAATGAACCCTATTAATTGAACTGATGGAAGAACTATTCGGAAAGATCCCGACGAATCAGACGCTGAGTCAGAAGATCGAGCGCAAGATCGAGGAGGCTATCCGGCAGAAAAAGCTGGTTCCCGGCGCCAAGCTCCCTTCGGAAAGGGAGTTGTGCGAGAGTTTTGCCGTGAGCCGGACCGCCCTGCGTGAGGCCTTGAGGCGGCTGAGTGCGCGAGGGCTTATTTCCGTGCGTAAAGGCAGCGGTATGTACGTGTCTGAGATTAAAACCGAAGACGCCATCAAATCGCTCAATTTATATTATGATCTGAAATTTGACTCCAACCTCATCAGCCAGATCATCGAAGTGCGGCGTCTCTTCGAGCCGGAAATCGCCCGGCTGGCTTCACGTAACCATTCCGGCGAGGATCTGACCCTGCTCAGGGAGAATCTCCTTGAACTGGTCCACTGTGATCCTGACAATACCCAAAAGGAGGTGGACCTGATCAACCGGTTCCATATGAACCTTTCCAAGGCGACCGGTAACCCGATCATCATGATTACCATGGAACCCATCTATACCTTGTTGCCCAGGATGCGCAACCTCATCTACGGCAATATCGAAGGTGAGAAGGAGTATACCGTCGGTCTTCAGCAGAAAATCCTGGAAGCCGTCGAGCAACGTGACGGCCAGAAAGCCTGGCAGTTCTCCGTGGAGTTGCTGGAAAGAAACATGGATGTCTACAACAAATACTTCAAAAACTAAAATGTCTTAACTTACCGGTAACCGGTGCAGGAATAAAAGGTCATATGGAACGATCATCCGTATGGCCTTTTTCTTATTTTTACCCTGATGGGCTCACCAGGAAGGTCTCCCCATCTATGACGTTCTGAATCTCCCGGCCGCCTCCGCTGTCGGACCGGTAAAAGCACATCGAGGCTTAATACGCACCTGTAGGGAAGGGACAGAGGCTGGAATAGGGATCAGGGGCAGGAATAGGGGTCAGAGCGTTGGACGATCTGGCCTTTGGATGCTTATATTGATACACGACAAAAAATGCAAGGCAGGATGAAACACTTATTTTTTCTGGTTTTTCTTTTGGTCTTTACCCCGGTGGCCCTAACGGCGCAGCCCTTTACCTTTGCCCATGTGACCGACACCCACGTGGGGGGATCCACGGGGGCTGAAGACCTGAAACGGACTGTGGAAGATATCAACGCCCTCGGGAATGTTGATTTTGTGGTGGTCACGGGTGATGTGACCGAATTCGGTTCCCGTACTGAGTTGGAGGAAGCCCGGGCCATCCTGGACCGGTTGCAAAAACCCTGGTATGCTGTTCCCGGCAACCACGATTCGAAATGGTCGGAGAGTGGATGCAACGACTTCGTGCAGGTTTTCGGAGCCGAGAGCTTCTCATTTGAGAAGAATGGGATTCTGTTTATTGGTACGGCCAGCGGTCCAAATATGCGGATGGCTCCGGCCCTGGTGCCCCGCGAACAGTTGTTGTGGCTGGACTCGGTCCTGACTTCAATGAGAAATCCACAACAGCCGGTGGTATTCATCAACCATTACCCTCTGGATGAGTCCATGTCGAACTACGGAAAGGTACTGGAGCTCCTCGGAACCCGGAATGTCAGGGTTTCCCTGATGGGACACGGCCACAACAATAATCAGTATGATTTTGGAGGGCTTCCGGGAGTCATGGGGCGTTCCAACCTCCGGGCAGGAAAGGAGAGGGGAGGGTATAACCTGGTGACCGTCAGGGAGGATACCCTATTCTTTGCCGAGAGGGTCACCGGAATGGAAACCCTTCCCGTCTGGTGTAGAATTCCCCTGGTGGAGCGGGGTGGCCAATCCTTCTTGCCTGGAAAATCCATCCCGGCACCAACTTCTCCTGGTACCTCTGAACCTGGCACGCCGGTCCCCGTTACACATAATCCAGGCCAGCCTTCCCCCGGCCAGCCTGGTTCTGTCAATCCAACTTCTGGCATGGTATCCTCTTCCTCCGCCAGTGTGGTGTGGGAGGCTGCTGATGAGAGCGATATCGGGGCAGGAGTGGCGGTCAGGGGAAATATCTGTGTCTATTCCCGCACCGATGGCCATATCGTGGCCAGGGACCTGCGTGATGGCCGCGTCATCTGGACTTACCGAACCGGAGGAAAAGTTTTTTCCACGCCTGCCATCCGTGGAAACCGCGTGGTGTCTCCTTCTACCGACGGTCATATCCGTTGTTTTGACTTGAGAAATGGTTCCCTGCTTTGGGATCACCCCACAGGTAAGCCGATTGTCGCCTCACCCGTTATCCGAGGCAGGCGGGTTTTTACCGGTTCTTCAGAAGGGGTTTTCAGGGCCCTGGGACTTAAGGATGGAGGGCTTCAATGGCAATTTGACAGTGTGAAAAACTTTGTGGAGACCAGGCCCCTCCTTTATCGGCAGGGCATTTATTTTGGCTCCTGGGGCAACACCTTCTATGCCCTTAACCGCAAAACCGGACGGTTGCTCTGGAAGCGGGAGAAATATGCCAACCGGATGCTCTCCCCTGCGGCGGTATGGCCTGTGGCTGCCCGGGGTAAAATATTCATTGTGGCTCCCGACCGGCGGATGACCGCTCTGGATGCCCGTACAGGAAACGAAATCTGGGATTCCGGAAAATGGTCGTGCCGGGAATCTATTGGTCTTTCCGGAGATAACAAAGAGATCTACATCAAAAATATGACCGAGGGGAATGTGATGGCCTTCGATGCCAAAAGCGATACCCAAAAGGTGGTATGGGAATGCCGGGCCGGACTGGGGTACGAAATTGCCCCATCCCCCCTCACACAAAAGGGAGACCTGGTTTTCGTCCCTACGACGAGCGGCAGAATCGTGGCGGTCGACAGAAAGAAAAACCAGGTGGCCTGGAATTTCCAGGCGGGAGAGGCCCTGGTCAATCTTATTCTGCCCGTTAAAAGCAACCGCCTGCTGGTCACTACCTTTGAGGGACGGGTAGCCTGCCTGAAGTATTAATAAGAAGAGCCAGGTAACGCCCTGCCGGTCCTGGCCCAAGGTGTGTCTGCTGCACGGAAATGGCAAATTGTAAAATTTGATGCTCAAATGGTGAAATTAGGTTAAATTGCGAACCTGTTGGGGCGGGTCCCACTGCAAATAACACTTCTGTACATAATTTGAAATGACTATGATTAAAAGCATTCAGTTTTTTGTCGCGTTACTTTTTTTTGTGACTACTGGGCTCACCGCCCAGGTGGCATCCCCCGTAGATGAAGTCAACACCCTGATGGGATCCGACTCGGAGTTTAAATTGTCGAACGGAAATACCTACCCGGCGATAGCCCTCCCCTGGGGGATGAACTTCTGGACCCCGCAAACCGCCAGGATGGGCGATGGCTGGGTTTATAATTACGATGCTTACAAGATTCAGGGATTCAAACAAACCCATCAACCTAGTCCATGGATCAATGACTATGGCCAATTCTCCCTCTTCCCGTTAACAGGAGAACTGAAGATTGCGGGGGAGGAGCGTGCCAGTTGGTTTTCCCATAAGGCTGAAACGGCCCGGCCCCATTATTACAGTGTTTACCTGGCCGATTACGATGTGACCACGGAAATCACCCCCACAGAGCGGGCCGCCATGTTCCGCTTTACCTTTCCGAAGAACGAGAAGTCATGGGTGGTCGTCGATGCCTTTGACCGGGGATCCTATATAAAGGTGATTCCTGCGGAAAACAAGGTGATCGGCTTTACTACCCGGAATAGCGGGGGGGTACCGGAGAATTTCAGGAATTATTTCGTCATTCAGTTTGACAAGCCCTTTGCTGAAAACCTGATTTGGAGTGGAAAGGAAACCGTTGCAGGGGTATTGGAACTTCAGGACATACATGTGGGGGCGGCCCTCCGTTTTGTAACCGGAAAGGGTGAAAAAGTCCATGCCCGTGTGGCCTCTTCCTTTATCAGTGCCGAACAGGCGGAACTGAATCTCAGAGAATTGGGAAGTGACAACTTTGACCAGGTTTGCCAGAAGGGAAAAGAGATCTGGAACCGGGAACTTTCGCGTATTTCAGTGGAGGGCGGCACCAGTGATCAGGTCAAAACATTTTATTCCTGTTTGTACCGCACGATGCTCTTTCCTCGGAAGTTCTTCGAATTTGACCGGGAGGGCAGAATGGTCCATTACAGTCCTTACAACGGGCAGGTTCTTCCGGGAGCTATGTTTACCGATAACGGATTCTGGGACACCTTCCGGGCCGTCTTCCCCTTCTTCAACCTGATGTACCCGGAGCTCAACGCGCAGATTCAGGAGGGACTCGTGAATGCCTATAAGGAGAGCGGCTTTCTTCCGGAGTGGGCCAGTCCGGGCCATCGTGATTGCATGATCGGTTCCAACTCGGCCACCCTGATTGCCGATGCCTACCTGAAGGGGGCCCGCGGTTACGATATCAACACCCTGTACGAAGCCGTTCTTAAAAACTCCAAAACAGAAGGCCCCCTTTCATCGGTCGGCCGCAAGGGAGTCGACTATTATAACAAATTGGGTTATATTCCCTATGATGTGAAAATCAATGAGAATACGGCCAGGACCCTCGAGTATGCCTTTGCCGACTGGACCATCTGGAAGTTGGCCAAAGCGTTGAAGCGCCCCCAGTCAGAAATAGACCTGTTTGCCCAACGGGCCCTGAATTACCGGAATGTGTTCGATCCCGAAACCAAACTGATGCGCGGGAAGAACCAGAACGGGACTTTTCAGTCGCCCTTCAACCCCTTTAAATGGGGCGATGCCTTTACGGAAGGGAACAGTTGGCATTACACCTGGTCGGTATTCCACGATATCCAGGGGTTGATCGATCTCATGGGGGGCCCAAAGGCGTTCACCGGAATGCTCGACTCGGTGTTTATCGTCCCCCCGGTTTTCGATGAATCCTATTATGGGCAGGTGATCCATGAAATCCGTGAGATGCAGATCATGAATATGGGCAACTACGCACACGGTAACCAGCCCATCCAGCACATGATTTACCTCTATAATTATGCCGGACAGCCCTGGAAAACGCAGAAGTGGGTGCGTGAGGTGATGAACCGCATGTATGCCCCTACACCCGACGGATACTGTGGCGATGAGGACAACGGTCAAACTTCGGCCTGGTACGTCTTCTCGGCCATGGGATTCTACCCTGTCACTCCGGGCAGTGACCAGTATGTTCTGGGCGCTCCCCTGTTCAAAAAGATCACCCTGAAACTTGAAAACGGCCGGGAAGTCGTTCTCAATGCCCCTGCCAACAGCGCTGAGAACAAATACATTGATGCGGTCACTTTTAACGGCAGGGAATATACCAGGAACTGGCTGAGCCACTCAGAACTGATGAAAGGGGCACAAATCGAGTTTAAAATGGCCTCAGAACCTAATCAGAAGCGGGGGACCACCCTCAAGGACTTCCCCTATTCCTTTTCTTCGGAACTTAAAAAATAGGTAAAGGAAGGAAGTAGGACCAGATTGCCTCTTCAAAAGTTGTCTTCAATAGAAATGAAAAACCCGTGTAGCCTTAGAACTGCACGGGTTTTTCATTGAAATCGGTGACCTCACCGGGAATCGAACCCAGATCACAAGAACCGGAATCTTGTATTTTATCCATTAAACTATGAGGCCGTCAGAAGTGCCGGACCTTACCGGATTCGGGGCAAAAATAGCAAAACTTTGGGAATTCAGTGATGGGTTGTTCATTTCTTTCTTTTCTGCATCTTTTCCCGTTCTGAAAGCTTCATTCTACCAGGTGATGGCGCCGGAGTGTTTATAAGTTTGTTGATAACCTGTCAGTAATTTATGGTAAAAAGCCAGCGCTCCGCTTAAATTTGAGATCTGATAAACGCCGATACTATGACCTGCTTTGACTTTGAAAAAAAGAGCCGCCAGTTTTTCGATTCCTTTCTGATGTTTTATTCCGGATGGAATAAAGGGCAGATATCCAAGGTAGAAGTCAAAAAGCGCCATTCGGAACGGGTGGCAGAGTTATCGGGTCTCATTGCCGCTTCCCTCAACCTCGACCGTGAAGAGGTGGCGCTGGCACGGAGCATCGGATTGCTTCACGACATTGGCCGCTTTCCCCAATTGCTCAAGTACAATACTTTTGATGACAGTGCCTCGGAAGACCATTCCAAAATGGCCCTTGAAGAGTTGGAACGGGTGGGTTTTTTCCAGGGATTGGCGGCTGAGACGGCGGCGGTGGTGCGGCATGCCATTTTCAATCATAATAAGGAGGAGATTCCCGGTGATTTGTCGGATCAGGAGTACCTTTTTTGCAGGATCACCCGCGATGCAGATAAATTGGACAATCTTCAGTCGCTGACCGATTATTATGCTAATCCGTCGGATCCGGCCAACCAGGCCCTGGCCTTAAATGTTGCCGGGGGAAGAGGTATTTCAGAGCCTGTGGTCTTGGCTGCCAAAAACGGGAGAACCGTCCGCCTGGAGCATGTTCGCACCGGCGATGATGTCAAGGTGATGCAACTCAGCTGGGTATACGATATCAATTTCAAGGCATCCTTCAGAATTCTGGCCTCCGGGCAATATGTGGACAAGATTTACAGGGCGCTTCCCAAACGCGATGATGTCTTCGACATTTATCGGGTGGCCCGCATCTACCTGGAGAACAAATTTGTTAACTAGAGGTGCATCCCGCCGGTAAACCCGACCAGCCACTCTTTTAGCTCCTCACCGATCTCCGGGTCCTGGAGACCATAGATGAGATTGGTTTTGAGGAATCCCAGTTTATTCCCGATATCGTAACGTTTACCTTTGAAGATCATGCCATACATGGGGTGTTCTCTGACCATCAGCCGCATGGCGTCGGTCAGTTGAATTTCATTGTTTTTCCCCGGAAGGATATTCTCCAGATAGTCGAAGATATCCGGAGTAAATATATAACGGCTGGCGATGGCCAGGTGGGAGGGGGCTTCTTCCGGAGAAGGCTTTTCAATCCAGTTGTCAGCCTTCAGGATCCCTTCGCCTGCAGGCTGGCCGCTGATCACCCCGTAACGGTGGATCAGTTCGGGCTTTACCTCTTCCAGGGCGACTACCGAGCTTTTAAACCGCTCATAGACCTCGATGAGTTGCCGGGTGACCGGGGTGCCTTCGCTTTGGACCAGGGTGTCTCCCAGCAGGATGGCAAAGGGCTCGTTGTTGACATGGTACCGGGCCAGCCTGATGGCATCCCCCAGTCCGTTCATCTCCTTCTGCCATACAAAATGAATATTGGCCATTTCTGAGATTTCGCGGATCTTCTTAAGCATTTCGAAGTTACCTTTTTCCAGAAGGGTCTCCTCCAGAATAGGACTCCGGTCGAAATGCTCCTCGATGGCCCGCTTTCCCTTGCCGATAATCATCAGGATGTCGGTGATTCCCGAGGCCACAGCCTCCTCTACCACATACTGGATAACCGGCGTGTCAACGATGGGAATCATCTCCTTAGGCTGTGATTTGGTGATGGGGAGAAAACGGGTGCCGTAACCGGCTGCCGGGATAACTGCCTTACGAATCATGGGCGGGTCACTATATCGGGTTGGATCACTTCAATCTGGTGTTCATTCATCACTTTCCGGAGGTGGAAGAACATCTCCTGGTCGCGGTAGGTGCCGATAATGGCGCCGCCCGAACCGGTGAACTTGGCGCTGGCTCCCGTGGAGCGGGCCAGGTCGACCATTTCGCTGTTGCCAGGCGAGATGGGGATGGTCTTTTTGCGGAGGTCGAAATTCTCATTCATGAGCGCATGGATGGCCTGGAAATCTTTTCGTTTCATGGCTTCCAGGAAAGCGGTGGTGAGTTCTCCCCAACGGGTGACGGCAGCCAGCACGGCCGGATCACCGATTTCAAAACGGGCCCTCAGGTTGCTGTGGGTCACCTCAGTCCCTTCTGAGAGATTCCGCCTGTAAGCGATGTAAAAGGGGGGGAAGCATGCGGGATCGAGGGGTTGATAGAATCCATAGCCCTGTTGTTCCATGTGTTCCCTGTTGAAATCCATGTATACGGGATGCTCATAGGCCTGGGCCACCCGGTCCTGTAAGCCGGCGGCAATCCCCAGTTCACCCGATTCCACCGATAACACCAGGTTAGCCATGATCTCCGGGGCGAGCTGCACCCCGAAGAACTGCATCAGCGCCTTGAAACAAGCCGTGATGATCGCACTTGACCCAGCCAGTCCAAGCCTTAGCGGTATGGTGGAATGGTATCGGATGGTGAAATTACGCTGGTCTAGGGAAATACCATGATTGATGCAATAGTCGTAAAAGACCTTCACCGACGCTTTCAGAAGCCTGAGACCCCCGTAATAACCGGCAAAGTTGACATCATCGGCCAACTCTTTCATCCCGCTGAACTGTACCAAGTCCAGCCTCTCGGGTCTGATTTCCAGTTCCGGGGTTTCGTAAAGCTGTACCCTGGCTATGAAATTGGAAAACACAAAGGCAATGGTCTTCCCGAAATACCCGTCCGACGGATTCCCGATCACGGCGGCACGGGGATAACTGTAAGTCTCAATAATCATTCTTCTGCAAAAAACGAGGCCCCAAAGGTAGAAAAAAGATTCCTCCTGTGGGGCCCCGTAACCTCAGTTCCTACTTTATTTGAGCCAATTCCTGACGGCCTCCAGATTAACAGGATTCACAATATTCTTGGCTTCCGGTTTATATAAATAATCCAGTTCCTTGTGAAAGTATTTGGTAATCTTGCCCCTTACCATCTTCATGGTGGAATTGATGAGTTCATTTTGTTCCGTAAAGGCTTCCGGAAGAACAGCCACTGAAGTGGGAAGCCATCGTTCGGGGAACATCCCTTCATACCTGCCGCCCTTCTTATAGGCGTCGACCTCCTCCTGGACCAGCCTGAGTATGGCTTCTTCGGCACCGGCATCATGAGGCCTGGTCCCTCTCTTTTCCAGCTCATGCCTGATGGCGTTCATGTTGGGAACCACCATGGCTACCGTATATGGATTCTGATTGTTGTAAAGCATCACCTGATCGAGGAAGGGCGACTGATTAACCATCGCCTCTTCAATCCCTTCCGGACTGAATTTCTCCCCGTCATTGCTGATCAGCAGACTCTTAAAGCGCCCCAGCACATGAAGAAAACCATCGGCGTCCATGAATCCCATGTCTCCGGTGTGGAGCCACCCATCTATAATGGTCTCTTCAGTAGCCTTGGGATTCTTCCAGTAGCCTAACATCACATTGTCCCCCTTGATGGTAATCTCCCCTTTCTCTCCAAGCGGAAGTTCCACCCCCTTGTCGTCAACAATTTTCAGCTCCATATACTTAACCAGTTTCCCTGAAGAGCCGAATTTGATGGCATTCAGCGAGTTGCTTGAGATGACCGGTGAGGATTCTGAAAGCCCGTAACCCTGACACATGGGAATGCCAATGGCATAGAAAAAACGCTGCAGTTCCGAATCGAGCAGGGCACCTCCTCCGATGAAGAATTTCATCTCTCCCCCGAAATTACCGCGGATTTTGCTGAAAAGGATCTTGTCAAAAAGGAATACCAGGGGTTTGAGCAATATTCTGCTTCCCTTGCCCTTATCCCATCCTATGCCGTTATAGCTGTAGGCGACTTTAAGGGCGAAATTGAAGAGTTTCACCGTGAACTTCCCTTTTTTGGCAATCCCCGATTCAATATTCTTTCTGAAATTTTTGGCTAGTGCCGGCACACTCATCATCACATGAGGTTTGACCTCCATGATGTTTTTGGGGACGTTCCTGAGGGCTTCCATGGGAGACCTCCCGGGATCGACCGATGCCACCGAGGCGCCATTGTACATGAAACAATACATACAGGCCGTATGGGCAAAGGAGTGGTCCCAGGGCAGCAGGGTGAGGGTTCTGTAACTGGAATCGATGGTCATCAGGGTATTGGCCTGGATCGTGTTGGCAGCGTAGTTGAGCTGCGACAGCATGATCCCCTTCGGATCGGCGGTAGTTCCTGAAGTATAGCTGATATTGGCGATATCTTCGGGCTGGATACTCTTCCAAATCTTTTCCAGTTTACCGGGATCTGTTCTGAGCAACTCATCTCCCAGTTCCTTTACCGCCTCAAAGGTGATGTCGCCCGGTCCCGGATTCTCCTTCCCGTCGAGGTAAATTACCTTTTCCAGCAAGGGAAGAGCATTTCTGATCTCTTCTGCCTTGGAGGCCTGGTTGCGTGAAACGATCAGCATCCGGGCTTCCGAATGGTTCATGCGGAAAATAAGCTCAGGCGGGGCATCCAGCTTGGTAGACAGCGGAACATTGGTGCCTCCGGTATAGAGAATCCCCAACTCGGCAACCGCCCAGTCGGGCCGCCCTTCCGAGATCAACCCCACCCGGTCCCCCTTTTGGATCCCCAGTTGAAGCAATCCGGCGGCAAACCTCATGACCTGCTCATGCGTCTCCCGGTAAGTGATCCCTGCATATTTGCCGTCCTTCTTCTCCATCAGGTAAATATTCCCGGCATATTTCTCCACACTTGTTTCAAATAGCTCAATGATCGTTCTCATAATTATCTGTTTTTATTTACAACTGACTCATGCGGACTATTATCTTTCTTTTGAAATGTCAGGTTAGGTGAAGTGATCTTTGTTCCCTTCAGGTCTTTTAGTCATAGTTAGATTCATGCCGCTGAATAGGCTTTTTCATCTGCCTTTGTCATCGCAACATAAAAAAATAACCCCAACAGGGGTGTTTGATTCCTCAAATGTAACTATTTTTAGAAAAAAAACAGGATGTTATACTACTCCGGAATGGCATACTGATTTTATACGGAGGAATTGTCAAACCTGAACCCGACGGGCTTAACCAGACCAATGACACGAAGTATCATAAATTTTGATCCTGACTCACAGGTTCCCAAGTACAGGCAAATTGTCATATCGATCAAGCGGGCGATTGAACGCAAGTACATCCGGATCGGGGACCGGATCCCGTCGATCAACCAGGTGTGTACTTCCTGCATGTTAAGCCGTGATACGGTGATGATGGCTTACAATGAACTTAAATCACTGGGGATCATCTCCAGCAGGCAGGGAAAGGGGTATTACGTGGAGAGCACCGATCTGAAACTGGAAGAGAAGGTGTTTTTGCTCTTTGATGAACTCAACAGCTTCAAGGAAGATCTATATAATGCCCTGGTGGAGAGTCTGGATTCCTCTGCCAGCGTGGATGTCTTCTTCCATAATTTTAACTACCAGGTTTTCCGAAACCAGATTATTGAGGCAGCCGGTAAATACACCACTTATGTGATTATGCCAGCCTCCTTCGAAAATATCGGTCACCTGCTCCAGAAGCTGCCTTCGGACAAGGTGTATATTCTGGACCGGATGAAGCCTGAGCTGACCGGTTATCCCGGTATTTATCAGGATTTTGATGCCGATACATACGATGGGCTGGTGGCAGCCAACAGCCATTTGGGCAAGTACCGGCGACTGGTTTTAATCCACCCGGGAGGCAAGGAGCCGCAGGAGAGGGTTGCCGGATTTCGCCGTTTTTGTCAGGATTTCCAATTTGAAAACAGAATAGTCCGCTCCCTGAACGATATACGCCCCGCCCTCTACGATGTATTCCTGGTTCCTTCCGATCGCGCCCTGGTGGAGCTGGTGAAGGTAGCCTGGGAATGCGAGTTTACCATCGGGGAGAAATTCGGGATTATCTCATTCAACGACAGTATGCTCAAGGAAGTGGTGGCTGGGGGCATCACCACCATTTCGACTGATTTTCCCCGCATGGGGCAACTGCTCTCTTCCATGATTACCGAACGCCAGCCGATGCAACTGAAGAACAGCTCTTCTCTCATCCTAAGAAATTCATTATAAATCGTCTAACCGTAGATTCATGTACGATATTATCGGTGATGTCCATGGCCATGCTACCCTGTTGAAAAACCTCCTGGTGGCCCTGGGGTATGAAAAATCCCGCACAGGATACCATCACCGGGAGAGAAAAGCGGTGTTCGTAGGGGATTTTGTGAATCGGGGCCCTGAAATCAGGCAGACCGTGGAGCTGATCCGCAGGATGACGGAGTCAGGTTATGGAATGGCCATCCTGGGCAATCACGAGATCAACGCCCTCCTCTACCATATGAAAAGTGAGAAGAAGTCCCCCCTGCTGGTCAAATCAGGAAAAAGAAGCCAGTCTGTTCAGGAAACCCTATTGCAGTTCAAAAACTACCCGGAGGAATGGAAATCACACCGGAAATGGTTGCGGACGCTTCCCCTCTTCCTCGAATTGGAGGGTATCAGGGTGGTTCATGCTTGCTGGAAAGAGCAGAACATTCAGGTCATCAGGGAAGAGCTGGCCCCGGGGAAGCTCCCCAAGAGCGTATTGCATGACCTGGTCCTTGCTCCCCACAGTTCCCTGTCGCAGGCCATCCTCCAGACCACCAGAGGTGTTCACCTTATCATGCCTCCCGATCTGCGCGTTTTTGACCACCACCGCAGAAATCACCATCTGTTCCGTATCCGCTGGTGGAAGGATCCCAAAAACCTTACCTTTCAGCAACTCTCCTTTGAAAGTAAATTCCGCCTTCCCGATTATACCATTCCCGCGGAGATTCTCCCTGAAACCGAACCCTACTCCCCCGATGCTCCGCCGGTTTTCTTCGGCCATTATTGCCGGGGTAACGGTCCCTTTGTCATCCGTAAAAACCTCTGCTGCGTCGATGCCTGTGTGACCGGGAAAAAGAGACTTATGGCCTATCGCTGGGATGGTGAAACCATCCTGGATCCTGAGAAACTCCTCTTTACCAAATAGCCCTCCTCCTGGTCGGGATAGCGCCCTTTGGGGTAATCTTACTCAATCCCCGGATCAAGCATAAAAATGCGGTGTCATTATGTTTTTTTTTACTCCGCTATTGCAGCCAATAAAAAAACCTCTATATTTGCACCACTTTTAACGGCAAACGGAAGCGCCGCCGAAAGTAAGTTCTGAAATTAATGTGGTAGTTCAGTCGGTTAGAATATCGGCCTGTCATCTCGACTAAGTCGAGACGGGTTCGGGATCAGAAGACTGGCAAAGCGTTCACAAAAAATATTGGTGCGGTAGTTCAGTCGGTTAGAATATCGGCCTGTCACGCCGAGGGTCGCGGGTTCGAGTCCCGTCCGCACCGCTAGGGGAGCTGAAAAGCTCCCCTTTTTGTTTTGGAATATTTTGTATACAGAATTAT
>CAZKIU010000051.1:0-24305 GCA_964552955.1 uncultured Prolixibacteraceae bacterium
GCGTCACTGCCGGCGGAGGGGTCTCCTATTCCTGGCATGACGGCACCAAAGTGGTCGCCACCACCGCCACGATTAACATCACCACCCCGGCCACTTATACCGTGACGGTTTCCAGTTCAACCGGATGCACGGCTACCAAGGCCATTACCATCACCCAGGATAAAACAGCCCCGGTAGTGACCCTCACCAATCAGACCGGGACTACCGTGCTGTCAGCCACCACCCCGTCGGTCACTGTTATCGCCGGTGGAGGGATCTCCTACTCCTGGCATAACGGCACTCAGGTGGTAGCCACCACCGCTGCCCTCACCATTACCGCCCCGGCCACTTACACCGTGACGGTGACCGGCTCCAACGGATGCACGTCCACCAAGGCCATCACCATCACCAGGGAGGCAGATACCCCGGCAGCACCTGTGGCCACTGTCACCCAGCCCGGATGTGGGGAGAGCGGCGGCTCCATTCAGTTTACCTCTCCGCTACCCGGAACCGGTTACTTCTACAGCATTAATGGAACCGATTACACCAACACAACCGGATGGTTCTCCAATGTACCACAAGGGAGCTATAACCTCAGCGTGAAAAGCAGTGCCGGCATGGTTTCACCCACCACACCTGTTACGATTCAACAAGCCCCTATTCAGCCGGCGGCTCCCACAGCTTCCGTCACCCAGCAGCCCTCTTGTGCTGTAAATACAGGCACCATCGTAGTCACCTCACCTGCTGGAGGGTCGGGGTATACCTACAGCATTGACGGGGTCAGTTACGGCACTGCCTCCACCTTTTCCGGACTGGTTTCAGGAAGTTACCAGGTGACGGTCCGATACGGTGCCACAGGATGCATTTCCCCTGCTACCGCTCTGACCGTCAATCCAGTACCTGACGACAACGTACAGCCCGTGTTCCCCACCTTCGGGCCGTATTCCGAAGGATCGGCTTCGGTGGTACTCCCCGTGGTCTCAGACAATGGTATCCGCGGAAGCTGGTCCCCTGCCACGGTATCCACCGCCACACCGGGATCCTTCCTTTATACTTTTACACCCGACCCGGGACAGTGTGCCACGATACTGACCGTCACCATTAAGATCCTTGTGGTGGAGGTGACAGGCGAGACCCAATTGAGAAGGATGATCTCTTCAGGAAGCGATGACGTGGAAGAAACCTCCAGGGGCACGGTGGTGATCAATAGTCCCGATATCGAGCTGGTTTATGACAATTTCCTCACTGGCAACCAGATGGTGGGATTCAGGTTTAACAACATCACCATTCCTGCCGGGGCTACCATCACCAGGGCCTATATCCAGTTTTCCGTGGCCGAAACCACCTATGGTACGACCTCTCTCAGGATTTACGGGCAGAAATCAGAGCATGCGGGAGTTTTCACCACTGCAAGAAGGGGTGTTTCGAAGCGACCCCGGACCACAGCCTCCGTAGCCTGGAGTCCCACGCCCAGTGGTGGGTCAGCCGTTGGCAGCCGGGGTGTTGGCCAGCAGACTCCCGACCTGGCCCCGCTTATGCAGGAGATCCTCAGCCTCTCAGGATGGCAGCCCGGGAACAGCATGGCCTTTATCATCAACGGCTACGGAAAGAGAAATGCCGTGGCTTATGAAGGTTCAAAGACCAATGCGGCAGAACTGGTTGTGGAGTACATTGAACCAGCCGCGACGGCCTCTGCCACCCTGGTGACCAAGAAAGCACTCCTCCCCACCGCAGCAGGCCAGGAAGCCGGGCTGACCTGTTACCCGGTGCCCTTCGGCGAAACCCTCCACATCAACATCCTGCAGGGAACGCAGGAACAGCCCAGGATGATGGGGCTCTTTGACCTCTCGGGCAGAAAGGTTAAAAGTCTGGACCACACGGCCACTACCCAAAGTGTGGCAACGGGTGACCTTCCCCCCGGAGTTTATCTCCTGCGGATGGTGACGGATAAGAACGAGATCGTCAAAAAGATCATCAAACAGTAACCTTACTGAACGTCATACCCCGACGGTCAGAGCACGATGCACAGAAGTGCGTCACTCCAATCATCGGGCAACTACCTTTCAGGCAACACAGCCTGAAAGGTAAGAATGGGACGACAGGAAGATCGGTATAATGATCATCAGGCCATTACCTTTCACCCTCTTCGGGCTGGTTCCTCTGTTTTTGCAGGAGGAATCAGCCCGAACTGTTTTTTGCCTCCAATAAAAACAGACTCCTTATTCACATAAAATGTCTGAAAATTTAGTATATTGTAGGATCAAATCATGCCGCAATGACCAAAATCCATTCTCTGTGGCAGTTGAATATTCTGAACGTTGCATCCTTCTGTTCTGTTCTCATGTCGGAACCGATCTGTTCGGGGGGCGATTTAAAGCGTTCACTCCGGTAAAAAACGCATCATCCTCGGGGGATGATTATGTCAGATCCTATGCTATGATCCTGAACTGGTATCAGGTGTCCCTGTAAAAACCAAACCCTCCGGGGCCGGGTTGCTCCTGGCTCTTTCCTCCAAGTCCACCTTATCGCTTTTAATCCCTCCTGTGAATGATGGAACCTGCAAGCAGCTCCCCCTCCCCCATCAGAGGCCCGGTATGGAAAGAGCAACCCCTGAACTTCAAGAAGACCCTTTCCAGAGTCTTTCTGAACTGGCCTTGGTTTCTCCTCTCGTTACTCCTTTTCCTGTTTCTGGCCTTTCTGGTCAACCATCTGGCCCGTCCTGTCTATGAGGCCCGTACCACCCTGCTCTTTGAAACCGACAGGATTCCCACCACCGGCAATGAGGCGTTGGGCAGCGATGTATTCCAGGGGCTGGGCAGGGTCGGCAGCATGCGCAATATCTATGACCAGTCGGTGATGCTTGTTTCCACCCCCCTGGTGGAGAAAGCCCTCCATGAACTGGGTTTTGAGGTTAGTTATTATGCCCTGGATCGCAAGGGGGCCGTGGAGATCTATCGGGAGGCCCCCTTCACGGTACTCCCGGACAAGCATCATGTACAGCCTGCGGGATTGCGTTTTGACCTGGAAATCACCCCCAGAGGCCAATACCTGCTCACCGCGCATGGAAAAGAAATCCCGCTCTTTGACTATTCCAGGCCCGGAATCCGGGGCGTCGCCCCGGAGATCCATCTTTCAGACACTTATGATCCCGGCTCCCTGATCGAATCCCCCTGGTACGCCTTTACCCTTACCCCCGTGGAGGACAGCAATCCCCAGTTAGGGCAGAAATACAGGTTTGTCCTGCACACCCCACAACAACTGGTAGAGCAGTATAAAGAGCAGTTGAAAGCCGACATTCCGGAGGAGAAAAGCTCTATTGTGGAGCTTTCGGTGAGCGGGAATAATATTGCCAAAGCCATCGATTTTCTCGACAAGCTCACCCAGGTTTACCAGGAGGATAACCTGGCCAGAAAAAACAACAACGCCTCGCGGACCATCGATTTCATCAGCGAACAGCTTCAAACCATGTCCGACTCGCTGATGATTTCCCAGAATGAACTGCAGCAGTTCAGGGCCAGAACCCAGGTGATGGATCTTTCCCTGCAGACGCCCATCCTTCTGGAACAGATGAACACCCTTGATCAGGAGAAGATGGTTCTGGAAACCAAAAACAAATATTACGCTTATCTGAAGGAGTACATCGGCAGCAATCAGGATCTGGAATCGATCATAGCCCCCTCTGCCATGGGGGTGGATGATCCTCTTCTGAACAACCTGGTGATGGAGCTTAACCGGCTGGTGGTCACCAAATCAAGCCTGCCTTCCATTCGCAACTCCGACCATCCCCAGTTAAAGTCTATCAACTCCCAGATTGAACAGATCAAAAGCACTCTACTTGAGAATGCCAACAATATTCTAACCCAGTCGCAGATCTCCCTGGCTGACCTCAATGCCAGGCTGAGGATTGCACAGGCCAGGGTCAATGCCCTGCCTGCCACCGAAAGAAATTATGTCAACATCGAAAGGAAATACAAACTGAACAACGAAATCCTCACCTTTCTCCTCCAGAAATTCTCAGAAGCCCAAATTGCCAAAGCCTCTAACCTTCCAGACAGCCAGGTGATCGAACCGGCCTATTTCTGGAAGATGGTCTTCCCCAAACGGCAAATGAATTACCTGTTTGCCCTGGTTCTGGCCTTTCTGGTTCCCCTGTTCATTTTATATCTCAAGGATTACTTCAGTGACATCGTCAATTCGGAAGAAGATATCAGGGCTATCACCGCTTTGCCCATTTTGGGCAACATCTATCGCAATAAAAAGGCGAACAACACCATTACCCTGGTGCTTGACAAGCCCAACTCGCCGGCCAGTGAACTGTACCGGGCGATCAGGGGCAAGCTGAGCCTGATCACCGCCGATCGCAGGACCCCCGTAATCGCGGTCACATCGACCTTCCCCAACGAGGGAAAGACCTATAATGCCATCAACATAGCCTCCTCTTTTGCCCTGATGAAAAGAAAGACGGTACTGGTCGATTTTGACCTGCGCAACTCGGTCTTCGGGGAGATTTTCGGAATTCCTGGCGACAAGGGACTGATCAGTTATATCAAAGGGGAGTGTTCCCTGGAGGAAATCACCTTTCCCTCCAAACATCCCATGCTGGATCTGATCCCTGCAGGCCCCAAGCCCCCCGATCCGGGAGATATTCTGGCCGGTGAAAACATCATGCGTCTTCTGCAGGAATTGAGAGAGAAATACGAGATGGTGATCATCGATAATCTGCCAGTCGGGTTAGTTGCCGATCTTTTCCAGCTCAGAGAGGAGATCGATGCCACGGTTTTTGTCGTCAGGCATGGCTTTACCCGCCGTTCCACCTTCAGGAAAGCCCTGGCCGATGTAGCTATCCATCGAATGAAGAATGTAGGGATCCTGGTCAACGGGATTGAAGTCAACAAGGAGTTGTTTGGTTACGGATACAACCACGATTACATTTATGGTTATGGTGAGAAAAACGGGCAAAGGAGAAGGAGGAACCCCAGGCACGATGACAAAGGGGCAACACCGTTACGGGCAGCAGGCGGGGAGAATATATTGAACATCTCCGGGTCGCCCGGATCAACACCAGAGAAGGACAGGATGTGGGGCCGCATCAGGAACAGTTTCCTTTCCGGAAGCCGCAATCTGTTGATCATGATCTCCTTTGCCATCATCCTGATGGTCCTGCTCATCGTCACATTTGTCGATAAAGAGACAGGTCATGCCGAGGAGAGGTGCAGGATAATCCCGGCCGCTGTTGTTCCTGCCAGGAACAGCGACCTCCTCCCTGCCATTGCGCCGCACCAGGCTTCTATAGCTCCAGTAGAAGAAATAACGGTTCACCCCGCGCAGAACGGCATCATCAGAAGAGCTCCTCAAAAAGGAGTCTATTATGTCGTGGCCAGAAGTCTTGAGAACCAGCAAAAAGCAGAGGAATACGCCCAAAGCATGCTGTCGGAGGGGTACCAACCCCGCATATTGGGGAAGATCGGGAAGTACTACTTTGTAGCGCTGGATACTTTTCTGAAGAAAAAGGAAGCTTTTTCTGCGGTGCAACGGCTCAGGGAGAGCAACGTGGCCGGGGAGGCATGGGTTTATTTCCATCCCTGAGGTCCAAAAAGAAAAGCGGAGAGAGAGGGATTCGAACCCCCGGTCCCCGCAAAGGGACAACGGTTTTCAAGACCGCCGCAATCGACCACTCTGCCATCTCTCCTGGTCGCACCCGATCTTCGGAGTGCGCGACAAAAGTATAAATATTTCCCAGATTCTGAATACGCCGACCTTCCGATATTCTCATATTTCGGAAAGGATTCCAGACTCCAGACTCTATTTCAGTATTTCCGCCGGGATCTCAGTGATGGGTGTGATCTCTACGCTCTTGACGAAGAGTTCCCCGCCTTCTGACTGGATCTGGATTCTGCCCCCGGTGAGCGGCTGAATGGACCCGTTTTCTTCCACACCGGTATTTTTGTTGACCATGACGGTAACGCCATTGACCATATGGACGGTGGTTTGCCCGACACTGTAGAGGTCGACGGTATTCCATTCACCCAGGGGTCGTTCGGCATCGCTTCTTTTCTTCACGGAGGTTCCGTTGCGGCTGGCGCCAAAGGCGACGGCCGGGGTTTCCGGTCTGAAGACGTAGTTCCCGGTGGAATCGTCCTTCAAGGCTTCCGTCTCACATACTGTATTGTTCATCAGGTAGGTATCGCCCAGGTTGTCGTGCATCAACTGGCATTCGATGTTGGTCATCCAGGTCCCGAAGGCGGCACCGAAATCGCCGAAACTGTGGTAGAGCAGACCGCTGTTGCGCGAGGTATAGACCGTATCGCCCCAGCGGAAGACCAGCCGGAGGTGGTAATTGGAGAAGCTCTCCCGGGTGGCCAGGGAACCATTGACTTCTCCTGAAATCCGGATCACCTTGGTTCCGCCATCGTCGACGACAGAGAAGACCTTTTCGGAGGTGGCTACGGCAGCCAGTGAGTCGAATCCAGTCAGGGGTGATCCCAGGAAGGTCTCCCAGTTGTCGAGGTTTTCCCCGTTGAAGAGAGCCCTGGTTTCAGGTTCGGGGGCACAGGATGCCAGCACCACCAGGGCCAGCAGGGTAAAGATAATGGAGCGTTTTTTCATTGCTGTTATGGTTTTTAATTTACTGTTCAACACGTTAGTTGTTTCCCGGATCGTTTCCGGGGGATTCCCTTCTCCTGGTGCAATTATAAAGAAAACTGCCCTTTTTCAAGAGCAGTTTTCTGCTGTAGATCCTATTTTTTTCTGGTTTATGCGGGTTGGGTGGCAATGAGTTGCTGTGCGCGTTCAAGGATGGCTGTATCATCGAGGAGAACGATTCCGCCATTGGGCCCCGGTTCGATATGAATTCCAACAGAAGTCCCGTGGTCGTAGTTAGCGCCCCCGAAGTAATTTCTGACGGTTTCTTCAGTAACTTCGAATTCTTTCGCCAGTTGCCTGATAGAACCGTCAGGAAGACTGTCCTTGATCTTGCGCAACTCATTGAAGGTGATTTTCCGCTCCATAGCCGTAAAGTTTTATGTGTTGTTAATACTTTATAAAAACCTAAAGATAACCTTTAAATAAGATTAAATCAACGACAAAGATAATTTTTAGCGTTCTTTTTAACAACTTTTATACCTTTAATTAATTCCCTTACTGATAGCGTCATAGAGGGCTTGCAGCATCAGGTTCCGTATTCCCAGGTGGGAGATGAGGTTATTGTCGCGTGAGGGGTGCACCCTGTTGGAGAGGAAGATGAAAAGGAGTTCCTGGTCGGGGTCGGCCCACACGAAGGTGCCGGTAAAGCCGCTATGGCCGAAGCTGGAAGGGGAAGCTCCCGGTGCCGGGTAGATATCGGTTGGGCTGGTGGGATTTCGGTCCAGTTGGGGTTTGTCGAATCCCAGGCCCCTGCGGTTGCCATTCCCGGTGAACTGTACCCGGGTGAATTCCTCCAGGGTTTTCGCCGGGAAAAAGCGTTCTCCCCCATAATATCCTTTCCAGAGGTAAAGCTGAAACAGTTTAGCCAGGTCATTGGCAGTTCCGAAGAGGCCGGCATTGCCGGAAATTCCTCCCAGCATGGCTGCGCCTTCGTCGTGCACGAACCCGCGCAGGGTCTCCATCCGGAAATAGTCGTCTGTTTCAGTAGGGACAATCCTGCTGATTGGAAAATGAAGATAAGGATTATAAGTCAGGGTGGTTGCGCCCAGCGGTTTATAGATGGTCTCCTGCAGATACTGTTCGTAAGGGCGGCCTGTGATTTTAGCGATGACCGGGGGCCACATCATGAAACCCATGCAGGTATAGAGGTATTTTTTATTCTTCAGCAACGGAATACGGGCGATCTCCTGGTACATGGTGTCGATATACCGTTTTTCCATCCAAAGGTGAGAACTCACCCTGACAGAAGGGCGGGAGGAGGGGTGGTCGGTAAATACTTTTTTCCGCAGTTCGGGATCTCTGGCCAGGCGGGAGGTCCATAGGGGAATCACCGCGGGCAGCCGTGCCTGGTGCGTCAGCACATCTCTGATCAGGAGTTGTTCCTTGTTGCTGTTCCGGAGGAAAGGGAGGTAATCGCTCATTTTGCCGTCGAGGTTCAGTTTTCCTTCACCAGCGAGCCTGATCAGGGCCGGCAGTGGACCTGAGACTTTGGTCACCGAGGCGAGGTCATAGAGATGGGCAGGCGTCAGGGGTTCTTTGGCATCGTAGGAGAGGGAGCCATAACACTTGTGAAAGATCACCTTTCCGTGGCGGGCCACCAGCACCTGACAGCCGGGATAGGCCTTTTCGGCCAGTCCCCACCCGGCCAGGGAATCTATCTTATGGGCCAGGAAGGAAGAGGAGATACCCACCTCTTCGGGAATGGTATATTTCAGGCGTTGGTTGGGCTGAAGGTCCAATCCGCTGCCCTCGGGGAAGCGCGCATCGGCGGTGACCGGCATTCTTCCTGAGGCTCCGGTGGCCCCGAAAACCATCTGAACGGCCAGTTCCTGGAAATCCTGATCTTCCTCCCAGGCCACAACCAGTGCCGCTGAATGTTCGATACCCGGGAAGAAACGCAGGGCGTAGCCATTGCCGAAGAAAAGCGTCACCGTAGGGACCTGATGGACCAGTTTCATGATGGCATCACTCTGGGTCACGGTGACCCTGTAGTTGGATGAGGGATACATACCTATTTCCTGGACCCCGGCGATGACCAGGTTGTACCCCTTGAGTTGCTCCATCACCTCATCGACCCGGGTAAAGGGCGCATCAGTACTCAGGTAAAAATGGTCAACATCGGCATAGCGGTCGGCCATAAGCTGGAATGGGGAGAGCGAATCGCCGCCCACGGCCAGGGTGGCCATTTTAAGCTGAGGGAGGTGGGTCAGGGGCAACAGGTCAGCCCCGTTTTTCAGGACGGTCAGGCTTTGCTCGACCAACTGCCGGCGGAGGAGTTCGCCCCGGGGAGAGGAGAGCCGTTCCATCAGGGAGTCAGTACGGGTGGGCTGGTAATTGTGAAGGTTTAGTTTGCGTTTGTGGAGCAGGACGCGGGTACATTTATCATCGATCTCTTTGAGGGAGATCTGGCCCGTGTTAACGGCTTTTTCTATGGCGGCCACGGCTTTACGCAGGTCAGGAACCATCTCCACCATGTCGTTGCCAGCCTTGAGGGCTTCCACTTCCGCAGATCCCGGAGGATAGGGTATCGCCTTCATATTCATGGCATCGGTGATCACCAGTCCGTTGAAGCCCATTTTAGTGCGAAGGGCATCACGGATCACTGGTTTTGAAAGGGAGGCTGGTTTGCCGGAGGGATCCCAGGCAGGCACCGCCAGGTGGCCTGTCATGATGCCGTCAATGCCAGCCTCCGCCAGCATTCGGAAAGGAAGGGATTCCACGCTGTCAAGGCGCTGGGCAGAGAGTTTCATGACGGGCAGCGAGCGATGGGAGTCATTGGAGGTTTCGCCGTGCCCCGGAAAATGTTTGGCCACGGCGGCCACGCCTTCCGATTGCAATCCTTTCATGACGGCCAGAGTAGCGGCCGTCACCCTTCGTTTGTTTTCCCCGAACGAGCGGGCATTGATGATGGGATTGAGAGGATTGGTATTGATATCGGCTACCGGGGCAAAATTCATGTTGATGCCGACCAGTTTCATCTGACGGGCCGTCTCCTGCCCCATGCTGAAGAGCAGCGAGTCATTGGCTGCAGCGCCCAGGGTCTGAGCCCGCGGGAAACAAAGGACCCCATCGATGCGCGACCCCAGCCCGGCTTCCCCGTCGGTAGCGACCAGCAACGGCACTGCCGAGGCCTCCTGGAACAGGTTAACCGTCTCAACTACCTCGGAGGGGCTCCCGTTCATAACCAGGATACCCCCGGGCTGGTACTCCCGGATAAGACGCAGCACAGCCAGCCTGGATGCCTCACTCTGAGAAGGATAGACATCAATCATGATCAATTGGCCTATCTTCTCCCGCAAACTCATCCTCTCCAGCTCCGCTTTGACCCAGGGATCGGTCTCGCCTCCAGGGTGGGGATTCTTCTGTACGGAACCATTCCAGAAAAGCACAAACAGGAGGATAACATAAATTAAACGGGTTCTGATCATCAATACATCGAATAAAATTCCAGGCATTAAAAATAAGAAGTCTGCGAGAATGCCCAAACAAATTAATCTAAAATCGGCCCGGGCGGGTATGAGGTATCCAGGGTTCACTGCACAGGATGGGGCCCCTTCGTGGGGTTCTGTCACCGGAACATGAGATATTTATGAAGGGCAGAATTTCCCGGAAAGGGTTAAAAAAGTATCTTCGTGAGGTGAAATACAACTATACTATGGCAAGGATACTAACCATTTTACTGATTTTTCTGCTGGGGGTTCCGCCTGTTTCGTGTCGCAACAGGATCTCAGGGGGCCAGGAAGCCGTGACGGTGGTCACGGGAGCCGGCCAGCCGGAGCAGTATCTTCCGCTGCTGAAGGGGAAAAACGTTGGGCTGGTGGTCAACCATACCGCCAGGGTGGGTGAGAAACACCTGCTGGATTTTCTCCTGGAACAGGGAGTGGAGGTAGCGCGTATTTTCGCGCCTGAACATGGTTTCCGGGGAGAAGCTTCGGCAGGGGAAAAGGTCGCTGATGGCCGGGATGAGACCACAGGGGTGGAAATCGTCTCGCTCTATGGGGAGCACCGCAAGCCGTCGCCGGCACAACTGGAGGGCCTTGATATTCTGGTTTTTGACATTCAGGATGTAGGGTGCCGTTTTTATACCTATCTCTCCACGCTCTGCCTGGTCATGGAGGCGTGTGCTGAAAACGGAGTGCCCCTGGTGGTTCTTGACCGGCCCAATCCCAACGGGGATTATGTGGCGGGGCCCCTGTTGAAACCGGCCTTCACCTCCTTTGTGGGGATGGTGCCCGTGCCGGTGGTCCACGGCTGCACACTGGGAGAAATGGCCCTGATGATCAACGGCGAGAAGTGGCACAAAGCTCCAACGGCCTGCGACATCACAGTCATCAAAGTCAGGAATTACAGCCACCTCACGCGTTACGCACCACCGGTGGCCCCCTCCCCCAACCTACCCAATTATTCCTCAGTCAGACTGTATCCTTCCCTCTGTTTCTTCGAGGCCACCTCAGTGAGTATCGGCCGCGGGACCCCGTTTCCCTTCCAAGTGATTGGCGGCACCCGGCCAGAATTAGGCTCCTTCACGTTCGTGCCTGAGGATATCGCCGGGTTTGTCAATAACCCCATCAATGAGGGCAAGACCTGTTATGGCACCGACCTGCGCACCCTGGACCCGGTGCCTCCTTTTACTTTCAGTTTTTTTCTTGAGTTCTTCAAGAAGTATCCTACTGAAAAGGAGTTCCTGACCAGCGAACGGTGGTTTAACCTGCTCTCTGGCGACGACAGGGTTCTCCAGGCCATCAGGGAGGGGAAAAGCGAAACAGAGATGGCCACTCTGTGGCACGATGACCTGGAAGCTTTCAAGATAACTCGCAGGAAATACCTGCTCTATCCCGACTTCGAGTAAACCTGAACTATTCATCCTATCTGGTGTTTGCTGCATTCCGTCGGGATTTCCGGCCGGGAGCAGGCGGTGAGCGGACCGGGCAGGGCAGAGAAGTAATAAACGTAAGCGAATGAATCCAACTGTTGTGTTTTTTGTGGTGGCCGGCTATTTTGCACTGCTGCTTTGCGTGGCCTGGCTGACTTCCCGCAAGGCCGACACCGACACTTTTTTTATCGCCAACCGGAGGTCACCCTGGTACCTGGTGGCCTTTGCCATGATCGGCGCCACCATTTCGGGAGTCACCTTCATCTCGGTTCCGGGAGAAGTAGGACATTCTGCCTTTTCCTATTTCCAGTTCATTCTGGGCAACCTCACCGGCTACTGGCTGGTGGCCGCCTTTCTACTGCCCCTCTATTACCGGCTCAACCTGATCACCATATACTCCTTTCTGGGGCAGCGCTTCGGAAAGTGGTCCCATAAGACGGGCTCTTTCTTTTTCATTCTTTCCAAGCTGATTGGCGCCGCCTTCCGGCTATATCTGGCTGCGGGGGTCCTTCAGCTCGCCTTCTTCGATGCCTTTCATATCCCCTTTGCGGTCACTGTCCTGGTCAGCATTCTCCTCATCTGGATTTATACCTTCAAAGGGGGGATAAAAACCATTATCTGGACCGACACCCTGCAGACGCTCTTCCTGGTGGGGGCGGTAGTGCTGACCATCATCATCATCTCTCGTGATCTGGGATGGAACCTGACCACCATGGCCTCCGAGATCAGCCGCGACCCTCTTTCCGACATCTTCACGTGGGACTGGCGTTCAGAGAATAACTTCTTCAAGCAGTTTTTCGGAGGGATGTTCATCACCCTGGTCATAGTGGGGATGGACCAGGACTCGATGCAGAAGAACCTCACCTGCAAATCGCTTGGTGAAGCCCGGAAAAATATGATCACTTTCAGTCTGGCCTTCGTGGTCACGGTTTTTCTGTTTCTCTGTCTGGGGGCCATGCTTTACATCTACGCCGCCAGGGAAGGATTGCAGTTGCCTGCGGCTTCCGATGATGTCTATCCCTGGCTGGCTTTCAACAAGCTGGGCATGGCCGTAGGGATCGCCTTTCTGATTGGAGTGATCTCTGCCGCCTATTCCAGCGCCGACTCCGCCCTGACCTCCCTGACCACCACCCTGAGTATCGACTTTTTCGATGCCGGAAACCGGCCCGAAGAAGAACGGGTTCGCATCAAATCAAGGGCTCACATCCTTTTCTCGCTGTTGCTGGCCTTGATTATACTGGTTTTCCGTGCCGTCAATGACCAGAGTGTTGTGGTCGCAGTCTTTACAGTGGCTGGCTATACCTACGGTCCCATACTCGGCCTTTTCCTCTTCGGCCTTCTCTCCCGGAGAAAAGTCAGAGACCGGTGGGTACCCCTGATCGCCCTGGCCGCCCCCACCCTCTCCTGGATCATCTCCTCCCACTCAAAGGAATGGCTTGCCGGTTATACCTTCGGCTTCGAAATCCTGATCCTTAACGGCCTGCTGATGATCGCCGGACTGGCCATCATCTCCCGGAAATAGTCACGTTTGTAACCACATACGCTTTTTGTCAGGAAATTAGAGCGATTTCAGTGGCATGGTAAGTGACCAACAGCCCACTCCTGGCATTGAGGTTAATGAGGTTTTATGAGCGATGACAATCCTTTTTTTGCGTCCGCAGAGCATTGTTTCGCAATTTCATGGTGTTTTTCGCATGTTTTCACCATAGAAATATCCTGAAAAAGAGTGCTTTTCTTAGGACACGCCTGTCGCGCGAAAAATTTCTTTGGGCTGAATGTTGTATGGAATTGTTAAAAAATGTAAATTAGGGGCTGAAAGACGGATACTTTTTCAGAGGGTAATCCGTTTAACAGATAAAAATTACATTCTTGCCACGTAGTCTGTATCAAATAGGGCTGGTCGTGCTTGGGTTATTGTTTCTTTTCTCGTGTGAAGATGATAAGTACCTGAGTTCGCCGGATGCGCAGTTGCGCTTCTCGGCGGATACGGTTATGTTCGATACGGTCTTTTCGACGATGGGTTCCACGACCCGGATGTTAAAGGTATTTAACCCCTACAAGGACAAATTACTGATTTCGAGTGTGAAGGTCGGAGGCGGTGAATTCTCGAATTTCAGGCTGAATGTAAACGGATTAGCGGGCAACGAGGTCCACGATGTGGAGATTCCACCCAACGACAGCATCTTCATTTTTGTGGAAGTGACCATCGACCCCAACGGGCAGAACCTGCCGATGGTGGTCAAGGACAGCATCCGCTTTACCACTAATTTCAACGAACAGGTGATCCCGCTGATAGCCTGGGGGCAGGATTTTCATCTGATCAAGAGCGGTACTCTTAAAAATGAGACCTGGAAGAGCGACAAGCCCTACCTGATTTACAACTATGCCTATGTCGACACGCTCTCTACACTGACCATCGAACCTGGGGCGCGGATCTATTTTCACAAGGGGGCCGGGCTTTATGTCAAGGGGAACGTGCTGGCCAACGGCACCCGCGACAATCCCATTCTTTTTCTGGCTGACAGGCTCGAAACCAGTTATAAGAATGTTCCCGACCAGTGGAACGGCATCCTGCTTTTCTCGGGAAGCAAAGGGAATCAGTTCAATTATTGCGAGATTAGAAATGCCAACATTGGACTTCAGGTCGGGACGATTGAACATGAGGGATTTGCTACGGCGTCCCTGACCAATACCAAAATTGAGAATATGGCTTACGCGGGAATTTTTGCCCTTAAGTCAAAAATCACCTCCCACAATTCGGTGATCGCCAACTGCGGGTTTTATGCTGTGGCTCTTTTGGTAGGTGGGGAATATGAGTTTTACCATACCACCATTGCCAACTACTGGGGAGGCTACTCGCGGAAACCCCGGAAGACGAGTTCGCTGGTCATTTCCAACATATTGGAAATCAACAATACCGAAGGCAAGAAGGTAGTATTTACCGGTGACCTCACCAAAGCCCACTTCGGCAACTCCATCATTTACGGCAACAACCCCCTCGAGCTGGAACTGGGAAGCAGCAAGGAGAAAGTGTTCAACTACTATTTCGACCATTGCATTCTTCAGGTTCCTGACACCTTTAACCTTTCCGACAAGAACCACTACAACAATGTGCTGCGCGGCAATAAGAATGATCCCAGATTTGTCGATATCAGCAAGAACCTGAATTATGAACTCGATACGCTTTCTGCTGCCAAAGATGCAGGTGCTGCGGCCTATTCTAAGATGTTCCCCTATGATATAAAGGGGAAGGACCGGAATGCGGACAAGGGGCCCGACCTGGGGGCTTATGAAAGGATTGAGAAGAAAACAAAATGATATTCAGGAGATTCTGGTTTTTACTTGGTACCCTGATTCTTCTTTTTACATCTCCCGTTCTGGCCCAGGAAGCAGGTCGGGTGGTTACTCTTATGTTTTATAACCTTGAGAATCTCTATGACACCAGAGATGACACCCTCCATCGTGACGATGAGTTCCGGCCGGAAGGAGAGCGCCATTGGAACAACACCCGGTTCTACAATAAATTGACGGCATTGGCCAAGGTGATCCTCAACACCGGGGAATGGGAGCCTCCGGCGGTCCTCGGCTTCTGTGAGGCTGAGAACCGGTGGGTGCTTGAAGAGCTCGTGCACCATCCCCTGTTGAAGCGGTGGGACTACCAGATCATCCACAAGGATTCGCCCGACAAACGGGGTATCGATGTGGCTGCCCTCTACCGGCCCGATCTGTTCACCCCCCTGAGCTATCGCTATTTTTCTCCTGTTGCCGGGGGAGAACCCATTCCCGGCACCCGTGAGATCCTTTATCTGTGCGGAATAGTGGGATCACCGAGGGAAACGGGGGATGCCGCCGGGGATACCCTTCATCTCTTTTTCAACCACTGGCCGTCGCGTTACGGGGGACTGATGGAGACCCGTCCTCTCCGGATGAAAGCCGCGCGCCGGCTGAAGAGTGAAGTCCATGCCCTCCAGCAAGAGTACCGGCATCCTTTCATTATCATTTCAGGAGATTTCAACGACCAACCCCACGACCAGAGCCTGGTGGCCGGACTGGGAGCGCAGTCCAAACGCTGCCACCACCCTGACTCGCTGGTGAACCTCTCCTTTGCCTGGCAGGAATCGGGGAAGGGAACACTCAAATACCAGTCCCAGTGGAACATCTTCGACCAGTTCATCATCAGTGAGGTACTTCTGGGCCCAGAAGAATCATCCGGGGCACTCCGTTCTGGAGAACCCGGCAGTAGGGCGCGCAAGGAGAGCACTCCGGGTACACGGAGAATGAAGAAGAACAAGGGCGCTTCTTCCACACTGGAATCAGCCGATCCTGCAAACACAATGGAATCAGGGGATCCTGCTGGCACACTGGAATCAGAAGATCGAGAAGGTACACCGGACGCCGGTGATCCTTCGGCCCAGGGGAAGGGATTGTGTGTATTCCCAGGTGATGCCAGGATATTGGAAGCGCCCTTCCTGTTAGAGGAGGATGAGAAGTTCACCGGCACCCGGCTGCGACGCACCTATCTGGGATTTCGCTACCAGGGAGGCTTCAGCGACCACCTCCCGGTCCTTCTGTCCCTCAGAAGGAAAAACCATTAATCCGACCAACAGGGCCAGGCAGGATCGAGGTTCACTTTAACAACTGCATCTGATAATGGTTTGTCTTCTAATGATCCAGGACCTAAGTAGCGAAGCAGTGTCCCGGCTCAGTCGGGAAGATTCAAGACTTAAGATTCCCGCATTCTAATCTTCCTACTGTGGTGTGAGTCCCAGTTCCGCAGCTTTGGTCATCATCAGGGCATAGGCTTCGGGATGGTTATTGCCGATTTCCCCGTCTAGAATGGCCTCCTTGATGGCATTTTTGATAAGTCCCACTTCTTTTCCGGGAGGGATGCCGAAGGTGGCCATGATCTCTTCTCCGGTCACCGGAGGCTGGAAATTACGGATGGCATCCTTTTCGTCGATCTCCCTGAGTTTTTGTCTGACCAGTTGGAAATTCTGGTAGTATTTTCTGACCTTGGAGATGTTTTTAGAGGTGATATCGGCCTCACAAAGGGTCATCAGGTCGTCGATATCGTCGCCGGCTTCAAAGAGGAGCCTGCGTACGGCTGAATCGGTGACCACCTCTTCGGCCAGGACGATAGGCCGCATATGGAGGTCGACCAGTTTCTGGACGTATTTCATTTTCTCATTCAGGGGGAGTTTCATGCGGCGGAAGATGGCGGGGATCATCCTGGTGCCCACGATGTTGTGACCGTAGAAAGTCCACCCCTGCCCGGGAATGAACTTGCGGGTGGCTGGTTTGGCGATGTCATGGAGCAGGGCGGCCCAGCGGAGCCAGAGATCATCAGAATGGGGTGCCAGTTGGTCCAGCACCTTCAGGGTATGGTAAAAATTATCTTTATGCCCCACCCCATTGACCATTTCCACCCCTTTGAGGCGCACCAGTTCCGGGAAGATCAACTCGAGCAATCCGGTTTCGTCGAGCAGCAGGAAGCCCGTAGAAGGCTTGTCAGAGAGGATAATTTTATGGAGTTCTTCGGCCACCCTTTCCCCCGAGACGATGGAAATCCGCTCTTTGTTGCGGGCGATGGCCTGCAGGGTTTCATCGCTCACCGTGAACTGCAACTGCGTGGCAAAACGGACGGCCCGCATCATGCGCAAAGGATCATCTGAAAAGGTGATGTCTGGATCGAGGGGAGTGCGAATGATCCTGCGATCCAGGTCGCCTATGCCATCAAAAGGATCGGTCAGTTTACCGAATTGGGTCTTGTTGAGGCTTACGGCCATGGCATTGATGGTAAAATCGCGCCGTTTCTGGTCATCCTCAAGGGTTCCGTCTTCCACCAGGGGTTTGCGTGAATAGGCCCGGTAAGACTCCTTGCGGGCCCCCACAAACTCGATGTCCATATTCCGGTAGCGGACCAGGGCCGTTCCAAAGTTGCGAAAAACAGTCACCTGCGTCCGCCCTTTCAGAGCAGCAGCCACCCCTTCCGCCAGTGCAATTCCATTGCCAACCGCCATAATGTCAATATCTCCACTTTTACGGCCCAGCAACAGATCCCTGACATACCCTCCTATCAACCAAGCATCCAGCCCCATCCCATCGGCTACCTCACCGATGGTCCGGAACAATGGTTTTTCTACTGCTGACTTTAGGGTGTAACCCTCCGCGATATGACGTTCGTTAACTGCCATTTTTTGTATTCAACGTGACAAAATTACAAGATTTCCCTTAATTTTAGCAGGAAACCCTTAAGGGATTCCGGATGGTACACTATTTGTATATATTTATTTAAATATTTACATACGTCATAGAAAACGCAAAGATTATGTTAGAGCATTTGACCAAAGAGAGTTTCAAGGAGAAAGTATTCAACTGGGAAGTAAACCAGGAGTGGAAATATGAAGGGAGTGTACCTTGCCTGATCGATTTTTATGCCGACTGGTGTGGTCCATGCAAGATGGTGGCTCCCGTTCTGGAGGAGTTGCAGCAGGAGTATGGAGACCAGCTGGTGATTTACAAGGTGAATACGGAGGATCAGCAGGAGCTGGCCGGGTTATTTGGGATTCAGAGCATTCCTTCGCTGCTGTTTGTGCCGATGGAAGGGCAGCCGCAGATGGCCATGGGAGCGCTTCCCAAACCGACCTTTATCCAGGCGATTTCCGAGGTGCTGAAGGTGGAGAAGCCTTCTGTCAACTAATTTTTCAGGGGGAATCCCTGAGCAGGTCTGCAATTTTTTCGAGCTGCATTCCTCTTGATCCCTTGATGAGCAGAAGGGCTCCCACGGGGAGGTGTTCTCTGAGCCAGCCGGCCAGTTCTGCAGCGGTAGGGAAGGCAATAAACCCTGGAGGGTGCTGGGTGGAGGCGAAGGCATTTCCGGCGAGGCAGACGCCCTTCCGGAAATGGAGGGCCAGTTCGTCGACGATTTTCTGGTGTTCCTCTGCGGAAGCCTCTCCCAGTTCCAGCATGTCACCCAGGATGACCATTTTCAAGGGATGGTCAAGGGCTACAAAATTCCTTAGCGAGGCCAGCATGCTGGTAGGATTGGCATTGTAGGCATCCATGATGATTTCACAGGAGCCTGCCGTCATCCACTGGGAGCGGTTGTTGGAAGGCACATAGGCTTCGATGGCTTCCCTGATCATATCTGCCGGCACACCGAAATGGCGGCCTACGGCGACAGCCGCCAGGACATTCTCCAGGTTGTAGTTGCCCACGAGGTGCGTCATGATGGGTTGAGTTCCGGCATCTTCCCGGGTCTGGACTTCCAGAAACGGCCCTTTTCCCACGGAGCTGCCTGTCACTAACGCATCCTCCCTGGCCACAGCCCTGCCTGTCACCATTGAATTCTCCTTTACAGCCGCCCTGACCGTTATGACTTCATCTTCTTTTTCTGCACCCCTGCCGGTCAAACCCACATCTCCCTGACAGACAGCCTTGTTTGTCCCTCTTTCAACATTACTTATCGAGGTCCTGACGGTCATGGGCTCATCCATTTTTTCGGCCGCACTATCTTTCCTTCCCGTCTCATCGTGACCGGCAGATTCCAGCGCTCTGTATATGACCTTACGGAGCAATGGGCCAGCGCTGGCAGTCAGCCAGGGATTGTCTCCATTGACAAAGATGGTCCCCTCCCGTTCTTCGAGATAGCGGTAGAGTTCACTTTTAGTGCGGATGACTCCCTCAAAACTCCCGAAACCCTCCAGGTGTGCTTTCCCTACATTGGTAATCAGTCCGAAATCAGGGGTGGCGATCCTGCACAGGAAATCGATTTCTCCGGGGTGATTGGCGCCCATTTCGACAACGCCGAATTCCGTATGAGAGGTCATGCTGAGCAGGGTGAGTGGAACGCCGATATGGTTATTCAGGTTGCCCCGGGTATACTCGACGCTGAATTTGCGGGAGAGGACGGCCGCCACCAACTCTTTGGTGGTGGTTTTGCCGTTGGTACCGGTGATGGCCAGCAGGGGCAATCCCAGGCGGGTGCGGTGGTACGCCGCCAGTTGCTGCAGGGCTGTCAGAACATCTCCTACCAGAATAAACCGCTCACCTGACACAACTGCCGGGTCATCGACAATGGCATAGGCCGCACCGGCATCGAGCGCTTCGGCAGCAAACCTGTTCCCGTCAAAGTGCTCTCCCCGGAGGGCAAAAAACAAAACTCCCGGGGTGATCCTGCGGCTGTCGGTCGTCACGGCAGGATGGGTCAAAAAAAGATCGTAGAGGGCTTCGGTAGGACAGATCATGTCGGATAATGTTCGTTGATACAGGCGGGGACCAAAATACAAAAAGTATGTTTTAAAACAGCGGGGACTCAATTCCATTTTCAATCGATTACACACCGGGGAAGAGCCGATATTCTGTTATATTTGTGGCACACCAACAGAAAACGATGCTTTTTCCGGGCCCCAGGCCGTACCTGCTGTCCGGCAGCACCAGGGTAAGAAATTATAAACATTGCAGAATATGGATTCAAAGATTCAGCAACTCACTGAGGTTATTTACAACGAAGGGGTACAAAAAGCCCGGGAGGAAGCCGAGGCCATTCTGAAGGAGGCCAGGGAGAAAGCGGCCCGGATCGAGGAGGAAGCCCAGAAGGCTGCGGCTACCATCATGGCCGACACCCGGAAGAAATCGCAGGAATTCAGCCGCCATGTGGAGTCGGAGGTTAAGATGACCCTGAATCAGGCGATCTCCGCCATGAAACAGCAAATCGCCTCCCTGGTGACCTTGAAGGCCATTCAGCCCCCCGTGAAGGAGCTGTTTTCCGACCATGAGTACCTCAAAACCCTCATCTCCACCATTGTCAAGGGATGGCTGGAGAAAGAGAGCTTTGATCTGAATGTTATCCTCCCGGATACGGGTAAGGAACAAATGGAGAAGTATTTCAAACAAAGCCTGGCGGCAGAACTCAACAAAGGAGTGGAATTCTCCATTTCGCAGGATTTCCGCACCGGTTTTAAAATTGGTCCGGCCGACGGAAGTTATCTGATCAGCTTCACCGATGATGACTTCATGAATTTTCTCAAGGCTTACCTGCGGCCCAAGACCAACCAACTTCTTTTCGGGGAGGGGAAATGACCAGGCGCAACTATTACTGTCTGATTGCAGGGCTTCCTGATTTGGTACAGGACGACAAGAAGCTTCACTTCTCCTCACTGAAGGTCAGGGAGTTTCTGCGGGAGGAGCTCCATCCCGACGATTTCCGGCTGGCAGAGCTGTTTTATCTCCCCTTTGACCACCAGAATCTACTGAACCGCCTCTTCAACAAAGAGAAAGGGCTTGATGAGCGGGGGATCCTCACCGAGGAACAGTTGGATGCGCTGGTGGTGCCCAAACTTTTCGAACTGGCCAAAAAGGAGGACTACCCGGCTTATTTTTACCGTTTTGGGCAGTTGCTGCGGGGGAAGGAAGAGGTAGAGGAACAGGTGACCCGGGAGGAGGCCTGTCGTTTTCTCACCACTGAATACCATCATCTGTTGCTCGAATCGAAGAATAAGTTCATCCGCCAGGTCGGGGAATACCGGTTGAACACGGGGAATATACTGCTGGCCCTCAATGGCCGTAAGCATAATCTCCCCTTTGAGGAGGCAATCATCGGCGACAACCTGGTAGCCCTATCGGTGAGAAAGAACCGTACCCGTGATTTCGGCCTCTCGGTCGACTATCCCGATATCGAACCCCTCCTCCAGCTCTTTGAAAACGACCATCTTCTGGAGAGGGAATTCCGGCTGGACAGCAGGCAGTGGAATTTTCTCGATGAGATCACCTTTTTCAACTATTTCTCGGTAGAGCGGGTGCTGGCCTACCTGCTGAAGGTCTTTCTGGCTGAAAGGTGGTTTCACCTCGATTACGAGAAGGGTCAGGTGATGTTCAACCAGTTGTTGAGTGAGATAGAATCCAGTTTTGAATTTCCCGAAGAATTTTCGCAGACATATGGAAAGAAAAGATAAAACCACAGGAGCAGTGACGGGGGTGATCGCCAACCTGGTCATTGTGGAAGTCAACGGGCCGGTGGCTCAGAACGAGATATGCTTCATCGCCCTGGGTGAAGAGAAGCTGATGGCGGAGGTGATCAAGGTCGTAGGGAAGAGTGCCTATGTACAGGTCTTCGAGAGCACCCGCGGATTGAAACCGGGGTCTCCTGTTGAGTTCCAGGGGCATCTTTTAGAGGTGACCCTGGGCCCGGGTATTCTCTCGCGCAACTACGACGGGTTGCAGAACGATCTTGACAAAATGGAAGGGGTATTCCTCAAGCGGGGGGAGTATACCGATCCCCTGGACCGGGAGAAACGCTGGGCCTTCACTCCGATAGCCCAGGCGGGAGACCGGGTGGTGGCCGGGGACTGGCTGGGGCAGGTTGACGAGAACGACATGCCCCACAAGATCATGGTCCCCTTCAAGATGGGAGGCAGTTACACTGTGCGCCGTGTGGTTCCGGAGGGAGAATACCGGGTTGACGACGTGGTGGCTCTGCTTTCCGATGAGGAGGGGAACGAATACAACATCACCATGGTTCAGAAGTGGCCGGTGAAGCTGGCCATCAGGGCTTACAGGGAGAAACCGCGGCCTTTCAGGCTGCTGGAGACCGGTGTCCGCTGTATGGATACCCTCAACCCGATCACAGAGGGAGGTACTGGTTTTATTCCCGGGCCTTTCGGTACCGGCAAGACGGTGCTTCAGCATGCGATATCCAAGCAGGCAGAAGCCGATATCGTCATTATTTCGGCTTGTGGGGAGCGTGCCAATGAAGTTGTGGAGATCTTCTATGAGTTTCCGGAGCTCGATGACCCGAGGACAGGCAAGAAGCTGATTGAGCGCACCATCATCATTGCCAACACTTCCAACATGCCGGTGGCCGCCCGTGAAGCCTCGGTCTACACGGCCATGACCATCGCCGAGTATTACCGTTCCATGGGGCTGAGGGTACTGATGATGGCCGACTCGACCAGCCGCTGGGCCCAGGCGCTGCGCGAAATGTCAAACCGCCTCGAGGAACTCCCCGGCCCCGATGCCTTCCCCATGGACCTCTCGGCCATCATCTCCAATTTTTACAGCCGCGCAGGGTATGTCTACCTCAACAATGGCAAGCCGGGGTCCATCACCTTCATCGGAACGGTCTCCCCTGCCGGGGGTAACCTCAAGGAGCCGGTCACCGAAAGCACCCGCAAGGCGGCCCGCTGCTTCTACGGCCTATCCCAGGCCCGCGCCGACAGCAAACGGTACCCCGCCATCGACCCCATCGACAGCTATTCCAAATATCTCGAATACCCGGAAGTTCAGGATTACCTGGCCAAAAACGTCTCTGACCACTGGCTGACCGACGTTCTCCATGCCAAGGACATCCTTTACCGCGGAAAGGAAGCCCGCGAACAAATCAACATCCTGGGCGACGACGGCGTGCCCATCAACTTCCATGAACGCTACTGGAAATCGGAACTGATCGACTTTGTCATCCTCCAGCAGGACGCCTTCGACAAGATCGACGCGGTAACCCCTATCAAACGGCAGCAGTACATGCTTACCAAGGTACTGGACGTTACGCAGTTAAGCTTCCGCTTTGACAATTTCGAGAGCGTGGGAACCTACTTCAAGCAGATTATCAACATTTTCAAGCAGATGAACTACTCGGAGTTTGCGTCGGAGAAATTCCAGCGCTACGAACAGGAACTGGAAACCCTGCTCAGGGAAAGGATGAATTAACGCTCCTGCACACCACGGGAACTAATACGGAATCAAATGGAAACACAGTCATTTCAGAAGATATACACCAGGCTGACCAACATCACCAAGGCGACGGTCACCCTGAAGGCCGACAATGTAGGTTATGACGAAATTGCCACGGTCGACGGCCGAATGGCGCAGGTGGTGAAGATCATCGGCAGGGATGTCACCCTGCAGGTTTTCTCCGGAACGGAGGGGATCCCCACCAATGCAGAGGTGAGTTTTATGGGGCGGCCGCCCCAGTTGAAGGTCAGTGAAGAGTTGGCCGGGCGGTTCTTCAACGCTTACGGGGAACCCATCGACGGGGGGCCGGAAATCAACGGAGAGGTGAGGGACATCGGTTCGCCCTCGGTGAACCCGGTGCGGCGGCGCCAGCCCTCCAATCTCATCGCCACGGGTATCGCCGGTATCGACCTGAACAACAGCCTCGTCACCGGCCAGAAGATCCCCTTCTTCGCCGACCCTGACCAGCCTTACAACCAGGTGATGGCCCTGGTGGCACTCCGCGCCAAAGCCGACAAGATCATCCTCGGAGGCATGGGCCTCTCCAACGACGACTACCTCTATTTCAAGAATGTCTTCGACAACGCCGGGGCCCTCGACCGCATCATCAGCTTCGTGAACACTACCGACAACCCGCCCGTGGAACGGTTGCTGGTACCCGACATGGCCCTGACCGCCGCCGAGTATTTCGCCGTCGACCATAACGAGGCAGTGCTGGTGCTCCTCACCGACATGACCCTTTATGCCGACGCCCTGAGTATCGTCTCCAACCGCATGGACCAGATTCCTTCCAAGGACAGCATGCCCGGGTCGCTCTATTCCGACCTGGCCCGCATCTATGAAAAAGCGGTGCAGTTCCCCTCGGGTGGCTCCATTACCATCATCGCGGTGACTACCCTCTCGGGCGGAGATATCACCCATGCTATCCCTGACAATACGGGATATATCACCGAAGGACAGCTTTTCCTGCGGCGCGATTCCGAGATCGGAAAGGTCATCGTCGACCCTTTCCGCTCCCTCTCGCGTCTCAAACAGCTGGTCATCGGCAAGCAGACCCGCGAAGACCATCCTCAGGTGATGAATG
>CAZKIU010000052.1:0-21898 GCA_964552955.1 uncultured Prolixibacteraceae bacterium
TAAGGCTGACCAGCAGGGTGCTGACCAGGGCGTTGATCCAGATATGGTTCATATTTTCTTGTTAGATAATTCTGAGTTGGCCAATGAAACTCCAAAAGTACCCATTTTGTTCAAATGTGGTGCACCAAAAGTCACCTCATGGGGTGATTCCTTGGCGGTGACCTGGCAGGAATATGTTATGCGAGGTGGGAATCCAGCGGGAGTAAGTTTAGTTGGGGCTGGAATCCGGCGGTAGTAAGTCTGGAATCCGGCAGGAATATTTTGTGCAGGGCTGGGGGAGCAGAGGAGGCCCTGTCAGGCGTTTCTGGTATTGACAGGCGTCACTGGTAATGCTCGGCGTCACTGGCAATGTAGGGGGTTACTGGCTTTGGATAAAGCGGTAGGTGATGGTGCCGGTCTGGAAGGCCGGGGCGTCATCGTCGACGTTGAAGCGGGCCTGGAGGGCAGCACGTTTGGCGGCATCGAGCAGGTCGGGGTTCATGGTTGTGGATCCGCGTTGCCCGGGTTCGGCCTGGGTTACTTTACCTGATTTATCGACGGTGATTTTGACTACGACGGTTCCGTCTTCGCGGCCGGGATAGCTGGGTTTGGGGGTGGAGGTGGCGGTACGGCCTGAGAGGCTGTAGCTGATTCCGGTTCCGGAGGTACCTGATCCCCGGCCCCCGGGGCCATAAGTGCCGGCATTGGGGTCGCCGGTGGGTACGCCCTGGTTCCCGCCGGGGTAGGAGACGCCCTGGCTGGAGCCGGTGCCGCTGCCTGTGCCGCCGGTGCCGGCAGCAGGGGTGCCAAAGGCCCCCTTGGTGCGGTTTTCGATTTCGGCTACCCGTTTACGCTCTGCTTCGGCTTTACGGCGGGCTTCGGCTTCCACCCGCTGCCGTTCCAGTTCGGCCTGGCGCTGTTTCTCCAGTTCGGCCTGGCGTAAGCGCTCTTCCTCCCTTTTTTTACGGGCGGCCTCAATGGCGGCAGTCTGCTCCGCATCCTGGGTCACCACCTCCTCGCGCGAAGGTTGGGGGGTTTGGGCTACAGGGGGCGGTATGACGGCGGGGACCTCCTCGGTGGTGCTTTGTGTGGGTTCATCCTGCTGTACGATAGGCGAGGGCTCTATTTCTCCCAATCCGGTTTCGGAATCCCCGAAATTGACCAGGATCCCCTCTTCCCCGGGTAAAGGCAGCGGCGTGAAAAAACCCAGAAGCAGCATCAACAGCAGAAGAATCCCATGGAAAACCACAGTGCCGATCAGCCCGTTTTTATGTTCCCTGATATGCGCCATTCGGTTAATCTTCGGGTGCGGTGGCAATGATCATTTTGAATTTGTTCTTCATGGCCACATTCATCAGCTTTACCACATATTCGACCGGTACCGACCTGTCGGTATGCAGGGAGATGTAAGCTTCGGGGGTTCCCCCGTATTTTTGGACCAGGAAGGGCTCTATTTCCAGGAAATCGACCCGTTTCAACTGCCCCTCATCGTTGATATAATATTGGAGGTCTTTGGTGATCGATATGGTGGTCACCGGTTTTGCTGCAGTTTGGTTGTTGCTTTGGGGCAAGAGCAGCTTCAGGGCGTTAGGGGCGACCAGGGTGGAGGAGAGCATGAAAAAAATCAGCAGCAGGAAGACGATGTCGGTCATGGAAGCCATGCTGAATGCCGCGCTGATCTTGTTTCTTCTTTTAAGAGCCATGGGAGTGATTTAAACGGGTTCGTTCATAAGGTCCATGAATTCGGTGGTGGTAGCCTCCATCTTGTATACCACCTGTTCGATGTTGGCCACCAGGATGTTGTATCCGAAATAGGCGATGATCCCCACGATAAGCCCGGCCACGGTGGTGACCATAGCCTGGTAGATCCCGGTGGAAAGGATGGTGATGTCGATGTTGTTTCCTGCGTTGGCCATGTCGTAGAAGGCCTGGACCATACCCATGACGGTTCCGAGGAATCCGAGCATTGGGGCTCCTCCGGCGGCGGAGGCCAGGGCAGGAAGTCCTTTCTCGAGTTTCTGGATCTCCAGGTTGCCCACATTCTCGATGGCTGCGGTCACGTCGGTCATGGGCCTGCCGATACGGCTGATGCCCTTTTCCACCATCCGGGCGGCGGGATTGTCATTGCTGCGGCAAAGGGCCACTGCGGCATCGATCTTGCCCGATAAAATGTACCCCTTGACCTTGTCCATCAGTCCGGTGTCAAACTTGCCGGCCCGCTTGATGGCAAAATAACGGTCCACGAAAATGTAAACTGCGATGACCGACAACAACAGGATGGGGATCATGATCCACCCTCCCTTCAGGGCCAGGTCAATAAATTTGAGGGAGATCCCTTCCGGTTGTGCACCCATGTTTTCCACACCGGCCGGAACTGTTCCTGCCGGGACCTGTAACAAGAAATTCATCATAGGAATATTATTGCTGTATAACATTAAACAAACGCAATGCCACTTTTATTATTATTGACGCAAAAATACTATTATTTGCCTTCTAATCTTCAAATAGTTGTGTTAGTCCCCCGATATAGTCGGAAATCCATCCCTCACTGATATTATCATAAAATTCATCGGGGATGTTGATTTGTCTGATTTCGAGGCGGGTCCCTTTACCGTCGGGGTGGAGCAGGAGGGTGACTTCCGAGGGGTTATTTTCCTCGCCGAAATCCCATTCCTGCCGGATCATCCTGTTTTTCTCAAATTCCAGGTTGGTCCCTGAAATACTGCCGTCCCACAGGGAAAAGGAGGATCCGGGTTCTTCAGACATCAGGGCGGGTTCTCCGGTCCAGATCTCCAGCATTACGGGGTTCACCAGCGCGTTGTAAACATCTTCCGGAGTGGCATGCAGCCTGTGATATTTTTTGAATTCTTTCATATTTAAGTAGTCTTTTGAATTTTCCAAAGATAGGATTTAGTAGATTTTATTTTTTTCCTTTGTCTCTAATTATTATAAAAGACTGGAAAAGATGGGATGGATAAAGAACTATACACGGTTGGTCAAATTTGAGCATACCTTATTTGCCCTGCCTTTTGCCCTGATTGGGTTTTTCATGGCATATCTGCGGCCCGAAGCGGACATCAGCCTGCGGCTGTTGCTGTTGGTGGTGCTCTGTATGGTTTTTGCGCGGAATGCAGCCATGGGGTTCAACCGGTGGCTTGACCGGCGCTACGATGGATTGAATCCGCGGACTGCAGGCCGGGAGATTCCTACCGGTGTGATTGCTCCCCGGGCCGCCCTCCTGTTCGTGGTGGGGAATGCCCTTCTTTTTATCCTGGCCACCTGGCTGATCAATCCCCTTTGTTTTTACCTCTCCCCCGTGGCCCTTTTCGTGGTGCTTTTCTATAGCTATACCAAAAGAATTACCTCCTTTTCCCATTTTGTACTCAGCATGGGACTGTCCATTGCTCCCATCGGGGCTTACCTGGCCGTGACCTCCCGGTTTGACTGGCCTCCCCTGGTGCTGAGCGCCATTGTCTTTTTCTGGGTCAGTGGTTTTGATATCATCTATTCCCTCCAGGATGAGGAGTTTGACAAGGAGCTTCATCTCAAGTCGATTCCTGCACTTCTGGGGAAGAAAAGGGCGCTGCGCTTTTCCTGGATCATTCATATCCTTTCCGCCCTGCTGGTGCTTTTTCTGGCGCTTCTGTTACGCGGTGGGTGGATCCACTGGATGGGGGCTCTTCTCTTCGTAGGACTTCTTTTTTACCAGCATCTACTGGTCAGGGCGGATGACCTGAGCCGCGTCAATCTGGCTTTCTTTACCCTGAACGGGGTGGCCAGCGTGCTTTATGCCCTCTTTCTCATCACCGAAATGCTCCTCCGCTGACCCGCACTCCGGAATCCGATTCATTCCTGACTTCCGACTTCCGACTTCCGACTTAAGATTTAAGATTCCTTCATTCAGGATTCCCGACTCTTTAATGCTTGATTTCCCTTGCCCTGACCACCCGGCGGTTGATCTTGTAGGAGAACCCGATGCTTAAGAACTCCTTGAACTGCAGCCTGGGTTCCCTGATTTTGTTTCCTCCGGCATCCAAAACTGGGTGTCCGCTCTTGTCGAGCCGGTCAAAGAGGATTTTACTGTCGTAGATGGAGTGCGCCATCACCGTGGCCCTGATATGATCGGTCAGTTGCAGGTTAAGGGTATTTTCCCATTCGATGTCGAACTGGTCAAAGGGATGCAGGTAATTGACAAACATCCGGTATTTGGTTTCGAAGGAGATAATGGAGGTGAAGCTTTTGGTGAATTTCATGTCGGTGTTGAGACCTGGTTCCCAATAGGCTTTTTTCCCGGGTTTAATGCCGAAACTCGATTTGTCAAATTCGACGGTGTCGGAGACAAAGACGCTCTTGGAGGTGATGGGTGAAATGAAAAGGGAGAAGTTTTTGTTGGGTTTATAGTCCATCCCCACCTTAAAGAGGAAGCGGCCTGGGGCCAGGAACCCGGAGATGGCATTTTCACGGTTGGGGTATTTGTACCCGTTGAAGAACTGGGTTTGGAAGTTGGCTTCGGTACTGTAGTACCATTTCTGGATAGCACTGATGCCCAGGCGGGAGGCTATTTCGAATTTGTCGTCATTTTTCTGGATTTTATCTTTTCCGGGCTTCACCCAGCCGTTGCGCACCTCTATATTGTTCTCCCATTTGATTTTCTCGGAGGAGAAGTTAGCGAAACCCTTTGCGACGACCAGGATGGAGAGGGCGCTGCTTCCCCCTTTTTTCCAGTAGTCGTTGATATGGGTTTGGGTGAACTGGGTGGTACCGTCGCCTCCGATGGTCCAGGGGGTATAGGCCTGGTACCGGCGTTCGATTTTATCGAGGTTTTTGGCTGGGGTATTGAGGGTGGTGAAGTCAAAATCCTTAACCGACTGCTGACGGAACCTGGAGAAGGTCACCCCGTCCTCAATGACCAGTTGGAGGGTTCGTTTGCCGGTATTTTGGACCAGGACGGAGAGAGAGTCGTTTTGTTGGTTTTTGAGCCAAACGCGGGTGAAGAATTTTCCGGCATTGCTCAGGACCAGGGGAGAAGAGGCGTTACTCAGGTTGGTCAGATGGATGGTGGTGTTGTCGATGAGGTCAGCGAAGCCCGCCAGCCAGGTCGCTGAACGCATGATGGAATCGTTGGCAGCCAGGATGGCCTGGTCGTTGTGGAACTTAAGGACCTGGTAGTTGTTGCGTTTGACCGATTCTATCTTCTGGGATTGGAGCATTTGGATGCGTTCCTGGGTCAGTTGGCGGCGGTAGTCGTCGGTCACTTTCCTGCGGGCGACATTCATCACGGAGTCGTTGTAGCGGAGTCTTTTCTGTTCCACGAAGCGACTGCGGGCGCTGTCCAGGGCCAGGATGCGGCGGAAGTCGCCGGGTGACTGGACCATATCTTCGGGAATGGCATCGAGGATTTTAAGGGAGTCGGGCAGATGGTAGATGCCATCGTTGAAGAGTTGCATGCCTTCCCCGGGGGAGATGGTGTGTACCTTCTCCAGGGTTTGGCGCATCAGTTCTTCGGGAACGGCCACCGGCCGCTGGGCATATTCCTGAGTGACCTCCTGCACGATGGTTTCCAGTTGGTGGACCAATTCCTTATGGGGTATATAGCCGCGCAGTTTCAGGGAGTCGGGGGCATCCCAGGGTTTGCGGGCGATCAGGGGGAGGGTGTCGTTGACGACTTTCCGGTTCAGGTAATTGAGAATAGAGTCTAAGGGCTCATCCTCAATAAAATGCATCAGTCCGGACAATCGTTTTTCGGCCACCGGATCGGTAAAATACCATTTACTCCCCTGTGAAAGATACCGTTTCATCAGCTGGAGATTGAAGCTGAGGGAATCGGCATATTCTGCGCCGTTCTCCGGACCGGTCTGGGCCGAAAGGGGCAGGTTAAACATCAACAGCAGGGCAAGTGCTGCAAAGTACTTTCCTCTCATTATTCAACGGATTTCATTGCTTTGAAAACGCAAAAATAAGGGAAATGGTATAATAAACCATAGAAATGGACCATTCCACGTGAGCAAAATGGTAGCAAATACCTTGCCAATGCTCTTCTTTAACAAAATATTATGTGGCCGGGCCATACCCCGGGTTTATACCTTCCGGGTGCTTCCGGAAATGTCAGTTAATATATGAACCACGCGGCAGGATAATCAATATACATGTCCTTCCTCCTCGAGTTCCTTCTGGTCTATTTTTTTGGATGTCAGGGACTTCCAGGCATAGAAGATGTAAGCGAGGATAAAAGGGACCAGGAGGGAGACATAGCTCATGGCGGTAAGGGTGTAATGGCTGGATGAGCTGTTTTGGATGGTGAGTGAGTCCTGCAGGTCGAAGGTTGAGGGGTAGAAGGCGGTATGATTAAAGCCGGCGGTGAGGAAAAGGGCGAAGACGGTAAGCACGGTGCCGATACCGGCGCCCCAGATGCCCTTGTCGCTGCATTTCTCGAAACAGAAGGCGGTGCGGAAGATCCCCAGCAGCACCAGCACCACGCCCACCAGGAAGAGGATGCCCACCACAGGCATTTCGATGAGATTATGGAAGTACTTATATGGTTGCATGAAGACTTCGCCGGTATCCGGGTTCACGGCAAAGCCCTGTTTGAGCAGGAGCATGATGGTGAAGGTAAGGAAGAAAACCAGGAAGGGGATGGCATCCTGGAGCAGTTGTTTCCGGGCGCGGGTGATGATGTCGGTATGGTGTACATTCTGGATGATGAAGAGGGTGGCCAGGGTTCGCGACAGAAAGAAGAGGGCCAGTCCGAGCGCCAGGTTCTGCACGTTGAGTGCGGCCTCCAGTCCGTGTGTGGCCGTTTCCCATTGTGAGAAATTCATGTCATTGACAGAGAATTGTGATCCGGTGAAGAAGGTGCCTACGGCGGTTCCGAGGAAGATGGTGCCCACCAGTCCGTTGATGAAGAGGAAGGCTTCGAAGGTTTTCTTTCCGAGGAAATTGCCTGGTTTGGAGCGGAATTCATAGGAGACGGCCTGGAGGATGAAGGCGAAGAGGATGATCATCCAGACCCAGTAGGCGCCGCCGAAGCTGGTGCTGTAGAAGAGGGGGAAGGCGGCGAAGAAGGCGCCTCCGAAGGTGACCAGGGTGGTAAAGGTGAACTCCCATTTTCTTCCGAAAATGTTGATAATCAGGGTTCTTTCGGTCTCTGTTTTTCCGAGACGGTAGATCAGGGTTTGGCCTCCCTGAACGAAGAGCAGGAAGACGAGCAGGGCACCGAGGAGGGAGATGATGGCCCACCAGTAGTGCTGCAGGGTGAGATGAGAGAGATTTTCGAACATTATTTGGTTCCTCCTTCCTTGGGTCCTTTATGGATTTGTTTCACCATGATGCGGATTTCGGCGATGAGCAGGATGGTGAAGGTGATGGCAAACAAGACAAAGGTCAGTTGCACCGCGCTGGTGTTGATCTGGGAGACGGCGGCCTGGGTGGGCATGAGGTCCTGAATAACCCAGGGCTGCCGGCCCACTTCGGCCACGATCCATCCCATCTGCGTGGCCAGGTAGGCCAGGGGAATCATAGTGACGGCCGTGAGGCCGAACCATTTCTGGCCATTCATTTTCTTTTTCCGGAGGAGATAAAGGGTAGTGGCAAATAGCAGGACAAAGAGAAATCCCAGTCCGACCATGATGCGGAAGGAGTAAAAGGTGAGTTGGATGGGGGGGATGGCGTCGTGTTCATTTTGGAGGAAGCCATAGCCGAAGTAGGGGTAGTTGGTGGTGAGCAGGGCAAGGGCGCTGTCGGCGGCGGCGGTATGGCCGGCTTTGTGGGCATCCTTGAAGCTTTTAAGGGCGGCCACGGCGGTTCTTCCTTTTTCTATTTTTTGGGCAGTGGAGATGATGCCGCGTTCGGGATTGCCGTGGATGAGGTCTTTGATGCCGGGGACGTAGGCGTTGGCATCGAGGAAGGCCATGTAAGAGAGGAAGTTGGGTATTTCGATCTTCATGATGAAGTCCTCTTTTTTATGGTCGGTCAGGTCGGGGTTGGTACGCAGCAGGCCGACGGCCACCAGGGGGGCGTTGGTTTGTCCTTCGTAGAGGTTTTCCATGGCGGCGAATTTCACGGGTTGGTGGTGGGCCATGAGGCGTGCCGACATGTCACCGCTGAGGATCAACAGCACTGACATGACCAGTCCGAATACCCCGGCGACCAGCATGCTTCGTTTGGCGAGCTGTTCTTCCCGTTTTTTCATCAGGTACCAGGCGCTGATACCGATGACGAAGACCGAGGCCAGGACGAATCCTGATTGAACGGTATGGAGAAATTTGTTGATGGCCACGGGAGAGAAGAGGACGTCCCAAAAGTTGGTCATTTCATTGCGGGCGGTATCGGGGTTGAAGCGGGTTCCCACGGGATTCTGCATCCAGGCGTTGGCGACCAGGATCCAGAGGGCCGAGAGGTTGGCGCCCACGGCCACCAGCCAGGTGGAGAGGAGGTGGAACCGCTTGCTCACCTTGTTCCATCCGAAGAACATGACGGCGATAAAGGTGCTTTCCATGAAGAAAGCCAGGATGCCCTCAATGGCCAGAGGAGCGCCGAAGATATCGCCCACGAACCAGGAGTAGTTGGACCAGTTGGTGCCGAATTCGAACTCGAGGATGATGCCTGTGGCCACGCCGATGGCGAAGTTGATGCCGAAGAGGGTCATCCAGAATTTGGTGATTCTTTTCCATTCTGCATCCCCGGTGCGCACGTAGATCGTCTCCATAAAGGCGATGATGAACGACAGCCCGAGGGTGAGGGGGACAAAGATCCAGTGATACATGGCCGTCAGGGCGAATTGCGCCCGTGACCAGTTAACCAGTGCTTCTTCCATATGCCTGTAGTTTGTTGTTTGGTGTTGCGTTGTTGTATTCTATTCCCGTGGCAGCTATTCCGGAGGGTGTTTTCCCTGGTGGTTGAGCCATGGGGAGTCGTCCTTATTTCCGTTGCCGGTTGAACTGTTCGATTACGTATTCGCTTTTCTCTTCATCGCTTTTAAACCGTTGGCCGAGGAAATCGGGAAACAGGAAAAGCCGGAAGACGGCAAAGAGGATGAAGAGTTTGATGAGGATAATCAGCCAGAGGGTTTTCCCCACGGTCATATTGCGGAAACCCTCATAGTAGAAGCGGAATATTTTAATCAGCCAGGTCATGCTCTTATGGCATCTAAAATAAGTTAAATGATGATGAAAAACGAAGGGGGACCATTTTTTATGGTAACAATTGTTGTTAGGGACCTCATTTGTTGTCTGTGAGGAGTGGTTAGCGTAACACATCTTGCCAGGGAGGATGAGCCAGGGTCATCTGGCCGGGTTCAGGTTTGAATGAAAAGGGTCCGATTAAGGTATAACGGAGGACGGCCGGAATCGTGTGAGGGTTTCCGTTTTCCGGTTCACTCTTTCCAGGTGGAGAAGGGGTGCTGGGCGAGCTGAGCATTAAAATATCGCCGGTCGTGGGTAACCTCGCCGCCGAGCCAGGTGGGGTGGCTGAAGGGTTGGTTCTCCTCTTGCAGTTCCACTTCTGCCATCCATAGACCGGCATTGGCGCCCAGGAATTCGTCGACTTCCCAGAGGGTGGCCTCTACGGTGATGCGGTGTCTGATTTTTTCGACCGGCGGAAAGAGGGCCAGCCGCAAGAGGATTTCGGCCTCCTCCACGGGGATCTGGTATTCAAATTCGGGTCGGGTGATGCCTTCCATCCGGCCCTTGATGGTGATCCAGGCCTGGTCGCCTTCCGTGCGAATCCGCACCACCCGGTCGGGATCCACCGACAGATAGCCCTGCTTCATGATGGTCCGGGAGCCGGTGGGGGTGAAAAACTCCTTCCGGACCAGGAATTTGCGTTCTATTTCTTTCATTTTCTATTTTTGCATAAAAATAGTCAGGAAACCTGGAAATGGTACGTTCTATAAAAGGGAGTATGTTTCCGGATAGAAAAGAAAAAAGGCATTGTTTAAAAGAGAACCTATGATGACCAGGGAGGAAGCAGTCAGGATGCTGGAGGAGCACATCACTTCGGAAAGTATGAAGCGGCATTGTTATGCCAGTGAGGCGGTGTTGCGGGCGCTGGCGCGGCGGTTGGGCCGTGATGAGGAGGAGTGGGGGATGGCCGGACTGCTCCACGACATTGATGTGGAGATCACCCACGCCGATCCGTTGACCCATGGCCCTTATGCGGCCAGGCTCCTTGACGGGAAAGTGACCCCGGATGCGCTTGACGCCATTGTTATGCATAATGAAATGGCCACGCAAAAGGAGAGAAGTACGGAATTCCAGCACGCCCTGGCCGCCGGGGAAACGATCACCGGGCTTATTACGGCCACGGCCCTGGTCTACCCCGATAAAAAGGTCGCCTCTGTCAAGGTGAAGTCCATCACCAAACGAATGAAAGAGAAGGCCTTTGCCGCTTCGGTGAAACGGGAGAACATTTTGGAATGTGAGAAGATCGGGCTGCCGCTGGAGGAGTTTGCCGCGCTGGCCCTCGAGGCCATGACAAACCTGGAATCCTAAATGTGGGAATCAGGAATCTGGAATTAGGAGTCAGGAATCTGGAATGAGGAATCTGGAATCTGGAATGAGGAATCCGAAATCCGCAGTCCGGAATCCGCCCTCCGGAATCCGCCCTCCGGAATCCGCCCTCCGGAATCCGCACTCCGCCCCCGGTCCGCCGCTAATGAGAGTTTCGGTCAAAAAGCAGAAGAGCGGAAGATGTGTTTCAATCTTCCGCTCTTCTGTCACAATTGACCATCGCACGTTTGAAACTACAAGGCGTATTCTCCTTTGGCCTCTGGCTGGTAAAGAATCTTGCCAATCCTCACTTTTTTGGTTCCTGCCGGAACCCGGAACTCTACTTCGTCGCCCTCGCGGTAACCGATCAGGGCGCTGCCCAGGGGTGAGAGTACGGAAAGCCGGCCCGCGGGGAAGTTGGCTTCCTGCGGATAGACCAGTTTAAACTTCATGACGCGGCCGTTGGTGCTATCGATCACCTCCACTTCCGAATTCATGGTGACATAATCGGGTGCAATTTTACGGGGTTCCACCCGTTTGGCCCGGTGGATCTCCCCTTCAAGGGCCTCAATGTTGTGAAGGTCGTCCTTCATGGTCTTCCTGATGCTGCCGATCAGGGTACTCAACCGTTGGTAATCCAGGTTGGTGATGTGCAATTGTGTCTTCATATCGATGGTATAAATTTTTTATAAAAACAAAAAATCCGGTTCTTGTGAAGCCGAATTTTTACAAAGATAAGCATTCTTTTTGAACTTTCCAAATATTAACTCATTTATAGAGTGAAACTTGCCTTTTGAGTGGATCGGGGGGCTTTTGGGCTTATATATGGTGAGACGACCTGCCGGGATAAACCCAAAGGTCTCTGGTGGATCCTAATTTATAAGGGGATGGACGGCGGGGAAAAGCAATTGTTATCTTTGCGGCCGGTAAAAATGTGAATATGAAGGCTACCCTGAATGGTGATAATGCAGCAGGTTTCCGCTATTTTGATCTTCTGATGGCCTTATTTGTGGCCGTATTGCTGATTTCCAACTTTGCCTCCACCAAGATTGTGACTTTGTGGAAGTTCACCTTTGACGGGGGGACCATACTTTTTCCGCTCTCCTATATTTTCGGGGATGTGCTGACTGAGGTGTATGGGTACCGACGCACGCGGCGGGTGATCTGGACCGGTTTTTTTGCTGCCCTTATGATGTCGCTGATCCTTTGGGTTGTGCAGTTAATGCCTCCGGCAGAGGGGTGGGACAACCAGGCGGCCTATGAATCCCTTATCGGTTTTATTCCCCGCATCGTGCTGGCCAGCCTGGTGGCCTACTTCGCGGGTGAATTCATTAATTCATGGTTGCTGTCGCGGTTGAAGGTCAAAACCGAAGGCCGGTATTTGTGGATGCGTACCATAGGCTCCACCCTGGCAGGTGAAGGCATCGATACCCTTTTATTTACCATGATTGCCTTCTATGGCGTACTGCCACACGACCTCCTCCTCTCGGTCATCGTTTCGAACTATATCTTCAAGTGCAGCGTCGAGATCCTCTTTACCCCGGCGACCTATGCCCTGGTCGGTTTCCTGAAGAAACGGGAACAGACCGATGTTTACGACCGCGGCATCAGCTACAATCCCTTCCGTTTCTGAGATTGGAATGTTAATTTAATATTAACTACGGGGTCAATCTTATTTATTTATACTAAAAATCCTGTTTTGCTTACGATTTCGTCAGCAAGAAAGAAAATATTTCTACATTTGCTGGTGTAGGGCATCCCTAAAAAGCATGCCTGGCCATAAGATGAAAAGAGATATGTTATATATTATTGTCGTAGGTGTAGTCATTCTAAGCGATAGCTGAGGAAGGTCACGCTTATGATTAACAGAAGATGCTCAAGCCTTTCTCAGCAACCGGGGAAGGCTTTTTTATTGAATACAACTAATACGTAAAGGAGATGGGTTATCAGTTACGGAGTGAGACGAGTACGAAAGGGCGCAGGATGGCAGGGGCCCGGAGTTTATGGCGGGCCAACGGGATGCGTGAGGAGCATTTTGGGAAGCCTGTGATTGCGGTGGTCAATTCCTTCACCCAGTTTGTACCGGGGCATACCCATTTGCACCAGGTGGGGCAGCAGGTCAAGGCGCTCATCGAGAAAGAAGGTTTTTTCGCGGCGGAATTCAATACGATAGCCATTGATGACGGCATCGCCATGGGGCACGATGGGATGCTCTATTCTCTGCCTTCGCGCGACCTGATTGCCGACAGTGTTGAATTCATGTGCAATGCCCATACGGTCGATGCCATGGTTTGCATCTCGAACTGTGACAAGATCACACCGGGGATGCTGATGGCGGCTATGCGGCTCAATATTCCGGCGGTATTTGTGTCGGGGGGGCCCATGGAGGCCGGGGAGACGGGCGGCAAGGCCTACGACCTGGTCGATGCCATGGTGATGGCTGCTGATCCGGAGGTAGATGACGCGCTGATGACGGCCGTAGAGCGTGCGGCTTGTCCGACCTGCGGCTCTTGCAGCGGGATGTTCACGGCCAACTCCATGAACTGTCTGACCGAAGCCATTGGTCTCTCATTGCCTGGCAATGGAACTATCGTGGCCACCCATGCCAACAGGATGCGTCTTTTCGAAGAAGCCGCCGGCACGATCTGTGCTGCCACCAAGGCTTACTATTTTGACGGCGACGCATCGGTGCTTCCCCGGAACATTGCCACCCGTGCTGCCTTTTTCAATGCGATGAAACTCGACATCGCCATGGGAGGCTCCACCAATACGGTGCTGCACTTGCTGGCCATCGCCCATGAGGCGGGGGTAGACTTTACCATGCAGGATATCGACCATCTTTCGCGGGTGACCCCCAACCTATGTAAGGTGGCTCCGAGCTCTGCCTACCATGTACAGGATGTCAACCGTGCCGGGGGTATCCTGGGCATTCTGGCTGAACTTGCGCGTGGCGGTCTCCTCGAAACTTCCGTGAAGCGGATTGACGGATTAACGCTGGCCGAAGCCATCGCCCGCTATGATATCATGCAGTCCGGGCCCGCACCGGAGGTGATGCAGAAATACCTCTCTGCACCGGGGCGGCGGCGTAATCTGGTCATGGGGTCCCAGGAGAACTACTATGCTGAGGCCGATACCGACCGTGCCGGAGGCTGCATCCGCGATCTGGAACATGCCTACAGCCAGGATGGCGGACTGGCGGTGCTCTTCGGTAATATCGCCCGCAAGGGCTGCATCCTCAAGACAGCGGGTGTAGATGCTTCAATCCTGAAGTTCACGGGCAGGGCGCGGGTCTTTGACTCCCAGGAAGAAGCCTGCAATGGCATTCTGGGCGAGGCCGTACAGCCCGGCGACGTGGTGGTCATCCGCTACGAAGGACCCCGTGGCGGTCCGGGCATGCAGGAAATGCTTTATCCGACCTCTTACCTGAAGTCGATGAAACTCGACAAGGTTTGTGCATTGATCACCGATGGTCGTTTTTCGGGCGGAACCTCGGGACTTTCCATCGGTCATGTCTCTCCGGAAGCCGCTTCCGGAGGGGAAATAGCCTTGGTGCGTGATGGCGATACCATAGAGATAGACACGCCCGGGCGGACGATCCACCTGGCGGTTTCAGAAGAAGAGCTGGCCCACCGGCGGGCTGAGGAGGAAGCCAAAGGGAAGGAGGGATGGAAACCCCTGCCGCGGAATCGGAAGGTGTCGCTGGCCTTGCGGGCTTATGCCTCCATGGTGAGCTCGGCCGACCAGGGAGGGGTCAGGAGATTAGAAGATTAGAAGATTTGAGGATTAGAATGATGAATACCTTAAAAAACAGAAAGCAATGAGTACGATACCAATGCGGGTGAGTGGGTCGGAGGCCCTGATCCTTTCTCTGCTGGAAGAGGGGGTGGACACCATATTCGGGTACCCCGGGGGGGCCATCATGCCGGTGTATGATGCTTTATACGATTACCGGGAGCGGGTCAGGCACATTCTGGTGCGCCACGAGCAGGGGGCGGCCCATGCTGCGGAAGGGTATGCCCGGATCACAGGCCGGGCGGGGGTATGCTTTGCCACCTCCGGACCGGGAGCCACCAATCTGGTCACCGGCATAGCCGATGCGATGATCGACTCGATTCCCATGGTGTGCATCACCGGGCAGGTTTCATCGCCATTGTTGGGCACCGATGCTTTTCAGGAGTCGGACGTGATCGGGATCTCTATCCCCATCACCAAGTGGAATTTTCAGATTACCAGTGCCGATGAGATTCCCGGGGCCATTGCCCAGGCTTTTTATATTGCCCAGACTGGCCGGCCGGGGCCCGTATTGCTCGACATCACCAAGGATGCCCAGTTCGGGGAACTTGATTTTGAGTATAAGAAATGCACTAAAATACGCAGTTATCTGCCCGAGATTCCGGTGGATCCCTTTAAGGTCAAAGAGGCGGCTGAGCTGATAGACGCCGCCCGGAAGCCTTTGTTGCTTTTTGGGCATGGTGTCATCATTGCCCGGGCAGAAAAGGAGTTGCGGGCTTTCGTGGAAAAGACGGGAATACCGGCGGCCTGGACGCTGCTGGGGTTGTCGGCCCTGCCCACCGATCATCCGCTGAACGTGGGGATGCTGGGGATGCACGGGAACTACGGGCCCAACATCAAGACCAATGAAGCCGATCTGATCATTGCCGTGGGCATGCGATTCGACGACCGGGTGACCGGGAAAGTCTCGGCCTATGCCAAACAGGCCAAGATCATCCATCTCGATATTGACCCGGCCGAAGTGAGTAAAATCATCAAGGCCGATGTGGCCGTAGTGGGGGATGCCGCCAAGTCGCTGCGGATGCTGACTTCCAATGTGAAGCCCAACAGCCATGAGGCCTGGGTCAGGGAATTCAGGGAAGCCGACAAGGTGGAATTTGAAAAGGTGATCTCCCGGGACCTCCGTCCCACGAAGCCGGGCATGACTATGGGAGAGGTGGTCAGGATGGTGTCGGACAAAACCCGTCAGGAGGCGATACTGGTGACCGATGTGGGGCAGCAGCAAATGATTGCGGCGCGTTATTTTGGGTTCCGCCAATCGCGGAGTGTGGTGACTTCGGGCGGACTGGGGACCATGGGATATGGGTTACCGGCCAGTGTGGGGGCGCAGTTGGCGGCTCCCGACCGCACGGTGGTGGCCATGATCGGTGACGGTGGATTTCAGATGACGATCCAGGAATTGGGCACCATTGCCCAGAACCACCTTCCCGTGAAGATCGTCCTGCTCAACAACCACTTCCTGGGGATGGTACGCCAATGGCAGCAGCTCTTCTTCGAGAAGCGTTACTCCTTTACGGAACTCACCAATCCCGACTTCATCATGATCTCGAAGGGATTTGGCATTCCGGGCGTGAAAGTGGAGCAGCGGGAGGATCTGGAGGCGGCGGTGGATCAGATGCTGAGCCACGACGGCCCTTTCCTTCTGGAAGTGGCCATTGAGAAGGAGGACAATGTCTTTCCGATGGTTCCCTCGGGAGCATCGGTTTCGGAGGTGATGCTGGAACCCTGATGGATCTGCGGGTGCGGCCCTATGAATGCCGTTGCATCTGTTTTCAACGGGTTGTGGTCGCCTTTAAACGACTACAACCGGGAACAAGCGGGGAAAATCAGATAAAAACACATTCAGGTGGTTGTGACGAATGAAATAACCTTTTTGAAATGAATTAAACATGTCAAGCAGTATGAAGCGGGAATATAACATCACGGTTTTCAGTGAGAACCATATCGGGTTGCTTTCACGCATCACCCTGATCTTTACCCGGCGGAAGATCAACATCGAGAGTCTGACCGTTTCGGAATCGGCCATCGCGGGGATCTTTAAATTCACCATCGTAGTGCATTGCACCGAAGATTCGGCCCGTAAGGTGACCTCCCAGATCGAAAAGGTGATCGACGTGCTGAAGGCCTTTTACCTGACCAATGAGGAGATGATCTACCAGGAGATCGCCCTTTACAAGGTCCCCACGGAAGCCCTTTACGACAGTGACCAGGTGGAGTTAATCGTTCGCAATTCGGGGGCCCGTATTCTGGAAATCACCCGGGAGTATACGGTCATCGAGAAGACAGGACATAAAGAGGAGACCCAGGCCCTTTTCGATGAGCTGAACCAGTTCAAAGTCATGCAGTTTATCCGCTCGGGAAGGGTAGCCATCACCCGTGACCCCATCGAACGGATCTCGGAGTTTCTCAGGGAGCGGGATGCCTTCCTTGAAGCGATAGACTGACAGAATCTGGAATCTGGAGTCTGGAATGCAGGAATCCTAAGTCTTAAGTCTTGAATGAAAAGTATGTAGCATTAAATATATCTAAGTAATTGTAAAAAAGATTATTATGGCAAAGATCAATTTTGGCGGGGAAGTGGAGAACGTGGTTCTCCGCGAGGAGTTCCCGGTGGAGAAAGCAAGGGAAGTATTGAAGGATGAGGTGATTGCGATCATCGGATATGGGGTGCAGGGGCCAGCGCAGGCGCTGAATATGCGGGACCAGGGGTTCCGGGTGATCATCGGGCAGGCGCCTGAGTTCAAACAGGACTGGGACAAGGCGGTGCGTGACGGATTTGTGCCGGGGGAGACCCTTTTCCCGGTGGAAGAGGCGGCCCGCAGGGGCACCATCATCCAATACCTGGTGTCTGATGCTGCCCAGCGGCTGATCTGGCCCAAGCTCAAGCCCTGTCTGAACGAAGGGGATGCCCTTTATTTCTCGCATGGATTCTCGGTGGTGTACAAGGAGCAGACGGGGGTTATTCCTCCCGCCAATGTGGATGTGATTCTGGTGGCTCCCAAGGGATCGGGGGCCAGTGTGCGCACCAATTTCCTGGCTGGCCACGGCATCAACTCCAGTTTTGCTGTTTTCCAGGACTATACGGGGAGGGCTATGGACCGCACCCTGGCTCTGGGAATCGCCATTGGCTCGGGGTACCTCTTCCCGACGACCTTTGAGAATGAGGTCTATTCCGATCTGACCGGGGAGCGGGGGGTGCTGATGGGGGCCCTGGCGGGCATCATCGAAGCCCAGTACCAGGTGCTGCGCGATCATGGCCATTCTCCATCGGAGGCTTTCAATGAGACGGTGGAAGAGCTGACCCAGAGTCTGATTCGTTTGGTGGACCAGAACGGCATGGATTGGATGTATGCCAATTGTAGTGCCACGGCGCAGCGTGGGGCCCTCGACTGGAGGCACAAATTCCGGGCGGCCACCCTGCCGGTTTTCAACGACCTCTATAAGAGTGTGAAGGAGGGGGTCGAAACCCAACGGGTCATCGACTCGCTGAGTGCCGACAACTATCGCGACAGCCTCAATGCCGAACTGAAGGAGATGCGCGAGTCGGAACTCTGGCAGGCTGGCGCCGCCGTGCGCCTGCTCCGGCCCGGTAAATAAGATGCAATCGACCAATGGTGCAGCAGACCATTGGGAGGACTGGCGCCGTCGTACGGCAACTCCGCCCGGGATAAAATAGGCCTTGTTGGTTTAATAATTGAACGGAGTTACCGGGGTGTTACCCATCCTGGTAACTCCGTTTTTATGATCGCAGGACGTCGTGTCTTTCATCAGGGGGTAGACTGCCCGGGGATATTTTATGGGTGGGGCGAACTTCCTTATAAGGGTGCATCATTTACTGTCCGTTATTTTCTATTTTAGCGGACTAAACCAAATGCTACTTTGTGATGATCCCAAAGAATTACTGCTATGGCCTTTTGTTGTGCGGTCTGCTGCTTTTTGCCGCCGGTTGCCAGAAAGAGGATGATCCCCGGGAATGCAGCGATTGTGCGCAATTCACCTCATTCACTTTAATGGCTTACAATAATCCGGGACTGGTTGCTGATATTTCCGGAGTGATTGGTGCCGATCGGACCATCACCCTGGATCTTCCGCCGAAAACCAATGTGAAGACGTTAATTCCCAATTTTATCTTCGAGGGGAAAGAAGTGGTGTCGGGGGGGCGGCCCCAGGTCAGCGGCAGCAGTGTGGTGGATCTGAGTCAGCCTGTGGAGTATAGTGTGGTGGCCCAGAACGGTAGGAGTGAAGTCTATACGGTCAGGGCCTTTGTGCAGCCCTCGTCTGACCATACCCTGAATACTTTTATCCTGAGGAAGGCCCATAATCCGGGATTGGCGGGTGATGTGGTCTTCGCCATCAACCAGCAAACCGGCACTGTTAGTGGGGAGCTGTTCCGCTGGATCGAAGGGGATTTATCGGGTGGACTGGTTCCCTGGTTTGAGACCGAAGGGAAGCGTGTTTCCGTGGCGGGAAAGGAGGTGATCAGTGGGGTGACGGCCCTGGATTTCAAGGGGGAGATGGTTTTCAGGGTGACGGCGGAAACGGGAGCCACCCGCGATTACAGGGTCTCTCTTTTGTGCCCGCAGGTCAATGCGACTCTGCCGGTGATGAAAATCGATGCCGATGGTCCCATCAACAGCGAGGAGATTTACCAGACGGCCAGTCTGCGGATTTATGGCAATGGCATCGGGGAAGGGTTGTGGAACAGCGCCGAAACGGGCAAGAAGATAGAGATCAGGCTCCGGGGGAACTCCACGGCCTGGTTACCCAAGCGCCCCTACCGGATCAAGTTCCCTGATAAATTCAGTCCGCTGGGGCTGAACCATGCCAAAGAGAAGAGCTGGGTATTGCTGGCCAATGATGCCGACAAGACCATGCTGCGGAATGCGGTGGCTTTCGAGGCCAGCAGGATCATGCTGGCCGATCATCCGCGGGGAGCGGGTTTTACGGCTTCCACGGTTTTTACCGATGTTTATATAGATGGCAGTTATAAGGGAGTTTACCACCTGACCGACCAGATAGAGGTGGCTCCGGGCCGGGTGGCCGTGGAGTCGCTGAAGGCCAAGGATGGCAGTGATCCTGCGAAGATAGGTGGTGGGTATCTGCTGGAGATCGATGGTTTTGCCTCTTCGGAACCCCTCTGGTTTAAGACGGCCCTGAAGAGCATTCCGGTGACCATCAAGTATCCCAAGGATGATGACTATGATGCGGCCCAGGTGGCTTATATTTCCGATCTTTTTGGCCGGCAGGCGGAGGGAGCCCTCTTCAGTGCCGGGTTCACCGATCCCATCAACGGATGGCGGAAATATTTCGATGAGCGGTCACTGGCCGACTATGTGATCATCAGTGAGATGACAGGGAATTCAGATGCCTGGTGGAGTACCTACGTTTACAAATACAGGGGAGATCCCCTGTTTTATTTCGGTCCGGTGTGGGATTTTGACATTGCCTTTAACAACGACAACCGGCTGGGCGATGCCCGGCAGAAACTGATGTTTATCCATGGTCATATATACAAGGAGTGGATTACGCGATGGCTGGAAGATCCGGCCTTCAAAAAGACGGTTAAAAGCCGCTGGAACCAGAAGAAAGGGGAGCTGGCCGGGTTGGCGGGTTATGTGACGCGGATGGCAGCCGCCATCGATGGATCACAGAAGGCCAATTTCAGGGTGTGGGATATCCGTGAACAGACGCTGGGTCATGCGGGGAACCCTCCGGCCTCTTATGAGGCAGGGATCACCCAATTGAAGGGTTATCTGGAGACGCGCTGGCAGTATCTCGACGGGGTCTTTACCAGCTGGTAGCCGGAATTGGCCTGCAAGCTGGTAAGTAGGCGGGTGGGCTGTTAATTATTATTTAATATTGGCGGAAAAGGTTACTAAATTAAATTAAAATTCTTTTATTTGCAATAAAATGTAAGTACGGAGTGATTAGTGCCATGAATATTGCCATTATTATTACCAGCATCCTAATTCTTGGGGTGACGGGATGAGAATGGTGTATTCTAAGGTTAGAGTAGTATAAACAGAAAGGGCCATTCTCAGACAACGGGGATGGCTCTTTCGATTTTAAGCGAGGAGAACATGAGCGACAAGTTGTTTATTTTCGACACGACCCTGCGGGATGGGGAGCAGGTGCCGGGGTGCCAGTTGAACACCATCGAGAAGATTGAGGTAGCCAAGGCTTTGGAGGAGCTGGGCGTCGACGTGATTGAGGCAGGCTTCCCGATATCGAGTCCGGGTGATTTTGAGTCGGTGGTTGAGATTTCTAAGGCGGTGACCTGGCCGGTGATCTGCGGGTTGACGCGGGCCGTGCAGAAAGACATTGATGTGGCTGCCGAGGCATTGCGCTATGCCAGGAAGAAACGGATTCACACCGGTATTGGCACCTCTTACTACCATATCCATTACAAGCTGAATTCGACGCCGGAGGAGATTCTGGAGCGTGCGGTGGAGGCGGTGAAGTATTCGAAGAAGCTGGTGGAGGATGTGGAGTTTTATGCCGAGGATGCCGGGCGTTCCGACAACGAATATCTGGCGCGGGTGATAGAGGCGGTGATCAAGGCGGGAGCCACGGTAGTGAATATACCGGACACTACGGGTTATTGCCTGCCCCACGAATTCGGGGAGAAGATCAAGTATCTTGTTGACAACGTCAAAGGCATTGACAAGGTGACCATTTCGACGCACTGTCACAATGATCTGGGGATGGCTACGGCCAATACCATTGCGGGGATCATGAACGGAGCCCGGCAGGCGGAGGTGACCATCAACGGGATCGGTGAACGGGCGGGCAACACTTCACTGGAGGAGGTGGTGATGATTCTGAAGAGCCGTTATCAGCTGCTCAATATTGACACCAACATCAGGACACCCAACATTTATCGGACGAGCAGGCTGGTGAGTACGCTGATGAACATGCCGGTGCAGCCCAACAAGGCCATCGTGGGGCGCAATGCCTTTGCCCATTCTTCGGGCATCCATCAGGATGGTGTGCTCAAAAACCGCGAAAATTATGAGATCATGGATCCGCAGGATGTGGGCATCAATGAATCGTCCATATTGCTGACGGCCCGCAGCGGAAGAGCGGCCCTGAATCACCGTTTGGAGCTGCTGGGATTCCAGCTCAATAAAGAAAAACTCGACCATGTTTACAACGAGTTCCTAAAGCTGGCCGACAAGAAAAAGGAGATCCGGGACGATGATATTGCGTTGCTGGTGGGGGATGCCACGCGGCAGGAAAAACGGATCAAGCTGGACTTCCTTCAGGTGGTGGCCGGGAAAACATTGGTGCCTACGGCGACCCTGAGGCTCGATATTGCCGGCGAGAAATTCCACGCCACGGCTTCGGGTAACGGCCCGGTCGATGCTGCCCTCAATGCGGTCAAACAGATCATTCACCGCCAGGTGGTCCTCGATGAGTTTCTTATTCAGGCCATCACCCGCGGTAGCGACGATGTCGGAAAGGTGCACATGCAGGTGGAATATGAGAAGAATATCTACCATGGGTTCGGGGCCCATACCGATATCATCACCGCATCGGTGGAGGCGTTTCTGGATGCGCTCAATAAACTGCCCATGCAATGAAAATAAATCTGGAATCTTGAATGAGGGAGTCTGGAATCTTGAATGTGGGAATCTGGAGTC
>CAZKIU010000052.1:21998-23548 GCA_964552955.1 uncultured Prolixibacteraceae bacterium
TCTTGAATGAGGGAGTCTGGAATCTTGAATGTGGGAATCTGGAGTCTTGAATGTGGGAATCTGGAGTCTTGAATGTGGGAATCTGGAATCTGGAATGAAGTGAAAGGGATAGAATATCAGGAGATTGAAATTTTTGTGTTATGATAAGTAAAGGGAAGACGTTGTTTGATAAGATATGGGAGCGGCATGTGGTGCGAAGTGTGGAAGGGGGGCCTGACGTGTTGTACATCGACCGGCACCTGATCCATGAGGTAACGAGTCCGGTTGCTTTTCTGGGATTGGAGAAGCGGGGGTTGAAGGTGTTCAGGCCTGACCAGACGGTGGCGACCCCCGACCACAATGTGCCCACGGAGGGGCAGCACCTGACGATTCAGGAGGAGCTCTCGCGCCATCAGGTCGACATGTTGACGAAGAACTGCAAGACCCACGGGATTGCCCTTTACGGGCTGAACCATCCGTGGCATGGGATCGTCCATGTGATCGGTCCGGAGCTTGGGCTGACGCAGCCCGGGATGACCATCGTGTGTGGAGACAGCCATACCAGTACCCATGGGGCCTTCGGGGCGGTAGCCTTCGGGATAGGTACCACGGAGGTGGAGATGGTGCTGGCCAGCCAGTGTATTCTGCAACCCCGGCCGAAGCGGATGCGGATCACGGTCGACGGCCGACTGGGCCAGGGGGTGACAGCCAAGGACATCGCCCTTTATATCATCTCACAGATTTCGGCCAGCGGTGGGACCGGCCATTTCATCGAATATGCCGGGGAGGCGGTGCGCAACCTTTCCATGGAGGGGAGGATGACCCTGTGCAACCTTAGCATCGAAAGCGGGGCACGGGGCGGACTGATTGCCCCCGATGAGACGACCTTTGCCTATGTGAAGGGGAGGGAGTTTGCTCCGAAGGGGGAGGCCTGGGAGAAAGCCCTGGCGGAGTGGAAGACCCTGCACTCCGATGAGGATGCCCTTTTCGATACGGAATACCACTTTAATGCCGCCGACATTGAACCGATGATCACCTGGGGAACCAATCCCGGACTGGGAACCGGTGTGACGGGTCTTATTCCGGCAGAAGAAGACTATTCGGGCTCTGACCGGACGACCTTTCTGAAGGCGCTGGACTATATGGGATTCCGGCCGGGAGAGGCGATGCTGGGCAAACCGGTCGATTATGTGTTTGTGGGCAGTTGTACCAATGGCCGTATCGAGGACTTGCGGGCCTTTACTGCCTTTGTGAAGGGGAAGAAAAAAGCTCCGGGGGTCACGGCCTGGATTGTCCCCGGGTCGCGACAGGTGGAGCTGGCCGCGCGACGTGAAGGCCTCGTCGCTATTCTGCAAGAGTCCGGATTCACGCTCCGCCAGCCCGGATGCTCCGCCTGTCTGGCCATGAACGAAGATAAAATTCCGGAAGGAAAGTATGCCGTTTCTACTTCCAACCGCAATTTTGAAGGGCGTCAGGGGCCTGGGGCACGTACTCTGCTCGCCAGTCCGCTGACCGCTGCCGCTGCCGCCATCACGGGAGTGATCACCGACCCAAGAAGAATGCTGGAGTCT
>CAZKIU010000053.1:0-23182 GCA_964552955.1 uncultured Prolixibacteraceae bacterium
CACATAGGAGGTGTGAGCATGGCTAACCCAGATTTTACCACTTTACTTGAGACCCAGAAACCGGACCCCGTTTCGCTTGCGATCATGGAAGAAATAGACATTGATCGATGCGAAGCCTTTTTCTGGGACTATGTGAACCATTCTTTTGACCAAAAAGTATTCACGGCCCAGGCGAGCTATCGCAGAGGGTTTCAAGACTCGGTCTTACTTCTCCAGGCTCACCAGCGAAGTTATGAAAAACAGTAAACCCTAAGTGGATGGAAGGCCGAAAGGCATTCAAAGGACTGTGGGGAATCGTTTACAATTTCCCACAGTCCGTCGTTTCTATTAGAGTATTTAGGGAATTTTTTTGATGCCAAACTTCTGTATTCGCGAATCGATGTAATATTTCGAGACCCCAAGATTTTTTGCTACAGCGTCGATGTCCCATTTGTGGAATTCCAGAGCTTTGATAATTTCATTTTTTTCGGTTACTTCTAGCGGGAAAATAATAGTATTGGGCTCAACAACTCCGGAAATAGGCACACAAGGAATTTGTAAATATTGACATATCCGCTCTATTGCAGGGAAAGAAACAAATGAGGTCAAATTAAAAAGGTGGGAAAGAGAGCTGGGGGAAATATTTGTCTCTTTGGAAAGACGTTCACGCGAAAGCCCTTTAGTTTTTAAAGTTGCATCGACAAACTTAACAAAATTCTTCTCAGATTCACAAAATGGTTTACGAATCGGCATAAAACAATATTACAACAAATTTTAAAAAAATGATAATAAAATGACCGAAAGGAAGCGTGGGCGCGTCTTGGGGTGTTACGGGGTGCCTCCTCTTAAGTAATAAAGGCATAAAGATGTCTTTATATACAAACCCCTTTTGCAAAAGATAAATTCACGTTATCTGAAGGAACAACTATTTCGCCCTCTTTTAGACTCATGTTTTGAGTAAGCTTGTCTTGCACTGGACCTGGCAACGTTGAAGTAATATCCTTAATTACTCCATTTCTCAATTCCATTGCCTCTACAGGCCCTAGTCCTGTATTATTGTAGACAACCCCTTTGTTGCTCAGATAAAGCGCATCAGAAAGGTTTTTCAAAGACTGAGCATTATATTTTTCCAGGTTCTCTATTCTTTTGTCTTCAATATTACCTTTTTTTTCTAACCGGTGGGCCTGAATCTCCGAATCGCTAATGGACATATAATGCGTGTTCACTATAAACCCATTTTCCTTTGCCTTTTGAATTAAGACTATCGCTTCGTCAGACAGATTTGTTTCCATAGAAAAAGACTTCTTGTCATCAATATAACTGTGTATTTTATCAATAAATGATTTATATGCACCTGCATCAGAAAGGCCAGCAGATAACGTATCGGCTTTATCAGAAGGATTGAAAAAAGGGATATCGCTTCCCTGGGTAAACATTTTACCAAGCGTGGTTTTTCCCGTACCAGGCCCACCAGCAAACACATTCATAATTGGTGCTTCGATGATATTCATTTTTGGTTCTCCTCAATTTTTTTTAGGACTTGGTTTGCTTCCAAGTTGAGAAGAAAATAGTTCTTGGTAATTTCATTTTTTTCTGTAATATCTAGCCCATCAAACATCTGAGAAACATTGGTGGTTTCTTTTGGATCTGCAAACGGATTGTGCATCTTCGACGTAATCGATGAAGAAATGTCTTCTCTGAAAGGCAAACATAAATACTCTATGCCTTCAATCAAGGATTTTATTTGCATATCATCAGAACCGTTCTTTTTCATTTCCCTATACGTGTTAAAAAGCGTTTTCAAAGCGTATTGATATCCAATTTTCATGGCATCTCCAATAAGGAAATAGTTTTTTTATTACAATTAAATAATATTCCAAAACCTATAATAATCCAATAGTTATAAATAATCTTTATATGTTCTTGCGTGGTATTTTTTACGCTTAAACGTATTGTTGTTATCTATTAATGGTTTTCCGGAATTTACTATATACTTAATAATTGTAGGTATATTACAATTTTTTATTTTTTTTCTTTACAATCCGAGCAATATTTATATTTAAATCAGGTTGTACGTCCAATTGATCAATCGAAGTGACTTTTATAGACAAAACATCCTTATATTCTTTATTCAAAGCGCGATCACGATAAGAAGAAGCGGGTACATATGATACAGGACAGTTATCCCAATGCTTCTTCAAAATATCAACCTGTTCAAATAAATAGGCCTTGAAAGCACGATCGTTAGTATTATTCGTGCTTGAGAGCTGTTTCTTAAGCCCATTGTTGCCAAAAAGAGGAATCTCCAATGGGCTATCGTCACCGCCTAGATGCCTTTTCCAGGCATAGTGTGCTCTCCAATTAAGGAACAAATACAAGGATAACAAAAACGGAGCACTTTGTATTTTTCTAACAGTATTGATGTTATAGGGGATTTTACTATCCACAACAGTTTGGAAAAATTCATCAGAAACAAGAATAAATTCTTCTCCTGTATACCTTTGTGGCTTTAATGAAAATTTTTCTGGATTGAATTCATCGGAAACATCATCATTGTCTTTTGTAGAATCAATGGAGTCATCATCTGAAAAATATAAACGACATTTTTTTACAATATCGATCTTCGTCATCCCATAAGCTGGATCACCGTCTAATCCAGACCAATGCCACCTTGTATTAATGATCCTTAAAAATCTTTCTTTGGCTTCGTCCCTTGTTTTTTTGCCATTATTTAGACCATAAAACTTTAAATAATCACTTATCCTTGCGTTTTTTATATGTTTATCGCCATTTTGCATACATTTATAGATTAACCATAAAATCACAAGAATATCTCTTCCTTTAGGTAAGCCGTATTTGTCATCTGCAAGCATGCGAACAGTCATAGGACCATTTTTTGATTCCCAAGACATTTTGTTTTTGTCGATAATTCTTAATGGAAGGGGACAAATTGTTAAAGGCCTGAATTGAAAAGTACGTTGAAATTCATTGCATTCTGTAACATCATCGGTGATAATTTCAGCACTAACAACGTTTTCCATCGAGAGCTCCTAAGTTGTGAATATGTTAGCGTAAACAAATATCCAAAGTCAAGCAATATCAACATATAAACCCGTAAATAAAAAATTTCCACAAATTGAAACGTGGAATAGTTTACACTAAAAACGTGGATGTTTTTACATTACGTGGAACTTTTTACAGGAAGAACCTAAATACCCAATATATAATGATAAATAGAAAACTGCAAATATATACAGTAATTTTTCAATCTTTTAATACGTCCGATAACAAATGTTATTTCACAAAATTTACGAAAAACAGAGAACGTGGATATTTTTACATTACGTGGAACTTTTTACATTACGTGGAACTTTTTACGGGATACATCAAAACGCCCTATATAATATAACATTAGGTATATTTAGAAAAACGTGGAACTTTTTACATTACGTGGAACTTTTTACACTCACAATATATACACATAACAAGTAATAAATAAACAAATAGCAGTGGAAAATAAGGAAATGTGGAAATGTTTCATTGAAAGCTTTATGGAAATGACGGTCTTGATGGAAATCCCTACGGGATTCCCACAATTCCTTGGAAAACCTTTCAGGTTTACCACATTCCCATAAAGCACATTTTGACTGATGGAAATGATGGAAATCCCTACGGGATTCCCACATTACCACAGTCATTGTTTTTTAAAATTAGGTTTTTTAATTCCGTTCTCTTCTAAAACCTTATAGAGCTTCCATCTTGTCATTCCCAACGTTTCTGCAGTATTTGTTATGTTCCATTTATTTTCTGTAAGGGTAGTTACTAAATGAAGATACATGACTTCTTTCATTGTTTTTGGTTCTGACTTGTTTATGATTATTTTTTGCGGCTTGATTCTTGGTATGTCTATAGACTCAATACCGAGATAATTACAGATAAGTTCTATTTTTTCCATAGACAACCCTGTTCCATGCTTTAGAAATTGAGAAACAGCAGGTTGTTTTATGTCGTTTTCTTCAGCCAACTCTCTGATAGTAATTATTTTTTCATCAAGAATTGACCGAATTCTTTTGGCCAATAAATCAAATGTATAAGACATATTCAATATATTATACATTTTTTTTAACCGGTTTGATATTACAGAATTTTTATATTAAGCAAAACTTGCTTATAAGCAAACAAAATTATTATAAATTTTTTCACATTCATTATTTAGAGGGCTTTTGTGAAGATTTTTAAACATAAATATTCTTTATGATTATATTGACTTTCTGTTTTTTGTAGGTAAAATGTAGTTATTATGAGAAACGAAACATCAGTTAAACGAAAGAAAAATGATTTTGGATTTATAAGTCTGAAAAAAAACATTGAAATATATTTAAAGGCATATCCGAATGAAAGTCTTGCAAAAATTGCAAAAAATGCGGGAATTTCAACAACAACACTTTATGGTTTTATGGATTCTAGTAAATGTTTGAATGGTAAAACGATTACGAAGCTATGCAAGTATTTCGATTTAGATATTAGCGAGCTGTTTTCTTCACAATCAATTTTTATCGAAAAATATATGGAAAACAAAAAAACCAAGGAGATGTCATGAAATATTTTTTAATTATTTTATTGATGCCTTTGTTGCTTACAGCTTCGGAAGAAAAAATAAAATCATTGGGATTAAATATCCATACAGGAAAAGGTTTTGTTATAAACAACAGCAACATTTTTATAACTCCAAGTTATGACGAAGAGGAAGAACTGCCGCAGGTCGATGCAGGAGAAGATATTTCAATCTGCATCGGATCTCTGGTTGTCCTTGATGGGTCGAATACTTATGATCCGTTGGAACGGCAAATCAGTTATGAATGGTTTTTCTATTCGAAGCCGATTGGATCAAATTGTAGCATCTGGAATTACAACTCGATAAACCCCAGCTTCATACCGGATAAAGCCGGTGAGTATTACTTGACGCTGAAAGTCACAACCGAAGATGGTCGTATTGGTTCCGATACAGTGACAATCAGCGCAAAAGATTGCACTTCGACTCCAATCGTTTCTCTGAAAATGAATACTACCGGAACGGTAGATGAAATGGTTGAGGTGGCTGCTGATATCAATGTTGTTGGCGAGAACTCCGATGTTATGCAATACAGTTGGTCATTAATAAGACCCAACGGATCAAAAACGACATTGTCCAGAAATGTTGGCCTTGAAAACAGTTTTCTTCCAGATGTTTCTGGAAAGTATACGGTAAGGTTGAAGGTCGTAACAAACAACGGTTACCAATCAGAATGGTCAACAGCTTCAATCTGGATATATGAAGCCCTTCCACCTGATATTTCGATATTCGGAGAGACCTATAAGATTGGCGGTCTTTATCTCTCCGGAAATTATGTCAAGCTCGATATTGTTGTCGAGCATTTGAGCGGGAAAAGGATCTCGAAGGTAATTCTTTACCGAAAGCAGGGGGACAAGGACGCAGAGTATGTAACTGCGTTTGTTGCAGATGAAGAAAACGGTTCCGCTGTAATCAAATTTTCATTTAACGAAGAGCTAATGAGCGAAGACGACTTAGTGTACATGGTGGTCGGATACTGCGACGCCGAACCGATTGTTACGAGGACCCTGTTTCTCAAGGGGGAAAACTGATGAAAAAGGCAGTTATTGTTGCTTTTCTAATTCTTACTTCATTTTTCTTGGGTGCCAAACAAAACCCCATTGGTTTTTCTGCGGCAGGATTTTATGAATTCACAAAAGGATCTCTCAATGATTATTATGGGAATTCATTCGGACCTTTGGTCGGTTTGAAAATCAGGGGAACAAGCGGATTTCTTGGAAAACTGTCAATCGAGGGTTTTTACGGTTTTTCTTCCGATACATACAATCAAAAATTAACCTTGCCAGGTGAAGATAATTCAAAGGAATTTGAATTCAAATTTCAAAAGGCATTGTTTGACTTCAACCTCGGGTATTCCATGCTTTTCAAGGGTGGAAGGCTTAAGCTTTTGGTCGGTTGCGTCAATCTCCGGACAAAAGAGAAGTATAAAGGCCAAAAAAATGTTGATGATAAGTGGGGCTTGTCAGTAGGTTGTGAGTATGTGTTTGAGTTCGGACAGAACCGGGATATGGGCTTTTTCCTGGGAGCGAAATATCACTCGTTCACAGTAAAAGATAATGAACCGGATCTTTCAAACCTGAAGTGCTACCTGGGGATCTCGATATTTGTAAACCCATTCAAAAGCAAATACCTGTGAGGATCTGCTATGACTGAAAAAAAGCAAGACATTAAACTAAACCAGACAAAAAAACCGATGAAAAAGCTTTCTGGTGGGACCAGTGATTATATTGCCGCATGGGGAAATCATCGCTTAGTTAACGATGTGCTGAAGGTTATGCTTTTGGTTTGTGTTGTTGTCATTATTGTACTTTCAGGAACGGTTTCATACCTGGCCGTGAAAAGCAGCGAGCAGAAACCGCTGCCGGTTTTCATAGATCCATACAACGGTTGGGCGAAGCCTCAGAAGTGGGAAATCGTTGATGCTTCCGGAGACCAGCGGATCTCAAACGAGATTCGGAGATTTTCTCAGGATTTTATTGAAACGCTGTATACCTATAACAAGTTTACGGTTGAATCCAACCTAAGAAAGGTGATCGAACTCTGCGATCCGGAAGTAAAGACAATTATCCGCAGATATGTGGAGTCGAGCAATATTCCCGAAATCATCTCTCGAAGTGGTCAGGGTCTTTGCAAAGTCCAGACCGTGATCATTCAGAACAATCTGCCGGATCTGCGAGTGCAAGTTTTCTTTTCAAAAGAAATCCATAGGGGAGAAATTGTCGATGTGGAAAAGAGCAATTTCGTTGCTGTTTTGCGAATAAAAACAATTCTTCGCACCTTCGACAATCCCCATGGATTGCAAATAGTCGAGTACAGAGAGACTGAAGACAATCGAGTACAAGTTCAAGAGCAACAAGAAGGAGAAAACAACAAATGAAAAACGCAATTTTGGTAATTTTAACTTTAGCGCTGCTTTTACCGGTTTTTTCTCAAGAATCAAAAGTTGCAGTATACCGTCATGTAAAAGGCGATAGAACCAAAATCATCGAACTCAGAACCATGATCGGATATACCAGTATCATCGAGTTTCCGCAGGGGGAGCGGATAGTTGAACTTGTGGAGGGGGACAGCGTGACCTATCTGGCCGCTACATCCGGAGACAGAACGGTAACGGTCAGACCTTTGGAGCCAGGGGCCAGAACGTCAATCATGATTCACACATCAGAAGATGAAGTGTTCGTTTTTGATTGCAAAGAAGATTCGGCCAGTCCATACATACACGGCAGGGTTGTAATTGATTATGCGGTAAGCGAATTTCAGAAAAGAAAAACGAACATTGATGCCGCGATGAATTACGTTCAGACCGATGTCAAAAAAAGTGCGATTGAAGAAGATTTGATCAAGCGGCTGAACCAGGAATACAAGGTCAAAAAGAATTACTTCAATGTCGAAAAGGTCTTCGACGACGGTGTGTTCACATTCATCTACCTTCCTTCCGCACAATCCAAGCCGGTGCCGTTTCTGGCCATGCCAGACGGCAAACTAGAAATTGTCAAATATGAGGAAAAAAACGGTCTGATCGTTGTTCATCACGTGATCAGCGGTGATGAACAAATCGCATTGAAGATAGACGATAAAATTTCATTCATCAAACGGTCATAAAGACGAGGGGCAAGGAAGATGGAAGGCGAGATCAGAGAAGAAGGGAAAAAGCGGCAGAAAAGCAAACTTGGGGCTTTTGCCTTGATTGGTCTTTCTGTCGCTGTTCTTGGCGGATTGTTCTTTTGGATTGTGTCTGAACCTGAAGACAAGGTTACCAAAGAGACCGGTTTGGAGCTGACCCAGGACGTAAAGGCCCAACAAGAGTCAATGAAGAAAGAAGAAGAAGACCAGCAAAAAAAGATGGGCCGAATCAAAGATGAGGTTTATTCCAATCCAGATGGAAAAGTGGAAGAAGAAAAAGAGTCCATGTGGTCAAAAATCGTGAAGTCTGAGGAAATCAAAGAAAAGGTAAAGGAATCGACCGATAAAGAAAGCATTTTAACGGGGATTCCGCTGCCTGGCGAGGAAGACGCAAAAGACCAGGCAATAAATTTTTCTTCTCCGCAGATTCAAAAGAGGGTTTATCGCGATAAAGATTCTTTTGAGATCGACAAAGAAAACAGAAAGTTGGTTCGAGAAAACCCTTACGTGTACTCCAATCATTTCCGGGGAGCCAGGTACTATGGCGGCGAAAATCAGGGTGGGGGCGGCAGCTCGAACGGGAAAAATGAAGTTCAGGAAAACATGAACACGGCAATGGACCGATTAGAACGTATTATGGACAAATCCGGGCTAAATGAACAGGGGCAAACCAATAACCTGGGTGGAGCGATTTCTGTCGCATATACCCGGTTACCTCCAATAAAAGTGTCCATGGGCGAATTTGTAGAATGCGCAATGCTCCATCGCCTGGTGTCCGATGTACAGGAATCGCCGGTCAACGTAGTTGTGACCCGCGATTTTATCGATACTGATCGCCAGTATGTGGTTATTCCCTCAGGGACGAAGATCCTGGGGAAGAACCAGGTGATTTCGTACCAGGGAGCAAAAAAGCTCTATGTATGGTTTGAGCGGATGATATTGCCCAATGGAAACAATGTCGAATTTCCAAAGAGCAATAAAGGTGTAGGTCTCGATGGTGAAGGTGTAGCTGGTGTAAGTTCATCGGTAAACTCGCACTTTTTTCAGAAGTTTGGAAGTGCTCTTCTGATCGGCATACTGGATGGTCTAGGCGGTCTGGCTCAAAACCGGGTGGATCAGAATTCCGGGATGTCCTACATGATTGATGAATCCAGCAAAAATTTCTCAGAAATCACCCGGCAGATGTTTCAGCAGTTTCAGAATATCGTGCCGACAATAACGGTAAATCCAGGCTATCGGGTAATGGTCTATCTCAGTTCTGATATGAACATTACTCCATATGCAAGACTTTCGGAAAGGGCATACAGACAATGAAAACCTCAGTTTTTTTGATCGCGGTCATGATGTTTGCGTTGCCGATATTTGCTCAGGAAAACACAGGCCTGAACGATGAGGAAAAAGAGGCTTTGATAAAACTGGTTTTTACCCCAAAGCCGTTTGCCGAATCGGCAGATGTTAGGCAGTATCCTGAAACCTTGGTCCTGTTCAAAAAGCATATTTATGAACAGATGAAAGGGAACATCTTTCTTGGCTACAACTTCAATGAAGGGGTATCGGTCGACACCAAAGAGGTGCAGTTCGTTCACTTGGGTAGCTTGAAGGGATTGGAGAAGTATAAAGCCTCGTTTCTTGAAGTTATGAAACGGGCTTGGGAAAACGAAGGCTTCAAATTCGTTGAAAATTCCCATATTCAGATGGGTGTGGCCATTGTTTCAGTTGTGCCGGAAAAGACAGACGAGTCTTTTCCGGGGCTTGTCCTGGAATACTATTTCAGAAACACGAAACAGAATAAAGCTTTTTACAGCAGAATCTATTCGGGAAAACTGAAAGGATTGCTATACGCCATGCTCGATGCGGCCGAAGGGATATTGAATCGGTACAAGGTTCTGGAAGTCCGGGAGATCATGAAGGCCGAATGAGCAGCAAAGAAGTCGTTGTCCGTCAGATAGAGCAGTCGCTTCGTCATATTACACCGCTTCTTCATGATGACGAAGTGACAGATATTCAGATTTATGGTCCGGATTCCATTCATTATCGAAAAATCGGTCAAGATTTTGAGAAGTATGATCGGTGTTTTGAGGACGAAGAAGTCTTGCGGATCACTTGTAACCAGCTTGCCCGGTATATGGACCGGCAGCTGGATGCAGAGTGCCCAAAAATGGATGGGACGCTACCAGACGGATCGAGAATCAACATTGTAATAGCGCCCGTTTATCAACGTGGCGCACAGATTTCGATCCGCAGGTTTCCAAGAGAGGTTTGGGGGCTGGAAAACCTGATCAAGTACAAGTCCATCGATCAAAGAGGAGTCGAGATCCTGCGGGATATCATCCGAGGCGAGGACGAAGTAAGCATTCTTGTCTCAGGTGGGACCGGCACCGGTAAAACGACGGTGCTGAAGGCCATGGCCAAAGAAATCCCCTCGAATCAGATTATTGTGACCTGTGAAGACGCTCCGGAGATCCAGATTGATTCGGAGCTCTGGGCTCCGATGGTGACAAAACAGCCTTACCTGAAAGGGGAGTCTGAAGTCACTATGAGGGACTTGATCAAGAATTCTCTCCGCATGTCTCCTCATTGGATTATTGTTGGTGAAGTTCGGGGCGAAGAGATTGTTGAAATGGTCTGGGCATTTCGGACCGGTCACCGGGGCATGGGGACAATCCACGCGGATTCGACGGCAGAAGCACTCAATACGGCCATGCTGCTTTTTCAGATGGTACACGGAAAATCAGATGAAAAGGAGATCCGGCGACTGATTGCCGGCGCGATCCGCTATGTGGTCCAGCTGAAACGATTTGGTGACAACTCGAAACGAATAGTTGAAATCGCCAAAGTAAAAAAAGAGTTGAAATACACGATGAGTGGGAATGATGGGATGTGGGAGTTTGATGTAGAGCCAGTTTATCAGTTTAAAGCAACCGGAAAAGACGAAAAGGGAAAAATCGTTGGAGAGTACGTATGACAGAAAAAAAATCGATTGTCGATGCATCGTTTAACAGGCTTATTTCTTATTACAAAAGCGTCGTAACGGATTCCATAGGCATTCAATGCAAAGCACCAGGTTATTACCTCTCGCTGTTCGTCGTTATTGGCTTTTCCATCGCCTTTCTGATGTCCTTTTTCTTGATGTTGTCCGGGCAAAAGATCATGTTTGTGGTTCCGTGCTTATTGGTTGCGGGGATGGTCTTTTTCGCTCTTTGGGCAAAGAAAAAATACAGCCAAAAAATATAAAAAAGGAGAGTAAAGAATGCAGCTTATGAAGACAATTCTCGTTACGGCCTTTGTGTTCATGATGTCCAGCGGCCTGATGGCCGGTCTACGGCAGAAACAAGGTGGGGTGTTCTACTTCACCGCGTTTGTCGGAGTGGTGATGGTTGCCGGAGTCGGTTACGCCATCTACAAGAAAAAGCGCGGGGACGTGGAATGCGACACGGAAGAGGAGTGAACAACATGGTCAAAATCATGAAAAAAAATGAAGCTTTTCTTTTCGTCATCTTCTTGATGTTTGCGTCTTCGCCAGTGTTTGGCCAGATCGATTTGTCTGGCGCAGTTTCGTCAGTCACCAACATTGCGTCCCAAGTTGCAGGTGTTCTGGGTGGCATTGTCGGCCTTTACGGAATCGGCAGATCCGCATATCAGTTCGCCTCTGGCGGTGATGGTATCAGCAGCCTGATTACCGGTATTGTCGGCTACGTCCTGGCCAACATTGCTTCGTCACTTCTGTGATGGGGAGTATGGACAAGAAGGGGGGCTATGCCCCCCTCAGCTTTAAGGAAACAACATGAGTTTAAATCAAAACATAACCTTTCGCTTGGTTCAGGAAGAGCCCAAGGTGCTTGGGGTGAATGTTATTTACCTGTTTATCCCGATCGTTTTTTTCATGCTTGGATTTCCGATCGTTGGCATGAGCTTTTTCATGCTGGTGTGGATTGCGATCTCTGTGTTGATCTATCTGGCGCTTTTCTACCTGGAAAACAAAGTGGAAAAGGTCAACAAAGTCTATGCGGGGAAAATTCGTCAATATGTGGAATCTCACGAGCACTCGAACGCGGTGATCAATGTGGTGGGGTATAAAAAACAAAAATGAAAGGAACATACCAAGAACTCTGGAAATCATGGAAAGGGTACGAAAGCAAGCTGTCGAATATCCTTTTATATGTGGATTTTCTTTACGAATCGGATTTGGAGCCACCGGTAGTTGTCTTGAAAGACGGCTCGGTGCTCCTTTTGATGGAGCTGGAAGGAAAGGATTATGACGGATTATCGGTAGATGAAGCGAACAGAATTTCCCATATGATAAAGCAATCGCTTGAACTCCTGGAAGAACGGTATGAACTGGATGTTTTTTACCGCAGGGAAAAGATGAAGCCAGTAAAACTGTTCTATACCCAGGAAAGCCCGGAGATTGTTAAGTTCTTACAGAATAAAAAGCAGGTTTTTTGGGATGCATACGCGAACTATACATACAAAGGTACGATTTATGTGGCGTTGAAATACATACCCAAACGGATGCAGGAAAAGGATCTAGCCACATTTCTGAGCGATAACAAGGTCATCACGCTACGCGTGAAGACTCTTGAAAAAGCAGCCGAAAAGCTTCTTCAAGGCTTTGAGGTCCTGCGAAAAACACTGGAACAATTCGGGCTCAAAGAAATGCATAAAAAAGATGTATACGAAGCCCTTTATAAGCTGGTAAACCACAAAGACCCGCTCAAATATAATCCGGAAATGTCGCTGAACTTCCAGATTTCTTCTGCACAGATGCACTTTTTTGAATCTGACAAAGAGACATTCGTTTCAATCAATGACGACAAAATTGGGAAAGTAATTGCTCTGAAGATCCTACCCAGGTATAGCTGTCCACTGATAATGAGAAAAGTGCTGGATATGCCGTTTGAATTATGCTTCCGGATAAATTTCACCTGGTTCAATTATACGAAGATGCTGAACAAAGTTGGTGGTTATTACCGAAACATCGCCAACAGCGTCAAGTTTTATTCTTTCATCGAGGAAGCAGATATTTTTGTTGACAAGGTGAAAGCAGAGCGGGAAGTACCCATGAACATGACCTTAAACATGGTTGTGTACGGGGATTCAGTCAAGGACGCTCGGAATAAATTCACCCAGGTTCAAACTGTCATGAAGGAAGACGGATTTGAATTCTTTTCCGAACGCAAGAATTTCCGAAACACCTTCTTTTCCATGCTTCCCGGGCACAACCGTTTTTCAGGAAGAAAAAACATGGTTCTTTCTTCTAACGGTGGAGATTATTTCAACGTCTATAAACTGTCTCCTGGCGATAACGATCCAGTTGTGTACTTCCCGGATCGAGACGGTGGAATTTATTCTTTCAATCCGTTCACGGTGAAAGAAAACTCTCATGGCATGGTGGTGCTCGGCCCCACGGGTTCGGGAAAGTCCTTTACGGTCAATTCGATCTTGAGCTCATCGCTTGCATTCGATCCGCTCATCTATGTGATAGATTTGTCAAAATCATTCACGGAAATCTTTGAGATTCTGAAGAATGAGATGCCTGAAAAAACATCGATTCTCGAATTGTCCCACAAAAAGATATCTTTCAAATTCAACCCCTTCCTGATCACACCGGAAGAGTACGAAGACGAGAAGGAAAGAGAAAAAAAGATCGCATTTTGTGAAGGCTTATTGTCGATCATGATGGGAGATGTTCTGACCGACTCGAACCGGGTGGATCTCAGAAAAGCCTTGGATTCATTTTTCCGGGAATACAAGGTTTTGGTTGCACATTCACAAACCAATGAGCCACCTTTGCCTTTGATCCTGGATCATATACGGCAAAAGGCGAAATCAATGGAAATGTCGAATGCCTTGGAGCGTTGGATCTACGGTCGTAAAGGGGAGCTGTTCAATTCCGGTATCGACGATGTAAAGACGGCCAATTTCTGTTACTTCGACCTTCAGGATCTCGACTCGGCAAAAGAAGAAATGTCGGCCATCATATACAGCATTTTTGCAAAAATCATGGGAGATATCAGAAGGGAAGAGATCCTGAATAAAAAGAAATTCCTTATCATGGATGAAGCCCATAGGTATTTACAGATTCCGGAGTTTAACCATTGGATTACACAGTTCTTCCGGCTTGGCCGACACTTCAATATCATGCCGCTTTTGATTACCCAATCGATAAAGGACGTGATCAACGACCAGGAGTGGTCGGCCGCGATCGCGTCAAATTTGAAGCAAGGCATATTCTTTGGAGGCGATAAGGATGTAGGGAAGGCTTTTAAGCTATTACAGCTCCAGGAGCATCACGTTCAGCAGTACAACATGATGAACAAGGAGATGCGGGAGTTCTTTCTGTGGAGGTCTCACGGTGAAACCAGGGTCTTGCAGCCGATCGCCGATCCCTATACTTACTGGATCTCGACGACGGACCCGACGGATAGAAAACTTCGGTCTCAGATGAAAGAAATGATGGGGGAGATGAATGCGGCCATTGAGAAACTTGTGGAGCTGACGGCTGGGATTGACAAGCGAGACAAGAAACAGAAGGCCGTCGAAGAATTCTTGAATGGGGTTAAAGATGAAAAACAAACTGCTTAGTTTGATTTTGTTGCTGGCGGTCTTTTCTTCCTCTTCCTTTGCAATCGGAATTCCGGTCATCGATGTCAGTGCGATAGCCGCAGAGGTGCTGAATTTCACCCAGGAAGCCACGAAATGGAAGAAATACATCGATAACTTCACGAAGCTAAAAAACGACTTCGAGGACCGGTTCAACAAGTTCAAGCGCGTCATGAGCGGCTTTGACATCGAGGACATTGAAGAATTATTGGAAATGTACGAGGACCTGGAGGATATATATAAAAAGAGCCCATATCTGAAGGACGAATTGGGTCTCGATGTCTGGCATGATGTTTATCTTGACAAGATATCAATTAAACAAAAATATCCGGATATCGATAACTTCGACTATATAAAACAGAATGCATACTACCAGGCGAACAGCGAGTTTCGCCAGATGCAAGACAAGCGAATTGAAGTCAAAAAAGAAGTAATCGAAGACATTGATAATCACAACAAATTCCTCGCTGATTTCCGCGATATGCAGAACAAACGGTCAGAGACAATGACCAAAATCAGAAATCAGATGAAAGACATTGGGGTGGACAAGTCGAGCGACGAGCCTGCGGATACTGCCAAAATAATCGCACTTTGGTCAGAAATGAATTTCGAATCTTTATCACAAAACTATCAGCTTTTGACCATGATGAGAATTTATTTTGAAGATATGGTCAAGATGAGGGTTAGGGCAATGGAGCAGGGGCAGGATTTCATGAAATCCATCAGGGGAGAGAAGGACGCTGTGAAAAAACTGATGGGGGAAGAGTGATGAAAAAATCTTTGGCAATCAGTCTCCTGGTGCTACTGCTGGCTCAGAATGGATTTGCGATTATGCCAGTGATTGATGTCAAGCGGATCGCATCCATGGTGGCCAAGTGGGTTGGAGTTGATGAGTTCTGGGACCTTTACAACAAGTATTTTGAAGGTGGGGACTGCGTGGGTGGGTGGCTCAAGGTAGACGACCTTATTGATAAAAACCTGGACTGGTCATACTTTGGGCTGTATTGGACCGAAGCACAAAAGCTGTTTAAAGATGAGTTGAAAGAAGGACTGGAAATTCTGATAAACGAAGCTCTTTGGAAAATAGATGAAGAGGGGATAATCTTTGATGTTTTTGTAAAACTGCAGAATCTTGAGGAAGAATACTGGATAGGTGAAAACAAGATCGATTATGGGCCTGTGCGCCAGCACAATCAACAATACCGGCGGCTGGTGGACAAGCTTGAGAAATATAGCGGAGAGGTCACAGACTCATTTAAAAAATACCTGGTTGTTTTGAAAGACACCAAAGAATTTGACAAGAAACTGTCAAAGCGAGTGGATCAATATTTTAAGGACATTACCGGTATGAGCACGCTGACCGAAGTGGTACAGGAAAACAAGCTGTTTTCCATAATCACCTTGATTGATTACGACACTATGGCGCTGAAAGAAGAGATGATAACGCTGATCCGTACCAGAATGGAAAATGAAGCGCTACTTGATACGATTCGGGTCAAATCGGGACAACTCAAGAAAGAGCATCGAGCAAAAAGCGTTGAGGCCGTGAAAAATGTCTATCAATAAATCGACGGTTTTCCTGTTGGCAAATTTTATGTGCTTTCCGGTTTTATCAATATCCGTTCATGATGCCGATGCACAGTTGAAAGAAGCCAAAAAGATCCTGGCGAAAGTTCAGCAGTTCAAGGAATATTATGATAAGTACCGAACATTTCTTTCTGATGTTCGGGAAAACCTGATTATTCAGATTGTTATCAACAAGAGGGGAATCGACATCGATGACCTAGATGATTATTTCGAAAACCTGGTTTACGAAAAACTGGAAGAATATTTCGAAGAAAATCCAATTATTTCTCCTGAAAAATTCAACGGCATTTTTAAAAATGCCTATAACGATTCAATCAATCTAGGCGATGAATACCAGTATTTGGAATCCGATTATCAGGCGCGGCTAGGGGTGTACCAGCAAAGCAAAAACTACCGCGAATTCATAGACGAAAACAAAGAGCAAACACAAGAGCATGCCGATATGGTTTTGAAGCTTTTCAATCTGATGAAGCTGACCGGGAAGTATGACAAACAGCGAGTCGAAAAAATGGTTGAACTCCAACCGTTGATAAAGGAATGGAGTCAGGCGCGGGATGCTGTAGACGGTGACTGGAACACGCCGAATTTTCGGGGAAAACTAGTGCCAGCGCTTGCTGATCTCAAGCTGATGAAACTGACACTTCTGCTTGAAATCAAGAAGCTGGTGGAGCTCAGAGAAGAGCTTTTGACCATGGAGAAAATATTTCACGTGGACCGAATTAATCGAAAGCTTGATCTCAAAAAGAATAATGCAAAAGACGTGCGGGGACTTTATGAAGAGAAATAAGACAATTATTGCTTTAGTCGCTCTAACGGCATTTTCTTTCCGTTTATACGGAATATTTGGGATCTCCCTGCCTGTGATCGATATTTCAAGAATCGTTTCGTACGTCGCACAATTTGAAGGAATCCTGGAAAAGATTCAGAAATATTCAGGCCTTTTTGATGAGTTGTCTGGAATCGATAAAGATTATCTGGATCTCTATACGAAGGTAACAAAAGGGCCAGGGCTTGATTTCATCGAGGAAATCAGCCCAGAGGAGGCGATTGAGATCCGCAAGAAAATCTTTAAAGCAGAGTATTTTAAGAGCTTGAGTTCTGATGTCTGGAATAAGATTGCAGACAGCGGAAAAGCCGAGAATGTGGGAATTGAAGAGGATTACAACCAGTTCAACAAGAATGAATACTATAAGGTAAACACTGAGTATCAGAAAAGAATGAACGAAATTGCTGTGCCGAATGCGCAGCGGTTTATTCAGGATGTCGAGACCAAGCTGGCTCTTGTAAAAAATCAAAGGCAATTACTTGAGAAATATGAAAAAAAGCATGAGGACATTAAAACGAAGCTAGATAAGGCCATTAATGGTTCTGGTCAGCAGGAAGAAAGCCAAGTTTACTTGTTAAATGTGATCATGCTCTATGAAGAGGTTTTGCAGCTTCAAGACATGTACAGCTTGATTAGATCGATGCTTGAAACCGAGATCAATGAAAGGTTGACTGTTTTGAATTCCAGAAATTATCTGACGGGGAAGAGGGTAGAGGAGACAACCAAATGAATACTGTGGAGATTACAGCAAACAATTTTTTGCAAGCATTAAAAAATAACGTTTTGTCTGTAGCTACAGGAAGCTACATGGATATGTTTTCGAAAGTTGCAGCCAGCATTGTCGCACTGTTACTTGCCATTGAGCTTTTTAAGGTGGCTTTAAAGCTTGTATCAGGGTCGGGTTTTGATATCTGGCCGATCATTACATATGCTTTTGTGGCTGTTTTTATTGTTGGTTATCCAAAAATTGTAAAAGCAATAAACAGTTCAGAATTTCTAATATCTGAAGAAATAATAAACACTACGTTGCAATATAAAAACGATTCAGCAAACTTGTTGGCGCAATATATTGAAATACAGCAAGCAAAAGAAGCAGAGGAAGATGTATCCTGGTATGACATATCAGGACACATAGACAAGCTGGGGGTAGCGTTGGCATTCATGGTTGTTCAGGTAATGAACTCGATAACCATGTTTATCATCGATTTTCTGTATGCTTCACAATATTTTGCCTTTATGATGATCTTAATGGTAGGCCCGATGTTCATTGCCTTCGGGGTGTCGGATTTGACTCGAAGTCTTTGTATGGGTTGGATCGGAAACGTGTTGGGATACTTCTTGGTCATGATTTTCATGGCCGTAGCGGCCAAGATGGTTTATGTCATAAACATTGACTCCATTAAAACTATGACTATCGAGGGGACACCGGGGTGGTCGGCGATTATACCGGCAATCGGAAGAGCGCTCATCGCTGGAGGCCTGGCGATTGCAGTTCCAAAGGCTGGAAAATCGCTGGCAGGCATTATGGGTGGTGGCGGCGGGGCCATGACCGCAGCGCTTGGAGGGGGAGTGGCGATGATGAAAGGAGCGGAAGCCGGAAGGCAGGGAATAAAAAACATGAAAGAAAGTCATGGAGCCAGGAGTCAGGCCAGAGGAATGACGGAAGAGGCAAAAAATATGGTTGCTTCTGGAAATGCGGCCGGTGCGTTACAGTTGGCAAATCAAGCGGCCGGACTTTCAATGGCATCTCGCTCGGCAGGGGCCAAAAAAGCTTATATGGCTGCGGCCAAAGAGTGTACAAATATCGTTATGAAAGGACAGGGTGTTGGCGGGACTACCAAGGGGAATCCGGGTGGATCAGTGAATAAAGAAGCAAATACGGTCTCAGCTTCGGCGAGCGGTAATGCTGCTACAAAATCTTATTCAAGGGGAGATAATCAAACGATAAATGAAAGCGGAAACAGACAGGGGCAAACACAAACGCAAGGGAATTATTCAAGATCTGAAAGCGTGAGTGCCGGAGGTTCAAAAGAAAGCGGGAAGGGAATAGAAAACGCTTTTGATAAAGCCGTTCAAATAATCAAAGACGAAGCTGGTGATTAAATGGATTTAGACGCAACACTTTTCGGATTTACATCTTCTTTTGAAAGCGCATTGGATGAGACAGTAAAAACATATATGGGAGGTTTTGAAAAAGTTGCTGCGGCGATAGTGGGATTATTAATTGCGATTGAGATTATTAAAATCTCGATCGCAATGGTTTCAGGAGACAACGGTGCGATATCAGATTTTGTAAAAAGAATGTTGGTTTTGATGATAGTCGCTCTTTGTATTTTAAATTTTTCAACGATATATGGCGCGGTAATAGGGCTTAACAAAAGTGTTGTCAGCCACAACGAATATATTGCCCAGGAGTATACGGTCAAGAATGCAGCTGCAATGTCTTTATATCTTGCGAATAAAGAAGCGTGGGAACAGCAGCAGAAGGATATGGGTTTTTTTAAAAAGATAAAGGGAGTCGTTCACACTGTATATGTGAGAATATATTTTTGGCTTTGCGATGTACTGATGGCCATTTCCCTTTTTCTGACAAAAATCTTTTATGTTTTTTACTTTACAAAAATTAGCTTTTTTCTGCTCGTAGGACCGATGTTTATTGCCTTTGGAACATCAGAGATGACGAGTTCAATGACAAAAAAATGGGGTGTTGGAATACTAGTCAACGTACTCGCCTTGGTTTTTTTGTCTGCAGCGTTCAAGCTTATTGCAAACCTTAATGTGAATATGGTAACTTTAATGGCGAACAACATTGGGGTGGTATCCTTTGGCCCTTGGGCTTTGCTCATCGGAAAGTTCATGATCACGCTCGGGATACTGCTCTCAGTGCCGAAGGCTGCTGAATCGCTGAGATATTCGGCTGCATAAAATTAATTATTAAAGGGGTAAAGAAATGAAAAAATTAGCGTTGATGATTCTTATTCTGGGGATGGTTGTTGCTTTAAGCGCTCAGAAAAAGCCTGAAATTTTCGGAGTTTATTTGTTTCAAGATTGTCAGGAATTAGAAAAAACCGATGCATATAAAAAACTTGAATTAGAAAAAGTTGGAGGAATGCCGTTTGCAAAGAAATATTATTCAGACAGCGTAACAATAAATGGAATAGAAATTGGGAAAATATCTGTTTTCGTTGGTAAAAACGAGAAAAACAAAATGAAGAGAATGGAAGCGGAGCAAATTGGGCATGAGTTGCCATATAAACCTGAAGAAGATCCTTTTTTAAAATCGTCAGAAGGATATGTGGTTTTAGGAATGGAATTTGCGTTCAGACCAAGTAAATGGAAAGAAATTTTGGAGATTTTGAAAAAGAATTTTGGGAAACCAAAAGAAGAATCAATAAGAATTAACGATAAAATAAAGAGTTCGAATATTGATGCTAAATGGGCGCTTGAAGACGGAGCGACTTTGAGGTTGCAAGCGTTTTCGGTTCTGGGAACAGCTTCTGTGTATTACAAGTCGAACTGGTGAACTTAATGAAAAACGTAAATGTAAAAAAAGGAAATGCACTTGGGTTATTACAGTCAATAGGGATATATTTAGTTGGGGTTGTACTTCTTTTGGCTTGGCTTAGCTTGGTGTTTGGAACAAACTTTTTTAAGATGAAAGAAGGGAGTAGTTACTTCTGGGTCTTCATGGCCGGATACATAGTCATTGGCGTTGCACTTAATCTTGTTGTTTTAAGAAACCTGATAGAGTTTCATCCTATTTACAATACAATTGAGCACCAGTCGGGGGCAAAGATATCGATGATCCTGCTATGGCCGATTAAATACCCAATGCTATATATGAAAATTTTTGTAACAAAACATCTATAAATTACAAATGAGAAAAGTAACAACAAAAATAGCACTTGAATAGATTGACGCTCTACAGTGAAAATGGTAGGATCATTTTTCACCCAGATCGGGCACATTGGGGGTGTTTTTAAAGAGAATATAGGGCAAGGGATATTCTCGAAGTAACAGGAGGATGTAGGTGAAAAAAACTGTTGCGCGATTAGCCTATGATGCTTTTATGCTGAGAGTAGAAAACGAGTTGGTTAATTTGAGAAACGACGGAAACAACTTGAAGGATGAAATAAGAGATTTCTTTACAGATCTACAAATAGTGATGAATTCATATCGGAAAACAACCATAAATTATGATGGTGTATGGCGGGATGTTGGGAAATTAATTGAACAAAAAATTGACTTAGCAAAAAGCTATCAAGATGAAGCGCGCATAAATAAATATAGATATTTTCAAGAGATGTACTACGAAATAGATTGCGAGTTTCTGAGAAGAGACGAGTTATCTGAAGATACAGTAGTGACAAAGATTGGTTAGAAAGCCAACCGATATTATCCAAGCAACCAGGGGTAAACCCAACATTCGTGCAGTCAGGGCTCAAAGCGATTGAAGAACCGCATCCTTCACTGTTCTGCTACAACATATTGGATCAATGATACAACACGGAGAAAAAAAGAGAAATCACTTCAGGCCCGGGAAATACCGGTAAAGGGTGGCGCGGGAGATCCCGAGGCTGGCCGCGACGTCTTTACGGGGTGTACCCTCATCGATGAGCTTTTGAGCGGCTTCCAGTTTCGATTTTGAAAGGACCCGCTTGCGGCCCCCCATCCTGCCCCGATCGCGCGCGGCCTGCAGGCCTGCGCGGGTGCGCTCGACAATGAGCTCACGCTCCATCTGGGCGAGTGAGCCCATGATGTTGTAAAAGAACCTTCCCATCGGCGTGGTGGTGTATATACCGTCTGAGATTGAATTAAACTGAATCTCTGCCTGATAAAAATTCTCCATGAGATCCAGGAGGCCTTTAAGAGATCGCCCAAGGCGATCGAGTTTCCAGACAACCAGAACATCCCCCTTCCGGAGATGGGAAAGGGCCTCGTCGAGACCGGGACGGGCCGATTTCATGCCAGAAATGGTATCGGTAAATATTTTCTCACACCCGGCCTTCTTCAAGGCGTCTTCTATAATGTTGTATGATGAAGTTCTCCAGTCACTTTGATCCCTGGCTGCACGAATGTTGGGTTTACCCCTAAGTGGCTCAAGATTTCTTTTCAATTCATGTATTGTGCCGATAATAAAATAGTATATTGTAAACAAATTTCTTTTTTTAGCGGGCCTATTGCTGTTTTCCTCTGAAAATTTTTCGAAAAACACTGAAAGGCTCGTGATCCTGTTGAGTTGCTCCATAATGCGAATAAATGCGGCCAACAATTCAACGTTTTCACTTTCTTCAACAGAAAAATCTTTGTTAAAATTTTCAATTTTAATTTCAATCATTCTGACTCCTGCCTATTAAAACCCCTTGACTTTATATTTTCATCTGTGTAATCTTTGTTTCCACAGCCTTTTCCCGAAGGCCACTTCATCACCGGCCCGCCCACCCCCGGCGGGCTTCTTTACTTTACGGAGAAAGGTAAGTAGTTTAATCGTCTTTCCGAAATAAAAACCGAAAGAGCAAAACAGCCAGACACAACAGTACAAACCCACTGAGGAGGACCATAGATAAGCCTAAAAGGCTGTTAACGATGTAACGGGAAGGTATCAAAATATGGGCTATATAGAAAAATATTATCAAAAATGTACCGAAGAAAACAGTAACAAAAACAATCTTGTAATTGTATTGACAAACCCAGGCCCAAAAACTAGGTGACGCACGCAAAGGTATAATATTTTCTTCTGGGTTGTCTTTTTTCCAGCTTTTTTCAAGTACACCGAACAGATAGAGAAAAACCGCTACGCTAATTATGAAGTATATGTCTTTTGCACCCCACGTCATATACACCATGACGCAAACATAAATAACCCCTAAAAAATACCCCATTAACAGATTATAACCAGAAGAACAGTTGAAATATATGCGGCTTTATTTTTTATGCCACGCTAAAATGTTTCCCTCTAGCTTACTCATCCGCATGCTGTCCAATAAGGTACACCTTTCTTGACACTTTCAAAACGCTCGTTTTTGCGTCAATTATAAGTTGAAAAACCATATTTATTGACACATGTGTTTCATGGTCTTAGAATGTTACTGAACACTTTTACAAAAATGGAGTGAAAATGAAAGGTCATCGCATCGGCTATATCCGAGTCAGCACGGTGGATCAGAATACGGACCGGCAATTGGAAGGCATCGAGCTCGATCGGGTCTTCACCGACAAGGCTTCCGGGAAAGATGTCAAACGTCCGCAGCTGGAGGCCATGCTGTCTTTTGTCCGGGAAGGGGATATCATCATCGTGCACAGCCTGGACCGCCTAGCCCGCAACCTGGACGACCTGAGAAAGATTGTGAAGGATCTTACCGGCAGGGGAGTCAAGATCGAATTCAAGAAAGAAAACCCTGGTATCCCCCCATTTTTATCCCACCATTTCGAGCGAGAACAGTTCATGACAG
>CAZKIU010000054.1:0-15229 GCA_964552955.1 uncultured Prolixibacteraceae bacterium
GTGGAAGCCCGCGTAGGGCGACTTCCGGTCACCGAACGCGACTTGCTCAATATCGAGCGGAAGTACAACATGAACAACGAGACCTACACCTTCCTGCTCGAGAAACTCTCGGAAGCCCAGATCGCCAAGGCGGCCAACCAGCCAGAAAGCCAGATCGTCGAGGAAGCCAGTTCATTGGGCCAGGTGGGACCTCAGACCAATAAAGCGTATTCCTACGGCCTCTTTGCGGGCATTGTACCCCCGGCGCTCTTTGTCCTCCTCCTCGTCCTCTTCAACAACAAGGTGATCAGCAAGGAGGACGTGGAAATTCTCACCCGTCTGCCTATCCTCAACATGGTCTTCTACAACAAGCAGAAAACCCCGACCATGACCCCGGTCCTTGATAAGCCCAACAGTCCCGACAGTGAAGCCTACCGAAGTCTCCGGGGAAAACTCGACCTCATGACCAAGGGAAAGACCAAACCGGTGATTGCCGTCTCTTCCACCTCCCCGGGAGAGGGGAAGACCTATACGGCCATCAATATTGCCTCTTCTTATGCCCTCACCAAACGGAAGACCCTGCTCCTCGACTTTGACCTTCGCAATTCACGCATCAATGAGGATTTCGGACTGGATGCCCGCAAAGGGGTGGTCTCCTATATTCTGGGAAAGGACACGCTTGACCAGATCACCCACCAGATCAAGCATCCTTTTTTCCATATCATCCCGGCCGGACCGATTCCTCCCAATCCGGGCGAGATGCTGATGGATGAAAAGATACGAAAAATGCTGGCCGAACTAAAGGAGATCTACGATGTGATTGTCATCGACTCGGCCCCCATCGGGTATGTCAACGACCTTTTCCAGATTACCGACCAGATCGACTCCACCGTCTTCGTGGTCCGCGACAGCTATACCAACCGCAAGCTGCTGAAACAATCCCTTGATGAGATCAGAATGTACAAGATCAAGGGGGTGGGGATCCTCATCAATGCTATTAAGACCACGGGCGGACTCTTCCCGGCCTACGTGCTCAGCTACGTGAACGGCTACCGCTATGGTTATGGCTATGGATACGGGGAATACGGATACGGCGCCGGACATGGGTATGGCTACTATGGCTACGGCAGCAAGAGCAAGCGCAAACGCTTCAAACTCCCCCTGACCAAAGACGACCAGAACGACGACGACGAAAACGGCCTCCACAACGGCCGGCCGGAAATGAGTTAAGTCGATTGTTTGCTCAGAATATCCAGGAGATGATTCACCGCATAGAGCGGAACATTGATCAACCAATCCTGCTCCCGGTAATCCGACATGGATAATCTGACCGATATTTTTGGATCAAATTTTTTGTGAAACACTTTTAGACTCTTTGCCTGGATGTTCTCCTCAGCTTTGACTTCAACAGGTATAATCCAGTTCTCATGTTGGAAGATAAAATCAATTTCCGCGGTCGATCTTTCTCCAGACCAATAATGTATCTTTTTTCCTAATGTTGTAAGTTGTTGAAGGACATACAACTCAGTCAATGCTCCCTTGAATTCGGAAAATACTTTATTCCCTTCCAACAGGGTTTTCGCTTCCAAATCGCAAAGGCTTCCCAGCAATCCAATGTCTACCGGAAACAATTTAAAGGCACCGGTATCTTCATATGCCCTCAAGGGGATTGCCGGCTTTGCTACCCTGACAACTTTTGTCAAAAGGCCGCAATCAATTAACCAGGAAAGCGCAATTTCATACTCCTTAGCTCTGGCACCCTCTTTAATAATCCCATAGATAAATTTTCTGTTTTCCCTTGCCAATTGTGCAGGTAAGGAATTCCATAACATCCTTATTCTGGGCACAATCTCCACCGGAGCATGCCTCGAAAAATCTTGTTGATAGGCTTCCAGAATCGCTTCATGAATTTTCTTTACTGCCGTGAAATCCCCTGATTTGCTGAACTCTGATACTGCTTCAGGCATTCCTCCCACAAAATAGTATTGTCGCAATCGCTCAATATATTTCTGTTTAAATACGGTTATCAGTTCCCAGTCACCTTTTTTGAGCATCTCTGCAAATCCTGAATCACCAACGCCCTCCAGAAATTCCGGGAAGGAAAGTGGATATAGGTCCATAAATTCAACTTTACCGACCGGAAAAGAAGCTTGGACATTTAACATGATCCCCAATAATGATCCCGCAGCTATGATATGATAACCGGGTGCATCTTCCTGAAAATATTTAAGCGATGTGATGGCCTCCGGAACAGTTTGTATTTCATCGAAGACAATCAATGTATTCTCTTGATTGATTTTGATTCCGGATTCTGCCTGCAATGAAACAATAATGCGTTCAATTTCAAATCCTTCAGAAAACACACTCCTGATTCTTTTGTTTTTCTCGAAATTGATGTAGACCATTTGATCATAAAAGGTATTCCCAAATTCCTTAATGAGCCAGGTTTTTCCAACCTGCCTTGCCCCTCTGATGATCAATGGTTTCCGGTTTTCCGATTTCTTCCATTCGATGAGCTGATCTAAACCGAATCTCTTCATTTTTTTATTCAAAGATACAAAAAGTCCTTTGATAAAATGTAGTCAAGCTACAAAAAGTCGTACGACTTATTGTAGCAATAATACAAATATGCAAAGGATAAGGTAAAAATTGATAATTCTGAATAGGTTGATTGATAACGCCGTAGGTGTGATCAGTAGGGTAGAAACGGCAGTATCCTCCCACGTATTACACTCAATGGTTAAATTCATTTAAATTACCGCTTTAGCAGTAATTTGTTATCATTTAGACCGGCAATGAGAGGAAAATACGAAAATATACCATTATAGCGATAAAAATATCCATAAAGGTTTGGTTTTTTACATCAAAAACCCTATATTTACCGCTATAACAATACATTTTGTATGCTGGATCCTGAAATTTTGGCGGCCATCATTAAAAAACACCGCAAAGCAGCCGGTTTAAGCCAGCTTCAGCTGGCAGAACTGGCAGGCGTTGGCAAAACGGTGGTCTTCAACCTGGAGAAAGGAAAAGAATCCATCCAGCTCGATACGTTGAGGAAAATCCTCAAAGTTCTCAATATCACGGTGCAGTTGACCAGTCCGTTCATGAATCAGATTTCCAACCATGAGACAAGCCATCATATCCGTTGATGACCACGAAACAGGGGTGCTTACTGAGGTTCAGCCCGGTAAGAAATACCGTTTTGTGTACAATCCCGGGTATCGGGGAAATCCCGTATCCCTGACTTTACCGGTCAGACCGGAGGCCTATGAATTCGACACGTTCCCGCCCTTCTTTGACGGATTGCTTCCGGAGGGAGTTCAACTGGAAGGATTGCTGAAATTCGGAAAAATCGACCGGAACGACCTGTTCTCCCAGCTCATGGCTGTCGGAGAGGACATGGTCGGCAACGTTACGGCAAAGGAGGTGCTGCTGTGAACCGGTGTCCCATCACTTACGAACTGTGCGGAACCCAGCACTATAGTCTGAAGGGTTTAAGGTTATTGTCTCCTGCATTGACCAATCTGGCCAACCTGGACCTTTCCGCCGGAGAATTACGCACTGAGGCAATGGTGAGGGCTTCCAAGATGTCGGTCCAGGGGGTTCAGCCCAAGCTGAGTGCCATTCTGAATATCAAAAAAGGTAGGTTCGATATCGCTGATAAAAACGGAAGGTATATTTTGAAACCCCAGCACCACATCTTCCCGGAGCTTCCTCAGAACGAAAACCTCACCATGCACCTGGCTGCCACCATAGGAATTCGTGTTCCCTTGCACGGCATGGTCTACTCAAAAGACAATTCCCTCACCTATTTTATTAAAAGGTTTGATCGCCGCGGACAGAAAGATAAAATTGCCGTGGAAGATTTTGCCCAGTTAGCCGGAAAAGACAGGGATACCAAGTATAACTACTCTATGGAGAAACTGGTCAGACTGGTAGATGATTACTGCACTTTCCCCTCCGTTGAAAAGGTCAGGCTGTTTAACCTCGTGCTGTTTAACTACCTGGTCGGAAATGAGGACATGCATCTGAAGAATTATTCGGTTATTGTCAGGGATGGCAAGGTGGAACTCTCCCCGGCTTATGACCTACTTAACTTTACCATTGTGCTGAAAGACGGAGCGGAAGAAATCGCGCTGCCCCTGAATGGCAAAAAAAGAAACCTGACGAGGAATATCCTGGTCAACTACTTTGGCAAAGAGAAGTGCGGTTTGACATATAAAACCATTGAGAATAACCTCACCATTATTCAGGCGGCCATTCCCGGGTGGCACACCATGATTGGAATCAGTTTCCTCTCGGAACCCATGAAAGATAAATATCGTAAATTGTTGCAGGAGAGGACAAAAATATTATTTGGCTGAATAGGTAGTAAAAGAGCACCCTGGGGGCGACCCTCTGAATAACAAAAGGCAGCACTCGCCGCCTTTTGCTAAACCTAACCAAACCTTTTCTATGAAAAAATTACACTCTTGTCTGTACAAGACAAAGATACGCCATCTTTTAGTTAAGGGCTGGTAATCAAAGTTAAAGTATGTTAAGGGGCTAAACATATGCAGAATATTATATTTGTCTCAATTAACATACTCCAGGATCAACAGAATGGGTTTATATCATAAAAAATTTAAAAAATTGCGTTATTTTAGCGACCTTGTTCAAAGAATTTTCTGCAAACAACCAACAATTAAATAAATAAGGGTTTATGACAAAGTATGTGTATACGTTCGGCGCAGGAAAGGCCGAAGGTAAAGCCGACATGAAAGAGTTGCTCGGCGGCAAGGGTGCCAACCTGGCTGAGATGAACCTCATCGGGGTTCCCGTTCCTCCCGGATTCACCATCACCACCGAGGTATGTACCATTTACAATGAAAAAGGCCAGCAGGTGGCATTTGACCTGATCAAAACTGAAGTGGAAGCTGCCGTACGCCAGATCGAAGCCCTCACCGGCACCGTCTGGGGCGACCGCAACAACCCCTGCCTGGTCTCCGTCCGCTCGGGTGCACGCGCTTCCATGCCGGGAATGATGGACACCGTCCTCAACCTCGGCCTCAACGACGACGCCGTGGCCGGCATCGCCCTCAAATCGGGCAACGAACGCTTCGCCTGGGACTCCTACCGACGCTTCGTTCAGATGTACGGCGACGTAGTCCTTGACATGAAACCCCACTCCAAAGAAGCCATCGACCCCTTCGAAGAGATCATAGAAGGCCTCAAGGCTGAAAAGGGCATCCACCTCGACACCGAATTCACTACCAACGACCTCAAGGAACTGGTCACCCGCTTCAAAACCGCCGTCTTCAACGTTACCGGCCGCACCTTCCCCACCGACCCGTGGGAACAGCTCTGGGGCGCCGTGGCTGCCGTGTTCAACAGTTGGAACAACGAACGGGCCATCTTCTACCGCCGCCTGAACCAGATCCCCGACGAATGGGGAACGGCCGTCAACGTGCAGGCTATGGTCTTCGGAAATATGGGCCAGACTTCAGGAACCGGGGTGGCCTTCACCCGTGACGCCGCCACCGGCGAAAACCTCTTCAACGGCGAATACCTTATCAACGCCCAGGGCGAAGATGTCGTGGCTGGCATCCGCACTCCCCAGCAGATCACCCTCGAAGGATCGAAACGATGGGCCGAACTGGCCGGCGTTTCCGAGGAAGACCGCAAAAACAAATACCCCTCTCTCGAAGAGTTCATGCCTGAAATCTACCGCCAGCTCTTCGAAACCCAGCAAAAACTGGAAAACCACAACCGCGATATGCAGGACCTGGAGTTCACCATCCAGGAAAACAAACTCTGGCTGCTCCAGACCCGCAACGGGAAACGCACCGGCGCCGCCATGGTAAAGATCGCCATGGATATGCTTCGCGAAGGCAAAATCGACGAGAAAACGGCCCTGCTCCGCATCGAGGCTGGCAAACTCGACGAACTCCTCCACCCGGTCTTCGATCGCGACGAACTGAAACGGACCAAGTCGGTGGCCAAGGGGTTACCCGCCTCTCCGGGTGCCGCCACCGGACAGATCGTCTTCTTCGCCGATGAGGCCGCCAAATTCGGTGCTTCCATCCTCGTCCGCCAGGAGACTTCTCCTGAAGACCTCGAAGGGATGCACATCGCCCGCGGTATCCTCACCGCCCGCGGAGGAATGACCTCCCACGCCGCCGTGGTGGCCCGCGGAATGGGCAAATGCTGCGTCTCCGGCGCAGGAGCCCTCAAAATCAACTATAAGACCCGCACGATGACCGTGGGAACCAAAGTCTTCAACGAAGGCGACTGGATCTCCCTCAATGGCTCCACCGGGGAAGTCTATGAAGGCAAGGTGAAAACCATGGATCCCGAACTGAGCGGTGACTTCGCCACCATCATGGAACTGGCCGACAAGTACACCCGCATGAAGGTCCGCACCAACGCCGACACCCCGCACGATGCCCAGGTAGCCCGTAAATTCGGCGCCGAAGGAATCGGCCTCTGCCGCACCGAGCACATGTTCTTCGAAGGGGAACGCATCAAGGCCATGCGCGAAATGATCCTCGCCAACGATGAAGCCGACCGCCGCAAGGCTCTGGCCAAGTTGCTGCCCTACCAGCGTGCCGACTTCGAGGGCATCCTCGCTGCCATGGAAGGCTTCGGGGTGACCATCCGCCTCCTCGACCCGCCCCTCCACGAATTCGTGCCCCACGAAGAGGCCCAGCAGCTGGAACTGGCCAATGAGTTGGGCGTCTCCCTCGAAGAAATCAAACACAAGGTGGAATCCCTCCACGAATTCAACCCGATGCTGGGCCACCGGGGCTGCCGCCTCGGCATCACCTATCCCGAGATCACCGAAATGCAGGCCCGCGCCATCATCGAAGCGGCCGTTAACCTGAAAATGAAAGGCCTCAACGTCCTTCCCGAGATCATGGTCCCCCTGATCGGCACCGTCAAGGAGCTGGAACTCCAGGTGAACATCATCAAGGAAACCGCCGAGAAGGTCTTCGCCGAGAAGGGCGCCCGCGTCGACTTCCTCACCGGTACGATGATCGAAGTGCCCCGTGCTGCCCTCACCGCTGACCTGGTGGCCGGTGTAGCCGAATTCTTCTCCTTCGGAACCAATGACCTCACCCAGATGACCTTCGGCTACTCACGCGACGATGCCGGCAAGTTCCTCGATGTGTACCTCAAGACCGGCGTCCTCAAGAACGACCCGTTCCAGGTCCTCGACCGCGAAGGGGTAGGACAACTGGTCCGCATGGGTGTCGAGAAAGGCCGTGGTGTCAATCCGAAACTGAAGGTGGGCATCTGCGGTGAACACGGCGGAGAACCCTCCTCGGTCGAGTTCTGCGACATGGTCGGCATGAACTACGTGAGCTGCTCACCCTACCGGGTGCCCATCGCCCGCGTGGCCGCCGCCCAGGCCAACGTTAAGGCTAAGAAGTAATTACCTCCTGACAGAAAATATTTCTGCCTGAAGCATGATAAACAAAAGAGCCGGCGATGAGCCGGCTCTTTTAGTTTATGCCCTTCTGTGCTTCAAAATACTCAATGGCTAGATAAATCTTTGAGTAGGGGAAATGTTCCCCAATGTACCCTAATTCCTTCTCTTTAAGAATTTCTTTCGAATGGCCAATAGCATTTCCCATCCTGTTTTCTGAACACAAAAATTTTGCCCAACTTCCATTCTCAAGATATTCCTTCTTTTTGGAGTATCCTTTGATATATTTTAGCAATTCAATGATTACTTCATCACATGTTCTGAACTCCCGGCTGGTTTTTAAAAAATGGAGTAAAAACCAGAATTCGATTCCGGGCATAGACTCACAAATTATAACCTGTTCCTGATTCTTGTATTTCCTTTTTATTTTTTCAAACTTTTCCTTTTTCCGTTGACTGACAATGGTGTCATAATCGGTTAGATAAATTATCTTTGTGCAATCACCGGAAACATACTCATCGATCAAACTTTCAGCACTTTCAATTGTTATGCCGGAAAACAAGGATGGTCTAAGAACATATTTGTAACCGTTTAACTCTTTCAAATGCTTTAAGTAATACTGCTCGGTAATCCCATCACCTAATACCACAAAGTTTTTCCGGGTATTTCTGGTCCCTGTTCTCCTTGCCATAATCAATCCTCCAAATTGGGAATAGCTCCGAATTTCCCGTGTTTATATGCATTGTGGAAAGAAAGCTCTTTTCGAAAATTGAAATCAGCCATGGAATAAATAGAGGTTACCCCATTAATTCCTTTCTCAGTAAACCATACGGCATCTTTACGAATAATGTCTTTCTCATTTAATAGAGAAAGGTTGTGTGTAGTGAAAAATAACTGAGCTTCTTTTGACTTTCTTAGAAACTCTTTAATGAAATGCATCACTAACAGGGGGTGAAGGGCTGTATCAATTTCATCAATTGGGAGGAATGAATTGTTGGTTACTGCCTCATAAAAAGGAGCAGAAAGTCCATAGTATCGCAACGTTCCTCTGGATTCCAACTCTTCAGGTAGCATGTAAAGCTTTTTAACATCGTTTCTAATGATTCGGTGTTCAAATAGCTTTTTTTCAAGATGGATCGCTTTCTCCTTGATGATCCGGTTCTTCTCTTCATCTGGAAATGGACCGTACTCAAACAGTTTTACCAATTCATTTGGTATGTTTTTAATTTCCTCTTCAAAATAAATATCAGAAATATTCATATCCGCTTTGTAGAGAAAATTCAAAATATGTTCTTTGACCTTCTCATTACTTTTTATTTGCTGGTCAGAGAATTCGGTCAATGACAAGTAAGGATCTATAGTTGGCAAGAAGTTTTCACGGAACCATTGAAAAGCTATGGTAAGTTCAGGAACTGAAAGGTTGATCTGTGAATATGCAGCAAATACTGACATATTCCTGAGGGTTTTTAGCTGAATAGTTTCTAGGGCCTGATCAGTAATCTTTATTTTCGATCCAAATTTAACTACCGAAAGCTGATGGTCAGAATCAAACTGCCGGTCAAAGATTAAAGCTGGCTGCGTCCCTGGATAATAGAATAGTCTCTCTGTTAAGACGGTCTCACTAGTTAATTCCAGAAAGTACTTATGTTTAGTTTTATCTATGTAAAAAATGAGCTCGAAACTACCAGGTTCATTTATTGTAGTATCAAATCTGAATGGGATGAAGTGTGTGGTTCTGTCTCTTTCAGTTGGAATCCGTCTGATAAAACTCCACAAAAATCCGAATGCTTTCAGTAAATTGCTTTTTCCCGACGCATTCGGTCCATAAATCATCATCATTTTTAGAATTCGAACTCCGGGAACGGGTTCTGCCACATAATAATCCTCTAAAGTAATGTCAGAAGTGGCCTCAAAACTTAACGTGACTTCATCTTTAAAGGAAAGAAAGTTCCGAATTTTAAACTCAAGTATCATCTCTATTTTTTAATAATGCAAATTATATGTAAAAATACAAAATAGAAGTGATTTTATCAAGCGTTGATTCAAATAATTCCCTTAACCGGTCATAGAGTACGCGGAATTATTGCCCCACAGTTTATTTTTTGCCGAAGAGCGCGAGGAAGTTCCGCCAGAGCTCCTCGAAGTGGTTGTAGTTCTCCTTGTAGCTGAAACCCAGTCCCTGCGTGTAGGGCGCCGTCTCGTAGATGAGGTTGTTGTTCGACTTGTTATAGGCTTTGAGCTGGAGCTTGCCGTTGCGCGTGAGCTTCACGTTGATCTCGAAGTCGCCCACTAACTCGCTCTGGTTCATGGTCCTTGGATTGGTATTGTTGCCGATGTTGCCATTGATGCTCACCCGGTCGTTGAAAATCTGGGTGCTCAGCGCCAATTCGATCTCATCGCCCGTGATCTGGTTGCCGGGGCGGTAGTTGAAGCCGATGTCGACATCCTTGTTGATCTGGGAGAGCCAGTTGCTCAATCCGTTCGAGAAGAGATCGCTGGCCGTGCTGCCGATCAGTCCGGTGGCGGTCGCCTCATAGTTCCCCCGCACATTCTCAGGGGTGTAGAACTTACCCAGCACCAGCAACGAGAGCATCTGCCGGTTGAGGTCTTCCTGTGTCGAGAAGTATTGCTGCACCTCGTCGCGCACCCGGCTCTCCAGCTCAGGGAAGAGGATGTCAAACTTAATGTCGGGGCTCGTCAGGTCGCCGGTGAGGATGATGCGGCATTCGACAGGTACCCGCGTCGAGCTGGTCACATTCTCATTGGTCCCCACCATAAGCTCGTAGAGCGACGCCCGGAGGCTGTAAATGGCGTTCAGGTCGATGACGGCCTGCATGGGGTCACCCGACCAGGTGATCGACCCCCCGGGCTCGACCGTGAACCGCTTGTTGATCACGTTCTGCACCGTGAAGAGGTATTCACCCTGCTCAAGCACGAAATCACCCGTGAGGAAGATATTTCCTTTGGGGTCCATCCGGAAACGCAGGGTGCCTTCACCCTGTGCCCTGATCTCGTCGCTGATCTGGGTGTTGTAGACCATCTGTACCCGTGCTTCCGGAGTGGCATGCATCAGAAAATCGATTTCAAGGCCCCCGGTTTCCGGAGATTGTACGAATAATGGCTTGATGACGCTGTCTTTTTCGGCCGTCACGAACCGCACAAAATCATAACGCGCCACCTCGGCCTCTTCACTCAGGACGATGGTCACCGCGGTCTCGGGCAGACTGGTGGCTTCTCCGGCGAGCTTGACGCTGGTCCCCTGCCCGGTGATGGTGATGTTCCCCCGCACAATGGCCTTGCCGTAGAAACTTTCACCCTGCCGGGCCGTGGTGTTCAGTGCCAATATTTTGTTGGTGTTGACCGAGAGGTCGTACCTCATATTCCTGAAGTTGTCGTGGCGGATGGTGCCGTTGAAGGTGCCCCGGTTGCCCAGAATATCCTTCACCTCCATGTTCCGGAAGATGATCCTGTCGCGGTCGAGCCGCACCGAGTCATTGAGGTTATAGCTCACCTGGGTGTAGTCGATGGTGAGCCCGGCGTTGCTGCACATCACCGCCCCGTCCATCAGCAGCTTCCCGGGTTTCCCGTGCACCCTGATGCGGCCGCTGCCATCGCCGTGGAAGTTGGTGAGAGTTTCGCGGATCACCGTGTTCAGGACCACCAGCGACTGGTTGTTGAAGTCAAAGGTGAAATCGAGGTCCAGGGTGCGGGGGTCGAACCAACCGGTGGCGACGGTCTGGTCACGGCCGTTCTTGGTGATCTTCATCTTGCTGTTGATCTGCTCGGCGCGGCGGTCCCAGGCGTTGACCAGGCTGATATCGCCAATGGGTTGCTCCCTGAAGACTAACCCGTCGATGCGCAGGTCGGAGTCGAGGCGGCGGCTCCGGTAGAAGTCGGAGACCGAGAGGCTCCCGTTGATCATGCCCGCCAGGCCCAGCTTGGCCTTCAGGTAAGTCTCGAGTTGGCCCAGGTTGAGGTGCTGGAGCTGAAGGGTGATGGCCTCATTCTCATCGGTGGAAAGGGCCCCGTCGAGGGCGATCGCCTGGTCCCCGTTGCGGAAGGAGAAGCCTTTGACGGCCAGGTGCTTACCGTCGATGCGGAGCGCGGCCGGCGATAGCTGCCATACCGAGTCGGCGATGATGATCTTCGAGGGTCTCAGGGCCACGTCGATGACCGGCCCGCGCAGCGAGTCGCGCGTCGTGAAATGAAGCTCCCCGGCGATCTCCCCGCTGTAGGAGAGGTTATCCCAGTTGTTCCATACGATGCGCGAATCCACCCGGTCGTCAGAGGCGTCGGCCAGCAGCGCCAGGTTATAGAGGCTCAGCCCGTTCTGCATGTGAAACTCGCCGAAACGCAGGCGCGCCGACAGCTCCCCGTCCGCGGGCTCCACATTCAGCGCTACCTTTCGCACGGCCATCTTGTTGTAGATGATCTCGGGTATCTCGCTCTTCATCTCCAGGCTCCTCTCTCCGGAATCGATGCGGCCCGAGAGCATAAACGGGGTGCGGACCTGCAGTCCGGGTACGAAAACGGCCGCGAGCTCGTTGAGATTCCGGGCGTAAAAATCAAAGGCAAACCGGTTGGTGTTTTCCTTGCCGGTAACCGGTATTTTTAACGCCGGAAGATAGCGGGCCATCACGATGGCAAACGACTCGAAGAGGTTGCGGAAATGGTAGGTGCCGTTGACCGACAGGTCGAAGAAGTCGGAGTAGAGCTGTATCTGGCTGATCTCATCACCCAGATGGGTGTCGACGGTGAGCTTGCCGAAGGTGAGGGTGTCGTGGTCGTTGTGGTACCAGCCGTCGCTCACCTTGATGGAGCCGTCGAGGTTGTCGAGGTTGTCGCCTGCGAAGTTGGCCGTCATCGCCAGCCTGAGGCGGCTGGTCTGGTTGGCGGTGTCGAGATGCATGGCCACCAGGTCGGCCTGGCCCAGGTTCAGCGTGAAGTCAAAAACCGGTACCTTCTTGTCAAGGTCGAGCAACCCCGTGAAGTCGAGCTTCAGGGCGTCGTCGTTGATTTTTACATTCCCGTTAAAACGGCGGTTGTTGAGGTTGCCGTCGAGTTCTATGTTGCGGTAGGTGGTGCCATGGGCGACCAGTTCTGAGATGCCTCCCCGGAAGTTACCGTTGAGGCTCTCCCGGCTTTTGTTGTAGAGGCCGTTGACCATGCCGTTGAAGGAGAGCGGGCCGATTTCATCGGTTTTCAGCAGCCGCCCCAGCTCGAAGCCGCTGGTTTCGAGTTTCCCGTTGTAGCGGATGTTGTTGCCGTTCACGGGCACGAAGGAGATGTCGGTGCGCACCTGTCCCATGGGACTGTTGAGGGTGCCGAAGGCGACGAAGTCGGTGGGGAAGCCGGTGAAGTTGCCGGCATAGCTGAGGGTGCCACTCTCCAGCAGGGTGGGGGGGAAGCTCAGGTAACTGTTTTTGGAGCCCTCGGGAAGACGCACCCTGCTCAGGTCGGCCAGCGAGGTCTGCAGCCTGTTGATGTCGAGGAAGAGGTAGGGCTCGGCGATGTCGTCGAAGCGGTCAACGGAGAGGTCGCAGTCGAGGAGAGTATTGTTGCCGGTGGTGATCAGCAGGTTGCGGGCTTTGATACTGGTGGGGGAGCCGCTGAAGTTTCCGCTGACCTCGACGACCTGGTCCATGCCTCGCAGGGGAGCCACGAAGAGGGCCACGTCGGCCAGGCTCAGCCGCGCTTGCTCCAGGTCCAGGGCCATCCGGGTGCGTTGCTCCCCGGTGCCCGGAAGGGTGTCGCTCTCGAGCCTGAACTGGGCCGAATCAATGGCCGAGTGGAGGGTCTCCACGGTGAGGTGGCTCACCTTCAGCACCCCTTTGCTCTGGCTGATGTCGGCCGAGAGGTTGTTCAGGAAGAAACCGCGGCTGTCGATCATGGTCATCGAGGCGATCTTCATGGCCAGTGAATCGGGGGTGAGACCGAAATGGTCTATCCGGAGGTTGATGTCGTCGATCCCATAGGTGAGGGGCTCTCCGTGGCGGTTCTCGTAGTGAAATCCCGAGTTCCGGAGTCTGAAATTCCGGCAGGTGAAAGTCCATTTATTTTGGCTGGTGGTATCTTTCCGGAGGGAATCGGTGAGAAAGTCGAAGTTGAAGTGGCCGAGGCTGTCGCGGCGGATGTAGAAGTCGGAGCGGTCGATGGTGAAACGGCCGATGCCCACCTCTTTATTGGAGAGGCTGAGGCGGTCGAGCCGCACTTCTATCTTGGAGGCGGCGGCCAGGGTCTCACCGTTGGGTTCCTCGAGCCTGACATCCTCCAGAACGACTTTGTTGAAGAGGGCGACGTCAACGCCCCCGATGTGAATGCCCGCATTGAGCTTCTCCGAGAAATAGTCCGCCAGCCTGTGGGTCAGAAAGGTCTGCACCCCGGGACTCTGGATGGCCAGGTAAAGACCCGACAGCAACAAAAAGAGGACCGTCAGGGGGATCAGGACTATTTTCCAGCCTTTTTTGATAATTTTGCGTTTTGACAAAAATACACAAAAACCGGGCAAATCTTCCGGAGCATGTAGGTTAAACGATGCAGAATCACACGGCATTTATGCGATGACAGGAAAGTTGCTTACCTTTGTTTGGTAAATCAGGAGATATGGAAACAAATGAAATCATCAAAGCCATTACAAAACTTCCGATAAATAAGCGAATGCTTATTATTGAGAAGACCCTTAAAACAATCAGGGAAAGTGAGAGTAAGAAAAAAATGGAAGATTCGGCGAAATCTTTGTATGATGACTATTCTGGTAATACCGAATTGACAGAGTTTACGCTGCTTGATGGTGAATCATTCTATGAAGCAAGGTGAAATATGGCTGATATCCCTTGACCCGACTATTGGTGCGGAACTCAGGAAGACCAGACCGGCCATTGTGGTTAATGATAATTCTTTGGGGAAATTACCGCTGAAGGTTATCGTGCCTTTGACCGATTGGAAAGATCGATATGAGAATGTTCCATGGATGGTAAGAATTTCTCCTGATACCATCAACAACCTGGTTAAAGAATCTGTGGCTGACTGCTTCCAAATACGCTCTATATCTGAGAAAAGATTTATTAGTAGAATTGGGAGAATAAAGCCTGATAATATTGAAGATCTTAAAGAAGCTCTTTCAAGGGTATTATCAATTGAGCAGATTTGAAGCCTGCAATGATAGCCTTTCGGACAGGAATTATTATTCATTCCTGTTTTCTATGTCTCAGTAGTCCAATAAGTTTTCCGCTAGTTAATGCATCCTTATGTCTGGCGTGTCGTATGTTTAAAAATTTAAAATTTTAAGGAAATTTTGATGGGTGAAATTTCTAAAGGTATAAAGCTGACCGGTAATGATCCCCGGGATGTCATAATCCTGGCCATCGAGTCGTCGTGTGACGATACCTCAGCGGCGGTGATCCGGAATGAGACGATTCTGTCAAATGTAGTGGCCGGACAGAAGGTGCACGAGGCATATGGAGGTGTGGTGCCCGAGCTGGCCAGCCGTGCCCATCAGCAGAACATCATTCCCGTGGTGGATGTGGCCCTGCGACGCGCCGGAGTTTCCCGAAGCGAGATTTCGGCTGTGGCCTTCACCCGGGGGCCAGGATTGCTCGGTTCCCTTCTCGTGGGCACCTCCTTCGCCAAGGCCTTCGCCCTGGCCCTGGGTGTTCCCCTCATCGAGGTCAACCACCTCCAGGCCCACGTCCTGGCCCTCTTCATCCGCGAACCCGGCATGGCCGACGGAGCAGCCCCTCAAGTGACCGCAACGTCGTCAGCTCCATCTGCTTCATCACCGTTAGCAGCCACGCCACCGGATGTCACACCACCTTCAGCCACATCACCATCAGCAGCCAC
>CAZKIU010000054.1:15329-22601 GCA_964552955.1 uncultured Prolixibacteraceae bacterium
GCAGCCACTCAGCCAGTCGCAGCCCTATCCACCACACCCGACACGTCTGCTCAGGCTTCAGCTCCATCAGCCATGCCACAGGTCGCTGCACAAGCCACGCCACCGGATGTCACGCCACCATCAGCCACATCACCATCAGCACTCACATCACCATCAGCAGTCACTCAGCCAGTCGCAGCCCATTCCGCCACACCTGACACGTTTGCTCAGGCTTCAGCTCCATTAGCCACATTCCCAGCACCTGCCCGGGCCACTGCCTCTGCCTCTGCCTCTGAGTCTGCCTCTGAGTCTGCCTCTGCCTCTGCGCCGGTTTACCGCGTGCCCTCTTTCCCCTTTCTCTGCCTCCTCGTCTCGGGCGGAAACTCCCAGATCATCCTGGTCAAAGACCACCTCCACATGGAGGTCATCGGCCAGACCATCGACGACGCCGCCGGTGAGGCCTTCGACAAGTGCGCCAAGGTGATGGGCCTTCCGTACCCCGGCGGTCCCTTTATCGACCGGCTGGCCAAAGAGGGGAACCCCCACCGCTTCCTCTTTACCAAACCCGCCATACCCGGACTCGACTACAGCTTCAGCGGACTCAAAACCAATTTTCTCTACTTCCTGCGCGACCAGCTAAAGGAAAATCCCGACTTCATCGAGCAGAATAAAGCCGACTTGGCCGCCTCCCTCCAGAAAACAATCATCGACATCCTCCTTCAAAAGCTGACCCGGGCCGCCAAGGAGACCCATATCCGCGATATCGCCATCGCCGGAGGCGTCTCAGCCAACTCCGGCCTCCGGAATGCCATCCAGGCCGAAGCCCTCAAACGGCATTGGAACGTCTTTATCCCTAAATTCGAATTCACCATGGACAACGCCGCCATGATCGCCATCGCCGGCTACTACAAATTCCTCAGGGGTGAATTCACCAGCCAGGACGCCGTGCCCTACTCCCGCACACACCTCTGACAATATCAGAATATCGGAAGGTCATAATTTCAGAGGGTTGGAGTATGAGAAGGATAGAATGCCCGAAGGACAGTTAACATTAAGCCACTTTAAAATCACCATCAATCAATTCCACATTGATACTTACCTTAGCCTTAAGGGCCTTGAACACTTTAAGGATTGTTTCAATGGAAATTCCATGCCTGGCCAAGAAATACTACGTCGAATCTTGGTTTCATCGATAATCAATGTACGTCAAATATACAATAAAGTTCTAATAAGTGGAAACCTGGAGGTCGGGATATATACGTTTTAACCCCGGTTTTCAACGGTTCACACTGTTTTATTTGAATGGTGGGGGAGGGGGGCCTAATTTTGATAGTGTGAATAATAAATATGTTACACTATTAAAATCTACTGTCATGAAAACTAAAAGGGTTGGATCATCTGCAAGCACCCTGGGGCTGGGTCAAACCACCAGGTACGGGAAATTGCCCCTCCATTCATCTGCGAAGGAACTGAATCTCTTATTATGGATCCAACGGGTCCTTCCTTCAATTTCCTTCGTTCTCGCGGTTTCCCTGCTGTTGTTGGCCACCGGAGTCAAGGCGCAGCCCAATCCCTGCGACTGGTTGGGAAAAAGTCCGGCTACAGTGGAACCTGTGCCCGGTGGTCCGGTCACCTACCGGATGACCGCCGACTATTTTAACCGGACCATCGACGGCGGATTCATCGACAACACACGCGTGGTGGGTGAATGCACCCAGGGTCTTCCGGAGGGAAAAGAACGCTGGAACAACTGTTCTATTACCACCTCCCATCAGCCCGATGGGGCATACCCCGAACCAACACCCCTCACCTACATCGAGAATTTTGAGTTCATCCCGGGAGTCCAGATCTCCGAAGCTTCGGCCTTTCCCGGATGGCCCGAAAACAGCTTCCACGCGAAAAACCTGGTCTGGGACATGCTGGCCTTCGAGGCGTTTGGATTGTCCCATTTTGACAAGCTGGTGCTCAACACCCGCATCAAGCCTGCCGATATCGACGGGGTGGTCAACCTGGCCGGTCAGGGGAGTTTCGAGAACCGCAACTCGACCGTCCGCTGGATGGGGGTGACCTCCCTGAACAACATCCCCTGCGCCGTGCTGGAATACCGCCAGATGCACGGCAAGGTGGAAGTCGAAATGACCGGCTTTAAGATGAAAGGCCGCAGCCACTACTGGGGAACCATTTGGATCTCCCTGCTGACACGCCGTATGGAACGCGCCGAAATGACCGAAGACGTCCTTTCCTACATCGAATTCCAGGACCAGCCCGGTATCCGCACCAACACCCTGCGGGAAATCACGGTGGAAATAATCAAATGAGTTTAATTAACTATTTTTATCCTTCAGCCCGAAGCGTCTTCCCTTGCGGACTGGCATTTTCCTGGTTATGAAACGTAACAAACTGCTCGCAGCGACCCGCCGCTATCCCCGTCTGATGTACCACCTCAAGGTGCTGACAGCCACAGGGGTGTTCACCTTTCTGTTCGCTTTGATCCTCGGAGGGAAAATGGATATCCCGGTCCTCCTGCGGATGCTCCCGCTGGTCTTCATCCAGCTCGAACTGTTCCTCTGGATGGGGATGAAGTTCTTCCCCAACCGGCCGGGGGAGAACACCCCCCACAAAAATTCCATAAAGTATATTCTGTTGCGGCTGTTGCTGTTTTACTTTATCGTGCTGACCATCTCGGGCCTCTTTTTCATCGGTTCCATTTATATGAACGCCCTGATCAGCGGCCAGTCGGTGAAGGTCATCTTCGGCTCCTTCCTGAGCAGGGAATGGAAGGGATTCCTGGGGGCGGCAGCCACCGGCTTTCTCTTCGGAATCGTCCTCTTCCTCTTTTTCCAATGGCGTGAAGCCCTTAAAAGAGAACAGAAACTGCGCGAGGAAAAACTGATTTTCCGCTATGAAACCCTCCGCAGCCAGGTCAACCCCCACTTCCTTTTCAACAGCCTGAACACCCTGGCCTCCCTCGTCGAAACCCGTCCCGCAGTTGCCGGGGATTATATCTCCCGGCTGGCCTCGGCCTACCGTTATGTCCTTGAAAAACAGGAATTCGACTGGATACCCTTGCCTGAGGAACTCGCATTTGCCCGCAATTACTTTGAACTCCAGAAAATCCGCTATGGGGAAAAGGTGCTCCTCGAAGAGGCCATCCCTTCTCCGGAAAGGTACCTCGTCATGCCCATCTCCCTGCAAATCCTTCTGGAGAATGTCTACAAGCACAACAGCGCCACCCTCGAACTTCCGGTGACGGTTACGCTGGCCCTGACCGACGGTCCCGCGCTGGAAGTGACCAATACCCTGCAAGCCAAAAACCGGACAAATACCTCCCCGGGAACGGGCCTCCATAATCTGGGAGAACGCTCCCGTCTTCTGGCCGGAAAGGATATCCGCATCACGGAAACCCCGTCAACCTTCGGGGTGCGCATCCCGCTGCTGCGGCGAAACCCGGGAAACAGTGCCCCTGTTTCCGCGGAGGAATAACCCTTCGGTTCTGCCTGGGGGAGTTTTCTCTTCCAGGGCACCATCGGTTGGAAATGTTGCTGTAACTTTGACCTGATTCCCGGTGAAAGCCGGATTGGATCAGTAAGAAGAGAACCCTGATAGTTGAATAAAATGTGTCCTGATGGTTGAAGATGAGAGTCCTGATTGTTGAAGATGAAGCACCTGCCGCCGGGCGGATTGTGAGCCTTCTGGAAAAGAGCGGTACCCCGGTGGAGATTGCGGGGGTGACTACCGGCGTGGAGTCGACCGTCAACTGGCTGGGAACGCACCCGCAGCCCGACCTGATCCTGATGGACATCCAACTGGAAGATGGCCTGTCATTTGAGATTTTTGAAGCAGTGGAGGTCAAAGCTCCCGTGATTTTTACGACTGCCTTTGATGCCTATGCTCTCAAGGCTTTCAGCGTCAATAGCATCGACTACCTCCTTAAACCCGTCGAACTTCCGGCCCTGCAGAAGGCCCTGGCCCGATATAGCGCGTTTTTTGCCCCCCGGCGCGATGAAATTGTGGCCTCTCTGCCGGAAAGAGAGGACCCTGCTCTTCATATCGATTCTCATCCTGAAACAGGTGATCTCTCAAAGCTCACGACTGCTTCTTCTCAGGGTGGTGAGCTACTGAAACCTGCGGCTGCCAATTATCAAGGCGTGGGGCTATCCATCCCTCCTGGTGCTCCATCTCAGGGCGGGGAGCACTCAGGTCAGGGGACTTCAGCTCAGGAGCTTTTAGTTCAGAGGTCCTCAACACCTGCCTACCAGGTCCCCGACTGGCGGAAACTGCTCGAGCAACTGGCTCCCCCGCGCAAGGAGCGGTTCCTGGTTAAATGCGGATCAAAATTCCGGTCGGTGCAGGCCAGCCACTCCTCCCTCTTCACCTCGGAGGGTGGCGATACTTATATGAAAACCTTCGACGGCCATACCTATGCCATCGATTATACCCTCGACCAGCTCCAGGAACAGCTTGACCCCAACCGTTTTTTCAGAGTTAACCGCAGCTTCATCCTCAACGCTGACGCCGTGGCCGACATGATTCCCCTCTCGGGCAGCAAAATGAAGGTGAAAATCAAAGGCGACCCTTCCCCCGAAGGGATTATCGTCAGCCGCGACCGCCTCAGGGAGTTCAAGCGCTGGCTGGACCGCTGATTTTACGAATGGATTCTCTGAGCTTAAGCGTTGGCTTCAGGAGTACCTGCGTGGTCTTGACCTCAAAATTGCGAATTTTGGATACCAGGAATTTTACGGCGATCTTGCTGAGGTCACTCACCGGCTGCTCAATGCAGGAGAGGGGAGAGGAGAGGTAGTCCAGATAAGGGTGATCATCAAAGGTGATCAGTGAAATGTCATTGGGGATGTGGACATTCTCCTCCTTCAGGGCTTTCATGCATCCCATGGCAATGGTGTTGCTGAAGGCGAAAATGGCCGTGGGCCATTTTTTCTGCTGAAGTAAAAGCTTGGTTTCCAGATAACCGTTCTGAAACGTGAAATCATCCCCTACAATGGTTATGTGCTCTAATCCGGCCTGCACCATGGCATCGGTATATCCCTTGGCCCTGAGCCGGTTGGGGGTGGAACTCTGTAATCCCTGGATACAGATGATATCGGTATGCCCGTTCTCCAAAAGATATTTCGTGGCTTTCAGCGCCCCTTCATAATTGTTCGTCGAGATAAAGGGAATATCCTGATCCTCATAATAGCGGTCTATGCATACCACGGGAATGCCCTGATCCTGCAATTCCTTGATCGGTTCCCAGTGGTTGCCACACGGGGCAATGATTAGTCCCTCTATATTACGGGCTGCCATCTGGATCAGTTCCATCCTTTCGGTTTCCGGGTTTTCGTCACTGTCGCTGATGATGGTAATATAATTGTACTTGCGCAACTCAGCATTGACTTCACTGGCAATGCCCGCAAAAAAGGGGTTGCTCAGGGAGGGGATGATCAGGGCGACGGTCCCGCTTTTTCCCGACCGCAGATTGGCCGCATAGTGGTTCGGCACGTAATTCAGCCGTTTGGCTGCTTCCCTGACCAACTGCTGCGACTTCTTCCCGATCCGGTATTCTTCGGCCTTACCACTTAGAACCCTTGATACAGTGGTGATTGAGAGTCCAGTAAAATCAGCAATATCGTTGATGGTGGTCTTTTGCATGATGTAATGCCTTTTGAGCAAACGTTTATCCAAACATAGCAACATTTTCTTCAAAATAAAAATTTATTCCGGTAATAAAATTTAAAATAGTGAATATCAATATTAATGTAACTTCCGTAATTGTATATCCGGATTTTTTTCCGGGCAATCGGAAATTTTATGCACAAACGTTTGTGCTTCCATTTATGTTTCATTATGTTTGTTGCTGTAATATTTTGAACCAATTTACTAGTGTCGCTCAAAATGAAAGCACTGCCGAACTTTTCGGAGGCAATATAAACGCGAGTAACATGTGTCCGATGAGAACCAACTTTCACTTTGGAATTTCTAAACCGGACAGCAGTGAATTTCTTTCATAAAATAATATGTAACTGGAACATATAAATTGAAGATATGGTCAATTTTGTAGAATTACTTTTGTACCTGGCATGAATCAAATATTAATTAATATTACAAGAAATGAAAACTACCTGTTTAGCTAGTGTATTGATCCTTTTATTGATGGGATGTTCCTCAAAAGTAAAGCAGCCTGCCGAAAACCCTGATGCTGCAATGAAAGTCATTTTTGAGACTGATATGGGTAACGATGTAGATGATGCCCTGGCTCTCGACATGCTTTACAAATACATGGATGCCGGAAAAATAGACCTGATTGGCATCATGACCAACAAGGAAAGCCTTTACTCTTCTGAATTCATTGACATCATGAATACCTGGTATGGGTACCCCGGCATCCCGGTGGGTATCGTCCGTCAGGGCGCCGACTGTGAGAACGACGCCACCAACTATGCCAAACAGGTATGTCTCACGAATAAGGAGAATGGTGAACCATTATTTGGGCGCTCCCTGAAGAATTACGATCAGCTGCCCGATGCGCATCTGTTGTACCGTAAAATCCTGGCTCAGCAACCCGACCACTCCGTAACGATCATCTCCGTTGGATTTTCAACCAACCTGGGCCGGCTTCTGGAGACCCAGGCCGATGAATTCTCACCCCTGACAGGTAAAGAACTGGTAACTCAAAAGGTGAAGCTATTGTGCACCATGGCCGGATGCTTCAACAACGACAAACTCAATGAATACAATATTGTCAAGGATATCCCCGCTGCCCGGAAAGTCTTTGAAGAATGGCCCACACAGCTGGTCACCTCTCCCTTTGAAGTGGGTATCGCCATCCTTTATCCTGCATCCAGTATCTTGAACGATTTTACCTGGGCCCCGGCCCATCCTGCAGCGGAGGCCTACAAAAGCTACCAACCCATGCCTTATGACCGCCCGACCTGGGACCTGACCTCGGTCCTCTATACTGTCGAAGGTCCTTCCTGGTTTAATGTCTCTCCTGCCGGGAAAATAGGCGTTACCGATGTCGGCGGAACTACCTTCATTCCTGATTCAACAGCCCACCAATTTTACCTCACCGTAGATTCCCTACAGGCCGAAAAGATCAAACAACATTTCATCGACCTGATCAAACAGCAACCACTTCACTTTAAGCCGCAATAAGCAGATCTTTTTGGTTCTCAGGTGAAAATCGCCTATCATATTGTTTAAATGATATAGGGTCTATTCACGACCTTCCAGATAAATCAAAAAATGGAAAAAATACTTGTTATCGGGAGTTCCAACACCGATTTGATTACCACAATG
>CAZKIU010000055.1:0-8100 GCA_964552955.1 uncultured Prolixibacteraceae bacterium
GAGGGGAGGGCTGACACCTCCCTGAAGGTGGAAGGCGCCGTAGGGGATTTATAAAAAGTATCATAGGATCCTTGTCCGGCCCACGGTGGCGACTGCAGGGAATAGAAGCCCAGAACCAGCAGGGCGATGGCCGCAACGGTGGCCAGTTGCCTGAACCCTTTCTCCTTGCCGGGCGGAAGCAATGACTTTCCTGCCACTTTTGTTTCCGCAGTGGCTACCTCCTTCAGCTTGTCCCTTAACGACATCACATCCCGCTCACCCAGGGCGCGGCCCACCTGATCCACCAGTTCTACCTCCCGTTTCAGGATAGCACTGCTGTGGAGCTCCTCCATAAAGTCATCGAGCGCCTCTTCAGGCAGGGTGCCCTCCAGATAGGCATCCACCTCTTCGAGATCCCTGGCATGCGAATTATGATACTTGTTGACCGAATGCAGCATATCCCGGAGTGACAGGATATCCTGCTCCCCTATCGCCTCCTCCAGTTCCAAATGAAGATCAATATCGCTCCTCAGGTCAGCATTGAAGGCCAGCTCCTCCTCGAATAGCTCCACATCGTCAGACGCCATCTCCCCATCGAGGTAGGCTTCAATATCGGGAAGGGCATAAGGATGCGAAGAGACCGATTTGGCGATCTGACTCAACTTATGGCGCAAATCCATCACATCACCTTCCTTCATGGCCTCTTCCAGAAAATCCCAGTCCGGATCATGCTCCGCTTCAATGGATTCCGGCAGATCATCGGAATGGGCCATCGCCTGTTCCTTGTAATACCGGTGAACATGCTCGCTCATGTTGCGCTTGTGGTGGTGAAGGTGAATCCGGGGTAAAGCCTGAGTCACTCCGGAAAGATCGGATTCCTCCTGTAACTCTTCCCATAAAGCAGGATCCACAGGGCGGCTTAAATCAAAAATAAAATCGTCGTTGTGTGATTCGGGAGTCTTCTGGTCCATTTCGGGGGGGGTTATTTCTTTCAACCTGGACCTCAGTCCCATGATATCCTTTTCGGTCAGGGCTTCCTTGATGTCATCCCATAGATCATGACCACTGTGTTGTTTGGAGTTTTCAAAATGATGAATTGCTCTATCAGGGGTGTTGATCAAGCTTTCATCTAAGGAGGCAATCGGAGTTGCCGGAAAATACTTATGTGTCATCTTCAAAAAGTTTTTTATATTCTGTATCTTGTTTTATCCTCTCAATCAGAAGTTCCTTACATTTAAACTTCCTTGACTTAACATATTTCTCACTTTTGAAACCCATCATCTGGGCTATTTGCCGAATGGGGACTTTATCAAAAAACATCTGGAGGATCTTCTGGCAGTCCGTACTGATATTCCGGAAATGCTTCTGGTAGAGAAGGTACCTCTCATTTTTTTCTATGACGTTATTCAGGTCATCATCATAAACCTCCTCATTGAATGGGAGGCTTTCATTGATTTTTTCCCTTTCGGTCTTGATGTTACGCAGGCTTTTCAGCCAAAGTAATCTGCACACCGAAAATAGATAAGTCTCAAAAGAACGGGTTTCAAACAAAAGATCATTCTCTTTCAGTTTCCTGTATATGACAATGATCGCTTCCTGAAAAATATCGCTGACATCCTCTTCGCTTCCGCTGTTCTTCCTGATAAAAGCGTTGACCTTGTAATAGTACTGCTTGTAGATATAGGAAAGAACCAGGTTGTCATGCCGTAAAATACCCTTCAGTATTTGTTCATCCGAAAAGCTTTTCATCTTACTATATATTAATTCCTGTTTTGGCTAAAAGGTAACCCGTATTTGGCCGGAAAAATCACCTCCAAAAATAATTAGATTACAATTATCACATTTTCATACGGATAAGAATTGGAGGACTGGTTTCCGGTTTTGAGTTCAGGTAACGAAATTAAAAATTATTAAATACTAAAAAAACAATGTGGTCTAAAAACAAAAGGATAGAATCAACATTCTATCCTTTCTCTTTAAACTAACTAACCTAACTAAACCTAAACTTATGAAAATAAACGTTTAGCAAAAATAGGGCGACTGGGGCAGATATGCAATTTTATTTTGTTAAATGATGTTAAATAGGGTCAGAAAACCGAGACCCGGCAGGAAGAATGGGACCCGGGATCATTGAGGCACAAAGGTATAGCGGATGGTTCCCTTTTGAAGGGCAGGGGCGGCGGGGTCGCTGTTGAAGAGACTGCGCAGGGCGGCCTCCCGGGCATATGAATAGATCGGATCACTGGCACTGTCTGAGGTGACACGGGGTTGAGCAGCAGTGACCTTTCCCTCTCTGTTCACGCCAATATCGACTACGACGATTCCCCCGCCACGGGCCAGGTAAACCGGAATGGGCAGACGCCGGTGATACCGGGTGCCCAGATGGTATTCCACATTGCTCTCACCCGAATAAACCACATTACTGATTTGGGTCCGCTCCTTGCCATCGGTCACATCCTCCGGCATCGGCGTGTCTCCCGCAACAGGTACCTCACGCGAAAGCTGACGGCTGACCTCATGTGACAATTGCCGCGCTCCGTCAACCTCCCGCTGATAATCCTCATTGAAAAACTCATCGCTGCCGGCCAGGGAACGGGCGGAAGGACGGTTACTCCCTGAAGAGGGGATATTGCCTGTCATGACCTCTTCTCCCTCATCGGGAGCCTCCATCTCTTCCTCTTCGATTTCCAACGGTATCTCTATCACCACCTCCGCTTCCTTCATCGCCCGCTTCAGATCCACATCGGCCAACAGGAAAAAAGCAAAAACCATAATATGGAATCCCAGGGTTCCCATCACCCCGTAGATGTTACTCCTGTATAGCTTTAGCAACCGTCTCATCAGCCACAAAAATACAAATAAACCTCCGCTTTGTATGCATAATTCTGTCTCACCTCTCCCCCTCCGGGGAAGGACAAATTTAACTTATTTTAACACATTGAACAACAGTCTTTTAAGTTTTCAAATGATTAAATTAGCCGTTTTCTGAACCTTTTTATGCCTCAACTTCAGAAATATGGTTTACTGCTGTTGTTCATCTTCCTGATGACCCCGGGATGGGGGCAAAATATGGACAAAACAGGCCAGGCCGATACGGTGATGGTGGATCAGGTCAATGGCGACCGGGTTCAGGTTTTTTACGATTCCCTCAGGTCTAAAGCCCAGAACCGGAAGCTGACCAAATTGCTCTACAGGATGATGCTCCCCGATCCGTGCAAATCAAAGGCTTTGTCCGATTCCTCACACTATTTCTCTCTCATGGAGGGAAAGACTATAGGCAATATCAAGATCATCAGGCTGGATGTTTTCGGGCCGAGCATCAGGGACACTTCCCGGGAGGCCACTTTATGGTATGAGAAAGCCGGTAATCTGATTCACACCCGGTCAGACCTCCACAACATCAGAAAAAACCTCCTTCTAAAAAAAGGGGAACCCTTTCATAGTGCTGATCTTTATGAGAATGAGCGTCTGCTCAGGGTGCTTCCCTACATCCTCGATGCCAGGATGGTAGCTGCACCTGACTCTCTGAACAAGGATCAGGTCAATATCACTCTGCTTGTTCAGGACCGTTTCTCGATCGGGGTCACCGGTCATGTCAGCAGTCCCCGGTCTGCAGCGCTGGAGGTTTATAACCGGAACCTTTTCGGGGTGGGGCATGAACTCTCGGCCCGTTTTGTGGGGCACCTGACCCGGGAACCCTATATGGGCATCGAAGCTTATTACCGGATCAATAATATCAGCGGTAAGTTCATTTCCTTTTCGGCCGGCTACCTGAATACCTACCTGAATGAAGGAGGCATTATCCTGCTCGACAAGAACTTTCTGAGAAATTCTGACCTCTGGGGATACGGCGTTGCCGGCTATCAGATGAAACGAACCACCCTGTTACCTGAAGAGGAATACTCCCTGAGGGAAGATTTCCTGGGGTACCAGCAGTATTCGGCCTGGGGTGGAAGGAACTTCCAGATGGGTGGAAATCCCGGAAGATCACAGCTTACCCTTTCCGGCCAATATATTTACCGGAGGTTTTCGGACAGGCCTCCACCGCTGCCGAGCCAGGAACAATTCTATTTCCATTCTTCGCTTTGGCTGGCCGGCCTTACCTGGTCGCAGAGAAACTATCGGCCCGATGAGCTCGTTTATGGGTATGGAATCACCGAAGATATCCCCCGCGGATTTATGAATGAACTGGTCATGGGGTATGACCATGCCGAAACAGGCCCACGCTGGTATTCACACCTTTACCTCTCCAACGGCAACCTGCTGAGGGAAAGCCCCGGGTATCTCTATCTGGCCGGAGGAATCGGCGGTTACCTGGACCATGGCAGGGTCAGACAAGGCCAGGTGGAGATGAGTGCCCGGTTGATCTCCAGACTGCACACCGCAGGTAGCGCCCGCTTCAGGCAATTTATCAATATAGGGTACCAGCAAGGCTTCCACCGGCTTGAAAATGAGGTACTCACATTTTACAAAACCAACCTGATCAGGGGTTTCGACAGCGGGGAGGTGACAGGGAATCAGCGCCTTTGTCTTAATATGGAAACCGTTTACTTCCAGAAAAAGGATTTCTACCGTTTCAACCTGGCGTTTTTCGGTTTCGGAGATTTGGGACTCATTGCCCCCGAGGATGAACCCCTCTTCCATGGCAGGCTTTACAGCGGTCTGGGAGTGGGACTCCGGCTCCATAACGAATCCCTGGCTTTCAAGACCCTCCAGATGAGACTCTCTTTTTATCCTAACCATCCCCGGGATGTTGGATTTTTCGGCTTCCTGCTCAACGAACATACCCGTCAGTCCTTTTACTCTTTTCAGCCCGTGGCCCCTGCTCCGCGCCGGTTCGAATAGTATCACCAGGGTCCTCCCGGATCACCGCTATGTTAACAAACGGAAAGTTTCTGTAGATGTTAACATTATAAGAACCTATCTATAAACTATTCGCCTATCTTTGCGCCCTTTATTTTTACGAACACCAATTTTTTCCATGATTTTATTCGAACAGATGGGGCTCAGCCCCGAGGTGCTGAAGGCCATCGGAGAGCTGGGTTACACCCAGCCTACGCCAGTACAGGAACAGGCTATCCCCGTATTAATGGAGCAATCGCGCGATATCGTGGCTTTTGCCCAAACAGGTACCGGCAAGACCGCGGCTTTTGGATTGCCGCTGGTCCAGCAGGTCGACACCACCACCTCCCTGCCCCAGGCCCTGATCCTTTGTCCAACCCGGGAACTCAGCATGCAGATTACCCGTGACATTACAGGTTTCGCCAAGTATCTGCCGGAATTGAAGGTGCTGCCGGTATATGGTGGAGCCTCGATCCTTGAGCAAATTAAAAAACTGGAAGCCGGAACCCAGATTGTGGTGGCCACCCCCGGAAGGGCTGTTGACCTGATCCATCGCAAGAAACTGAAATTAAACCAGATTAAATGGCTGGTCCTCGATGAAGCCGATGAGATGTTATCCATGGGCTTTAAGGAGGATTTGGATTTTATCCTGGCGGCAACCCCTGCCGGCCGGCAGACCCTGCTCTTTTCAGCGACGATGCCCCCCGAGATGACCGCCATCGCCAATAAATACATGACCCTCCCCCTGGAAATCAGCGTGGGAAAACGTAACACCGGCGCTGACCAGATCTCACACGAGTATTTCCTGGTACACGCCAGGGACCGTTATGAGACCCTGAAAAGAATTGCCGACCTCCATCCCCGTATCTATGGGATCGTCTTTTGCCGCACCCGTGCCGAAACCCGGGAAGTGGCCGACAGCCTCATCCGCGACGGCTACAATGCCGATGCCCTCCATGGGGATCTCTCCCAGGAGCAGCGCGATATCGTGATGAACCGATTCCGTAACCGCCATCTCCAGTTGCTTGTGGCCACGGATGTGGCCGCCCGTGGGCTGGATGTCAACGACCTTACCCACGTCATTAACTATAACCTTCCCGACGATCCTGAAGTCTATATCCACCGCAGTGGTCGTACCGGCAGAGCCGGAAAAAAAGGCGTCTCCTACGCCATCCTTCATCTCAGGGAAAAAGGAAAACTCCGCGACGTGGAACGGATGCTCGGCAAAAAAATGGAGTACAAACCGGTCCCCTCAGGAAGGGAAATCTGCGAAAAACAGCTCTTTAACCAGGTCGATAAGGTAGAAAAGGTAGAAGTCAATGACAACCAGATCGACCAGTATCTGAAAGTCATCTACAAGAAACTGGAATGGCTTGACAGGGAGGAGTTGATCAAACATTTCGTGTCAGTGGAATTCAACCGTTTCCTGGAAGCTTATGAGAACGCCCCTGACCTGAATGCCGACCGGAACGAAGAGAAAAAGGAGTCTTTCTCGGGGCAAAAAAGAAACTCCCGCAGGAAAGAAGAGGGAGAACAGCGCAACAGGGAATTCAATGGGGCCCCCTTTAACCGGGTCCGCGGACCACAATGGAAATCAGACCGGGACATCCGTTTCTCCCGCTTTTTTCTTAATCTGGGTAAAAGCGACCAGGTCGACAAACGGGGCATCATCAATCTGATTAACAAACAGATGGATGGCAGGATGGTCGAAATCGGAGCCATTGAAGTACTGCGTAACTTCTCCTTTTTCGAGGTAGATCACCGTTTCGGCAGGGAAGTGCAGAAAGCCTTTGCGACAGCCCGTTTCAATGGAAAAAAAGTGGGTCTGGAGTCGGCACGCCCCAAAGAATAAGGTACGCCTTACTTCCTGATTTTTATTCGATGAGCTCCAGGACCTCCTCCTGGCTCAGGGTGCCCAACGGGTTGTTCTGGTTGATGAAGCGGTCGGCCAGGGATTGCTTGCGGATTTTCAGCTTGCCGATTTTTTCCTCTATGGTTTCGCCCGAAATAAAGCGGTAAACAAAGGTGTTTTGAACCTGCCCGATTCTGTGCGCCCGGCTCAGGGCCTGTTCTTCAACGGCAGGATTCCACCAGGGATCTACAATAAAAACATACCCTGCACTGGTCAGGTTGAGTCCCACGCCTCCCGCTTTCATGGAAATCAGGAAGATGTAATTTCCGGGATCCTCCTGAAAAGCACGGATCACCTCTCCTCTGTTGGTGGTTTTCCCGGTCAGCAGACTGTATTTCAGTCCGGCCGCTACGACCCCCTGCCTGATCAGCTCCAGATGGGTGACAAAAGAGGAAAATACCAGGACCTTGTGGTTTTCAGCCACCAGGTTCAACAAGGCTTCCATAATCTCATTGTACTTTCCGGAGTCAGCATCCTCCTGTTCCTTAAGCAATTGAGGATGAATGGCTATTTGCCTTAAACGGGTCATCGCCTGAAGGATGATCAGGGAGCTGCGTTCGATGCCCCGGTCTTCAATATTGGCCAGGATGGAATTCCGGATCAGCGATTTCTCCTTCTCATAGAGGGAACGCTGTCCGTCGGTCATACTGCACAGGATAGTCTGTTCCATCAGCGGGGGAAGGTCAGAGGCGACCTCTGCCTTGGTACGCCGGAGGATAAACGGGCGGACCAGCTCCCTGAGTTGATCGGCCACCCCCGAATCCCCTTTGTTCTCAATGGGCACCATGAAGTTCTGCCGGAAAAAGGGGAAATTCCCAAGAAGTCCCCGGTTGAGAAAGTTCATCTGGGCCCACAGGTCGGAAAGGGAATTCTCGATGGGAGTTCCAGTAAGCACAAACCGGTAGGCGGCATTCAGCTCCATGACAGCCCGGTAGCTTTTTGAGGAGGGGTTTTTAATATATTGGCTTTCATCCAGGATCACGCAGCGAAAGAGGGTCCCAGAAAACTGGGCATAATCATTTCTGATGGTTCCATATGTCGTCAGGATGACGTCATACTCCCTGACGATACGGGCCGGATCAGGCAGGCGGTTGCGCTGGGCCCCCGTATGGCAGTAAACCCGGAGGGAGGGGGCGAACCTGCGTAGTTCGGCCTGCCAGTTATGGATCAGGGAGGCGGGCATCACAACCAGTGAAGCCGTAGGGAGCTCCTGCCTGTCACCCTTCATCTCCAAGGGGAAGGTGGTCTTTACAGCCACATCACGCGGTGCCTCCCCTGACACCCCATCTGTTTCGCCGGTTCCCCGCAGCGGTAAGGCCTCCCCTGAAGGCCTTCCCTTGCGGTAACGCCCTCCCCGGGTGGAGGGC
>CAZKIU010000055.1:8200-22120 GCA_964552955.1 uncultured Prolixibacteraceae bacterium
GTTATCTCCCCTCCTCCGGCAGGGGGAGTTGTCCTTTTTTTGCTCACCCTCAGAAGAAGGGCGATGGCTTGCAGGGTCTTTCCCAGCCCCATATCGTCGGAGAGGCATCCCCCCAAATGGTTTTTCATCAGGGTCACCATCCAGCGGTATCCCATGACCTGATAAGCGCGCAATCCGGCATTCAACCCTTCAGGCAAAGGAATCTCCTCCATCGTTTTAAACTGTTCTTCGACCGCATGGACAGCATCCATGCCTGAGGCAAGCCCCAGGGAGGTAAGCAGGGAATAATGGTGGTGCTGAAGGGTAAACTGGTTTCCGTTCCCCCGGGCAAAAGGCACCAGATAACGGTATCGGGCAAACCACTCCTCCGGGAGAATGGCAATGCTTCCGTCGGGGAGTTCAAACTCCCGGATGCCTCCGAGCAGGTATTTTCGCAACTTCAAGAATGGAATCCGGAAATCACCGATCTGCGCCACAGCAAAAACATCGAACCAGTCGGGTTGTGCTTTGACATCCATCACGATCTGCCGGGTTCCGGTAAAATAGTGTTTTCCCAGGCCTGTGGTGGCCAATTCGAATCCCCTCTTTTTGAATTCTTCATGGTGATCAGAAATCCAGTCGACCATAAAGGCCACAGCCTTCTCCCGCTCCATCAATTCTATCCCCGGCAGGGTATAAAAAGCCTCCCTGACTTTCAGTCCCAACGACTGTAAGAACTCCGCCGGCCCGCGCTCGGCATCTGCATCTCTGGTGACACGGGTAAATTGATAACCGCCAGGGTCTCTCTCCAGTTTTACGATGGTTTTATTGCGGGCTACCGCGGGGAATACCTCCTCACCGTAGCGGAATTTCAACATCATGGCCGGGAGCATCGCCAGATCGTTTTCAAGACTGAGCAGGGGAACCGGTACCAGGGGAAGCTCCCTGAGGATGAACCCCCGGGTGTCGGCTTCAAAGTCCCGCAGCACAGGAAGAATGAAAGTGGTATAATATTTTTCTTCCAATGCAGGGGGAATGTGAATCTCCTCCTGGCTGGTAAAGGGTTTTATTTTAGGGGCATCCAGTTTTTCAAAGAGGAGCAGCTGGTTATCGGCCACCATGGCACAGGGCGCGACAGAGAGCATCCGCAGTTCCCTGCGGATCAATCCCACCTCGCCAGTGCCGGCGTAAAGCTTCAGACGGTAAAAAGTCCCCTCCAGTGTACGCCTGAAACTAAACAGAGGACGGCAGAAATCCGCTGCGATGGCAATCCGGTCTTCCTCATAAATCCGGGAATACTGAGGGTCCTTGTAATAGAGGGGCGTTTTCCCGTCCATCAGGAGCAGGGCCATCCGGTACATTTGTTTCTGGACCCATGGGATGACCATTTTATCGACGATGGCGCTGTTGGCTGGTGTAAAAAAGTCAGCGGCAGCCGTATCCCTTGAGAATTTCCGGGCCAGCTGACTCGTGGAACATTTTGTGGCCAGCCGGGTTAATTCCTTTTGGAGGGGGGTAAGGACGACTCCCCGGGAAAACTCCTCTCCCAGTTGAGCCAACCCCTTAACAATCATCCCAACAGGCTGTTCCGTGACAATATAGGGTTGGAGGATATCCCCCAGAAACCGGTGCCTGGTCAGGGCTATGATGAATCTGTCGTTATCGGCCATTGGAATGGAGACCATACCCTTGCCAAAGGGGCCCGCCTGAGGCACGAAAGCTCGTCATGCGATCATGCCCCAGGGGACTCCCCTTAAAGCTCCCTGATCCAGATATTCCGGTAACTTACAGGATTTCCATGGTCCTGGAGAACAATGCTGCCAGGACCGTGGGGTGCCACAGAATACTCAGGTACACCAATGTATTCTGTAGGTCCGCGCAGGGAGACCCCGTTCTGAACAACGACCCCGTTGTGTAAAAGGGTCACTTTCGGAGCTTCTCGGTAAGACCCATCTTTCCGGAAAGATGGAGCAGTATAAATGATGTCGAAACTCTGCCACTCACCAGGTTGTCTGCAGGCATTCACCAGTGGTGGATGCTGCTTGTATAGGCTGGCTGCCTGCCCGTTGCGGTAAGTCCGGTTATTGTAACTGTCCAGAACCTGGACCTCATATTTCTCCTGAAGGAAAATCCCGCTGTTTCCCCGGCCCTGGCTTTCTCCCAACACCTCGGCAGGCGACCGCCATTCGATATGAAGCTGAAAATCGGTGAACTTCCGCCTGGTACGGATCTCTCCCTTACCCCTGACCACAGTAACAATCCCCTCTTCGACCTTCCAGCCCGGCGTATTCCCCTTACCATCGGTCCATTCTTCGGAAAGATTACCACCGTTGAAAAGAACAATGGCGTCGGAAGGGGCATCTCCATATTTCACCCCCGGATCAATCACGGGAATCTCGGGTTCCCAGATTTCCGTCATTTCAGGTTTCATACTCTGCGTGGGTACCTGTTGCCCAAGTGCCGGCACTGAAGCCATAATGGCCAGCGCAGCAATAAATAAGCTATTTCTCTTCACTATGTTAGATATTAAAAAATGGTTGTTCTTCAGTGGGTAAAACTGTGGATAGCAATAGCTCTCTTCGCCCTCCTTCAACAGAAGGCCGGAAGAGTCATTCCTATCCTTGTGAATGCTTATCCAGCGTGATCCTGATCCTGCCGGGAGAATCCTTAAGCGAGGCCCATTTCGGCCATCATGGTTTCTATCAGTTCGTCAGCGCGGGCCTCCGCGGCATCATACCCCTCGCGGGAGGTCAGCTCCCCACGGACCTCGAAATAAAACTTGATCTTGGGTTCTGTACCAGAAGGGCGTACCGAGATCTTGGTTCCGGCCTGGGTTAAAAACTGCAGCACATCGGAAGTACTCTTCTGACCAATGGGTTTCACCTCTCCGCTCAGGAGGTTCTTCTCCTGAAGGGTTTCATAATCCTTGACCACCACCAGAGGGGACCCTCCCAGTGAACCAGGAGGCGTATTTCTGAATCTGACCATCAACTGACGGATCTCTTCGGCCCCGGCCTGCCCCTTGCGAACCACATACTTCATTTTTTCGCGGGAATAGCCATATTCCAGATAGATATCCTGAAGCAGCTCAAAGAGCGATTTACCCTTGCTCATGGCCCAGGCAGCGATTTCGGCCATCAGGGCACAGGAAGAAACAGCATCCTTGTCACGGACAAAGTCCGCTGGCATGAAGCCAAAGCTCTCCTCTCCCCCGCCGATGTATTTCTTTTTACCCTCATTATCCCTGATGACTTCAGCAATATACTTGAACCCGGTATAGACATCGTACATGTCCACCTGGTTCCTCCGGGCAATGTCGGCGATCAGCTCCGTTGACACGATGGTCTTGACCACAAACTCATTGCCTTTCATGGCCCCGTTCTCCTTCATCCTGGTGATAATGTAGTAGATGAAAAGCAGGGCCGTCTGATTACCGTTGATAATGACATATTCTCCGTGATGGTTTTTCACGACCACCCCGATACGGTCGGCATCGGGATCGGTGGCCATCACCAGATCGGCTCCCACCTCCCGCGCTTTGGCCATGGCCATTTCCATGGCAGCCGGTTCTTCCGGATTGGGGGAAATCACCGTCGGGAAATTCCCACTGACCACATCCTGCTCGGGTACATGAATGATATTGGTAAATCCAATGGCTTTCAAGGCCATGGGAACCATCTTCACCCCCGTGCCATGGATCGGGGTGTATACGATTTTCATGTCGTGGTACTTCTGCACGATCTCCGGCGAGAGGGAGACGCTCTTCACCTTTTCAATAAACTTCAGATCGGTCTCTTCTCCCAGGAGGACGATCCTCTCCTTGGGCCCGCCAAACAGGATCGCTTCCGGGCGGATGGTCTTCACCTCATCGATGATATTAACGTCATGGGGCTCCACAATCTGGCTCCCGTCATCCCAATAAGCCTTGTAACCATTGTATTCCTTCGGGTTATGGGAGGCGGTGATGATGATACCGCTCTGGCAGCCATATTCCCTGATGGCAAACGACATTTCGGGTGTGGGCCGGAGGTCTTCAAAAAGCAGGGCCTTGATACCGTTGGCAGCAAAAATTCCGGCGCTGCTCTCTGCAAAGCGCCTGCTGTTGTTACGACAATCATGACCTATAGCCACCTTGATCTCAGGGAGATGGGCAAAATTCCGCTTCAGGTAGTTGCTGAGTCCTTGCGTCGCCGCTCCCACGGTGTAGATATTCATCCGGTTGGTACCGGCTCCCATGATGCCGCGAAGTCCTCCGGTGCCGAACTCCAGATCCTTATAAAAAGAGTCAATCAGCTCGGTTTTGTCGGTATTCTCCAGCATGCGGCGGACCTCTCTGCGGGTCTCTTCATCATAAACGGGGGAAAGCCACTCCCGGGCTTTCGCCTCCACCATCTTGAGCAGTTCGTCGTTTTGCATATTCTGTCAGGTTATTGAATATTCTCTCTTTTTAATATTTCCGGGACGGTCTTTTCAAGGCTTTCCAGCCAGTGAGGAATCTTCAGCCCAAAGACCGACTTGATCTTCGCCTTATTGAGAACGGAATAATGGGGCCGGGCAGCCAAAGTAACAAAATCTTTTGATTCAACGGGATCCACACAGCATGAAATCCCCGCAGCCCGGTGGATGGCCAGCGTAAAATCGTACCAGCTGCACACTCCTTCATTGGAGTAGTGGTAGATCCCGGGCACCCAGGCAGAGGGATCACTCCCGGCCAGGTCGATAAGCAGGAGGATCACACCCGCCAGGTCGGCGGCACAGGTAGGGCTCCCGATCTGGTCAAAGACCACTTTCAGGGTGGATTTTTCCCGGCCCAGACGAAGCATGGTCTTGACAAAATTGCCGCCGAACCGGGAATAGAGCCAGGAAGTACGCAGAATCACCGATTGGGGATGGAGGAGACAATTGACCTCCCCTTCCCTTTTAGTGCGGCCATATACCCCCAGGGGACTGACGGGATCATCTTCGGTATAAGGGCGGCTGCTGCTCCCATCGAAGACATAATCGGTGGAGATATGCATCAGAAGGGTGCCGGTAGCCAGGCACCTGCGGGCCAGCAGCAGCGGCGCCCGGGCATTGAGTTCCAGGGCCATATCAGGCTCTTCCTCTGCCCGGTCCACAGCTGTATAGGCCGCACAGTTCACCAGAAAATCAGGCCGCTCCCGTTCCAGAAACCCCTCCAGGGCCCCTTCGTCGGTAATGTCCAGCGTATCATAGTCGGTATAAAGGATTTCCAGCGTGGGAAAAGATCCGGCAGCCATCCTGATCTCGCTGCCCAACTGGCCATTGGCCCCCGTAACAACAATCTTTGTCACTTGAATCGTGGTTAGTTGAAGGGTTCTATTCTGCTATTTACCGGTCCGGAGCTGATCTGCCTTCATCACACCCCAAAAATTGATCGTGCTTAAAGGCAGGACTCCTCTCATCGGCGGAAATCAAAATTGATCTCTGCGTCTCCGAAAAGTGGAGCCTGCAGGTCTTTTTCAGAGACCAGCCACTCTTCTTCCGGCATCTGCCAGTCGATCGCCAGAAAGGGATCGCTGAACCGGATGCCCCGTTCCGCCGCTTTATGGTATAAGTTATCACATTTGTATGAAAAAACCACCTCCTGACTGAGGACCGAAAAACCATGGGCAAAACCTGCCGGAATAAGCATCTGAAGCTTATTGTCTGCAGAAAGCACCGTTCCGAACCATTTTCCTAAGGTCGGAGATCCCCGGCGCAGGTCAACGGCCACATCAAAGACAGCGCCTGTAACCACCCTCACCAGTTTGGTTTGGGCATAGGGCTCCAGTTGATAATGGAGGCCCCTGATCACCCCCCGCACCGACCGGGATTCATTGTCCTGAACGAATGGATACCCCATTCCGGCTTCCGCGTAACTCCGGGCATTGAAACTCTCGAAGAAGTAACCCCTGGCATCACGAAAAACAGAGGGTTCGATCAGCTTCACCCCTTCCAGGGGCGCATCAGAAATCCGCATATCAGAAAGATTTGATCTGGTTTCCGGCAAGTTTCAGCAGATACTGGCCATATTGGTTCTTTTTCAGGGGCTCGGCCAGTTCCAGCAATTGATCCCGGTCAATGAATCCCTTTTTAAATGCGATTTCTTCGATACAGGAGACTTTAAGACCCTGGCGTTGTTCAATGGTCGCAATGAAGTTGGAAGCCTGGAGGAGACTTTCGTGGGTGCCGGTATCGAGCCATGCAAATCCGCGCCCGAGCAACTTGACGTTTAACCTTCCCTCTTCCAGGTAAAGTCGGTTCAGGTCGGTGATCTCCAGCTCTCCGCGGGCCGAAGGCTTAAGGGCTTTGGCCTTGGCTACCACATCGTTGGTATAAAAATAAAGACCGGTCACCGCGTAATTGGAGCGGGGGTGCGATGGTTTCTCCTCAATACTGATCACCCTTCCTGACCCGTCAAATTCGACCACACCATACCGCTCGGGATCGTTGACGTAATAACCAAAAACCACGGCGCCATCTTCCAGAGCAGCTGCCTCCTCAAGGGTCTGACGGAAATTATATCCATAAAAGATGTTATCGCCCAGGATCATACAAACACTGTCACTCCCAATGAACTCCTCTCCCAGAATAAAGGCCTGCGACAACCCGTCGGGTGAAGGCTGAATCTTGTAACTGATCCGGAGCCCCAACTGATGGCCATCCCCGAAAAGTTCCTGGTAGAGGTGGATATCCGTCGGGGTGGAAATCACCAGTATCTCCCTGATACCGGCCAGCATCAATACCGACAGGGGATAGTAGATCATCGGCTTATCATAAACCGGAAGAATTTGCTTGGAAATCGACCGGGTAACAGGATAGAGGCGTGTCCCTGCCCCTCCGGCCAGGATAATTCCCTTCATTTCTTATATTTTTTGGTCAAAAATAGTAATTCTTCAGGTTGCAACAACCCGAAAACGATTCTAATCGCCCCACGGCCGGTATAAAGAGCTGGGCCTCAAAAAAAAGGATAATATTTTTGAAATCCCGTGCATTAGTTATATTTTTGCGGCCGGTTTCTTTTAAGGAAATAAAGTCTAACTTATTAATTGATTTAACATTACATGACAGAAATGAATCAGGACAACCCGGAAATCCGGGAAGCAGCCACGAACGAGGCTCCGGAAGCATCTAAAGCTCCCGCAAACGTTCAGCCCATTGCCGAACCAGAGTTTGACTGGAGTGAACTCGAATCCGGTATGGACGCCTATACCTCACGGCGTCGCGGTGAGTTGGAGGTACTTTACAACAACACCCTGAACACGGTCCAGGAAAAAGAGGTCCAGGAAGGGACCGTGATTTCGATGAACAAACGCGAAGTGGTCATCGACATCGGCTACAAGTCGGATGGCATTGTCAGCCTCAATGAATTCCGCTACAATCCCGAACTCAAGGTGGGGGATAAAGTAGACGTTTATGTGGAGAATCTGGAAGATCCCAAGGGACAGATGATTCTCTCGCACAAGAAAGCCCGTGCCATGAAATCCTGGGAAAGAATCAACCAGGCCCATGACAACAGCGAAATTATCAAGGGTTACATCAAATGCCGCACCAAAGGTGGTATGATCGTCGATGCACTGGGAATTGAAGCGTTCCTCCCGGGCTCGCAGATCGACGTCAAGCCCATCCGCGACTACGACATCTACGTGGGTAAGACCATGGAATTCAAAGTGGTCAAAATTAACCACGAATTCCGCAACGTGGTGGTGTCTCACAAAGCCCTTATTGAAGAAGAGCTTGAACTACAGAAAAAAGAAATCATTTCCAGACTGGAGAAAGGCCAGGTTCTGGAAGGAACCGTCAAGAACATCACCTCCTATGGGGTCTTCATTGACCTGGGTGGCGTAGACGGACTGATCCACATCACCGATCTCTCCTGGGGCCGGATCGTCCATCCCAACGAGATCGTGGAACTCGATCAGAAACTGAATGTGGTCATCCTCGATTTCGATGACGATAAGAAGAGAATTGCCCTGGGTCTGAAACAGCTGACGCCCCATCCGTGGGACAAGCTGAGTGAAGGACTGAAGGTGGGCGATACCGTGAAGGGTAAAGTGGTGGTTTTGGCCGACTACGGCGCCTTTGTGGAAATTGCCCCCGGTGTGGAAGGTTTGATCCATGTGTCAGAAATGTCGTGGAGCCAGCATCTGCGCAGTGCCCAGGACTTCCTGAAAGTCGGCGACGAAGTGGATGCTCAGATCCTTACCCTCGACCGCGAAGAACGGAAAATGTCGCTGGGTATCAAACAACTCAAGAGCGACCCATGGGAAAACATCGAATCGCGTTTCGGCGTGGGCACCACCCACAAGGCTACGGTGCGCAACTTCACTAACTTCGGCGTATTCGTGGAAATCGAGGAAGGTGTCGACGGCCTGATCCATATCAGCGACCTGAGCTGGACGAAAAAAATCAAACATCCTTCTGAATTCACCGGTATCGGCGAAGAGATCGAAGTGGTGGTCCTCGACATCGACAAAGATAACCGCAGGCTCAGCCTGGGTCACAAACAACTCGAAGAGAATCCCTGGGATGTGTTCGAAACCATCTTCACTCCCGATTCAATCCATGAAGGAACCATCGTGGAACTGATGGACAAAGGAGCGGTCATCGCCCTGCCCTACGGTGTGGAAGGCTTTGCCACCCCGCGCCACCTGGTCAAGGAAGACGGAACACCCGTAAAAATGGAAGAGAAACTGGAATTCAAAGTCATCGAATTCAACAAATCGGCCAAACGGATCATCGTCTCCCACTCCAGAGTCTATGAAGATGAAAAGAAAACGGATGAATCCTCCAAGAAGAAGTCGGAAAGCCGCTCCACCAAAAAGGCGATGAAAAACCTCTCGGACAGCGCTGAAAAGACTACCCTCGGTGACATCTCTGACCTGGCTGCTTTGAAAACACAGATGGAAGCCAACGAAAAAAAGGAAAAAAAATAACGTTGGGTACTGATGTTTTTCGTAAATTGTAACCATGTCATTTGAGATTACAAAAAGAGAGCACTATACACTTATCAGAGTTCAGAGCGAAAAACTCGACACCAACAATGCGCCAGAACTGAAATCAGAAGTGGTTGTAGCCACCGGAGAGGGAGAAAAGAACATCGTTCTCGATCTGACGGCTTGCAGATACTGCGACTCTTCAGGACTAAGGGCAGTACTGGTAACCAACCGGTTGTGTGAAGATGCCATTGGGGCATGCATCATCTGCGGGTTACAGCCAGAGGTGGAGTCGATATTCCGTATCTCCATGTTGCACACGGTGTTACTAATCACCAAGGATGTGGAAGAATCGGAGAAACTGCTCAGAAAAAAAGAGAACCTATCCGAATCTGCGGAACATGACCTTTGAAGTGACCATTCTGGGGAGCAGTTCTGCGATTCCGACGTCTGAAAGATACCCGACCGCTCAAGCAGTGAACCTGCTTGGGCGGTTTTTTTTGGTCGATTGCGGTGAAGGAACCCAGATCCGCCTGCGGAAAATGAAATTCAGTTTTGCCAGAATCAGCCATATTTTCATCTCCCATCTCCACGGGGATCATTTTCTGGGATTGCCGGGACTGATCTCGACACGTAACCTATTGGGGATCAAATCTGACCTTCACATCTATGCCCATTCACAGCTCAAGGAGCTGATCCAGCCCCTGATCGACCACATGAAAGGTGAACTGGGTTTCAGCATCACCTTTCATCCCCTCAATTTCCGGCAGCCGGCCCTGGTATGGTCTGATACCAAGGCAGAGGTGATCTCTTTTCCCCTGAAGCATTCGGTCCCTTGCTGCGGTTTTCTCTTCAGGGAAAAACCACCACTGCCCAACCTCAGAAAAGACAAAATCAGTACCTATGGGATTCCCATCAGTCAGATGCAGCAGATAAAGGAGGGGGCCGGTTTTGTGACCTCCGGGGGCATTGAAATCCCCCACGGGGAACTGGTCATTCCACCTCCTCCCCCCCGTTCCTATGCCTTTATGACCGACACCGCTTATCATGAGCCGGCCACAGAGATCATCCGTGGGGCCGACCTGCTATACCATGAGGCTACTTTTCTGGAAGAGATGAGGGAATGGTCGGAGAAAACCCTCCATTCGACAGCACGGCAGGCCGCGGAAATAGCCCGCAAGGCAGGAGTCAGGCGGCTGGTGCTCGGCCATTTCTCCACCCGTTACAAGGAGCTTTCCCCCTTTCTGGAAGAAGCCAGGCTCCTTTTCCCAGAAACAGAACTGGCCACCGACGGCACCCTGTTTGCCATCACTCCCCTTCCCCGAAAAAACGCTTGTCAAAATTGACCAGGAAGAGCTTTTCTGTCGTTCGGGTGAAAGCGGTATAGAGCCACCGCTGAAACTCCCTGTCGACCATCTCCTCTGTAAGATATCCTGTATCAACAAAAACGGCTTTCCACTGGCCCCCCTGTGCCTTGTGGCAGGTGACCGCGTAAGCGAATTTGACCTGCAGGGCATTGAACCAGGGATCCGCTTTGACCTTCTTCCACCGATCCCGCTTGTTGCGGATCTCCGGATAATCCTCCAGAATAGCATGATAAAGCCGCACCTGGTCATCCCGGCTCAGGGCTGCCGCCTCCACCTCCAGCGTATCCAGCACTATTTTACAATCCAACTCCTCATCCCAATGATCGGCCAACCGCAGGGTGATATCGGCAAACCGGAAGCCATACAACTCCGTGTAACCATATACATGAGTGATCTCTCCAATCTCCCCATTGGCGATGAAATCCCCCTCCTGATCGGCCTTCATCCAGAAATAGTTGTTCTTGACGACCATCAGCATGTCTCCCCGGGATATCACCGTATCCCGGAAAAGAATGGAATTGCGGATTCCTTTGTTGTAGAGGTTGGCCCTTTTATTGGAGCGCGTGAGAACAATGGTCTGATCCATCCCATAGCGGTCATAACAACCATTGAGCCGGTCCAGAAGATCACCGCCCGAAATCCGTTCCACATCTCCCTCGGGAAGGATCTCTATTCTGAAAAAGCCGCTCCCCTGAGGAGAGAAAATCTGTTGCCTCAGCCGGGTTGCATTGGAGAGAATCACCGATTCCCGCTCCTGGCGAACCACATCGGACAATTCACAGGCAAGGACCTGAAAACCATTGCTTTCAAAATAAGCTTCATCCAGGGCCGGACTGAGTTGTGTGCCTACCGGAGGCAACTGCGCGGTATCCCCGGCCAGTACTAGCCGGCATCCTTCTCCCTGGTATACATATTCTAAGAGGTCAGCCAGAAGCCTCCCCGAGCCGAAAAGTGAAAGCTCTGAAGCTTCATCGGAGATCATGGAGGATTCATCCACGATGAACCAGGTATCACGGTGGAGGTTTTTGTCAAGGACAAAAACGCCGAAACCCTCTGCATTGGACTTCTGACGGTATATTTTCTTATGTATTGTAAAGGCTGGTTTTCCCGTATACCCTGACAGGACGTTGGCCGCCCTTCCGGTAGGAGCCATCAGCACCGACTTGATATGCAGGGCATCGAGTGCACCGGTCAGCTGGTTGATCATGGTCGTTTTACCGGTACCTGCAAATCCCCGTAACATAAAAAGGGTATCAGAGGGGGGGGAAACTATGAATCCGGACAGACAGTCAGCCATCAATTTCTGGCTGTCGGTGAAATCAAAACCCCTGTTTTTAGTAAGAAGCTCAAGAACATGATTTTTGAGCATGGGCCACAAAATAAGTTTACTCCGGGGAAGGTAGATGATTTTTTTTTATAAATTTGCAGGCATTCGGAAGTAAACCAACAAAAATTATAAACAGATGAAAACAGTATTGCAAGTTGTGCTTTTTCTGGTCGCCGCAGCATTGGTCTACCTGATTTACGCAAGTATCAAAAGGCCAATTGACTTTGAAAAGGAAAAGACCGCAAGGTACGACGCCACGATCGAGAGGCTGAAAGATATCCGCAAGGCTGAACTGGCCTTCAAAGATGTACATGGCCGTTTTACCGGCAGCTGGGACACCTTGCTTCAATTTGTCCAGCATGATTCCATCAAAATGGTGCGCAAAATCGGGAACATTACCGACAGTATGCTCGAACAGGGCATTACAGAAAAGAAGGCGCTGCAGATGGGGTTGATCGTACGTGACACCATCCGGGAGAGTGTAGTAGCTTCCATTTTCGGGAGTGGGTTCAATGTCGAACAACTCAGGTACATACCGGTTCCTGATACCATTGCTGAGTTCCAACTCGGAGCCACCATTATCGAAACCGGCTCAGGTATCAACGTCCCCGTTTTTGAAGCCAAAGCCCACAACAACATCCTTCTCAGAGGTATGGATCAACAGCTTAGGATCAACCTCAACGACCAGAGACGGATCCAGAACAAGTATCCCGGGCTGAAAGTGGGATCATTGACCGAGACCAATAACAATGCCGGTAACTGGGAATAACACCTTATGGAGGAGCAGGAATTCCGGAAGATAACCTTTGAACGGTCAGCGTGCTCAAGATATGAATTATCCATCCAGGCCAGCCTGGATGGATTTTTATTTTGTGTGCATACCCCCGACACGGGAGAGATTCTGTGGTGGAAATCATATCACTGGGAATTCACCGGATACGGTCAGCTGCTGAGAAAAGTCAGGGAACGCTATGACACGGAGGACTGGAGTACTCTGAAGTTCGGTCAGGTGACCATCTCTTTGGGAGACCCCCGGTTTGTATTGATTCCCCGCCCGCTCTTCTCGGATAAAGCAGCCTCCCGCCTGTTGGCCGGAGAGAAGTTTTCCACTGCTGACACCGAACTGGTGATGACCCCACTCGAGCCTCTTGATGCCGTCATGGCCTTCCCGGTCCATGAACCACTGTCCGCATTCTTCAGAGATCACCACCCGGGTTGTGTAATCTCCCATGAAATCGCCCTGTTGCTCCGCAACTTCAGCCAACAAGGCCCCAATGGTCTTTTTGTTCATTTGCATGACCACTGGTTTTCAGTGATTTGCATCAGAGGGGGTAGACCCGACGTGGTCAACACCTTCGACTACAGGTCTGAAACCGACCTGCTCTTCTATCTGCTCTCCTTCCTCAACCTACCCGGATACGAGACTGGCCCGGTGACCCTTTCGGGAAGGATAGATGTACAGGACAGCCGGTATGTGCTTCTTAAAAACCACATCCCACGGATCACCCTTTTTACAACTGAATACCCTTCCGGGGAGAGTATCCCTTTAACGGAAATTCCCGCGCAACTTCTGCCCGGAGTCATACCAATATAACCATGCGAATTGTTGGGGGTAAATACAGAGGGAGACAGTTCCATCCCGGAAAAGATTTCAGGTCGCGTCCTACAACCGACTTCAGTAAGGAAAGTCTCTTTGATATTCTGGAGAACAGGATCAACTGGGAAGAGGCCGAGGCGCTGGATCTGTTTGCCGGCACGGGCAGCATAAGCTTCGAGCTGGTCAGCCGCGGCTGCCGCCAGGTCACCGCCGTCGAAAAAGATTTCGTCCACTGCCGCTTTATCCGTAAAGTCATTTCCGAACTGGGCGCCTCCAACCTAAAATTGATCCAGGATGATGTCTTCCGCATTCTGGCCCGCAGTGGTGGGGCCTTCGACCTGGTGTTCGCTGATCCACCCTACGACCTACCCTGGTTCAACCAGGTCGCCGAAAGAGTGCTGCAATCCGGGCTCCTGAAACCGGGCGGACTCTTTGTCCTGGAACACCCCAAAGCGTTCCGCTTCAACCACCTCCCCGGATTCCTGGAAATGCGCCACTACGGCAGCGTCCATTTCAGCTTCTTCGTTCCGGCAGCGCTGACAGAACCCGACCCCGTCCCCGTCCCGACTGAGTCGAGATAACAGGCCTCTCACCAACGCACAAAGACGCACGAGCAACAGACTGGTTGTACCCTTATTGTATTCTCCCGCGGATTCGGAATAATTCTGTATACAAAATATTCCAAAACAAAAAGGGGAGCTTTTCAGCTCCCCT
>CAZKIU010000056.1:0-21839 GCA_964552955.1 uncultured Prolixibacteraceae bacterium
GTACCCTGAACACCCGTTCCATCCAGAAAGCCATTGACTATATCAGCGAAAACGGGGGGGGCCGGCTGGTATTTTATGTAGGGAGATACCTGACCGGAACCATCCAGCTTAAGAATAATGTAACGCTTCAGCTGGAAGAAGGAGCGGTGCTGGTGGGGGCTCCCACCATTTACGATTACCGGGGTATTGGCGGTCGAAACAGCCTGATCGTCGCCGATTCGGTCATCAACAGCGGCATCACCGGAAAAGGGGTCCTGGATGGGCAGGGAACCGCTCTCCTGGCTCAAATCAGAACCCAGATCAGGAAAGGATACCTGAAGGAGAGTGAGGAGCAGGCTATACCGGCCCTGGTCGTCATGAACCATTGCCAGGGTATTGTCATTGAAGGGATTAACCTCATCAATGCCTGCGGTGATGTTCAGGCGTACAACAGTTGTAATGCGCTGACAATAACCGGAGCAACCATTAAAAGCACAGCGGTGGAGGGATCGGAAGGTTTGGTGCTCTCAGCGTGCGACGGAGTGCAACTGAACCACCTCTTTTTTGACACTTCCGGGAAAGAAGTGACCACCGACGGGAAATCAAAAAATATGTCGGTATCAGGATGTAAAAACGGAGCAGGAAAGCGTATTACGATAACGAATTAGCCCGTAGAAACCGGTAAACTGAATCGTCATGAAAGTCGCATGGTGCTCCGACCACAAAAGCACATGGATATTTGCTCCATGCGAAACGAAGTTCGGCGGAGCAACGCGGAGCCAATTCCATGGGCGTGAAGCACATTAACCGGCTTCACCACGACATATAACTGAAGAACATGTTTCTAACAAGCAACGATACAAATGAAAAAAACAGTCTATCTGCTGGTATTCATTTTTCTGAGTCAGGCTATGCAGGCGCAGAAAAAACAGCCGGATGCCGGGAGGCTGGAGTGGTGGCAGGAAGCCAGGTTCGGCATGTTCATCCACTGGGGGGTATACTCACTTTACGGCGGGGTGTATAACGGGCATCAGCAGGCCAAGGGCGATGCGGCCTGGATACTGAACCGGTGCAAGATACCGGTGGCGGAATACCGTGAAAAAGCCAAATCGTTTAACCCCGATCATTACGACCCGGAAGCATGGGTAAAAATAGCCAAAGAGGCGGGTATGAAATACCTGATCGTCGGAGCCAAGCACCACGACGGGTTCGCCCTCTTCGATACGGAGGCCAGTGATTGGAATGTGGTGGATGCCACTCCCTATGGAAAGGATTTATTGAAACCCCTGGCCGATGCCTGCCATAAACAGGGGATCAAACTGGGTTTTTATTATTCCCAGGCAGTCGACTGGACCAACCCGGGCGGTTCGGCAGCCCGCAGACTGATGCGTGAAGGGTGGCCCAACCCCGATTCCACAAAAATCGACCAGTATACCCTGGAACACGACGGTCACTGGGATCCGGTACAGATGACTTCCACTTTTGATGAATACATCGACCGGGTGGCTGTTCCTCAGGTGAGGGAACTGTTGACCCATTACGGTGAAGTATCGGTATTATGGTGGGATTACGATGCCCAGATGAAGAGCGCGGCAGGGGCAGCAAAACTACAGGAATTGCTGAAGTTGCAACCGGCGATCATCTCCAACAACCGTTTACATGCCGATTTTCCGGGTGATACCAAAACACCCGAACAGTCGATCCCCGACCGGGATGCTGTTGCCGGTCAGAACTGGGAGACCTGTATGACCATGAATAACTCCTGGGGGTATAAATCGTTCGATAAAAACTGGAAATCATCCCAGAGCCTGATCCGGAACCTGATCAAAATCGCATCACGCGGGGGCAATTACCTGTTAAACATTGGCCCCAAAGCCGATGGGACCTTTCCGGAAGAGAGCATACAAAGGCTGAAAGAAATCGGAAAATGGATGAAAGTGAACCATGAAGCCATATATGGAACGGAAGCCAGCCCTCTTGACCCGCTCCCCTGGGGCGAATGCACGGCTAAAACCAAAGGGAACCATACCCTGCTTTATCTTTCCGTTTTCGATTGGCCTGATGACGGGCAACTGCTTATTCCCGGCTTCACGGCAAAGGTCCATTCCGCTACCCTCCTGGCTAACGGTAAAAAACTCAAAACCACCACCGGAACCCAAGGTTTGACCCTTACACTTCCCCCGACTGCTCCCGATACCATTGCTTCGGTCATCAGAGTCAAGGTGAAGGGAAAAATGGGAAACCGCAGTCAGGCCGTCCCACTCATGAACATGAAAAGCGGAGCGCTGGACTAATATGAATAAAAGAATCACCAAAAGGATAATAACAGGACGATGATTAAATTAAAAAGCATACTGATTGCAGCAGGATGGTGTCTGACCACCCTGGTCACCGGGGCACAGAGTCCTGAAGAAGGGTTCACTCAATATGTCGATCCCATGATTGGCACCCGCGAGATGGGACATGTATTTCCGGGAGCCTGCGTGCCCTTCGGCATGGTTCAGCTGAGTCCCGATACCGATACCATTCCTTACGCGGTGAATGGAAAATACACTGGCACCGTGTACCGCTATTGTGCCGGATACCAGTACAATGACAAAACGATTGTGGGGTTCAGTCACACCCATTTTTCCGGGACGGGCCATTCCGACCTGGGTGATTTCCTTGTCATGCCCACAGTAGGCCAATTGCAACTCAATCCGGGTACCGCCAGCCATCCGGAGAGCGGCTACCGGTCGCGTTTCAGCCATGAAACCGAAAAAGCAGAACCAGGGTATTACCGTGTCAGGCTCGACGATTATGGGATCGACGCGGAAATGACTACGACCTCACGGGTGGGCTTTCACCGCTATACCTTCCCCGAAAGCGACGACAGCCATATCATTCTCGACCTGAACCACGGCATTTACAACTACGAAGGGAAAGTGCTCTGGTCGTATGTCAGGGTGGAAAATGACACCCTGGTGACCGGCTACCGGATTACACGGGGCTGGGCCCGCACCAATTACCTCTACTTCGCCATGGTCTTTTCCAAACCCATCAAAAATTACGGCTGCAGAAACGACGAGGAGTTGATTTACAAGGGTTTCTGGAGGAAATTCGATGAACAGCACAACTTTCCGGAGATGGCCGGGAAAAATCTGAAAGCCCATTTTGATTTCTCCACCCGGAAAGGAGAAGAAATCAAGATCAAATTTGCATTGTCTGCGGTGAGCACCGAAGGAGCCTTGAAAAACCTCCGGGCTGAAGTGCCCCATTTCGATTTTGACAGGGTGAAAACCGACGCCAGGGAACGCTGGGAACAGGAACTCCGGAGGATAAAAATTGATGCACCCGAAGAGAAGAAGGTCACCTTTTACACCTCGTTATACCACACTTTTATCAATCCTGTGGAATACATGGATGTGGATGGCCGCTACCGGGGCCTCGACCACAACATCCATCAGGCTGAAGGATTTGTGAACTACACCGTTTTCTCCCTCTGGGATACCTACAGGGCTTTACACCCCCTCTTCACCCTGGTACAGCCGGAACGCACCTCCGACATGATCAACTCCATGCTGGCCCATTACGATCAGAGTGTCCATGGGATGCTCCCGGTGTGGAGCCACTTCGGCAACGAAAACTGGTGCATGATCGGCTACCATGCCGTACCGGTCATCGTCGATGCCTGGGTTAACGGCATCAGGGGGTTTGATCGGCACCGGGCTCTGAAAGCCTGTGTCTCCACCGCCACCTATAAGAACTATGGCAACCTGGCCGATTACATGAAATACGGCTATATTCCCTTCGATAAGAATGTGAACGGCTCCTCGATGACCCTCGAATACGCTTACGACGACTGGACCATCGCCCGGTTGGCCGAATCGCTGGGTGAAAAGGAGATGGCTGCACAGTTTGACCAGCGCGCCCGCAACTGGGAGCTTCTCTTTGATGAAAAGCGGGGTTTTGTGCGGGCCAGATACAGCAACGGCACCTGGAAAGAGCCGTTTGACGCATTGCATACCGCCAACGAGGGCTTTATCGAAGGAAACTCATGGAACTACTCGCTCTACGTGCCGCAGGACATACCGGCCCTGATCAGGAAGATGGGGGGAAACGACCGATTCACCAACCATCTCGACTCCCTCTTCTCCATGTACCTTCCCGATGCCTATTTTGCGGAGACCGAAGATATTACCCGGGAGGGACTCATCGGGTGCTATGTGCACGGTAATGAACCCAGCCACCATGTGGCCTACATGTACAATTGGGCGGGGAAACCCTGGAAAACCCAGGAACGGATCCACCAGATCGTGAACACCATGTACCTCAACAAACCCGATGGGTTGTGCGGAAATGACGACTGCGGACAGATGTCGGCATGGTACATCTTTTCGTCACTGGGCTTTTACCCGGTCACTCCCGGATCAGGTTGGTATGCCATTGGTTCCCCCTCCGTCGGTCAGGGCGTGATGAGCCTGCCGGGAGGAAAAACCCTCACCATTCAAGCCAACCATCTCTCTGACAAAAACATCTACGTCAAATCGGTATGGCTGAACGGGAAAGCCCTGGATACCAGTTTCATCTCCCACCGCGAATTGTCGGAAGGAGGCGAACTGCGGTTTGAGATGAGTGACCGTCCCAATAAAAAATGGGGCGTTAACCATATTCCGGAATTTTAACCACCAAAAGATAATTTAAACGTATGAAATACCCATGCATAATTTATGCACAAACCGTGATGATTAACCACATGGGTATTACATCTGTTTCACGAGTTTTACCATATATACACAATAATTTAAACAGATGAAACCCAGAGAACGCGTCTTAAAAGCCCTGAAGCAAATGCCGGGGCTTCCCGACAGGGTTCCCCTTCAGTTTGAACTCTGCCGCCAGCTGGCCAGTCATTTCGGGAAAGAGATGGGCATTCCGGTCCATTTCACTGAGAATCTTTACGAAGATGTGACCTACCGGATCAGCGCCAACGAGCTGAGGGTAGCCATGGGGTGCGATGTGGTGGTCACCGGGGCATCGGTATCGGACGATTACCGCATCGTCAGGGATGAACAGGGATGCTGGCTCAATGAGTATGGCATGAAAATGAGGCAGGGCTCCCTTTATGTGGAAGTGGTGGATTATCCCCTGGCACATGCTGAAACCAAAGCGGATATCGAACGGTTCAGATTCCCCGATCCTTTGGCTCCCGGAAGATACCGCGATGCCGAAGCCCTCATCCGCAAATACCATGACGACTACCTGGTCATCGGAGATATCGAGGTCACTGTTTTTTCACTGGGCCATCAGCTGGTAGGCATGGAAAAACTGCTGGTCGATATGATGCTGGAATCGGAATACGTGATTCCGCTGTTCGAAGCCTGCGCCGAATTCCAGACCCAGATAGGGCTTCAGCTGATCGAAAGGGGCGTCGATGCCATCTGGTACGGCGATGACTTCGGTACCCAAACCAGTCTGCTCCTGCCCCCCGAAACCTTCAGAGATCAACTGAAACCGATCTACAAACGCATGAACGACCGTTTCAGGGCCGCCAAACCCGACATCATCCCTATTCTCCACTGTGACGGGGCCGTCAGTGAACTGCTCGATGACATCCATGATATGGGATTTGTGGTTTTCAACCCTGTCCAGCCGGGAGTTCCGGGTCACTCCCCCGAAGAGATGAAGCGCAATTTCGGCGGGAAATTTGCCTTCTGGGGAGCTATCGACCAGCAGGATCTTCTGCCCAACGGAAGCGATGAAGCGCTTGAAAGGGATATTATCGAAAAGATCAATATCCTTGGAAGAAACGGAGGGTACATGATTTCTCCCGCACACATCATTCAAAACGATGTTTCACCTGAAAGGGTAAAGAGATTTATCGAACTCTGCCAGAAACACAGCAGGATCTATTGAAGGCGGGTAACCCTATTTTTCTATTTTTGTGAAAGTCGCATGGTGCACCGATCTCAGAAGGACATGTATATTTGCTCCATGCGAAACGGAGTTCGACGTAGCAACGCGGAGCCAATTCCATGGGCGTGAAGCACATTAACCGGCTTCACCACGGTATATAACTGAAGAACAAGCTATTAACAAGCAACAATACAAATGAAAAATGGTTACCATGAACATAAAATTGACCCTCATCGTGACAGGGATGGCGCTTTTGACCACCCCATTTGTCAGCCGGGCATGCACCAACCTGATTATTACCCGGGGAGCCAGCAGTGACCAGTCGGTAATGATCACCTATGCTGCCGACTCACACACCCGTTACGGGGCCATTGCCTTTTACCCCGCTGCCGACCATGCCCCCGGAAGCGCCTGCGAACTCTACCATTACGAGAACGGCAAATTCCTGGGAACCATTCCCGAAGTGGCCCACACCTATTCGGTGGTCCAGTTCATGAACGAGCACCAGGTCGCCATCGGGGAGACCACCTTTGGGGGATTGGACTCCCTGCAACGGCAACCCGGGGCCATCCCTGACTATGGCTCCCTGATGCGGATCGCCCTCCAGCGCTCCCAAACGGCCCGGGAAGCCATCAGGGTGATGACAGATCTGGTGGCCCAATACGGCTATGCCTCCTCCGGGGAATCCTTCTCCGTTTCCGATAAAAACGAAGCCTGGATCCTGGAGATGATCGGCAAGGGAAAATATGAAAAAGGAGCGGTATGGGTCGCCCTGCGCATCCCCGACGGCATGGTGAGTGGCCATGCCAACCAGGCCCGCATCACCTCCTTTCCCTTCCAGAAAACCAACAACTGGGAAAACCCGTCACAGGAGGTCTACCACTCCCCCGATGTGATCTCCTTTGCCCGGAAACAGGGCTTCTATAAAGGGTCCGATGCTGCTTTCAGCTTCTCCGATGTCTATAATCCCGTCAATTTCGGTGGCGCCCGCTACTGTGATGCCAGGGTTTGGTCTTTCTTCCGGAAGATCAGCAGCGACATCCGCGAAAACCAGGATTACACCCGATATGCCCAGGGGAAGTTGGACCGCCAGGCAGCTTTCCCCGATAAAAGGGCCAATCCGAACCGATTTGTCTCCAACCGGCTACCCTTATGGGTGAAACCTGACGTGCCGGTAACCCTGGAGCAGGTGATGGCAGGTATGCGCGACCATTATGAGGATACCCCCCTTGACATGCGCAACGACCCCGGGGCGGGGCCCTTCGGGCTTCCCTACCGTTGGCGGCCCATGGAGTTCACCGTCGACAGCGTCACCTACCTCAACGAGCGGGCCGTGGCTACCCAGCAAACAGGCTACAGCTTCGTGGCCCAGTCGCGCCACTGGCTCCCCGACCCCATCGGCGGCATCTTCTGGTTCGGCGTCGACGATGCCGATGGCTGCGTCTACGCCCCCATGTATTGCGGCATCCAAAGCATCCCCGAAAGCTATGCCTGGGGCAACGGCTCCATGATCACCTGGTCGGAGACCTCCGCCTTCTGGACTTTCAGCCAGGTCAACAACTGGGCCTATACACGATACAATATGATCCACCCCGAAATCGAAGTCTATCAGGCCCAATGGGAAAAACGGTTCCGCAACGAGGTGGCCATCACCGACCAGCAGGCCCATGCCCTTTGGGTGAAAGATCCTTCAGCGGCCGTGGACTATCTCACCGCCTATTCAGAGTATTCGGGCAACCAATTGGTCAATGCCTGGAAAAAATTCTACCATTACCTCTTCATGAGGTATACCGACGGCAACCTGAAGGTGACGGAAGGCCACCTGCTCAAGGATAACGGCAACGGAAAAAATATTCCCGCCAGGCCCTCTCATCCCGGCTATGGTAAGGAGTGGGAGCGCATTATGATCCAGGGCACCGGCGACCGGCTGAAGGTCCCCGCCGTTGAGTGACCTGCCCGGGGCACGCAGACTTCCCCTCGTAACCCTGAAGTGCATGCCCGCTGCCAGGCCTGCCCTCCGGTCAACAGCAGGGCGAGCCGGCAGGCCTCACCGGCTTCGTACCCCTGTGCGGCCCCCTCGGACACAGATATCCGGAGGGGCCGCCTGTAGAAGGGAGATTTTATTTCCCGTAGTAAAACTTCGCGCTGTCGGCAAAGGTGTCCGGGTCCATCTCCACGAAGAGGTTCTTCACCCCTGCTTTGTCGGCCCTTTCAAAAAAGAGACTCCAGTCGACACCACCCTGTCCCAGGGCGACGTTCTTCTTCTGCAGATAGGACCAGTCGGCCAAGTGCGCCGAGATAAACCGCCCCTGGTATTTCAGAAAATATTCGGCAGCCTGGAAACCGATGTTCACCACGGCCACCTGGAACTGCAGCTTCACCAGCAGAGGGTCGAAGCTCTTCAGCAGTGCGTCGTAGATGAGTACCCCGTCGATCTCCTGGAATTCGGTATGGTGGTTGTGGAATCCCATCTGGAGACCTGCGGCTGCGGTTTTGCGGCCTATCTCATTCAGCTCTTCTGCGGCCCGGCGCCAGTCGTCGAGGGTAGCCTCCTTGGAAAGACCAAAACTGGAGAGGATCATCTGTTTCTGCCCCGAGGTGGCGGCAAATTCGATCCTTTCCCCCAGGTTCTCCCTGAGTTCCTTCATCCCATAATGGGTGCTCTCGAGTTGTAACCCGGCATCGCTGACGATTTTACGCATCTCCTTCCCCGAATATTTCACCAGAGGCTCCCAGCCATACCCCGGAGGGGAGCACATCTCCACGGTCTCATACCCCAGGTCGGCCATCTTTTTCAGGGTGCCCGGAAAGTCCTTCAGCAGATCTTCCCTGATGGTCCACACCTGGAATCCCAGGGGAAGTTTGTACTTGCGGGGAGCCGGTGTATGTCCGGCAGCCTGGGCCGAAAGACTACCGGGAAGCTGTGATGCCAGGGCCAGCGTACCTAATGCCGCCGCCGACCGGCCTAAAAATTCTCTTCTTGTGATCATATCTCTCTTATTTACATGATGTTCAGCGCTCAGAAGCCCTTTTACGGAAACTTTCTTTCAGAGGAAATCTCTTATGCCGGCTGTTTTTAAATTTCCCAGCCGGGGCGGTATTCGCGGGTCAGAAACTTATTGGCCTCCGGAAAATTGGTAATTTTCATTTCATGGCTGTCGTATACCACTTTTCTACCGGCCCGCAGGGCTACCGCTCCCAACAGAATGGTCTCGGTCACCGGTCCGGCATGAATAAAACTTCCGGGGGAGTGGCTTCCGTTCCGGAAGGCGTCGATCCAGACCGCATTACCCCGTTCCTCGCGCTCTTCTTCCTCCTCCTTCCGGAGTAGACCCATTTTCGTTTCCGGCAGCAGCACGGGTTTTTCACCCCGGAAACCCGCCACGATCTTTCCCTTGTCGCCAACAAACATCATGCCTTCGGGGGATAGTCCCTTACCGGCCGAACGAAGTTCATCGGGGACCAGGGGGCGCATGCCGCCGTCGTACCAGATCAGGTCGAAGGGGGGCAACTCTTTCTGCGCCGGGAACTCGAACCGGATGATGCAGGAGAGCGGAAAGGCCACTTCGTTGCGGAGCTGCCGCGACACACCATGGTCCAGTGTGCAGGTGGTGGATGCATACGCCTCGGCGCTGATGGCCGGCGTATCTATGCCCAGGGTGAGAAACAACGGAAAGAGGCTGTAATGGCCCATGTCGGCGATACTGCCCCCGCCAAAGTCATACCATCCCCGGAAAACGGCATGGGTATAATGGGGATGGTAGGGGCGGTCGGGAACGGGCCCCAGCCACAGCGACCAGTCAAAACCTTTGGGCACCGGCGGTGTTTCCGTGGGGTTGGCCTGCCACTGGGGCCATACCGGCCGGTTCGACCAGTTGTGGATCTCCCGGAGGGTGCCGATGAACCCCGCGGCGATCCAACTTTTAATGGTATCATAACCGGGGCGGCGGCTCCATGCCAGCAGATGGGTGCTTAACCCGGGCGTCCCCGCCATCTCAATGGTTTTTTTTGCCTCATTCATCCGGTTGGCAATGGGCTTGTGGGTCACCACATGCTTCCCCTTCTTCATGGAAGCCAGGGCCACCGCCGCATGCAGATGGTCGGGCGTCATGATCTTCACGGCATCGATATCCCGCTCCTTCTCCAACAACTCCCGGAAATCACTGTAGGAGGGACACTGATAGCTTCCTTTTCCGGTGGATTGGGCATAATACTTCTGCACGAACTCCTGCCCCACATCCCGGCCTCCCGGAATTCCCTTCAACGCTGAACCCCAGGAAGGATCACCCAGCGCCCGGCGGATATCGTTTTTCAATCCGTCGGCCGACCAGTCGACATAGTCGGTGGTGAATTTGTTGGGATCGCAGACCGCCACCATCTGTACGGCCGGGTCGGCAATGAGGGTGGCCATCTCCCTCAACCCCTGAGTGCCACATCCGATATAGGCTATGGCCAGCTTGTCGCTGGGGGCCACGAAACCACGCCCCCCCAGTACACTCCGGGGTAATAGGGTAAAGCCTGCCGAGGCGGCAGCCGTAGTGGCCAGAAAACTGCGCCGGTTGATTTTCATAGATGATGCCATGGCATTCGGTATTATTGGTTTTGGAATCTACCCCGAAAGTTAAGCAAAAATCCCCTCCGATCATTTGAACCATCCCATTAAAACCATCAGGGCTGTTCTTGTCCACCGGTATCGATCTACCGGAACCATCAGGGCCCATCCAACCCGGAGCCCTTTTTTTCCGTACAAGGGCAAAAATGTCTAATGAGCGGAAAGATGGATCATGACAGGGATTATAAAGCCAACCGGCCGGCGGCGGTGGCCGGGAGGTTTTACCCGGGAACGGAGAAAAAATTACGGGAAGAAGTGGAATCCCTTTTCGGGGAGGCCAAACCTCCCCTTCGTCCTGAGGAGGTCCCCCGGGCCTTGATCGTCCCCCATGCAGGGTACGTGTTCAGCGGCAGGGTGGCCGCCTCGGCTTTTAACCAGATCCCCGGGGGCCACCGCTACCACAGGATCTTCATTCTGGCCTCCAGCCATCAGATGAGCTTTCCGGGAGCTTCCGTCTGGTGTGCCGGGGATTATGAGACGCCTCTCGGAAGAGTGCCCCTCGACAGGGAAACCTGCCGGCTCCTGGCCCAAAAAAGCCCGCTGATCACAACGGGCAGAGAGGCCCACCTGGGAGAACACAGCCTCGAAGTGCAACTCCCCTTTCTGCAACACAAACTGGGGGATACGTTCCTTTTGGTCCCCCTTATCCTGGGAACTCACCACCCACAGGAGTGCCTCCAGCTGGCCGACCTCCTCCGCCCTTTTTTCACCCCTGAGAACCTCTTTGTCGCCAGCTCCGACCTCTCCCACTATCCCTGCTACGAAGATGCCGTGACTACCGATAAGGCCACCACCGAAGCCATCCTCACCAATGCACCCGAAAAACTGTTGCAATCACTCGAAGAAAACCGCAAAAAAAAGATACCCGGACTGGCCACTTCGCTATGCGGATGGACGTCGGTGGTGACCCTGCTCCACCTGACCTCCGCGGAAGAGCTCTCAGCAGAATGGATCGACTACCGCAATTCAGGCGATGAACCCCATTTCGGTGACCATGACCGGGTGGTCGGCTACAGCGCTGTGGCTTTCTTTCATGCCCGGAAGGAGGAATTCTTCCTCACCCATCAGGAGAAGGAAAAACTGCTGCAGATCGCTACCCATTCGGTCAGGGAGATAGTAGTGAATAAAAGAAGAATCAGCCCTGAAGAAGGATTGGAGGGACGCAGAAGTCAAGCTGAAGGGGGGATGTGGGATAAAAGCCCGCATGAGGGAAGAACGGAAGGTAATGGGCCAGTGAAGGATCCCCGGGGCAATGGCGCCGGCAGTTGGACTAAATCCCCGGAGGAAGATACTGAGCAGCCGACCAATCACCCCAGGGATGATTCCACGCAATTGACAGGCCACCTGGCCCTTCCCGCCGGAGCATTCGTCTCCATTTACATCGCCGGAAAACTGCGGGGTTGTATCGGGAGTTTTGATTCCGGGGATCCGCTGGCTGAAGTGGTATGCCGTTCGGCGGCTTCGGCCACCCACGATGGCCGCTTTAACCCCCCGGAACCGGATGAACTTCCCGCCATGATCCTTGAGATTTCAGTCCTTACGCCCCTCCGCCGTATCTACTCCCCTGAGGAGATCGTCCCCGGAAAACATGGCATTTATATCAAAAAAGGATGGTCATCGGGTACCTTCCTGCCCCAGGTGGCCACCAAATACGGATGGGAGAGGGAGGAACTCCTCGGCAGGTGCTCGCGCGACAAAGCAGGATTGGGATGGGAAGGCTGGAGAAATGCCGAGTTGTACACCTATGAGGCGATCGTCTTCCGCAGCACGTCGGGGAGTACCCCATAACCGCTAAATGACCTGCCTCTCCTACCCATCCGGGTGGCCGCTCTGAAGGAGTGATTGAATGCGTCGGCGGTCATAGACAAACCGTGCGGGGGAAAAATAAGCCAGGCCAAAAGGAGTTCTGACAGGAAGGATAAGGCTTAAGTCAGGCTAAAAGGAGTTCTGACGGGATGGATAGGACTTCAGCCAGGGCAGTGAGGGTATCAGCCGGGAAGGAACCAGCCTGAGGGAGATTCTATTTCCCTGATTGGGCGGCGAAGGCGATCAGTCTACGGGCGACCTCCTCGAGGGTTTCATTCTTCTTGGCAAAACAGAACCTCAGGTATTGGGTTGTTTTTTTCTTGTGCATGAAGAGGGAGAGAGGTGCTGCAGCCACGCCACCCTCCTTGAGGAGCCGTAGGGCAAAGTCGGTGTCGGGTTCAGCAGAAATCCCCGAAAAGTTAACCAACTGGAAGTAACTCCCTTGTGTGGGCTGCAGAAGATAGGGGGTTCCCTTGAGCAGCCGGTTGAAATAGTTCCGCTTACCCTGGTAGAATTCGGTGATCTCCTCGCGGGAGGTATCGCCTTCCATGAATTCGGCCAAAGCCTGCTGGAAAGGATAGGCAACATTGAAAATCTGGTAGTCCTGGATTTTCCTGAACTCAGCAGAGAGGGCTGCCGGGGCCAGGCACCAGGCCAGGCACCAACCATTGATATGGTAGACCGGACCGGGGGATGAGATGATGAAGCTGCGGCTGGCCAACCCTTCAAACTGGCCGGCACTCTGGTGTTTATCCTGATCATAGGAGAGACTCTCGTACGTCTCATCGCTGATGATATAGATTCCCGTGCCTGCAACCAACCGCTGCAGTTGTAACATATCCTCGCGACTGAAGACCATACCGGTCGGATTATGCGGGGTATTGAGGATAATCAGCCGCGTTTTGGTGGTGATCATTTTGCGCAGATCCTCCCACTCCACCCTGAATCCAGGCTCCTTGAGAGGCACATGGACGGGGGTACCCCCATTAAGCCGCACTGCCGGACCATAGGTAATATAGGAAGGTTCAAAGATAATGACCTCATCCCCTTCATTCACCACCGCCGTAATGGCCGTGGAGACCGCCTGAATCGCCCCGGCAGAAACCGTCACCTCCGTCACCGGAGAATAACGCTTTCCATATTGGTTAAAATAACGGCCCGAAATCTGCTCCCTCAGGCTGAGGCATCCTTCCGGTGGTGCATAATTGTTGTAATGATTCTTAATGACGGAGGAAGCCAGTTCTCCCAGGCGGGCAGGGAGACTGAACTCCGTGATACCCGTTGACATGTCAATGGCATTGTTCTCCAACGCCATCGCCCTCATGTCCCAAAAAGAGCTTCCCTGTATTTCCGGCAATTTCGTTTGCATAAAGTAACCAACCTTTTCTTCCCGTGTTAATCTGGGTCCGTTAGCATAAAGCAAATGTAAACATTATTCCTCTGATTTAATCATTGAAGAGCTCTTTTAAAACAGGCCGCGACTTGAGTTGCTGAAGATTCCCGAAGTGAAAATGAAGGTATTCAAGGATCTTGTCAATCAGGAGATTACGTTGCCGGGCCGTGATGAGCAACGCTGGAAGGGCATGAATATTCAATTCCATGAATTGTCGCAGCAGGGAAGTGGTTTCCCGGTCCATAAAACCGGGATGAAGCGGTTCTGAGGAGACAAAAAGACCCGTTTGCATATCGAACCACCTGTTTTCTTCGGGGATGGTCTGGGGGAAAACCCCCAGATAACCGGTCAGTCTCACCAGAAACCAGAGATGGAAATTGGCGCTCCCCTTTTCCATTATATCAAAATAGAGAAGGGCATTTTCCATAAATTCAAAGAGGGCAGGATGGGGCACCTCCTCCAGCAGAATCCTCCTCAGCACCTCGGCCAGAAAAAGGAGCTGGGCTGATTTTCTGACCTCGAAGGGGATGGAGAGATAGGGATCGGTGAGTCTGATTTCCTTGATCCGCTGTATTTCCCTGTTGTTGTGGACATAGGTATCGGTCTCCACCAGGAAGAGAGGCTGTAACCAGGCGGCCTTATTTTTGGAACCAGCCCCCCGGGCGGCGTTGAGGATCGCCGTCTGCCGGCCGTATCTTTCGGTGTAAAGGGTCACAATCAGGCTTTTTTCCCCATACCTGACCGTGTGTAATACTATGGCGCGGGTCTTGGCGAGCATGACAAATCAACCGGGGCCTCTGGGGTCAGTCCGTACATTCAGACCGACCAGGCCTCCTTTTATCGGATAAACAGAAGTTTGGCAATTTGGGTTTCACTTCCGGAAGCATCGGCACAAAAAACCAGGTATACCCCGGTGCTCACCCGCTTCCCGTTGAGGTTCCTTCCGTCCCAGGTGACCCTGCTCCCCTGGGAGGCCGACTTGAAGACCAGGTTACCCGCAATATCGGTGATGTGAACATCGGTATCCTTCATGAGCCCGGCAATGGTTATGTCACCGGTATAGGTTTCCCTGACAGGATTGGGATAGACATATACCCCTGAAAGGTTGTTTTTTCCTGCCGGTGCCCCCGTCTGATAGGAGATCAGCCCCTGGTCGGTCCCAATAAACAGCTCCCCGGTAATCTCATTCATAGCCAGACTGGTGATGGTGTTGGATAACAGGGGTGAATTATCGGTGTTGAAATGGAGGATTTCCTCACTCCCTCTCTCGTTCACCAGATAAAGGCCTGAATTACGGGTCCCCAGCCACTTGCGGTTGGCCCCGTCGACCATGATGGCCGTGACGGTCTCCTTTTCAAGCAGCGGATGATATAGCCCGTCATTGAGCTCGAGACTGGGCTGATAAGCGTAGAAACTCTCTTCATTCCAGATCCGCCGCGGATTGGCAAAGATGGCTATCCCCCGGGAGGTGCCCACCCAGATTTCACCATTGAGATCTTCAGCAATGGCATAGACATCATTCATCCTGTTGTAAATCAACTGCTCCCCATTGTTGAAATAGGAAGTCACCGGGAGTTGCTTTTTGCGCCCCCCCTCCTTGTCAACCACAAAAAGATCACGCCCGCGGGGCAATATGATCCATTTGTCCTCAGCAGAGGTCACGATCACCTGACCTATCGTGTACTGAAATCCCGATACGCCTGTCAGTTCAAAGCTCTTCCATTCTCCCGAGGGAGAAAGCGCATGGAGGCCACGGGTCGACTGGGCATTGGTGATCCAGAGATTGCCGGCACCATCATAAGCCATCCCACCAATACGGGTATAGGCCTCCTGAGGATTTTCAGGCAGAGCTGTCTGCAAGGGACTGTTGAGGTGGTTATACCGTTTGACGAAACGACCGGCTTTAAACTCAAGGACTCCCCCACCCCAACTGGCAGCAAACAGATGGGTAGGATCCTTCGGGTCCACCACGACTTGCACAATATCCCAAAAACCGGTGAATTCGGGAAACTCCTTCTTGCTGTAATAACTCCATTCACCCTCTTCCAGGCATTGGAAAAGAGGAAGCCTGAACTGGTTGTTCCAGGGATCGGTACGACCGCCTGCCGCCACCCAGAGTTGGTCCCCACTGGCCGTCAGCGAAAAGACATGATTATTAAGGGGGCCTCCGGGAAGATACTGTTCAAATTTTCCTCCTGAATAGCGGATCAGACTGTTGTCATTATCGGCAATCCAGAGGACCCCGCCAGTGGAGAGCACCGCCGAAGAGGGAACCGCGGAAAGAGAGGCCTCTCCGAGCTGGTACTTGCTGATACGGCCGGTCAGATTCAGGTTGCCGTCGTACAAAAAGAGATCGTCCCTGCCGGTGGCCGTGACCAGGTTCCCGGTTACGGTCAGATCCTTGTAATAAGGCACCTCCCCCATCACCCGTCGCCACTGACCTCCGGCATAAAGGTAGGCTTCATCGCCATCGTACTGATCGCGCGTATACACCGCCAGGAGGTTATTGTTGACCATGGCCAGGTGACTGAATTTCTCACCGGCATGGGGCACCGATTCCAGCCGGCTCCAGTTGCGGTAATCAAGCAGGTTGGGATGATCGGCCGGTGCTGTCAGAATCCCCTTCTCCGTGGCGGCATAGAGCCGTTCTCCATCGCTCTGTACATCAAAAACCCGGACCTGACTTCCATTGTCCCCGATAATATAGGTTCCCCTGATCTCCCCCGCCTTCAGGTCAACATCCACTATCCCGAATCCACAGGCCAGTAAAGCCTGATCCCCCAGGAACATAACATTATATATGGCCTTGTCACCCGACACCAGCTTCCGTTTGATATCTCCCAGGTTGACAATCCGGTTCTCCATAATCAGGTCTATATTGCTGTTGTTGTATATGACCAGCAACAGACGGTGGCGGTCGCTCCATGCAATATTACGGATCCCCACATCGTTCAACCCGTCTTCCGTGGAGATTTTGTTGATGCTGTTGGTTTCCAGGTCAACATAAAAAAGTCCCCCATCGGTGGCACAAAACACCTTGTCGCCCGCATCGGCCACCCTTACCGCCTTCACAAAGGAGAGGTAATCCTGCCATTTACCGTCACCGGCATGGGCCTGCAGAGTGGACAGCACCACCAGAAATAGCCATACATGAATTAACTTCTTCATTTCCTTAAAGTTTCGTTTCTTCCGGAAGTTCCCTTCCTCCCAAAAGATAAGCGACCATTTTTCTGAAGGCCTTCCCCCGGTGGCTGATGATGTTTTTCTCCTCCGGCGACAATTCGGCAAAAGTGCGGTCATACCCCTCGGGAAGGAACACCGGGTCATAGCCAAACCCTCCTGATCCTCTTCGGGCCTCAAGGATCACCCCTTCGGCCACCCCCTCAAATAGAAGCTCCTTCCCCCCTACAATCAGGGAGATAACAGTTCTAAAACGTGCCCTGCGGTCTTTTATTTCTGAGAGATGCTCTAAAAGTTGGGTCATGTTATCCTCTGAGTTTCTCCCGGGTCCGGCATAGCGGGCCGAGTAAACACCCGGTTTACCCCCCAGGGCTTCCACTTCCAGTCCGGTATCATCGGCAAAACAATCATAACCATACTTATTGTAAAGATAGAAGGCCTTCTGGGAAGCATTGGCCTCCAAAGTTTCCCCCTCTTCGGGGAGCTCTTCGCTACAGCCAATATCGGAGAGCCCGAGCACCCTGAAGCGGTCATCGAGCATTCCGGCAATTTCAGTTAATTTATGCCGGTTGTTGGTGGCAAATACAAGTTCCATAGCAAATCAAACGGATGGATGAAACAAAAAAGGGAACCAGGCAAAGGGTCGGCGTGTCTCCAGATAACCAAGGTCTGCGGCATGGGCATAGGCCTCCCTTTCATGGGAGAGGTTCAGGTATGCTCTGACATGGGAGCGGTAGAGGATGAACCGGACCAGATATTCCAGGAAATACCAGAGGAAAAAAAAGAGCCACACCATCTCGATTTGCTGGCGGGCGTGGATTTTCTCATGGTTCAGGGTGACGGCATCCGTGGTGAGGTCCACGCCGGGAGCCACCAGCAGAAAGGGAACCAGGCACATGGCGGCGTACCTCTTACCCAGCAGCCAGGAGGTAAATTTGTTGCTGACGATGATCATATTCCCACTTTTCCGGGGTGTGACGGCAACCATCCTCTCCTATTCCACGTCATTGCATGCACAACGGTTCACACATTCCACCAAATGATTCAGCATATCATTCTTCAGAAAATAACGCGTATTCTTGCCTTCCCTGAGGGAGCAGAGCACCCCCTTATCTTTCAGGATCCCCAGATGATGCGATGCCGTGGCCTGCTCAATTCCGAGCACCTCATGGATTTCGGTGACGGTCAGTTTTTTTCCTCCTTCCAGCAAATGGAGAATGGCCACCCGCATGGGATGGGCAATGGATTTCAACACCCCTGCAGCCTTCTCGAGCTGTGCGGCATCAGGTAACTTGACTTCAGACATGATTTCTATAAAAATGCAAATATATAAATAATTCGGGCTAAGGTTGATTAAATATTGCAGGTCAGCGTGATATATTATCAGGAAACATCTTTTTGAGGGTAAAGAAGCCCGCGATACCGGCCAGAATGGAGCCTAGGAAGATGCCCGATTTGGCCTGATTGAGGAGGTTAACATCGGAAAAGGCCAGGGTGGCCACGAAGATCGCCATGGTAAAACCGATACCCGCCACAAGGGCCACGCCGAAGATATTTCTCCAGGTAAGACCCGGTGGCAGTTCAGCCCATCCTGCTTTAGTCCCCAGCCAGGCCAGAAGGGTAATCCCCAGGGGCTTGCCTACCATCAGGCCCAGAGCCACAGCCAGGGTGACCGTGGTAAAGCCGCCTGACCCGCCCCCGAAGGTCACCCCCGCATTGGCCAGCGCAAACACCGGCATGATGAAATAATTGACCGTGACATGTAAATCGTGTTCCAGCCGCTGCAGCGGACTCTCCAGCCTTTTAATCTGTTTCTTAATCATCTGGACCTTCTCGTTCTGCCGCGAGGAGAGCAGATCTCCCTCATGGTCATGGTTCTCATCGCATTCCAATTTTCTCATCTTCTGCAGGAAAGCCCGGAGACCCAGTTCCCGCCGCATAGGGGTGACCAGGGCCAGAAGCACCCCTGCAATGGTGGCATGCACCCCCGACTCATAAAAGAAATACCATATGACCACTCCTACGAGGTGATAAACACTAATCGTCCTGAAATTGAGGCGTTCCAGGAGAAAAAGCAAGGCCAGCAGCCCCAGTCCCATCAGCAGATAGGCGATATTGATCTCCGCAGTATAGAAGATGGCAATGACCAGGATGGCCCCCAGGTCGTCAACGATGGCCAGGGCCACCAGAAATACCTTCAGCGCCAGGGGAATACGCTTACCCAGCAGGCTGATGATCCCCAGGGAAAAGGCGATGTCAGTGGCCATGGGAACGCCCCATCCCTGCCTGATCCCTTCGGTATCTGAAAAGGAGACCACTGCCAGGTAGATCAATGCCGGGAAAAGCATCCCTCCCAGGGCACCCAGCGCCGGAAGAGCCGCCTTCCTGCCACTGCTCAGCTCCCCTGCCACAAACTCCCGCTTGATCTCCAGTCCGACCATGTAAAAAAAGACCGCCATCAGGGCATCGTTGATAAAATGCAACAGATGGATCTCAAACTTGAAACTCCCCACCTCCAGCGCCAGGGGAATATGCCACAGGTGATGATAACTCTCCCGGAAGGGTGAGTTGGCCCAGATCAGGGCAATGACCGTGAAAACCATCAGCAGGATACCGCCCAGGGCATCCGATTTCAGCATATTGATGATCCGGCTGCTAACGCTTTGTGGCCCTATTGTTTTCGTCATGCTTCGAAAGATTTAAAAATGAACAATGAATTCCCTGAATAACATGAAGCGACCTGCTTTGGTTTACCGATTCCTCTCCCTGTGTGCACTTGCTTTGTCGCTTTTTTGCTAATTTGGCTCCATAATTTTCAGGATCCCCGGTCTTTCAGGTCAGGATATCTGTGAAAAAATGGTGCATCAGTGCCTTCAGGAGGTGAATTTCAGCATTTTTTTAAAAACAGGGATTAAAGGGAGAAAAAAAATGACATTGCTCGACCATATAAAGGCTCCGATCAAAGAAGAACTGGCCGGTTTTGAACCCTATTTCAGGAAAACCCTCCAAAGTGACGTTCCATTACTGGGGACCATTCTGGATTATATTTACCGGAGCAAAGGGAAACAGATCAGGCCGATGTTTGTGTTTCTATCGGCAGCCATGCTGGGGCAGAGCCAGGAATTGACCCAGGTGGCGGCCTGTTCCGTGGAATTGCTCCACACCGCCACCCTGGTCCATGACGATGTGGTGGATGAATCCTATGAGCGGAGGGGGTTTTTCTCGGTCAATGCCTTGTGGCGCAATAAACTGGCCGTACTGGTGGGCGACTTTATCCTGGCGCAGGGTCTTCTGCTCCAATTGAAACATGAACAGTACGGCTTTCTGCACCTCATCTCCAGGGCCGTGCAGGATATGAGTGAAGGGGAGATCCTGCAGATCAAAAAAAGCCGCAAACTCGATATCGATACCGACACCTATTACGCCATCATCCGCAAGAAAACCGCCTCCCTGATCGCCACTAGCCTGGCCATCGGGGCCGCTTCCGTCGCGGCTCCCCCGGAAACGGTCGAAAAGATGTACTCCATTGGCCAGGATGCCGGCATTGCCTTCCAAATCAAAGATGATATCTTTGACTACCAGGAGAAAGGATTGATCGGTAAACCTACCGGAAACGACATCAAAGAGAAAAAAATCACCCTCCCCCTCCTCTATCTGCTCAATCATTCGGCACCCGGTGAACGGATGCGGATCCTCAGGCTGATCAAAAAGAAAAACAAAAATACAGAAGCCGTCAGGGAATTGGTTGACCTGGTAAGAGAGAAGGGAGGCATTGCCTATGCCACGGAACAGATGAACCTCTTCCGTGAAAAAGCGATCGCCGGCATCAGGGAATTCCCTGAAAATGAAGCGCGTAATGCCCTGATGGATCTGATGAATTATATCACCGAGAGGAAAAACTAATCATTCCTTGAAGATCCTTTGACTTCTCTGGAGGATCTCCCTGACTTCCCTGATGGCGTCAGACCAAGCCGATCAGAAATGGTCAATCAGGCCAGGTTGATCAAGAATAGCCGATCAGAAATAGAGAGTGGAGTGGCCGGTGATTTTTTCCAGCAGATCATTGGCCAGGCGGCTGGCGCCGATCCGGAAAAGCCGGTTGTTGAGCCAGTCGCAGCCCAGGATATCCTCTACGATGGTCATGTAAACCAGCGCCTCCGCGGCCGCGGAGATCCCCCCGGCAGGCTTGAACCCCTTCTTCTCCCCATGAGACGCTTCCCAGTACTTCAAGGCATGACACATGATGATGGCTGCCTCAGGCGTGGCCGACACGGCCATTTTGCCCGTTGAGGTCTTGATGAAATCGGCCCCTGCCTCCAGCGACAAGAGGGAGGCTCTCCAGATCTTCTCCGGATCACCCAGGATGCCACTCTCCAGAATCACCTTCAGATGGGCCTCACCGATGGCCTGCCGGATGGTTCGGATCTCGCGCAGACAATAATCATAATTCTCCTCCAGAAAGGCCCACAGGGGCAGGACGATATCAATTTCCCCGGCGCCGTCAATCACGGCCTGCCTGGCCTCTTCCGCCTTAAGGGCAGGAAAGGTCATCGACGAGGGAAAACCTCCTGCCACAGCGGCGATCTGTACCCCTTCGACAGCCAGGTGCTCACGGACCACCGACGCCATGTTGGGATAGACACAAATGGCAGCCACGGGAGCGATCCCCGGATAATCCCTGACAAAGGAGTTCACCTTTTGTGTGAAGGCGGCTACATGTGAAACGGTATCGGTCGGATTGAGCGTCGTCAGATCAATGGTCGAAAAGGCAGTCCGGTAAAGCTCCTCCGAGCGGAGCATGGAACATACCGCCTTGTACCTGGCGGCATCGGCGGCCAGGGTTTCAGGCAATACAGGTAAGGGTGGAAATTTCATACGTATATTTGTTATTTAATGCATTGTACTTCAATCATATATCTAGGTCAAGCCTAAACAGTTCTTCACGCCCATGGAATTGGCTCCGCGTTGCTCCGC
>CAZKIU010000057.1:0-20799 GCA_964552955.1 uncultured Prolixibacteraceae bacterium
GCCTGAGTCGGGACCCCACTTGGCTATGTGAATCCTAAATGTAAGAAGATCAGTATAATGGAGTAACGGGGAAATCTGAAACTTAGCTCTTAAGTTTCGATGATTCGGCCTAACTTACTGATGGGATTTTTTCAGGATTTGCTTGATGTAGTTGGTGAGGATTTCAATGGCTTTGAGGTTTTGTCCACCCTGCGGAACGATGATGTCGGCGAAGTTTTTGGTGGGTTCAATGAACTGCATATGGCTGGGGCGGACGGTTTTCTCGTAACGGTCGAGGACGGTTTCGACGTTACGGCCCCGTTCCATGATATCGCGGCGGATGACCCTGGAGAGCCTCACGTCGGAGGCACAGTCGACGAAGACCTTGACATCCATGAGCCGGCGCAGACTTTCGTCAGCCAGGCAAAGGATCCCTTCAATGATGAGCACATGCCGGGGTTCAATCCGGATGGTTTCGGGCTGGCGGGTGCAGGAGATGAAGGAATAGGTGGGCTGTTCAACGGCATGACCGGCCTTGAGGGCCTGGATGTGTTTCACCATCAGCGGGAATTCGATCGATTCGGGGTGGTCGAAATTCTTTTTTCTCCGTTCCTCCAGGGAAAGATGGCTGTTGTCGTAATAGTAGGCATCCTGTGAAAGAATGGCCACTTCACCTTCCGTAAAAGATTCAGCGATTTTATTGACCACAGTTGTCTTTCCCGACCCAGTACCGCCGGCAATTCCGATGATGAGCATGTCCTTTAGGCTTTCGTTAAAAATCCGGGCAAAAGCTGTTCCGGCCCGTTCACACAGCTAAATTAGTGTTAATTTCGCACGAACATAGTATCCACGCTGAAAATTGGACTGAAATTATGATTACTCACATCGTACTTTTCAAACTCATGGAAATGCCGGATTCCGAAAGGAGGAGTGTCAGGCTTGAGCTTAAGCAGAAACTGGAAGCCCTGAGGGATAAGATTCCGGTGGTAGTGCAGCTTGATGTGGCCCTCAATACATTGCATGAGGAAAAGAATTATGATCTGATGTTGTATTCCAGGTTTGAGACGGCTGATGATCTGGAGGCTTACCGGGTTCACCCTGCCCATCAGGAGGTCGTAGCGCGGATCGCGCAGGTGGCTGCTGCCAGGGCACCTATCGACTTTGAATCGTTCCAAACCCCGGGCCTTTGAGGGAAACATCGGACCATCATCCATAGCAACCATATAATAAATAGACCATGACCACTAAGAATCAGCTTTATCCCATGAAATTCAAACCCTCCTTCAAGGAGCGGATCTGGGGGGGCAACAGGATGCACCATGTGTTGAATAAACCCTCCTGTCCGATGGAAAAATGCGGTGAAAGCTGGGAATTGTCGGCTGTAGGCGGGCATGTGTCTGAAGTAGCCAATGGTTTTCTCGCAGGCAATGACCTGCAGGAACTCGTGGAGATTTACATGGGTGATCTGGTGGGGGAGAAGGTCTACGACAAGTATGGGATCGAGTTTCCCCTGTTGATCAAGTTCATTGATGCTGAGGATGATCTCTCGATTCAGGTGCATCCTGATGATGCGCTGGCCCGGGAGCGTCATTCGGCTTACGGGAAGACGGAGATGTGGTATGTGGTGGATGCCGACCCGGGCGCCCGGTTGATTTCAGGTTTCAACCAGGAGGTGGACCGGGAAAAGTATCTGGAGCATATGGAGAAGGGGAAGCTTTTAGATCTCCTTCTGTCGGAAGAAGTTTTTCCAGGGGATGTCTTTTTCATTCCAGCGGGGCGGGTGCATGCCATCGGCAAGGGAATTCTGGTTGCTGAGATACAGCAGACCTCCGATATCACTTACCGCATTTATGATTTTGACCGGCTCGACAAGCATGGGAAACCCCGTAAACTCCATACCGACCTGGCCCTGGATGCCATAGATTTTTCATGGAAAGAGGGGAATAAGTCAGGGTATGAGAGGGCGGTCAACCAGCCGGTCAGGGTGGCTGCCTGTCCCTATTTCACTACCAACCTTCTGGAGATGAATGAAGTCATGGAGCGGGATTTCTCGCAGAACGATACTTTTGTGATTTACATGGGACTGGAAGGTGAGGTCAGGCTGGTATGGGATGGAGGAGAGGAAACGGTCAGCCGGGGAGAAACGGTGCTGGTTCCTGCGGCCATAGAGGCTTTCAGCCTCCAAACCATCTCAGGGGAAGCCCGTTGTCTGGAGGTCTATATAGAGTGATTCATAGGGTCTTTCAGATCCAATTGTGATAACATGGAAATAAAGCAAGCCCGTTTTCTGGTCAGTAACAGTGATCCGTCGAAATGCCCGCGGCCCGACAAGCCCGAATATGCATTTATCGGCCGGTCCAATGTAGGAAAGTCCTCTCTGATCAACATGCTCACCAACAGTAAGTCGCTGGCCAAGACTTCTGAAAAACCCGGAAAAACTAGGCTGATCAACCACTTTCTGATCAATGAGGAGTGGTACCTGGTGGATCTTCCGGGTTATGGTTATGCGAAAGTACCGCTGACCGAACGCCGCAAGTGGGAGAGTTCTTTCCGGAGGTACATTCTGGAGCGGTCCAATCTCAGCTGTTTGTTTGTACTGATTGACATTCGTCATGCCCCGCTGGAAACCGATCTTCAGTTTCTGGAATGGGTCGGGGAGAGCCAGATTCCGTTCGCGGTGGTTTTTACCAAAAAGGACAAGCTGAAGCCGGAGGAAGCAGAGGCCTCTGTGGTGGTTTACAAAACAGCCCTGGCAGAGCGGTTTGAGCCGTTGCCCCCGGTTTTTGTGACCTCTTCGGCCCATGCTTCCGGGAAGGAGGAGATCCTCGGCTTCATCGGAGAAGTTAACAAAACCTGCAAATAGCACTCTTCAAATGGGAAGTGTAACGGTAAAGTTGTAAATTTGCAGCATCTGCTGATGGTCAAATAAATTTCATACCATGGGAACCAAAAGTCACCCTCTTAAAGTCTTTTCCTGCCGGAATTCGCGGTACCTGGCCGAAGAAATTTGCAAAAGTCTGGGTGTGGAACTAGGCAACAGTACCTGTGCGGTATTCTCTGACGGGGAGTTTGAACCCTGTTATGAAGAGACCATCAGGGGATCGCATGTGTTTATCATCCAGTCGACGCCACCTCCGGCCGACAATCTGATGGAGTTGTTGCTGATGATCGATGCGGCCAAGCGGGCGAGTGCCTACAAGGTGATTGCCGTAATGCCCTACTTTGGGTATGCCCGTCAGGACCGGAAGGACAAGCCGCGGGTATCGATAGGGGCCAAGGTGGTCGCCGATCTGTTGTCGGCCGCCGGGGTCGACCGGGTCATCACGATGGATCTGCATGCCGACCAGATTCAGGGCTTTTTCAATGTTCCCGTAGACCATCTTTTTGCTTCGGCCAATTTCATCCCTTATATCAGACAACTGGGGCTTCATGACATCACCATTGCCTCACCCGATGTAGGGGGGACCAAGCGGGCCAATACCTATGCCCGGCTTCTGGAGACCGATATGGTGATCTGTCATAAGTCCAGGGCCAAGGCCAATGTGGTTGACAGCATGACGCTGATCGGCGAAGTGGCCGGTAAGGATGTCATCATCGTCGACGATATGATCGATACGGCGGGGACTATCTCCAAGGCAGCCCGTCTGATGCTCGAAAAAGGAGCCAACAGTGTCAGGGCCTTTGCTGCACATGCTGTCCTGTCGGGTCCTGCCCTCGACAATATCAACAATTCTGTGCTGGAAGAGGTCTATTTTACCAATTCCCTGCCTGTCAGAAACAGCTCTCCCAAGATCAAATACATCTCGATTGCCGACTCTTTTGCCGATGCCATTGAGAGAGTGTATAAAAATCAGTCTATAAGTACGTTATTTTTCAGGTAAGTGCTATATTTGCACCGCTTTTTTCAAAAACGGCAGCCATAGCGGTTATGTATGCTGTTTGTCCCGGCTCCGCCGGGAAGAACTGAGTACCATAATTAATAATTTAAAGCGCATTATGAAATCATTTGAAATTAATGGAACGCTCCGGCAAGTGACCGGAAAGAAAGATTCAAAGAAACTGAGGGGAGAGGAGTTGGTGCCCTGCGTGCTTTACGGCGGCGAGGAAAACCTGCATTTCTCAGTTCCTTTCAGCGATTTTCGCGGGTTGGTCTACACTCCGGAAGTCTTCGTGGTGAACCTCAACCTGGAGGGCAAGACCTATCAGTCCATCGTACAGGATATGCAATGGCATCCCGTGGAAGAGCAGTTGCTGCATGTCGATTTTCTGCAGATCAGCGAAAGCAAGCCCATTAAGATTGAACTTCCGGTGACGATTAAAGGCACTGCCAAGGGCACCAAAACCGGGGGAAAACTGAAGGTCAACCTCCGGAAAATCAAAGTTAAAGGTTTGGTGAACAACCTTCCCAATGAGGTGATTGTAGATGTCTCTGACCTGGATGTGGCACAGAGTATCAAGGTGGGCGAACTCCATATCGATGGTGTGGAATTTCTGGCTGCCAAGTCTAACGTGATCGCCACTGTTACGGTGACCAGGGCCTCCAAGGCTGCTGCCTCCGCTACAGAAAAAGGAGGTAAGAAATAAGGTCACTCCGGGTCGTTGAACCGGGTTTCGTCTGAGGCGGGACGGGTTCAGCGGGAGTGAAGAACACTGATCGGATTCATTTCGAGGTAAACTTAAGGTTAAGTCATTAAACAACTGATATATAAGTGAAGTACCTGGTTGCCGGTTTGGGCAATATTGGAAAAGAATACGACCATACCCGCCATAACATTGGCTTTATGATATTGGACGCGCTGGCAAGTGCGTCCAATATTGTTTTTGAGGATCGTCGTTATGGGTTTATCGCCGAGTACAAATTCAAGGGGCGTACTTTTATTTTATTGCGTCCCACGACCTTTGTCAACCTGAGTGGACGGGCGGTCAGCTACTGGCTGAAAAAGGAGAATATTCCCCTGTCGAATTTGTTGGTGATATGTGATGATCTCGCCCTGCCTTTCGGCACCATCAGGGTGAAGGCCAAAGGGAGCGATGGGGGGCACAATGGCCTCCGGAATATCAACGAGGTATTGGGCAGCAACGAATACGCCCGTTTGCGTTTCGGTATCGGTGATAACTTTCATAAGGGGTACCAGGTCGATTATGTCCTCGGTAAGTGGAACCGGGAGGAAGACCAGGCATTGCCCCTGCTGGTTCAGGAAGCGTTGGAGGTGATCCGGAATTTCGGAAACCTGGGCATTGAGCGGACCATGAACCTGAGCAATACCCGGAAGGGAGTGGCCCCGGAATCTGTTGAGAAGCCTGTGCCCGCAAAGGCATTGCCCCATGGGGAGCAGACGGCCGCCGGGAAGAAGACGTCGCGTGGTGTAAACCCAGCCCCCGGAGAGTAATGAGATGAATGAGTCACCCCGCATAGACAAGTGGTTGTGGTCTGTCAGGTTGTTCAAGACCCGGACGATGGCGGCCGAGGCATGTCACAAGGGGCAGATCCTGATGGATGGACTGCCGGTAAAGGCATCACGGTTGGTCAAACCAGGGGATGTGGTCAGGGTGAGGCGGTCACCCATTTGGCGAAGCTACCGGGTGCTGGGCAGTCCGGGCAGCAGGGTGGGGGCTAAAGAGCTGGAAAAATACCTGATCGACATCACGCCTGCAGAAGAACTGGCACAACTCGAAATGCACAAAATGGGACAGTGGATCACCCGTGACCGGGGGGCCGGCCGCCCCACCAAAAAGGAGCGCCGTGATCTGGATGACTTCTTTGGCCAGGAGTAGATAAGATGATTTAATATTTTAATATTCAGGTATTTATCGCATTGCCATCCATCATTCTTTTTGACGGTTTCTGTAACCTGTGTGACCGGAGTATCAGTCTGGTGATCAGAAAGGATAAGAAGTGCCGCTTCAGGTATGTGGCCCTCCAATCGGAAGCCGGTGTTTATTTACGGAACCGGTTGGCAATTCCTGCCGCAACCGATTCGGTGATTCTGCTGGAGAACGGTGAAATCTATACGGAATCAGAGGCTGCCCTGAGAATCGCCGTGCGGCTGGCTTTTCCCTGGTCCCTGGCGGTCTTCTTCAGGATAGTGCCGCGCTTTCTCCGTGACCGGGTGTACCGCTGGGTGGCGGCCCACCGCTACCGCTGGTTCGGGAAAAGGGCCTACTGCCGCCTGCCATCAAAGGAGGAGTACGCACTTTTCCTGACCGCCGATGACCTCCGGACTATTTTTTAAACTTCATCCCCCTTTTTTGCTTGATCTGTTTTTGTGCCATCACTGAAGTTTTGGTGGTACACGGTTCGTTTTAAACTTTTCTGGTCCCCGGCCTGGAAGGAGAGCTGCCCGAGGGCTGGAGAACTATTTGTTGGTTTTGAAATCTTTGATCAGGGCTTCGGACATCCAATTGGCTAGGGCCTGGCGGTTGTCGGCACTGACGATACGTTGCTGGTCGCGGGCATGGTGGATATTGCCCAGTTCGATGTAGACCGATACCGGCAGGCTGTTGGCCACCACATAGAGGTTACGGTCGGAGACCGTCCCATGGTATCCCCTGCCCGGCTGGTGTTTGCGGTATTTATCCTCGAAGGTCTCCTTCATGAGCCGGGCAGTGGTGGCTCCGGTTTTGCTCCGGTGGTCGTGGTAAAAGAAGACGTCGATGTTTTTATTCTTGGACCGGGCATCGACATGGACCGAAATCATACGCTGGAATTTCCCCTTATTGCTTCTGCTGAGTTGATTGATGGCGTCGGTGCGCTGTTTGAGCCGTTGAACCTGGTTGAGGGGGATGGTCAGGTCAGGATAGCAGACCTCATCCTTGTCGGCTTTCAGGTACTGGTCGTCGCGGATGCCATCGTCAGGGTCTCTGACGATGAAATAGACGGTGGCCCCCTGTTCGATCAGATTTCTCCCCAGCCTGAGGATCACATCATAAGCGTATTCGTCCTCGCAGAGCGTATGACCGTTGTATTGGCCCATGGCCCCGGGGTCGGGACCGCCATGGCCCGATTTAAGGTAATAGACTGCTCCTCCCAGGGTGTTGCTTTTGATGGTCACTTTCTGTTTATCCGGACCGAAGATCTTGAAATTTCTGGTTGTCTGAGCCTGCACCACAGGAGACAGGAATCCTCCGGTCAGTAACATCATAAGCAGCGTGTGCGCCCACCACATGGGCCCATTCGAAGAGAAGAATGGTCTGAAAAGGGATGCTGTACTCATCTTAGGCTTCGCCCCCCGGCCCGGATCAGGTGAGCGGAGGTTCCTGGGGGGTCTGACCGGCCCCGAAGCGGGCTGTTTAAATGGGTAAATCCATGTTCCGGAGTCTATGAAAGTAATCTCTGACATAATAATAAAAACGGCTGGTGTGGCAATATAGTTCTTTGGTTTCATAAATTTGCGGTCAGCTCCCCTTTTCTTTCAGGGGGGAAGTGTTGATAACTTCGCGATGATTTAATTCAGAAACACCATGACAAGATCCGTACGATGGATGTTATCCGTTATTTCAGGGGTTCTGCTGAGCCTTCCCTGGTTAGGGTTTCCGGGGTGGCTCCTGTTTGCCGCCATGTTGCCCTTGCTGCTCCTTGACGATTTTTTTGTCAGGGAGAAGCATCGCTTTAAGAGTGTGGCTTTCTGGGGGCATGCCCTGCTGGCCTTTCTTCTCTGGAACGGACTGACTACCTGGTGGATTCTGCATGCCACGGCAGCAGGGGCCTTTGTGGCGGTATTCCTGAATAGTCTCCTGATGTCGCTGGTGTTCTGGCTGGCTCACCTTTCACGACGCTATGCCAGGGGAGGATCGGGGTATCTGGCCTATCCCCTGTTCTGGATTTCCTTTGAATATGCCCATTACCATTGGGATATTGAGTGGCCCTGGCTGACCCTGGGCAACGGTTTTGCCAACAATGTTAAACTCATCCAATGGTACGAATGGACCGGCGTGCTGGGAGGTACCCTCTGGGTGTGGTTGGTCAGCCTTCTGTTGTTTATCGTCTTAAAAGCCCTTGTCGAAGGGGAGTTCCACCGCAGGATGAAAGTCAACCTTTTTCTGCTCCTGTTGTTCATTGTTTTGCCTATCGGGGGATCCATGGTGCGGTACCACAACTATCAGGAGCAGGGTGAACCCCGGAAAATCCTTTTGGTTCAGCCTAATATAGATCCTTATACCGAAGCTCACGATGAGGGGGCTGTGAATGATAAACTGATGAAATTCATCCGGATTGTCAGGTCGAATATCACCCAGGGCGTGGATTATATTGTAGGGCCTGAAACGGTATTCGAACAGAACTGGGATGAGTCGCGGCTCATGCTCTACCCGGCTTTCAGGGAGTTGCAGGCGCTGACTGCGCTGGGTGACAGCAGTGGGCTGATCATAGGCGCTTCCACCTTCCGGATTTACGGGGAGCAGGAAAAGGTGCCATTATCGGTCAGGAGGTCGCCCGACGGACTGGTTTATGATGTATACAATTCGGCTATTTATACCGATGCTATGGGGGGATACCAGGTCTATCACAAGTCGGTGCTGGTGCCGGGGGTCGAGAAAATGCCTTTCCGGAAAACCCTGGGATTCCTCAATGCCTTCATCATTAACCTGGGTGGAACCACCGGTACGTTGGGGGTGCAGGAGGAGCCTGCCAATTTTGTCACTCCTGCGGGGGACCAGATTGCGCCAGCCATCTGTTATGAATCGGCGTTCGGGGGGTATATGACGGAGTTCGTGAAAAAAGGGGCCGGGGCCCTCTTTATCATCACCAATGATGGATGGTGGAGGAATACTCCCGGATACCGGCAGCATTTTTCTTTTGCCCGTTTAAGGGCCATTGAGACCCGCCGGAGTATAGCCCGGGCAGCCAACACGGGGATCTCGGGATTCATCAGCCAGCGGGGCGACGTGCTTCAGAGCAGCCCATGGTGGACCGAGGAAGCCCTGACGGGGGAGATCAGATTCAATGACAAGATGACTTTTTACACCCAATACGGCGACGTGATAGCCCGGATGGCCCTGTTCGCCGCGCTGTTGATGGTGCTCCACCTGGTGGTCAGCTTTTTGACCAGGGACAAAAAAAATCCGCACTAATCCCGATTGTGTAAAACCCCGATGAACAGGATTTGAGTGCCCCGGTGCTCAAACGTCCAACGGTCCGAAGACTCATCCCGACTAAGTCGGGACTACCAGGCCTGTTTTTACGCCGGAAAGCTTTCTCGTTTCAATGTTTAGTGTTGAGTTTACCAACGATGAGACTAATGCGGAAGTATCTTTGTCTTCAATGAACGTCTATCACTGTTTCAAAAATACTTTTAAAATTCGGGGAAACCAAATTTTTCAGCGTTTTTAACAACTTCCTGGCGGACTTGAAGGGGGGTTTCTAAAGGGTGGAGCGGCTTTGGGTTCTTGTCCCGTTCCGAACATTCAGGTCGAAGATTCCGGAATCAGAACCTGTTGACCGGCTTTTTTCCCCTGCCATAAATGTCAATACCATAGGAGAGGGAGAGGTCAAGGAAGGCCACGGTTTTGCCCGTAGGACCGTCCCGGCCGATATGGGTGGCCAGGGCCATTCTGATCTGGCGGTAGAGGTGCCCCTCCGCCATGGCCCCGATCCGCTGACCCGGGGTATACAATAGGCCCACCCAGGTTTTCTCCTTCAGCATGAGATTAAAGCTCAGGTCCATTTGTGATGACTTTCCGAAGGGAATAGCGTAGAACAGCTGTGGCTTCAGCATGACTCCCTCACTGATGGGGAAGAGGGCCGCAGTACTGAAGAAGAAAAGCCTGTTCTCCTGAAGGATACGTTCTTCCGGGGTGAGGTTGGCGGCATTGTTTTTGATCAGCCGGGGAATGGAAAAGCTAAAGAAACCGTTGGGACTGTAAATAAAGGCTCCGATGCCGAAATTGCCGGTGAGCTCTTTTTCTTCTGCTTCTTTTAAGATTTTGGTGGTGTGGGCCAGGCCAAACGTTCCTCCCATTCTCAGACGAATGTCTTCATCGATCAGGAGCTCGTAGCTGTAATTGGTAAAAAGGGAGAGTTGGGCCAGGCTGTCGGCACGGTCAGCGATCATGTCAAACCCGGCACCGTTAAACTGGTTAAAGATGGGCGAATGAAAGGAGAGTTGATGGCTATAGTCAGCAGGTGAGAGGCCTGTTAACTGGCTGCGGTTCATCACGAAGAATCCGAGGTTCTCTCCAATGGCAGTGTAAGCCGGGTTGACGCTCTGGTGGTTGAAGAGGTATTGCAGCCAGTTGGGATAGTGTTGACCGGCCGATCCCAGGGTTACCCCCATAAACGCCAGAATCATCCCCATCCGTTGCAGTAGTCCACTCATGCCTCAAAAGTAAAAAATAAGATGTGGATCAGCAAAGCTGCATTCTTCCCCGGGGTCATTTTTACACAAATGAACAAACTCTCTCTTCGAAAGGATACGATCCTATGCTGAATCCGGAAGGTCAGGCCCAGGGGCCAGTGACCCTGACCTTTTTTAGTTGTGGTGGGTCAGGTTGAACTTGAGTTGCATCAGCTCATCCAGGTCATGGACCGGCCGTTCCAGTTCGGCTGGAATCTCCCGTTGTGAGAAAGTCTGGAAATAGAGCAGGCAGGCATCGCGCCACCAGACGGCTTCCCGGCACTGGATCTTCAGTTTTTTCTGGATAGCAGCAAATCGTTCCGGATCGGTTTGCCCCTTCAGTTGGTTCCAGATTTTCTGGAAATAGCGGACTTCCTCCACGCCGGCGTAATAGTTGTAGCACAACTCATCCCAAAGGTTTTTCCCGGAGGAGAGGGTATAATCCCAGGGTAGGTGGTGGAACCAGAGGAGCAGGTTTTGGGGGCAGGTGGTGGGGTGGCTGTATAATTCGCGGAGCGGTGAGCCATACTGTTCCACGGCGTTGCTGCCTGATGGGGAGCGGTCGAAACCGATACCGTTGGCTGAAGCGTTGTGATAATAGCGGGGTAGCCAGTCGAGCCGGGCATTGGGGAGGTCGGTCCAGGGTTCGGGGCCATAGTGGTGGCTCCACCCCATAAGGTGGTGTAATCCCATGGGGGTCATATATTTGACGGCGGCCTCGCGTGAGCGCATCATGATCTGCAGGGCGGGTTCGGTAAAGGAAGATGACGGCGAGAAGGTCATGGCGAGCCACTCCCTGCCGATGAGCTCCGGGGAGAGCTGGTGGTTCCAGGCCAGGCGGCCGAAGGCGTACCAGTTGGCCTGGGCAAAATGGTGGCCGCACCAGTTGGTGTCGCGCCCGATGTTGGCTACCCCGGCAATGGCCGTCAACCGGTGGGGGAAGAGACTCCCATCGGTGGCCCTGGCGACGGTGGAGCCGGCTCCCTTGCTCCAGGTGTCGCTGTCGAGGCACTCCTTCTGGAGGGGGGCCAGGTAGACCAGATGATCGGAGAAACCCAGGTATTCCTGGGTAATCTGGAATTCCACCATCAGGGGGGTCTTCTGCATGGCCCCGAACAAGGGGCTGAAGGGTTCCCGCGGCTGGAAGTCGATGGGTCCATTCTTCACCTGCACGATCACATTGTCGGCGAACTTTCCGTCGAGGGGCATGAATTCATTATAGGCCTGACGGTGCCGGTCCTCACTGGTAGGATTGTACACAAAAGCCCGCCACATGACTACCCCGTTGTAGGGTTTCAGCGCCCCGGCCAGCATATTGGCTCCCTCGGCATGGGTGCGCCCGTAGTTCTGGGGCCCGGGCTGCCCCTCAGAATTGGCCTTCACCAGGAACCCTCCGAAGTCGGGAATGGCCGTATAGATCTCCTTGACCTTTTCCTTCCACCAGGCCACCACCTCCGATTTCAGGGGGTCTGAGTCGGGAAGTCCTCCCAGGATCGCCGGTGAGCTGAAGTTGACCGACATATAGACCCTTATGTTGTAAGGCCGCAGTAAGTCGGCGACAGCCGCGAACCGGGCGATATATTCGGGTTTCAGCACTTCCGGGGAGGCGTTGACATTGTTGAGGACCGTTCCGTTGATCCCCACCGATGCGTTGGCCCGGGCGTAATCACGGTACCGGTCCGCCAGGATCTCCGGGTTTTCGCTGGTGTTCCACCAGAGGGAATGGCCGGCATACCCCCTTTCCACCGTACCATCGAGATTGTCCCAGTGGTTGAGAAGTCGTCGCTGGTAGGCCGGTTGCTCCAGAAGGTCCAGGCCCGCGAGTGCATCCCCGGTCTGCATCCTGCGAATCAGGGCGAAGACGCCATACAGCACTCCGGCATCGCTGTTGCCGGTCACCAGGATCACCGGACGGCCCTGGAGGAGGAGCGTGCGGATCAGGAACCCCTCTTCGCCACACGACGCCGTGGCCCCCACACTTAAGAGAGGGGCAATATCGGGATGGCCGGCTTTACCGATGACCAGTAATCCTGGGGCCGTCAATGGCTTGACGAGACCGCGGGGTGTCCTGGAGACCACCTTCCCCCTGAAAGGATGGTCTGTCAGTGCCGGCTCCCTGCCGGTCATTCCGGCCACGGCCCTTCTGATCTCTTCTGCTGCAACGTTTATTTGCGGCGATTCGCCCCTGACCCAGAGTTCGGAGAGGCATCTCCTGTAACTTGCAGCCAGCGTGTCGGGAAGCTGGTCATAGCGCAACCATAGCCGGTGCCCATCCTCTCCCTGTACGACTGCCGGGAGCATGCATAACAGGGTCAGAAATAACAGGAGCCTTCTCTTCGGTGTCAGAAAGGGTGCTTTCAGGTTCATTGGGATGCTGTTTTTCGTTTTATCGTATTTACTCAAAGAAAACATAGGCAAAGGGTAAATATACAAATCTAAAAGTAAAATCGTATTTTTAAAGGCACTGTGGCTTTCCGGAGTCCCGGGGGCATACCAAAATAGTTATTACAATGATTAAGAGCGTCTTTTTGTTTTTTATGGCCTTGTTATTCACAGGTCAGGTGGTGGGGAAGGACCCCTCGGGTCAAACCATTGGGTCCCAGGTTAAGAATGAGCCTGCCCAGGTGAAGGAAGTCACGCTTCCCGTGAAAAAGGAGCAGGGCAGGAAGAAAAAGGATCCTATTCCGGTAAGCGACAGGGCGTGGTGGTGCGGCCTGGCCTATCAGATGGCAGCCCCTGTACTAGAGCCGATGGCCCATGGGGAGCTGACGGCCACCATGGATCCCGAGGTGGCACCCACCTGGGATAAGCGCAACATCAGGGTGGCCTACATGGAGGCCTTTGCCCGGCTGATGGCCGGTATTACCCCCTGGCTGGCCCTGCCCGACGATTCCACCGCTGAAGGGAAGCAACGGGCCCAACTGCGCCAATGGGCCTTGCAGGCCTACCGGAATGCCGTAGATCCAGGGAGTCCTGACCTTCTCCTCTGGAAAGGGGAAGGCCAGATCCTGGTCGATGCCGCATTCCTGGCTCAGAGCTTTATCAGGGCCCCGCAAACCTTCTGGGACCCCCTCGACCCGCTGACAAAAAAAAGATATGTCGAGGCCTTCCGCGGACTCCGTTCCATCAAGCCGGCATACAGCAATTGGATTCTTTTCCGGGGCATGATTGAGGCCTTTTTTATCATGGCAGGAGAGGAGTACGATGCCTATGCCGTTGATGTGACCATCCGTAAAATGAACGAGTGGTATCTGAGCGACGGCTGGTATTCCGATGGTACCGAGTTGGCGATGGACTACTACAATGCCTATGTGATTCATCCCATGTATGTGGAGATGCTGGAAGTAGTGCGCGATCATAAGATCCCGTCATCAGTGGGCTTCGACCTGGCCCTGGCCCGGATGCAACGCTACAACCAGTTCCTGGAACGGCTCATTTCTCCCGAGGGCACCTTCCCGCTCTTCGGCCGGTCGATCACCTACCGAATGGGGGCTTTTCAGCCGCTGGCCCTCTCGGCCTGGAAATACGGCCTGCCGGAGGGCGTCACCAACGGCCAGCTCCGGGCTGCCCTCACCACCGTCATGCAGCGCATGTTTTCCGTTCCCGGGAATTTTAACGACCATGGATTTCTTACGCTGGGCTTTGCCGGCCATCAGCCTGACCTGGCCAACTCCTATACCAATAACGGCAGCGTATATCTCACCTCAGTGGTTTTACTGCCATTGGGACTGCCTGCCAACCACCCCTTCTGGAACGATCCACCACAGGAGTGGACCTCCCGGAAAGCCTGGAGCGGTCAGCCATTTCCCATGGATCGGCATGTTTCACTTATCCGGTAGGGCAAGCAAGCGATTCTGCACGGCTGGAAGTACCTCTTCCTCCCCTGAAATGAGAGTGTCATCACAGAATTTTTCACGTTGGATGCAACTTAAAACTACCGGTTTGTGTTTTATTAAGAAATCCCTTACATTTGGAGCGTCAAAATTTATAACATCATGAAAAAAGGAACAGTAAAGTTCTTTAATCACACCAAAGGTTTTGGTTTTATTAAAGACGAAGAGACGGGCGAAGAGTTCTTTGTCCATTCAACAGGTCTGGTCGACCGTATCCGCGATAACGACGTGGTTACCTTCGAAGTCGAACAAGGCCGTAAAGGTCCCAATGCCGTAAACGTAAAACTTGCATAAGTTAAAATTTACCCATTAGACGTCACCTAAGAGGCTGCATCAGATCGCTGATGCAGCCTCTTTTTTGTGCGCCGGGGTTAGAACCTTTCGCACCATGGAACTAAAGATTCAAAACTGAAAACCAGCGCATGCCTGTTCAGGGGCGTTTCAGGTTTGTATGGAGAGGAATTGTCCCGATTGTGATGGATTTTTCTGGTAAAAGGTTATTTTTAGCCCCGTTATAATGATGAATTTCTGATGAAGACGACCTTAGACCTGAACAATGAATGGCGGATGGTGGCATCGGCTATCTACAAACGGCCCACAGACTCGAAGATTCTGGGGCAATCAGAGGTGGATGTGACTGACCTGGAAGCTTACATTGCCCAAAAGCGGAAAAGTGGGGTGAAGGTCACCCTGACGCAGGTGTTGACGCTGGCAGCAGCCAGAGCCCTGCGCAACGAGGTTCCCGAGCTCAATGTCTATCTCCGCCGGGGCAGGATCGTGAAACGTCCCTCGGTCGATGCCATGGTCAGTGTCCTGCTGGCAGGATCAGAACTGGGATCTGTTAAAGTATCCCATGCCGATGAAATCACGCTCGATGAAATGGCTGAACTGACAGCCGCGGAAATCAAAAAAGCCAGGGGCGGAGATGAGAATAAAACCATGGAAATGAAAGGGAGACTGGCCTCCATTCCCTGGCCATTCAGAGGTTGGATCTTTCAACTGGTGAGGACTTTTACCCAGAAGTGGGGTTTTTCCATTCCCTCCCTGGGGCTCACACCCCACAGTTTCGGTTCCTTTATCGTCTCCAATATCGGCACGCTGGGGCTCGATCTTGGATTTCCGGCCCTGATGCCCACTTCCAACGTCTCCTTTGTCCTTATCCTGGGTGCCGTCAATAAAAAGCCCTGGGTGGTCGGCGACGAAATCGTTCCCCGGAAGATCCTCACCCTCGGGGCCGCTCTCGACCACAGGGTCTGTGACGGTTCCCACGGCGGCCGCCTCTTCAGGTATCTTAAATACGTCATCAAAAATCCGGAACTCCTCGACCAGAAACCGGAATAATCCGATTTCTATCCAATATTAAGAATATATTATTTCTTCACCCCTTTCTCCGGAAACGCCGGTAGTTGCTGACTACCTTTAGGTCAGTCTTTAAACTAACCGCTATGAGTGAGATTGATTTGTTGGCCCACCTGGTCCTGGCTCCCTATATCATCAAAGCCACTGCCCTGATCAGCAATGAGAGAAAGGTGGGGGGCAATCAATTCAGACATGCCTTTGCCACACTTGGCATCCTGCTCGATTACAAATATTTCTCCAGTTCCGTGCTGCTCAAGGCCTCGCTGATCCATGATCTTGTTGAAGATGTTCCCACCACCAACCTCGATGAACTCCGTTCTATCGACCATGAAGCGGTCAGGGTCGTCGACCTGGTGCTGGAAGTGACCCGTAAACCCTGTGAAAAGAAGGCTGTCTACCTGAAGAATATCCTCGAGAAGGGTTCACTCGAAGCCAAGATACTGAAGGTGGCTGACCGGATCAGCAACCTCACCGATCTTCACCGGGATATCTATACGGAAGAGAAAATGGTTAAGTATCTGAATGAAACGGAGCAGTATGTCATCCCGATGGCCCGGGAGGTGAATCCTGATATGGTCAGGGAACTCTCCGACCTGATTGCCAAACGGCGCGAGATGTTGAGCTGCCTGGTCTGATAAAGCCTGCGTGCGTCTGTAGCATCTGCCAATTTAGCCACTCCGGCAAAGTAGCTGAGCTGACTGATCTGATAACGTCTGCACAGTAATAACAAGGGATGCTTAGTATATCCTGTTAAAAGACCTAAAGGGGGGGCCGCGTGCTTTTTATGTCGCAGAAACAGGGCAGGGGAGTCCTTCAGTATCATCTGTTTTCCGTATATATTTGCAATAAAAAATAACGATGGGAAGTTACGCCAACAACAACCTCCTCAAAGGAGAAAAGGTAGAGTATGAAGCTTATCTCCACTGGAAAATATTCGTCAGGCTTTCGGGCCTTCTGACCCTGTTTATCTACCCTCTGGTGCTGCGAAAGACCAGTGAATTCGTTATCACCAATATGCGGGTCATCATTAAGAAAGGGTGGATTTCGCGGTACACGTTCGAGATGAATCTCAACAAGATCGAGACGGTAAATGTCGATCAGTCGTTCTGGGGGCGCATCTTCGGCTTCGGGACCATCACCATCGTCGGCACCGGCGGAACGCGGGAGGAAGCCCAAAATATCAGCAAACCGCTGGAATTTCGCCGGAAATTCATGGAAGTCTCCGCCTGACCTGATTCCCGCATTTACGGCCCTGGATTCCCTCCTTCCAGATTCAAGATTTAAGACTCCAGACTCAGGATTCCAGACTTAGGATTCCCTCATTCAAGATTCAAGATTCCAGACTCCCTCATTCTAATAAAGCATTCTGGCCCTGAGGGTATGGGGGATCTCCTTGAGTTCGGCGAGGATTCCTGCCCCCAGCTCACTCTCGGTATCGATGATTACATAGCCGATTCCGGGGTCGGTCTGGAGGTATTCCGAGGCGATGTTGATTCCCTTCATTGTAAAGACGTCGTTAACGCTTTTGAGGACACCCGGCAGGTTTTTGTGGATATGCAGGAACCTTTGTTTGTTCTCGTTGGGTTGGAGGGAGATTTGCGGGAAGTTGACGGCCCCTATCGTTGAGCCGTTATCGCTGTATTTGATCATTTTTTCGGTCACCTCGTATCCGATTTGCTCCTGGGCCTCACAGGTGCTGCCTCCGATATGGGGCGTAAGGATCACATTGTCAAACTCCTGGAGTTCTGTGTGAAAGGGATCGTCGTTGGAGGCGGGTTCCACGGGGAAGACGTCGGCTGCTGCGCCGGCCAGTTGACCCGAGCGGAGCGCATCGGCCAGCGCCCGGATATCCACCACGCTTCCGCGTGAGGCGTTGATTAGCAAGGCTCCCCGCTTCATCAAGGCGATCTGTTCCGTGGATATCATGTTTTTGGTCAGGGGGGTTTCTGGAACGTGCAGGGTGATCATGTCACTGACCTGCAATAACTCCTCCAGAGAATGGCACGGAACGGCTTTTCCCAGACTCAGTTTCTTCTCGATATCAAAATAGAAAACATTCATGCCCATCGCTTCGGCAAGGATGGAGACCTGACTGCCGATATGGCCATAACCGATGATGCCGATGTTTTTATTTCTTACTTCATAGGAGTGGCTGGCCGACTTGATCCACTCGCCCCGGTGGGCCGCCGCATTCTTAAGGGGGACCTCCCGCATCAGCATGATCGCCTCTGCAATCACCAGTTCGGCTACCGACCGGGTGTTGGAGAAAGGGGCGTTGAAGACCGGAATCCCTTGCATCCGGGCCGCTTGCCGGTCTACCTGGTTGGTGCCTATGCTATAACAACCTATGCTGAAGAGCTTCCTGGCTTTCTTCAGGATATCCGCTGTAAGCTGCGTGCGCGACCTGATGCCTATCATGTGTACGTCCCTGATCTTCTTCTCCAGCTCCACGGCATCCAGAGCCGTTTTCAGGTATTCGACACTGCTGTATCCTGCTGCCTCAAAGGCAGATACCGCCGAAGGATGGATCCCTTCCAGCAAAAGGATCCTGATCTGGTGCTTGTCGAGTGAGAATTTATGGTCCATAATGAAGGGAATATTTCTTTAATTACGAGAAATAGGGCAGCAGATCGATCAGCAGGTAGACGATGGCCGCGATGGCCATACTCACGGGGATGGTAAGGACCCAGGCGATCATCAGGTTATTGGCTACGCCCCAGCGGACTGCCGACAACCGTTTGGTCATGCCCACGCCCATGATGGCTCCTGCAATGGTGTGGGTGGTACTCACAGGAATCCCCAATCCTTGTGAAATCCCATAGAGGGTAAGGGCTCCGGCGGTTTCTGCGGCGACTCCTTCCACGGGCGTCACCTTGGTGATCTTGGATCCCATGGTTTTCACAATCCTCCAGCCCCCCATCATGGTCCCCAGGGCGATGGCCGTGTAACAGGAGATCGGGATCCAGGCAGGGACGTGGAGGTGCATTTTTCCGGCGGCATCTACCGTCTCGGTCACATGGGCCCAATGCGGAACCACCTCTCCCAATCCTTTCAACTGAGCCACATAAACCAGCATGGCGGCACTGATGATGCCCACCACCTTCTGCGAGTCGCTGCCCCCGTGCCCCAAACTGAAAGCGGCTGATGATCCCAACTGCATCAGCTTGAACCATTTATTGGACTTGTGTGGATTGGCTTTACGCCACAACAACAGGATGATGATCGTAAGAAAATAGGAAATGACCATCCCCAAAACGGGCGCCAGAAAGATAAAACCGATGGTTTTCAGGATGATGGCCTTGTTGATGACGGCAAAACTTCCTGTGTGGGCCACGGCAGCTCCTGCAAATCCCCCAATCAGCGTATGGGAGGAGGAGGAAGGAATGCCCAGCCACCAGGTCAGCAGGTTCCAAATAATGGCTGCAATGATACCCGCCAAAATTACTTCCAGCGAAATGGCCCCAGTCTCCACAGTTTTAGACACTGTGTTGGCGACCTTCAAATCAAAAATCCAGTAGGCCAGAAAATTAAAAAATGCAGCCCAGATCACCGCAGGCAAGGGCGCCAACACTTTGGTAGAGACCACCGTGGCAATGGAATTCGCCGCATCGTGGAACCCATTGATCAGGTCGAACAAAAATGCCAGGACAATGATGATGATAAGCAAGACAAACATACAGATCAGGTTAGGTGAGGTTCCCGTTCAAAAAAACTCAGGCATATTTTACAATGATCGTCTTGACCACATCGGAAACATCTTCCATCCTGTTGGAGATTTTTTCAATGTTCTGCAGAATATCCTTGTGCTTGATCAGTGCGATAGCGTTTTGCTCTGTGTTGAAGAGAGAGGAGAGCGCTTTATGATAACATTCATCCACTTTACTCTCCATCTTCCGCAACTCCTTACATGATTTGAGGCTTTTTACGGCATTCCGTGAGTTCTCCAACCCGGCTACGGCATTCTGCAAATGAATACTTCCCTCGTACAATAGGTCGCTCATCTCCACCATGTGGTGGCTGAACTGTGTGAACTTGTACATATCCACCTTTCCTGAAACACTGTAAATCAAATCGACGACGTCGTCAAGCTTGGAGGTCAGTTCATGGATATCTTCCCGGTCGAAAGGGGTGATGAACGTCCGGTTCAGCTCGTCAAACAAATGATTGGTGATCTCATCTCCCTTTCTTTCAATCTGCTTTATCTTCTGCCGAATGGCAGAGTTCTCGTCTTCGGAAGTCGAAAGGAAGAGTTTTTTTAGTTCGGCGGCTGCGACAACGCTATTGCTGGCAGCCTCATTAAACATCCCGTAAAACTTTTTTTCCTTCGGAACAAAGTACTTCACCAATTGAGTCAGGTTCATCCTTGTAAATTTATTTGACGGATTAAAAGTAGTTTTTTGCCAGGTTCGTGGAGATATTAGGGCCACCAGATGCTGAAAAAAACTTTACACCTGAACAATGTTTTAACATGTTCCAATATTTTTTATTTTTGCACCGGCTTTTACAGAAAGAGCCATCCATGATTGACCTGTGGTGTAACTGGCAACACGTCTGATTTTGGTTCAGAAGAGTTCAGGTTCGAGCCCTGACAGGTCAACAAAAAAAGTTCTTTAATGAGAAGCGGGTATTCGGGGAATTTGTTTAGATTTGCGCCCTGAAAAATGAGGTCAACGCCGTTTAACGCCGGAAACCTGTTTCAAAAACTGTCCTGTGGTGTAATTGGCAACACGTCTGACTCTGGATCAGAAGAGTTCAGGTTCGAGCCCTGACAGGACAACACACGAAAACCGCGCAAGCGGTTTTTTTGTTTCTGCCCATTCATGCCATACCTGAAATTGCCTTTTCTAAGCATTTGGTATGGTCCTGTTTTATTCCGGTTTTCAAATTCTAATGCATGTACTGCTTGACCTGCTGTGAAGTTATTTGGATACAGCAGTTAATTTTTTTGGGGGCTTTACTCGTTTTTTTTTAATAGATAAGTATTACTTCCTATTTTTGATATCCTGAACCTGATGTTAAACACATGAAACGCTTCACTCTTATCATCACCCTCCTGTCGATGGCCTTGGTTTGGTCGTGCCGGAGTACTGTTCCACAGAAAATCGACCTCTCGGGGGAATGGGGATTTGCCGCCGATCCGTCAGATGCGGGGGTCCCCGGAAAATGGTTCAGTCAATCACTCCCGGAGGTGATCTATCTGCCCGGTTCGATGGCCTCAAACGGGAAAGGCAATGACG
>CAZKIU010000058.1:0-7381 GCA_964552955.1 uncultured Prolixibacteraceae bacterium
GGTACCAGATGGCCCCCTTGATGGGATAGGGCACCAGGGGCGCGATCATCCCGTTGTAGAGCAGGGTGGGATAGCTGTTGGGGCCCAGGCTCACCGAGCCGATGACTGCCTTGGAAATCCGGAATTTCCAGTCGCCCGAGAGCTCCACTTTCTCCTTGCCGATGGCCAGGAACTGGTCTTTGGGATCGCCCCAGATGCCCCCGTTGCCGCCGGTATCGTCGACGCGGACCACCAGCATGTTCTTGCCGGGTTTGAGCAGTTTTTTATCGATGGTATAAATACGGTCCTTGTCGTACAGCCCTTCGGTGCGGCCGATTTCGATGCCATTGATCCAGGTGATGTCCGAGTCGTCGACTTTTCCGAGGTGAAGGGTGACATTGGTGTTGGTCTGATCTTCGGTGAGGGTTATTTCCTTGCGGTACCAGCCGATGCCGTCGACATCGGCATAGCCCTGTTCTTCCCAGTATCTGGGAGCGACGAGGCTTTTCCAGTTTCCGTCGTTGAGGTCGATGGCGCTCCATACCGGGTTACCGTTGACCAGTCCTTTATCTTCGGAAGGGATTTCACCTCCGAAGAGCTGGCGCAGGTGGGCCTTTTTCTGTTCTTCGAAGGATTTGAGATCGAAGTCGAGCAGGGTCTTCAGGGGGGTGGCGAAGTCGGGATCTTTTTCGATGGTTTGGCCGCTGATCCAGGTCTCGGCGATGGTGCCTCCCCATGAGCTGTTGATGAGTCCGACCGGGACCTTGAGGTCCTGGTGGAGCTGGCGCCCGAAGAGGTAACCGATGGCCGAGAAACGCTCAGCGGTGGCGGGGGTGCACACGGCCCATTCTCCTGCGTCGAGGTCGTCAAGGGGCCGCTGGGCTACTTTTTTGGGGACCTGAAAGAGGCGGATCTCCGGGAAGTTGGCCGTGGCGACCTCCTCTGTGGCATTATTTACGGAGGCCAGGGGCCACTCCATGTTGGACTGACCAGAACAGATCCACACCTCGCCGATCAGGACATCTTCGAAAGTGATTGTATTCTTCGCGGTGATGGTCATGGTGAAGGGGCCTCCGGCTTTACGGGCGGGAAGAGTGACCTTCCATTTGCCATCTTTACCGGCCACGGTGCGCTGAGAGGTGGGGCCCAGGGTGACGGTGACCTTTTCACGGGGAGAGGCCCAGCCCCAGACCGGAATGGCCGCTTCCTGCTGCAGGACCATATGGGAACTGAAAATGCGGGGGAGCCGCACATCGGCATCCGCGGGGGCAGTGGCGCCCAACAGGAAGATCAGGACCAGGAGACCAATCAGGCCTGCAGGTCCCGCAGGTGAATAACGTTTCATATGTTTAAGATATTAAGTTGAAGTGGTACATTCCGTGAAACAGATGTAATACCCATGTGGTAAATCATAGTGGTCTGATTGAAATAAATGCATGGATATTTCATAACAGGAAGAATTAGTTCATACGAAAGTAAGAAATAATCTGGAGTCCTGAGTCTGGAATCTTGAGTCTTGAGTCTGGAATCTTGAGTCTTGAGTCTGGAATCTTGAGTCCGGAGTCCTATTCTTTGATGAGTTTGGTGGTGAAGGGGGTGAAGCCGTTGCCGGAGATGCGGATGATATAAATGCCGGCAGGCAATGGCGCATTTCCGGAGAGTACCATTTCAGAGCCGTTGCCGGTGAACTGCTGGCTCCTGATTTTCATGCCGCGGAGGTCTAAAAGTTCGAGGGTCACCCGGGAGGCTCCGGCAGGCAGGGCGATGTGGATATCATCGTGGAAGGGGTTGGGCCAAACGGAAACGCCGGCGTGGGCGGTGAGGTCGGGGGCAGCCACGGGCACCAGCCACTGGGAGTCCATCCAGTTCAGGCGGCGCGTGATCCACTCCTTCAGAAACGTGATTTCTGCCGCATAAGAGTAGCGTGTGGCGCTGTTGGGCCATATATACACCCCAAGGATGGGCCACCGGTTGAAATTCCGCGTCACCGCATCGCCCAGTGAATCGATCTGGCTGTCTATATAAGCCATGACGGAGTCGGTATGGAGGACCCCTCTGCGGAGGGTGCTGTAGCGCAGCCGCAAGGCATCGCGGTAGACCGGATCCTGCATCAACCGGTACCACCAGTGCATGCAGTTGGGCTCGCCCATCCCGTAACTGGTATAGAGCCAGGTGTTGGTGGCCAACCGCTCGGCGACATAGTTGACATTCCCGTAGCTCAGGTCAAAATCCCATAGCGGTCCGGCCTTCAGCTTGCCTCCGTTAGAATCCTTGTCCTTGTGAAAAAAGGTACTATAGCGATAGCCGTCAACATTGTTGGCCAACTCATTGATGATCTGAAAGTCAATAAAGGAAGGCACATCGAGGTAGTTGGCATATCCTGAATAGGGACTGGTGAAATTCTCACTGTTGAGGGCATTCTCGGCGGTTTTGATCCAGGACTGGAAATAGTTGCGCTGGGCCTGCACCAGATCCTCCGGCTTGGGGTAATACCACGACCAGGAGTAAGTCCGGGCCCCCGGGAACCTGATGTCGGGGACGCTGTTGAAAAACTCCGTAGAGAGGAGGTCATGGGTTTTGTCGACCTTGACGATATATCCGCCGGTGACATCGTCGTTACTCACATCTTCAGGCTTAAGTTTGGCGATGTCGACACGGTTTTTGTCGCGTTTGATCCTCTCGGTAAGCTGGTAAATCCCCTTGTAATCCCCGTTGATGTATAGTTCGCAGAAGCGGAAGCGCGGTTGGTAGCGCCCCATCCGCCGGCCGGTATAGTAAGAGATGGCGTTGCGCAGCAGCGTTTTATCGCTGTAAGGGGCGTAAAGGACCCAGTCCGACTCTTCGGGCATGCCCAGCAGTGGAACCTTAACCTCGTCGCCCAGGGTGTTGCGGAGTTCGAATCCATAGCTTTTCTTCGGAAAGTTCTGTGACGACTGGCCCCGAACCTCGATGGCGGCGCTGCCGTTGTATACGTTTCCCTGGGTGAAGGGGGTGTTGGAGGCGCCCGGACCGTTGTCGATGACCTGCATGTCGACGGTGATCTTGGGTTCATTGAGGATGTTTGACCCGAAGGTCTCGATGACGATCAGGGGGAGGTGGCTGCTTTCGAGGGCCGGACTGGTCATCCAGGAGGGGAGGGACTGGTAGGTGCCGGCGGTGCCGGTCAATCCGGCGATCAGGAAGGCCGTCGAGGAGAGGTCGCTGGAGGTGGCGTTGCAGTTGTGGACCTGGATGGCCAGGATATTGGTCCCATTGCGCAGGCTGGTGAGGTGCTGGCTGCGGAGAATGAAACGCGGAGGGATTCCTCCGGAGGGGCGTTTGGCTTCGGGATCGCAGTTGGCGGCATAGGCATTCCACGCGGGGCGGTAGGTGGTCCCCATGTTGGCACGGGCGATCTCGGTTCCGTTGAGGTAGGCCACGAACCCGTCGTCATAGTCCATATAGAGAAATAACGCCTTGATGGCCGAGGTATCGGCCACCTGGAAGGCATGACGCAGGTAAATGGTGTTCACTCCTGACACCACGGTGGCATCGTCGTTGTCGCCATAGCCAATGCCGCCGGGACCTTTCTTCCAGGAGGTGTCATTGAATTCCGACGCATTCCAGTCGGCCGGAGGTTCACTCGTCGCAGCCAGGTAACTCCATTGGTTTTCAGCCCTGACCAGCGCCTCCCACCGGGTGATCTCCTGTGCGGAGACACCGGCAGACGAGAGTATGAACAAGACGGAGAGCTGAAGGACCACCAGGGGCCTGACTGTAAAAAATCTTTTCATAGAGGGATCTTTGCAATGGATCTTCTGCAAAAGTAACAAGAAGCTGGCATTATGTATACCGGAATGGGCCATGATAAAAGAAAAACAGACATTTTCCGGAGGATTTCTTCTCCGGAGAATGTCTGTTTCCTGATCCTTTCCTGAAAGGAACACCTTCCTGGCGAGGAAGAGGCGGCCCGGCAATGGGGTGGCCTGACGATATTCAAGTCTGGCGAAATACCGGTCTGGCGATGTGCCGGCCAAAGGGTGGAGCCCCCGGGCGATGGACCTGCCGGGTACGGTGGCTGTCAGATGAGGAGGTCTCCTGGCGATTAACCTGCCGGGTACGGTGGCTGTCAGAGCAGCCTATTTCTTCTTTTTCAGGGCGCCGTAAATGACCAGGACGAGGATGGCGCCGCCGGTAGCCAGCAGGATGCTGGTCAGGTCAAAGCCTTTGATGTCCCCAATGCCCAAAAGCGTTCCCAGGAAACCGCCGACAAAAGCGCCTGCGATACCCAGAAGAATGGTCATGATAAAACCGATGCCCTGTTTCCCGGGCATGATCAGCTTGGCCAGCACACCTACGATGAGACCCAGCAAAATCCATGATAGAATTCCCATAATCTTAATTTTTTGGTTATCAACAATCGTCATAATTACACATAATATCTGAAATTCCCAAAACAATACCCGGGATAAATAGTTCTGCCCGTGTATGCCTGGTTAGAAGCAAGTGCAAACGCTTATTTGTTAAATACAAATGTTTCGGTGTTGGTGCCCCAGTCCGAAGTGGCGGTGGTTTCCAGGACAAGGCAGTCTTCGGTGAGCGAATAGACCTCCTTCAGCGAAAAATCCCCGCCGCCCTCCATCGGAATAGTGGTCTTGATGGTCAGGCTCTTCTTGTCGTCAGCCCAGACGGCGGTTGATTTCTTTTTCGTCCCCTGCCACCCTTCGTTCACACACTCTTTCCCGTCGAGGGTGAATTTGTCCTTGGTGACGAAGGCCTCGCCCTGGAATTCAGCGTGGCGCTCTACGGAGAGGAGGGCAGCCTCCTGGACCATCACCAGGCTCTGAGGGGCCATGCTGAACTGCTCGTTGAGTTTGCTCTTGCCCTTGTTGAGTTTCCAGGTTCCGGAGAAATCGGTGGTCTGCGCCATGACGGCGGGGGTCAGGAAGAGTGCGATAAGGAGAACCATCGCACTGCGCAAAAAGTTAAATTTTTGATTCATGGTTATGTTATAAATGGTTAGTTCATCGGATAAGTGGTAAAATTATAAAATTGTTCATAATAAATCGAGATAATAATCTGAACGTTTGTAAAAATTATCTCATCGGTTGTAACCAGTACTTCTATTGCGGAAGAAACTCCCGGATGGTAAGATGGCAAGATCATAAAATGAATGAATGCCACACGTATTCATTACAGGTTTTCAGCCCAGAAGTCTCTGAATTATTGCATTCTTGCCGTTTAATTTATATTTTCGTCCCCCAAATCGATAAATAACATAACATGAAGAAAGTCCTGATGATCATGCTGGTTGCGGGTGTGGCGCTGTCCGCCTGCAAGAACCAGAAAAAAGAAACGATAACTATGGTAAATCCTTTTTTCACGGAGTACACGACTCCGTTCCAGGTTCCGCCGTTTGATGAGATCAAACTGGAGCATTACATGCCTGCCCTCGATTCGGGGATCGTACAGCAGGAGGCCGAAATTGCCGCCATCGTGGGCAACAGTGAAGAACCTTCGTTTGAGAACACCATTCTGGCTTATGACAATTCGGGTGAGCTGATCCGCAAGGTGATGAACGTGTCGGGGCCCCTGAATTCGGCCATTACTGACCCTGAGCGGCAGGCGCTGGCCCGGGAGATGACCCCCAAGATGACCCGTCACCGCGATAACATCAGCCTCAATCCCGAACTCTTCCAGCGGATCAAGGCGGTGTATGACAAACGGACCGATTTGGGCCTCGATGCCCAGCAGCTCAGGCTGGTCGAGAAGATTTTCCAGGATTTCGAGCGCAATGGGGCCAACCTGTCGGCTGAAGAGCAGGCCAAACTACGCACCCTGAATGAGGAGATCTCCAAATTACAGCTGCAGTTCGGCGAGAATCTGCTGGCCGAGAGCAACAAGAATTTCAGGCTGGTGATCGACAATGAAGCCGACCTGGCCGGACTTTCCGAAGATGTAGTGCTCAGGGCGGCCGACCAGGCGAAGAAAGACAGCATGGAAGGCAAATGGGTCTTCACCCTTGACAAGCCCAGCATGCTGCCCTTCCTGCAGTATGCCGAAAACCGGGCTTTGCGCGAAAAACTCTACACGGGTTATTTCATGCGCTGCGACAACGACAACGCTTATGACAACAAAGAGATCATCAAAAAGCTGGTGCAGTTGCGTCATGAGAAGGGGCAACTCATGGGCTTCAATAATTTCGCGGAATATGTCATCGATGTTAACATGGCTGAAACACCGCAGGCGGTGTACGATTTCCTGCTGAAGCTCTGGACACCGGCCATGAAGATGGCTGCCGCCGACCGCGATGCCATGCAGCAGATCATTGACAGCGAGGGGGGAGACTTCAAACTGGCGCCCTGGGACTGGTGGTATTACAGCGAGAAACTGCGGAAGCAGAAGTTCAACCTTGACGAGGCCCAGATCAAACCCTTCTTCACCCTTGACAATGCCGTGAATGGCATCTTCTATACCGCCAACAAGCTCTATGGCATTACCTTCGAGAAAAGGGACGACCTGCCTACGTATCATGAAGAGGCAGTAGCCTATGAGGTGAAGGAAGCCGACGGCCGCCATGTGGGCGTGTTATTCATGGATTTCCATCCGCGTGATGGCAAGAGGGTAGGAGCCTGGTGCACAGGATTCCGCTCTTCGGGGTACAAAAACGGGGAACATATCTATCCCATCGTTTCCATGGTGATGAATTTCACCCGTCCCTCCGGTGACACGCCTGCTCTGCTGAGTTTCGATGAGGTGACGACGCTCTTCCATGAGTTCGGGCATGCCCTTCACAGTCTCTTTGCCGATGAGCCGTACAACCGCACGAGCCGGTCGGTGCCGCGTGATTTCGTGGAGCTTCCCAGCCAGATCATGGAGAACTGGGCGGCCGAACCTGCCGTCATGAAGGAGTATGCCAAACATTACCAGACCGGCGAGGCGATCCCCGACTCTCTGATTGCCAAGTTGCAGGCAGCCGGTACCTTCGACCAGGGCTTCATCACGGGGGAATACATCGCCGCCTCCCTGCTCGATATGGATTACCATACGGTCACCAATCCGGTGATCGCCGATGTGCGGGAATTCGAGAAGAAGTCGATGGAGAAATACGGACTGATCCCTGAGATCCTGCCCCGCTACCGGAGCACCTATTTCTCGCACACCTTCACGGGAGGTTACACGGCAGGTTATTATGTCTACCTGTGGGCGGCGGTGTTGGATACCGATGCCTTCGAGGCCTTTAAGGAAACCGGCGATATCTTCAATTCCGAGGTAGCCGCGCGCTTCAGAACGCTTTTGGCCAAGTCAGGTTCCGACGAGGGGATGAACATCTACCGCCAGTTCCGCGGAAAAGATCCTTCCATCGAGCCGCTGCTGCGCAAGAGGGGACTGAAATAGAGTCGGGAATCAGGAATCAGGAATC
>CAZKIU010000058.1:7481-11494 GCA_964552955.1 uncultured Prolixibacteraceae bacterium
AGGAATCAGGAATCAGGAATCTTGAGTCTTCTCGACTGAGTTCAGACTCCGCTTCGCTTCGTGAGTCTGGAATGAGGAGTCTTGAGTCTGGAATGAGGCAGTCTTGAGTCGGGAATGAGGGAGTCTGGAATCTTGAGTATTCTGACTGAGTATTCTACTTTGATGCGAGCTTTTGCGGTAAGGGATAGGCGGCAGTTGAGTTGCTGCCCATAGTTCCGCTGGTCATAAAAAATGGAGGTCACATGGGGCATTAAGTCCTTTGTGACCTCTTTCTTTTCTGGTATTTCGAACATGATGGGCCGGAAATTGTTAGTTTTGTGGAAACATCTCAGCATGCAAATTTCAAAACTGCATTCAGGAGCAAAAGAATACCTGGGGCTTATTCTTTCTATTGATGAGGGAATTGAATCAGGAACAGTAACTGAAGAAGAGGCGGCGGAATTTATCAGGAAGTTAACGAACCCTGACAAGCATGTTGCATGTGATCAACCTGAATCCAAGCAGTAATTAGAATCTTCTGATGGTCTTCGATAGGACACCACGACTCCGCTTTTTCCTGGTCAACCTACTCAAGGGGCTGGTGTGGCTCTCGCTCATCGCGGGGGCGTATGTCCTTTTCATGGAGTTGGTATACAAGGACAATCCCGAATATTGGATCGAGAAGTTTTATGCGAAACCCGGACAGATATACGGCTTGTACTTCTTTTCTGAGTTTTTCTTTGGGCTGTTTCCTCCGGAACTTTTTATGGTATGGGCGCTTCATAAAGGGAGCCTGCTCATGTACGGGTTGAATGTGCTTTTCTTTGCCCTGGTCTCCATGTTGGCGGGAATCTTCACCTTTTTTCTGGGGAAGTACCTGAACCGGGTACTTTACTTTCGATATTTCCAGCGTAAATTTTTTGTGAAGCTGATGCCCCTGGTGCGCAAGTGGGGCCTTTTCCTGATTGTGGTGGCCGCCGCTACACCCCTTCCCTGGTCGGGCACCTGTCTGGTCGTAGGCGCTTCAGGATACCCTGTCAGAGGCTTTCTGCTGGCCGCCCTCACCCGTCTGGCCCGCTTTACCGTCTATGGCTACATTATCTTCCAAACGCACCAGTTTTAGAATATCATAAGATTAGAATGGTCTTAAATGTGTGTCATTAAAATACGGGAATTCTGGAGTCTAGTCGGGAAGGTTGTTCATACCTATGAAATAGGATCTCAGGAGGCTGTTTACGGCTGAGTCGGAACGTATACCCATTTCTTTTAGCCATTTGCCTATATCTTCATCAACTTTCAGATGTATAGTGACTTTCTTACGTGGATAAAGCATTTCTGCAACTTCCCAGAATTTCTGGTCGGTAGAGGGAATGTCTGAATAGTCAATTTCAGAATCATCTTTTTCCATCAATTTGTTACAGTTAATTTCTTATTTTTTCAATGCAAAAATCCCATTCAAAATCCATTCCTTTTCTAATAAATATACGGAGAATATGAATTCCTGAACAACTTTGTTTTGGAATTGTTTTGTGTGGGTAATATCACCGTAAAATGGAAAAATTAGCCAGGCAATTTTGGGTTGCCGTTATAATAGTGATGATGGTTAGCGGAGTAAATGCGATGGAATTGAAGAAAAATACCGTAGAAACAGACATGAAAAACAACACTGGAGAAATGGGGAACCCTGGGAATGGGGGATATGAGACAGCGACCCTGGGGGGAGGATGTTTTTGGTGCACCGAGGCGGTGTTCAAGGAGGTGAAGGGTGTTTTGGAGGTGCAGCCGGGGTACAGTGGCGGGCATATCAAGAATCCGGCTTACCGGGAGGTGACCACGGGCCGCACGGGCCATGCTGAGGTGGTGCAGATCACCTTTGACCCTGCTGTGGTTTCCTTCGGGAAGATCCTGGAGTACTTCTTCTCCACCCATGATCCCACCACGCTGAACAGGCAGGGGGCCGACGTGGGGACCCAATACCGTTCCGCCATTTTCTACCACTCTCCGGAACAGAAACTGGCCGCCGAAAAACTGATTTTGCAGCTGGAAAATGAACGCGCGTTTGACCGTCCGATCATTACCGAAGTGACCCCGTTCACTGCATTCTACAAGGCCGAGGATTACCATAAGGACTATTTTGAGCGCAATGGCGGACAGCCTTACTGCAGACTGGTGGTGGCTCCCAAGGTGGAGAAGATTAAGAAAATTCTAAAGAAGGAAAACTGAAGTATTCAGGATTGGGGAAATCTCGAATCCTGAGTCTCGAATTCTGAGTCTCGAATCTCGAGTCTCGAATCCCGAATGCGTAAATCTTGAATAATATCAGTGGAGTATTGTTAATAGGGATGAATATTTCAGAGTAAAAGGATATATTTCACTGTTGAATTAGTGGATTAACTGGTATCAAACGGTTTAATAATATCAGGAATCATGAAGTTAAGAACAGTGTTTTTTTTGTTGCTGATAATGATCGGCGGGACGGTGGCCGGGCAGAGTTCACAGCGGGAGTTTACGATAACCGAGGGGGACACTACCTACACCATGAAACGGTATGTTTTCATGCTGCTGGTGGCCGGTGAAAATACAAAGCAGGATTCACTGACGGCGGTTAACCTTCAGAAGGGGCATATGGCTCATATCAACAAGATGGCGGAGAGCGGAAAGCTGGTGGCCGCCGGTCCCTTTGAGGAGGGAGGCCAGTACCGGGGATTGCTGGTTTTTGATGTGGACACCAAAGAGGAGGCGATCGGGATCGAGGCGGAGGATCCGGCCGTGAAGGCAGGTCGCTTAAAAATGGAGACCTTTTATTGGTGGGCCGCCAAAGGCACTACGCTGCCGTAGAAGACTGAGAGACTGAGAGACTAAGAGACTAAGAAATTCCCGATTCCAGACTCCTGATTCCAATCTTCAAGATTCCAGATTCGAGATTCCCATATTCAGGATTCCGACATTCAAGATTCAAGATTCCCTCATTCAAGATTCCAGACTCAGGACTCAGGATTCCCGGTGAGGGTATTGAAAAAGTCCTCCACGATGGCATCGCGGTTGAACTGGTCCCAGATGAGGATAGTGCGGGCGTTGTCGGGGTAGATGGTCCAGGCGTCGTTTTCGTAGTAGGGGGCGGGGATTTCCCTGCTGACGGCCCATACGGGGTTTTTGACGATAGCCACGGCGGCCATGTCGAAGAGGGCGCGGCTTTCTTCGGGGCCGTGGAGTTCGCTGTGATCGAAGAGGCTGATGGAATATTCCCCGAAATTATAATATGCCCCGCCGTCGCGGCCGGTGATGGAGGCTTTAAGGCGGGAGGTCATGCGTGACATTTTCTGGTTGATTTCCTCCCGGGAGACCCTGACTGCATCGGTGCCGTCGCCCTTTCCGTAGCGCACCAGCACCATTTCAAAGGGGACATCGGTGGACAGGACGAAGTTCATGGCTTCGATGTCGTTGTCGAGGTTATATTCTCCGGGATCGGGATAGTTGGAGCCCAACCACACCAGACGGATCTTCTGGCTGATCTCCGGGGCTTTCTCAAGGGCCAGGGCGATGTTGGTGAGCTTACCCACAGCGATGACCACCAGCTTTTCCTCTCCGGAAGCTTTGGCCCTTTCAATGATATACTCCACGGCGTCCATGCCGTCGTAATATTCCTCTCCGAGGTGTTCGCGGATTTCGTCAAAGGAGCGGTCGGCGCCCTTCAGCAGCGGACAGGAGCCCAGTTTTTCTACCAGGCGCATGACCCGCTTGGCTTCGGCATATTGCTCTTCGATGCCTCCGCCACTGCGGGTGGCATTCACGGTGACCGCCTCCACGTCGAAGAGGTCGTCGTTTTGCAGCAGGTAAGCCAGGGCATGCTGGTCGTCGAGTTCGTTATTGGTGTCATTATCAAAGAGCACCCTGATCTTCCCCTTCTGTTGCGGGGCACATCCGAAAAGAAGGATCATCAGAAGGAAGAGGGCCGGTCGTTTGAAGCAGCGCGTCGAGTTCATAACCAAAAGCATAAATCAAAGCAAAACTAATGAATCTTGTGTGACTGACTC
>CAZKIU010000058.1:11594-19766 GCA_964552955.1 uncultured Prolixibacteraceae bacterium
TCATAACCAAAAGCATAAATCAAAGCAAAACTAATGAATCTTGTGTGACTGACTCGAACTTTTTCCTTACTTTTGGAATATGCGGTTAAACACAACAGAGATAAAAGCCATCAAAGAAGTCAGCTGTCAAGTTTTCGGGGAACTATCCACCGTGAGTTTGTTCGGTTCCCGCACCGACGACCGTTCGCGGGGGGGCGATATTGACATTTTTATCCGCTGCAACAGAAAAGCTTCCAAAGCCGAACTTTACAACATGAAGATTATTTTTCTGGTCGAATTGAAGAAACGTATCGGTGACCAGAAAATCGATGTCATCATTGCTGAGCTGCATAATGATCGTATATGGCAATCAATAAAACATTCGTGTATTGTCCTATGACGAATAATGAAGAATTAACCAGTGAGCGACTCTCGGTATCCATTGAGAAATGTAAGATCCACATGAAAAGGCTTAAATATGCCCTTTCAAAAGCCGGACATCTGTTTCCGTTAACTGTTCAAGGATATGCTGTCATTAATGATGAGATGACCGGGTATATCGATCAGATGATTTTCCGCTACACCAAATTGCAGGATGAGTTGGGCAACAACACTTTCAGATTACTTCTGGACTATTTTCGAGAAGATATTGCAAACAAACCTTTCAGGGATATATTAAACATTCTGGAAAGGTTGCAAATTATTGATTCATCTGATGTATGGATCTATCAACGTGAACTTCGTAATGACCTGTCTCACGAATATCCCATGATGGTGGCTGAGACAGTCATCAAACTGAATCAACTATATATGCAGTTGCCTGTCATGGAGAATATTTTATCCACAGTTATAAGTAAGGTTAAAGGAGCGGCAAGGAACGATTGAAAAAGAGAAGATGAAGAGTTTACAAGTAAGTCTGATAGAGACGGGTGAAAAGGTCACCCTGCAGAGTGCCTCTCTGCTGCTGGATAATCTGGCGGGGTTGAACAAGCTGGAACATACCAACTGGGAGGCTTATCCCTACAAGCCGAGGGTGGAATTCAGGATAGGGCATGTGGATGATATGATCCTGCTCAAGTTCATGGTGGAGGAGAAGGCGGTGCGGGCCGTGGAGACGGAGGTCAACGGGAATGTGTACCTGGACAGCTGCGTCGAGTTTTTCCTGAGTGTCGACGGGCAGCACTATTATAATTTCGAGTTCAGTTGTATCGGGACGCCGCACGTGGCGTGGGGAGCAGGGCGGCAGGGCCGTCAGCACCTGCCCGTGGAGGTGGTCCGGCGCATCGGAGTGAAGAGCTCTCTGGGCACCGCGTCTTTCGGGGTGAAGGAGGGGGATTTCCGGTGGAGCCTGGTGGCGCTCATTCCCGCGGAGTGTCTGATTTTTGACCCCGGGCTGACCTTTTCGGGGTTGTCGGCCACGGCCAATTTCTACAAATGCGGCGATGCCCTGCCGGAACCCCATTTCGTAACGTGGAACCCCGTGGGTACCCCTCAGCCCGACTATCACCGTCCGGAGTATTTCGGCAAGCTGGATTTCGAGTGATCCGGCGACGCCTGTGATGGGGAGTAAACCCCGGGGGGCGGTTGTGTGGCTGAAAAGCCGCTTCAGGAGTGGCCAGGGCTGAGGAAGATTCCGGAGAAAAAAAAGGTCAGTTTGGGGTGAATGCACTCGTGGCATCAGGGAGCACAACGGTTGCATTAATTTTTATCTTTGTTCCTCACTGGTGACCGGGTGGTTGCCGGGGAAAACCCAACTGAACGATGAGCGTCGAAGTACGGGAAGTCGCCACTGCTGCGGACTTCAGTCAATTTCTCTATCTTCCGGAGAAGATCCACCGGGACCATACCAACTGGGTACACCCCATTTATCTTGACGATAAGGACTATTTCAACCCGAAAAAAAACAAGTCGTTTGCCTATTGCGATACGATCAGGCTGCTGGCATGGCGTGACGGGAAGGCAGTAGGGCGCGTGATGGGGATCATTCATCATCCGTACAACGCGCAGCACGGGGAGAAGGACGTGCGGTTTTCATGGCTCGAGACGTGGAACGACCCGGAGGTATTTATCGCCCTGATGGGGTTTCTGGAGGTGTGGGGCCGCGTGAAAGGGATGACCCAAATCGTGGGGCCGCTGGGGTTCTCGGACAAGGATCCGCAGGGTTTTCTCACGGAAGGGTTTGACGAGCCGGTGGTACTGGCCTCGAACGCTAACTTTCCCTGGATGGTAACGTTGACGGAGGCCTATGGTTTTGAGGCGCGTACCCGGCTGGTGGTCTATAAGATTCCGGTGCCGGAGGTGCTTCCGCCCATCATCGCGCGGGTGGAAGAGCGGTTCCGACAACGCGACAGCGGGTTGCGGGTGCTGGAGTTCACGTCGCGCCGGAAGGTACGGCCTTATATTCACAAGGTGCTCAAGCTGGTCAACCTCACTTTTACGGAGATTTACGGCTTCTGGCCCTACCGGGAGGATGAGATGGACGACTTCGCCAACCGTTTCCTTTACCTGATTGACCCGCGGTATATCAAGGTGATTGTCAACCGCGAGGATGAGGCGGTGGCTTTCATTGTAGGGATGGACCAAATCGGGGAGGGGATCCGCCGTGCGCGGGGGCGGCTGCTGCCCTTCGGGTGGGTCCACGTGTTGCTGGCGGCGCGCCGCAGCCGGCAGCTCAACCTGATGCTGGGGGCCATCCACCCCGACTACCAGGGACGGGGCCTCGACATGCTGATGGGAGCCAGAATGCTTGAATCGGCACGCGCGACGGGCAAGACGGTGATGGACTCGCATCTCGAGCTGGAGAGCAACACCAAGGTGCGTGCCGAAATGGAGCGCATGGGCGGCAAGGTCTATAAACGGTTCACAATATACGGTAAAGCGCTGTAGCCGGAGCGAAATCCGGCACTGGCCCTTCTTTTATTTATCGGTTTCTCCTGATTAATATTTATATTTTTTATGTAAAACCTAATGCCGGTGCAAAAGGCGCAGGGGAGGAGTATGCCTTGTTATGGGTGATTTTTTGTATATAAATGTTCGACCATATTGTACATTTATTCTAAATCAGATATTCGTTTTAAATGTTTATTTGATCTGATAAATATTCTACTGATTAGTAAAGTTCTGAAGCCGAAATGCGTTGTGTGGTAAGTGAAAGTACTTAACAAATGGTATTTTCTATCCGGAACATAAGTAATGAATATGAGAAACATGTTCCGGAGTGTATGATATGTAATAAACATTTCATAAATTGGGTTTGGATTTAATATAATGCATCAGGTATTTGGGTTTTACTACCCCAAATAGAACTTACCCCATGCCTCCTTATCGTTATGCAGATTGAACCAAGGATTATGCAGAATTGTTTTGGACAGTGTTTACTTAATTAATCAGGGACTATGAAAGCACTTTTACAAACTCCGGGCATAGTAAGATTCTCATTTTTACGGTTGGCCCTGGCAGGGTTGATTGGGTGGGTTTCTGCAGGTATGGCGTTTGGTCAGTTGACCGGACTGGAGATCAGCAAGAGCGGGCCGACAGGCACCATCCGTCCGGGCGATCGGGTGGCTTTTACGATCACCTATTACAACAATGGCGGAATTAAGGCTATCGATGCCGTAATTACGGACCAGTTGCCTGGTCCGGAGTTTTTTACTTATGATAATTCGTTTCCGGAGGGAAATTATAATGCGGCCGACCAAACGATTACCTGGGATTCGGGGAATCTTCCGACTTTAGGAGCGCTGGGCAATACGCAGCAGACCATTATTATTTCCGGATGGGCCGGGAAGAAATATGCGGGTGATACGCAATATGATCCTGACTCCTACTACATGCCAGCTTCGGGAACCAATACCATCACCAATTCAGCCACGATAAGTTGTGATGGGTGGAGCTCTTCGACGGCTACGGCTGAGGTTGCGGTGGATCAGGACTGTGGTGTTAGCCTGCCGGGCGACCTGGCAGGAGAAGTGAAGTCGTCGGGAGGATCGGAGTTGATTTATCAGTTGGTGGTGACCAATTCGGGCAACATTACGGACAAGTTCACGATTGTAGCTCAGTTGGGGACCGGGCCAGATCCGACCCAGGGAACCATTTACAGGCAGATTCTGGATGAGAATTTGAACCCGGTATCAACGCTTTCCTCCACGCCGACGTGGACCACTCCCTATCTTCTTCCCGGGGAATCCTATGTATTTTATATTAAACTTCACGTCGATCAGTCTCCAGCCAACGAATGGGATTACACTGACGTGACTGCAACTTCCAACTACAATTCCATGTGTGCCGATACCACTTCCTTCGATACGCTTATTCTGAATCCCAAGGGGCCGGCCATCTCTTTCAATAAGATCGCATCGCCCCAACCGGTACAAGCCGGAGAGCTGCTGACTTACCGGCTATACATCGCCAATCAGGGGGATGATGCGCAGTCGGTGGTGGTCACTGAAAATTATGATAACGCAAATGTTGAATTTGTTTCCGCCACCCCTGCGCCCACCACGGGCAATAACATCTGGGCATTGGGCACGGTGCTGCGGAATTCGAACCAGCAAATTGTAATAACGGTCAGGGTGAAAAGGGATATTCCGAATCAGACGGTTTCCACCAATACAGCCACGCTGGCCTATTCGTACAATGGTACACAAACAAAAAGTGCGAGTACTTCCACGACCATTCTGTCGGGTGCCGACCTGGTTGTCACCAAGAGTGCCGATAAAAACACGGCGGTTCCGGGAGATGAGGTGACTTATACCCTTACCCTCCGGAATATCGGAAACTTCCCGGCGACCAATGTGCAGATCATTGATGATTATGATCAGGTGAATTGTGCCGTTACTGCGAACCCTGATGGAGGGACCGACGACCCGGTGGCAGGAACCCTGACTTTTGAACTGGGAACGATCCCGTCGGCAAGCGGGACCTACACCCTGACCTATACTACGACCATCAACAGTACAGGGTTCAGTGCCAGCACAGAGGTTCTCAATACGGTCATTGCCCGGACTGATGACCCCGAGAAGGATTACTCCAACAACCGGGCCTTCTGGGCGGTGAATGTCAGTCTGCTGTCTGATTTGTACGTCATCAAGGAGGGGCCTGGGGAAGTCAGCGCAGGGGAACCTTTCAGCTATAGTTTAACCTATGGCAATTTGGGATTCTTAGCTATCAATGGCGTGGAGATCAGGGATGACCTTCCTGAAGGCATGGTTTACGTAGGATCATCACCTGCAGGCAGCTATGATCCTGTTACAGGCACGGTGACTTGGGCAATCGGGGATCTGGCCATTGATGAATCGGGAACCCTCACCCTTACGGTCACCGCCGGGTGCGATCTGATAGGCACGGTTACGAACAGCGTGGAAATTTACAACACGGAGAATTATAATGAATACAGTGAAGAGAATAATACTGATTTCCATGCTACTCAGGTAGCCGACACCGAGGCTCCGGTGATTTCTACGGAAGCGGTCAACAACCAGCACCTGGGGTGTAACCCGTATGTGATAGAACCGGTGTTCTCGGGACTGGACAACTGTGACGGGATCTTCACGCCCATAGTCCATACTGCCGGGGACTTTCCCTATGACGGACATTGTGACCGTTACCAGACCTGGACGGCCACCTATACCGATGCGGCGGGCAATTTGGCCAAGGAAGTAAGCATCACCTATATCTGGACCGAAGATCCGATAGCGCCGCAAATTATTACGCCAGCAGAATCAGGAGATCTGGGGTGCAATCCTGACGTGGTCACGCCTGTGTTTACCATAAAAGCCGATCCGGCCGGTTGCATCCTCTCTTCAGAAATCGACGTGGCCACTGCAGGTCCTGTCGCCGATACAGAGGGGTGTGGCTGGAGCCAGAGTTGGACGGCTGCCATTACCGACAACTGCGGCAACGTGGCCACACCAGTGACCATCACCTATACCTGGACGGTAGATACCGAGAAGCCGGTGATCACCTTACTTGGGGATACTGAGGTTTCGGTTTGTCTTGGCGATGATTACACCGATGCTGGTGCCACAGCTCTTGATAGCTGTTCCGGAGTCCTGACCCCTACGGTGGCCGGTGAGGTTAATACTGCGGTGACTGGAACCTATACCCTTACTTTTACTGTGACCGATGGCTGCGGCAACGTGGCCACTGCGGTGACCCGGAGTGTAGTAGTGCATCCTTTGCCCGAACCGGTGATTTCGGGTCCGGAAGTGGTTTGTCCTGCTTCTGCGACCGTTTTCTCTGCACCCGAAGGAATGGTCAGTTACCTCTGGTCAGTCGAGGGGGCAACCATCAGTGGCACCAACACCGGTGCAAGTGTCATGGTTGTTGCTGGAACAGAATGCAGTTCCACCTTTGCATTGAATCTTACCGTGACTTCTCCTTTTGGATGTTCAGGAATTACTTCCCAAACGGTTACCGTCAATGTGGCTCATGACTTCACAATGCCTGAGGATGACGGTTTGATCATTGCCTGTGCCAGCGAACTTGCCGAACCGGAATGGCCTGAGGTCAGGGATGCCTGTGGCGCACTTCTGACGCCTGCTGCCCCCGTTATTGGTACGACCCCTGGTTGCGAAGGCGATGTAACTTACGAATATGTGTACACTGATTGTGCTGGGCACGTCCATACATGGACCTATACCTACACCATCGAGGTAGAGCCTTTTGCAGCGATCACCCCGACGACGGATGTGGTGGCTTGTGTTGACGACATCGTTGTTCCCACACCTCCGGTAGTGAAAGACAACTGCGGTAACCTGTTAACTCCTGTCGCAGGCACCGCCCCGACGGCACCTGAATGTGAAGGGGAGATGGTTTACACCTGGACCTACACGGACTGTGAGGGTAACCAGCAGACGTACACCCACACGGTGAATATCGAGTTTGAAGACTTCACGATGCCGGCCAATACCATGACAACCGTGGCCTGCGTCGATGACATTATAGTGCCCGACCCTCCAGTCGTTGAGGATAAATGTGGACATCTTCTCATAGCCGTACCTGGAGAAGATCCCGGAATACCTTCCTGCGGAGAAAGTGCTGTTTACACCTGGACTTATGAGGATTGCGCGGGATTCTTGCATACCTTTACCCACACTATTACCCTCCAGGACAATGAATTCCCGGAAATTGATTGTCCGGAAAATATTAGCCTGCTTCTGCCCTCGGGTACGACCTCCACAACGGTTTCCATAGTACTGGCGACGGCCACAGATAACTGCGGGGCAGAGGTAGAATGGGTGCGCGGTGACGCGAAAGCCCTGACAGATCCCTATCCGCTGGGAGTCACTTCCATCCTCTGGAGTGCAACGGATGAATGTGGGAATGTTTCGACCTGCACTTCGACGGTGACCATCACCGACCGCTCTGTGGTCTCCGGAACGGTATTCCACGATACCAACCGGATGAACGACAATACGGTTAACGGAACGGGCGTCAATCCCGGGGATCTTCTCCTTGCCAACCTAGTGGACCAGTCTGGTAACGTGGTGAACTCCATGCTGGTTAATGCCAACGGTACTTACAGCTTTGCTAATGTTCTGGCGGGAGTCTACACGGTTCAGATTTCGGTGAACCAGGGAATCATGGGCAGTGCCATGCCGGTTACCTTACTTCCGGCGCACTGGATACATACCGGTGAACACCTGGGCGCCGGAACAGGAAGTGACGGCACCTCCAACGGGTTATTGTCCATTACGGTGGACGGCGATAGCAATGTGCCGGAAGCCAACTTCGGAATCGTCAAACTGCCTGACCTGACCACTACCCTGACGGCCACCAAGAACGTGATGAACGGCATCACCTCCTTTGACCTGATCATCAGAATCACTGAACTCAACAGTGTAAACACTGACGGGATGATTACGTTGAGGTTGCCCAAAGACATACGGTGGACCCTCGACGGTCCGTTTGACACTGCGCTGACCATGTTGGGCAGTGTGACGGTCCATAACAGCCAGTGGATTTATGATGGTTCTGACCTGAACTACCACATTTTCACCTCTAACGCTGTAATAAATGCAGGATCATTCTCTGCCATTGGCATCAAGGTCATTTTTGATCCTCAGAATGCCAGGGGTACCTATACGATTACCAGTCAGCTTCAATCATTCAGTGGTGGCGAAATGAGAGTAAACAATAACGCCGACGCTGAAAAGCTGGATTACTTTCCGAATTAGTATGCAAATACGGAGG
>CAZKIU010000059.1:0-18748 GCA_964552955.1 uncultured Prolixibacteraceae bacterium
GTCGGCCCTCTTCATTTTCAGCATCCTGAAAAGACTCGAGAACGCCACCAATTAATAGCAGGCCTGGCCTGTCAGATCAACCTGCTAGTCAGCGCCTGTATTAACCTAGCTCTGTCTGGCCTGTTAGATCAACCTGCTAGTCAGCGCATGTAATAATACAGCTCTGTCTGGCCTGTCAGATCAACCTGTCAGTCAGCGCCTGTAATAATTCAGCTCAGTCTGGCCTCTTATCACCGCAGAAGCGAAAGGTAAGGAACAGTAGATCCTGACCGCAGGCTTCTGCGGTGATTTTTGTTGGTGCTCCCGTGGATGAGACTGCCCCTCATCTTTGTCAGGAGGCCGATAAAAGATAAAGAGGGAATTGCGTTTTTTAATTGTTATCCATAACTTTAATAGAAAAATCAGAGGTTATGGAAAAGTATTTCTATCTGGTCGTCACCCCCGAGTCCCTTTTGGTTTCCCATCTTGCGCCTTTTGACTTTGGGAATTACATGGCCGTGGGTACAAAAAAGAACACGCGCGGGCAAGTGATTTTTTTTGAGCTGGATGCTGCCCTGATTCCGGATCTTCCGGCCGATTACATCGAAAAGAAGTTGGTCCCTTACGCTACCGGTGAACCCAAACGATCGGTTTACCTCTCCATTTACCGGGTGTTGGAGAAGATCCCCCTGGCAGCCTTTAAGGATCTCTATCTGGTTTCCGATGATGGGCAGGTGCTGGAAATTGCCCAGGCACCCTATCCGGGAGGAGATACCAATCTTACCCACCTTTACCAACAGTTCATACCCACTTCTACGCGGGTAGCCAGCAAACTTACCCCCCCGGAGTTCGTCAAATTCCTGACCGATCTTTCCCGGCCGGTATCGGCCCCTAAATTGATGTTTGCCGAACTTCTGCTCAATGAGCTGGCCACCAATCCGTATGCCCCGCTTAACAATCTTCCCTATCCGAATCCCGACCATTTGCGCGACTGCCTGATCAGGCTGAATGAGTCAAAAGGGAGAAGTACCAAGACGGTCCTGCGGATGCTTAAGGGTGAAATCGCCTACCGGACCCTTAAGGATGGCTTCTTCGTGGGGGAACAGGACAAGATGCTTTATTATCCCTTTCCTGATGCGGAAACGCTGGAAAGCCAGTATTATACGTGGTGGCGGTCGGCTCTCGTTCCCCACTATTACGCTTAACACAAGCCCCGAAAAAGAAGATTAGAATATCAGAATCCTGAGTCTGGAGTCTGGAATCTGGAATCTGGAATCTGGAGTCTGGAGTCTGGAGTCTGGAGTCTGGAGTCTGGAATCTTGAGTCTGGAGTCTTGAGTCTTGAGTCTTGAGTCTGGAGTCTTGAGTCTTGAGTCTGGAATCTGGAATCTGGAATCTTGAGTCTGGAGTCTGGAATCTTGAGTCTGGAGTCGGGAATCTCGAATCTTGAGTCTGGAATCTTAACTTCCCGCGACTTAGGTTTTCTGTTTTTTCTTTTTGGCGGAGGGGAAGAGGACATTGTTGAGGATCAGCCGGTAGCCGGGTGAGTTGGGGTAGAGGCTGAGGTCGGTGGCCGGGTCGCCCACCAGGTGGCGGTAGTCCTCGGGGTCGTGACCCCCGTAATAGGTCCAGAAGCCCTTGCCCAGCTCACCATGGATGTAACGGGCTTCTCCGGCAGCCTTGTTCTCGCCCATCACGACCACCTCTGGTTTGACCAAATCCTTCCTGAAAGCGGTAGTTTGGCCCATGAACCCCTTGATCAGGTTATTGTGGTTCTGGCAGAGCATCGTGGGGATAGGATCCCACTTGGCGGAGAACTCAAAGAGGGTGAAGTAATCGTTTTCGCGGATCACCTTCCGGCTTTCGGTGACATCGATGTTTGAAAACTCATATTCATAGGGATTGGTCTCCAGGGTAAAATTGCGAAAGGCAAAAGTGCGGGAGTAGTCAAGTTTGCTGTTCATCTCCTTGTCGGCCGGGTCACCGTCGAACATGGGTTCACAAATGTCGATGCCAGCCGCGGAAAGTGCAATGTCGTAAGTATCGGTGGCTGCACACATGGCGAAGAGAAAGCCCCCGTTGAGCACATAATTGCGTATTTCGCGGGCTACGACAGATTTCATTTCCGAGACCTTCAGGAATCCCAGTTTGCGGGCCATCTCCTGGTTGATTTGCACCTCTTGCTGGTACCAGGGCATATGCTGGTAGGTTCGCCAGAACTTACCAAACTGGCCGGTGAAATCCTCATGGTGGAGGTGGAGCCAGTCGTATTCAGAGAGTTTCCCGGAGATCACCTCTTCGTCATAGATGACATCGTATTCAATTTCGGCGTAGGTGAGCACCAGGGTGACGGCATCGTCCCAGGGTTGCTTGTTGGGGGGGGAATAAACGGCAATGCGCGGAGCTTTCTGCATGCTGACGGCATCCTGGTTCACATCGGGAGAGGAGATCTCTGCAAGGAGTCCGGCCACCCGCGAGTCGCCCAGGGTCTCAAAAGTCACTCCTCTGATGACACATTCGGATTGGATGTCAGGTTGGAGCGTCATCAGGAAGCTCCCTCCCCGGTAGTTCACCAACCATTTCACTTCCATATTGTTTTTGAGGGTATAATAGGCGATACCGTAGGCTTTGAGGTGGTTTTTCTGGGTTTCATCCATGGGAATGAGCAACCAGGCTGCCCCTGCCTGCCAGGTGATTAAAATTATAAAAGCCACGGTCAGCAGCAGCCTGTGACCTGAAGAATGGGAGGATCTCCTGTTGTCTCTGTATATTAACGGATAGGTCATTTTTCAACGCTAGATGATGGTTCCGCTCACTGGCTTCCGGAACGACATTTTCCACGATACAGCGGAGGATTCACGGAAGCGATTATTTCATGATTACCTGAAGGATCTGTGGGATCAGAAGGGGTCAGGGCCCTCGCTGCGGTAACCCCTGCCGCCCTCTTCGCTGCGGTAGCCGGCACCCGCGAAGTCGCTGTCTTCGTTCATCTTCGAGGAGAAAATCTGGCCTTTCATGCCGAAGGTGGTATCGATATGGGTTTCCATGTCGGTGAATTTGGCCAGGTCTTTCCGGAAGGAGAGGTGAACGTCGCGTGTTTCCCCGTTTCTGTGCTTGGCGATGATGATTTCCGCCATACCCTTGGTAGAATTCTGCTGGTCGTCTTCGGTGATGCCATAATATTCGGGGCGGTGGATGAAGATGACAATGTCGGCATCCTGTTCGATGGCTCCCGATTCGCGCAGGTCAGAGAGCTGCGGTCTTTTGCCTTCGCGTGATTCCACCGACCGGTTGAGCTGTGACAGAGCGATAATCGGAATGTCGAGCTCTTTGGCGATGGCTTTAAGGGAGCGGGAGATGGTGCTCACCTCTTGTTCGCGGCTGCCCCGGTTGTCCATGCCTGCCGTCATCAACTGGAGGTAGTCGACGATGACCCCCTGGATGTTGTGTTGCATCTTCAGACGCCGGCATTTGGCCCGTAACTCGAAAATGGAGAGGGCAGGGGTATCGTCGATGAAGAGGGGGGCGTTACTGAGGCGGGCAATCTTGTTGTGCAGCAGGGTCCATTCCCAGTCCTCGAGGCGGCCGCTTTTAATCTTCTGGGAGCCTAGTTCTGTTTCCGAGGCGATAAGCCTGTTGACGAGCTGCAGTCCTGACATTTCGAGGGAGAAGATGGCTACGGGGCGGTTGTGGTCCACGGCCATGTTGCGGGCCATGGAGAGCACGAAAGCGGTTTTCCCCATGGAAGGACGGGCGGCGATGATGATCAGGTCGGTTTTCTGCCATCCCAGGGTGACGCGGTCCAGGGCCGTAAAGCCCGAGGGCAGCCCATGAAGGCCATCTTCGCGCAACCGCGCCTCTTCTATCAGGCTGAGGGCTTCCTTCAGCACCGGCTTGATGGGAACCGTCTCCTTCTTGATGTTGCCTTCGGCGACCTTGAAGAGCGAGGACTCTGAAAAGTCAATCAGATCGTCGACATCAATGGTGTCGTCATAGGATTTGGACTGAATCTCTCCGGAAACCCTGATCAGTTCCCGCTGGATGTATTTCTGGGCGATGATGCGGGCGTGGAACTCGATATGTGCCGCCGAGGCCACCCTGCGGGTCAGCTGGGCCAGGTAAGCCGGGCCCCCCACCTCTTCAAGCTGAGTGCGGTCCTTCAGTTCCTGGGTGACCATCAGCAGGTCAACGGGCTTTTCATTCATCGACAAGGCCTTGATGGCCTCGAAGATCTTCTGGTGTTCGTCTTTGTAAAAACTACCCGTGTCGATAATGTCAGCCACCGTGACATAGGCATCCCTTTCCAGCATCAGGGCACCCAATACCGCTTCCTCGACTTCCGGAGCCTGGGGGGGTACTTTCCCGAATTGGGCGTTGATTTGCTCAATGGTGCTGGTGTTTTTGCCTGCCCAGGAGTTGTTCTCTTTCTTTGCCATAGTTGTTCAAAATTAGCGAAAACCACCGGAGTAAGGAAGCCGCCGGAGGAAATTTATCAGCGGTTACCGCTCTTTTCGAGGATGACCAGGGTCAGAATTTCGGTGAGGGTTTTACCCATGGCACTGATTTGCTGAGGGATGAAACTGGTGGAGGTCATTCCCGGGGTGGTGTTCACTTCCAGGAAATAAAAGGTGTCCCCGTGGAGGATATAATCCATTCTGACGATTCCTGAGCAGCCGCAAAGGTCATAGATGCGGCGGCTCCACTGGCGGCAGGCTTCGGCCAGCTCCTCCGGAAGGCGGGCAGGGGTGATCTCATCGGTGACACCGGGGGTATACTTGGCTTCGAAATCAAAGAACTCATTTTTGGGGAGCACTTCCGTCAGGGGAAAAACCAGGTGTTCGCCCCCGCTTTTCATCAATCCACAGGTGAATTCGGTGCCGGAGATGAACTCGTCGACGAGGGCTTCACGGCTCTCCTGCCATGCCGCATGCACCGCAGCTGTCAGCTCCCGGGCCTCTTTGACCTTGGTGACGCCGAAGCTGGATCCTCCGGCATTGGGCTTCACGAAAAGGGGGAGCCCGAGTTCTTTAATGACCGCCTCCGGGTCAAAGGATTCACCCCGCGTGAGCATCCTGGTGCGAGCCATGGGAATCCCGAAATTCCGGAGGAAATTGTTACAATGCCACTTATTGAAAGTGAGGGCCGAAGAGGGCACATCGCAGGTGGAGTAGGGGATGCCCAGCATTTCGAAGTAGCCTTGCAGCAGGCCGTCTTCACCGGGTGTGCCATGGATGGTGATATAGGCAAAATCAATTTTCACCAGTTCGCCGCGGATCAGGAAGCTGAAGTCGGACTTGTTGACCGGGGCTGTGGCGATGTTGTTTTCCATTACCTGCCAGTCGTTTCCTTTCATGAAAATCAGCCAGGGGATGAACTTGTCCCTGTCAATGGCCTCCCATACATTAAGGCCGCTCTTGACTGAAACGACGTTTTCGGAGGAGTTGCCCCCCGCGATGATGGCCACATGGGGCTTTGCAGTGTTATTCATTGGGTTCGATAATATCACGGTTGGAAATATAGGTTCTCCACCGGTCAATGGCTGTGGCCATATCGGCGGGAAGTGGAGTTTCAAAAAGCATGGGCTGGCCGGAAACGGGATGGAGGAAGCCCAGACTTTGGGCATGCAGGGCTTGCCGGGGAAGGAGGTCAAAAACATTCCGGACAAACTGCCGGTATTTGGTGAAGGTCGTTCCCCGCAGGATCTGGTCGCCGCCATAGGTGGCATCGTTAAACAGGGGATGGCCGATGTATTTCATGTGGACTCTGATCTGGTGGGTGCGGCCCGTTTCGAGGCGGCATTCGATCAGGTTGACGTACCCCAGCCGCTCAATGACCTTGTAGTGGGTGACGGCATGTTTCCCCTGGTCGCCATTGGGAAAGACACAGAATATCAGCCTGTTGTTGGGACTTCTGCCGATATTTCCGGTGATGGTTCCCATCTCCTGTTTGAGGTCTCCCCATACCAGGGCGATATACTTTCGTTGGGTGCTCTTTTCAAAAAACTGGTTGGCCAGGTTCATTTTGGCCATTTCTGTCTTGGCCACGACCAGCAGTCCGGACGTGTCCTTGTCGATGCGGTGGACCAGTCCGGGCCGGGGATCTTCCTCCCGGAACAGGGGCAGGTCCCTGAAATGGTACAGCATGGCGTTCACCAGGGTACCGCTGTAATTGCCGTGCCCGGGATGGACCACCATCCCTGCTGGTTTGTTGATGACGGCAAGGTCCTCATCTTCATAGACGATATCGAGGGGGATGTTTTCCGGGGTCAGTTTAAGTTCCCGTTTAGGGTATTCCAGGAGGATGGTCACCACATCACCGGGTTTGACCTTATAGCTTGATCTGACGGGGAGGTCGTTGACCCGGATACTTCCGGCCATGGTGGCGGCCTGGACCCTGCTGCGGGAGGCATGTGGGAGCAGGTTGGCCAGAAACTTGTCGATCCTGAGCAACGCCTGCCCTGCGTCTACCGTCAGCCGGTAATGCTCAAAGAGGTCGTTCTCCTCTATGCCGTCCAACTCTTCTTCGAAGGGTTCCATCCAGATTAAAAGTCTAATTCATCTATACTGTTTTTGCTCCTTTTTTCCACTTTGGAGGCGTCGGTGGTCAGCCACAGGTCGACGGAAGCCCCTATGGCGGTTTGGAAGGCGAAGTCGGGACTGGGGTGTTGGCGGTAGATCAGAGCCGCCAGGGAGTCTTCGCTGGTCAGGATGGTTTCATCATAAAAGAGGTTCCCGGGGGAAAGGGAGGCATTGGTCAGGAGGCTGCGTGCTTCGGCCAGGGTGATGCCCCTCAGGTCAGGCAGGGAAGTGGTACCGCTACCTTCGCCCGAGCCCAGCACCAGATCGATGATGGTACCCCTGGGGAGCGATTCCCCTTCAAATATTTCACGATCTTCAAACCGGGCTTTCAGGACCAGGTTGTGGAATTCAGAAGGTTCATAAGTGATCTTCCCGGCCACCAGTCCCACCGATTCCAGTTGAACCACAGCCTGCCGGTAACCGATATCTGTGACCTTGGGCAGAAGCACCTCTTCGGGGCCCAGGGCGTTGAGCGTGAGATAGACCACCCTGTTTTTCTTGACATGGTGACCTGCTTCAGGGATCTGGTCGACCACACCGCCAGGTTGGACTTCTTTGTTATAGGTGGAGTCTACCACTACATATTTCAGGTTGGCCTTGTCCAGTATCTCCTCAAAAGCCTCCTCCGTCAGTCCGTATACATTGGGAACGGGAAATGACTGTCCGTGCCGGGTGTACCCCTTGAGTGCCAGCAATACCAGGATGATGGAGGCCAGGGTGATGCCCACTGACCACAGGAAATGTTTCAGGAAAACCCTGCTGGTGATGAATTCTTTGAAACTCATGACGGCTGCGGTAAAAAGTTCAGCAATTCTTTTCTCTCTTCAGGGGGTCAGGCCAACCTCCTGATGAACGGTCAAAGATAATTAATAAGTCCGGATGATATCATAGAGGGAGGTGCGCTCTGCGGGGATAAAGCCTGCCTGGTGGATCATGGAGGCCAGTTCTCCGGTGGAAGCCGAAGGGTTTTGATCTTCGGCACCGGCCATGGAATAGATGCGGGTCGAATCGTCGATGGTCCCGTCGAGGTCATCGACCCCGTAATAGAGTGAGAGCCCGGCCACTGGCTTGCCGATCATCGGCCAATAGGCTTTCAGATGAGGTATGTTATCGAGGAAAATCCTGCTGACCGCGAAGTTTTTCAGATCTTCGACGACTGTGGTTTCGAGGCGTGAGGCGTAAAGGTTATTGGCTCTCCGGAATTTCAGGGGGATGAAAGCGTTGAAGCCTCCTGTTTTGTCCTGGAGATCTCTGAGGCGGTTCAGATGATCCACCCGGTGGGCATAGGTCTCCTTCAGGCCATAGAGCATGGTGGCATTGGTGGGGATGCCCAGTTTGTGGGCCGTTTCGTGGATGCGCAGCCATTCTGCCGAAGAGGTTTTGTCAGGGCATATTTCGGCGCGCAGGGTCTCGTCGAAGATCTCGGCGCCTCCCCCCGGCATAGAGGCCAGTCCGGCCTCCTTGAGCAGGGCCAGTCCCTCCTCCACGGAGAGGCCTCCCATCCTGCACATCTGATCGATTTCTACCGCAGTGAAAGCCTTGATATGTAAATGGGGTGCTTCTTCACGGATGGCCTTGAGCAGGTCGGCATAAAACCTGACCTCCCTGTCGGGATGAACCCCCCCGACAATATGCACTTCCGTGGCTGCCTGGGTGGCATTCTGCTTCACAATCTCCACCATCTCTTCCAGCGTGCACTCCCAGGCACCTTTCTGCCCCGGATTGCGCCGGTAGGAACAGAACTTGCAGTGGTTAATGCACACATTGGTGGGCTCCATGTGAAAATTCTTGTTGAAATAGACGTATTCGCCGCTGACCCTCCTTTTAAGGGCTGTAGCCCATAATCCCAGAAGGGAAAGATGGTGTGATGTGTAAAGGGCCAGAGCCTCTTCAGTGGTAATCCGGACCCCGGCCTCTATCTTTTCCGCGATGGGCATCAGCGGGGCCGGAACGGTCATTAGTCGGGTTAATATGCTGGTAGCCATGAAAATATCCTGTTATCACTCCAGATCACTGCAACAACTGCCGGGGTGTTTTTTTGGTGCATGCCCCTGCATTTGACGGGTTATCAATGAGATATGAATAAACACGAAAAGGTAAGGATAAACCTATCCCTACCTTCCCCGGAAATAAAAAAACATCAAAAACTATCTTTTGTGCCGTGGCTCATCTGACACGGTCAGCTTCTTTCTTCCCTTGGCACGGCGGGCTTTCAGCACTTTACGGCCGTTGGCAGTTGACATTCTTTCCCTGAAACCGTGTTTGTTTTTTCTCTTCCTGTTCGATGGCTGAAATGTCCTTTTCATTGCTAACTCTCTTTCTTATCGTTATTTTCTCAAAATTCGGACTGCAAAAGTAGGTTTTTTTTTTGTACTTCCAACTGCGGGGCGATCTTTTGTTGCAAAAACCCGGGTAAAATAAGTTTTGTCAGTGGAGAACAGCGGGGTTATCCCTGGTCACTCCCCTTTATGCTAAACCGGAAGCCGATGCCGTGCAGGTTGACAATTCTGACCGCCGGATCGAGGCTGAAATACTTGCGTAACCGGGAGATGAAAACATCGAGGCTCCGCCCCAGGAAATAGTCGTTGGTTCCCCAGACCTGGCGGAGGATCTCATCCCTGCTCAGGACCTTGTTGGCATTAGAGGAGAAGAACTTGACCAGTTCGGCTTCCTTTAGGGTCAGTCTTCGCTGAAAATCGCCGCAACTGAGGATCAGATCCTCCTCCTTGAAGAGGTATTTACCTATGCGCAATCCCTCTTCCTCTTTCAGTGCTGTTCCGGTGGAATGAACAGTACTCCTGCGCAGAAATATTTTTATTTTCAGCAGGAGTTCTTCCATGCTGAAAGGCTTGGTAATGTAGTCATCACCTCCCAGGGTCAATCCGGTAATTTTATCTTCATTCATGGATCGGGCGGTAAGAAAGATGACAGGGATCTGGTCATTCTTCTTTCTGATTTCGCGGGCCACGGCGAACCCGTCCTTTTTGGGGAGCATTACATCAAGGATAATCAGGTCATATTGCTGGAGAGCAAAGCGTTCAAGGGCAGATTCCCCATCTTCTGCCACATCCACCTCGTAATGGTGGAGTTCCAGGTTGTCCCTGACGATAAACCGCAAGGCGGAATCGTCTTCCACGAGAAGTATTTTATAGCTCTGTTTGTTCATGGGCAAGCGGTAAAATGATTGTAAAGATACTGCCTCCTCCGGGATTATCCTCCACTTTGATTTTCCAGTGGTGGGCTTTAACGATCCGGCGGACATAATCGAGGCCGAGACCAAAACCTTTGACATCGTGGATGTTGCCGGTGGGTACGCGGTAGAATTTGGTGAATATTTTCTTGCGGTCCTGAGGAGGGATACCAATGCCGTTGTCCTTGATGGCCAGGTGGATCATTTTTCTTTTCTGCGTCAGGGCGATCTCAATGATCGGACTGGCCTTGCAATACTTGATGCCATTTTCCAGAATATTCTGCAACACATTTCCCAGATGGAAGGGATCGGCCCACACCAGGAAGGTCCCGGGTTGGGTGGTGACGGTGATCCGGGCTTTCTGGCCTATTTCAGATTGCTTAAAGCGGGCCACGGTTTTTTCGGTAAATGTCTGGAGGTTGACGTGCTCGTTGACCAGTTGAAGTCTGTTTTTCTCCAGGGCGGAGAGATTGAGGACCTTCTCAACGCTTTTGGCCAGCCGGGCACTTTGTTCGTTGATGATCCTGACATACTCAAACAACCTTTCCGGCTTCTCCAGGATTTTTTCGTCGCTCAACACATGTGCTGATAATCCTATGGAGGAGATAGGTGTTTTGAGTTCATGGGTGAGGTTATTGATAAAAACCTTTTGGATATCAGTAAGTTGACGCTGCCTGATGATCAGCCAAAGCGCATACCCGAAAAATACCAGAACGATGAACAGGAGGCCGGTGATAAAATACCATCCTTGAAGCCTGAAATGGATATAAGGAGTAGCATTGGGGAAGTGAACTCCAAAATAGTGGATGTATTTGGTGCTGATGGGAAAATGGTCCAGTTTCAGATGATCACAGCTGTCTCCATGGGCGCAGATGTATTCCATGTAAACCATTTTCCGGGCCGCGGAGTCACTGATGGCATATTCATAGTCGACCTGGATGGAGTGTCGTTTAAACTGTTCATTGAGTTGTTGTTTGAGGATTTCCGGGTCGATAACATCGTTGACATTCACCAGATAGATATGGTTACCTGCTTTTTCGATGGGGTCTATGTTGTCGAATTTGGTGGTCTGACCGGTGGCGGCCAGGATCTGCCAGGCCACTTCCCGCAGGGCCGTGGTGGCACTCTCTTCAAACTCCTGCTCGGTGATTTCCCTGGTATTCTTCAGAAAGGCAAATTGGATCAGGAGGATCCCCGCCACGGAAAGGATGGCCAGGACAACGAAATATTTCAGTGCATTCCTGTTCACGTTATGCAAACATATGGCCGGAGTCGGCTGGCGGTAGCTCCGGAATCCTTTGTTTAACAATTCATTAACAATAACTCAATTTTATTTAACAAAAAAGACCCGGAGGTGCATTATTTTTGCGGGAAATTGAGTAACGAAAGGTAAGAAATAAATGAACACCTGAATGCCTCATCTGTTACATAGGATATCGAAAATTATGGTCAACCAGTTGAGGGTTCAGTTCAGAAGATTGAAATTGGGATTAACTTAATACATTAAAGAAATGAGAAGAATCGCAACACTTTTTGTTCTGTTTTTGATGGGAATGGCCGGTTGGGTCAATGGCCAGCCTAAGCTGATTTTTGACAAAACAGAGATCAACATGGGTACTTTTGCGGAGTCGGCCGGCATTCAGACGGCGACATTTGATTTTACCAACAAGGGCACTGCGCCTTTGGTGCTGAATGCAGTGAATGCTTCCTGTGGATGTACGACTCCGGAATGGAGCCGTCAGCCGATTGCTCCCGGAGCCCGGGGATTCATCAAGGTGAGCTACAATCCGGCCGGTCGCCCCGGTGCGTTTTCTAAGTCGGTATCGGTGCAAAGCAATGCTGAGAATGCCAGTGCAGTGCTGATCATCAGCGGGAAGGTGGAGGAACGTGTGAAGACTATTGCTGAGCTCTATCCCAGGGAGATTGGTCCCCTGCGTGCTCAGATCAACCACATTTCTTTCCCTACCATCAAGAACAATGAAGTGCGGACGGAAACGCTGGAACTGGTGAATGATACAGATAAGCCAGTCGTGGTAGGTTTCAGGTCGGTTCCTTCTCATCTCAAAGCCACTCTGACTCCGGAGACTATTCCGGCCAAAGGCAAGGGCAGCATGACGGTGGTTTATGACGCCAAGGCTGCTGATACATATGGTTTTGCCTCGCACCGGATCTATCTGTCGATTGATGGGAGCAGCGACTATAAATACTCCATTGGGGTAAGCGCCACTATCGAGGAAGATTTTTCTGCCCTTTCGGCTGCCGAACTGGCCAGTGCCCCTGTGGCCTCTTTCAATATGCTCTCCTATGATTTCGGGAATATCAAGCAGGGTGACAAGAAGGAGTATACTTTTGAGCTTACCAACAATGGCAAGCGTGAACTGGTGATTCGCAATATCCGCTCTTCCTGTGGATGTACCGCTGTTAATCCCTCCAAGATGGTCGTAGCGCCGGGTGAAATGGTTCCCGTCAAGGTGGTTTTTGATTCAGCCGGCAAGAAAGGACGGCAGAGCAAGAGTGTGACCGTGATCACCAATGATCCCAAAAATTCCACCTCTATCCTGAGAATTTCGACCAATATTCTATAGTCGTTTCGAGGGCCAGGGCCACGGGAAGGTAAGACCAAAATAAGAGTTGACCAACCGCCGGAGGCCCGCCAGACAGGGACACAATGAAACCTCGTTTCGCTGTGTCCTTTGTTTTTTGGGGTGTCCTGTAAGAGAAAGGCGTAAATTGTGATTTTTCCTTTTTGGAACTTCCAAATAGGCTTTACCTTTGAACCAATTTCAACCATTATGAAACAGGATAAGCATCATCATATCGAGAACCTCCCTGATTTTGCAGGGCTTAAGGTAAACGAGGGGATCCCGCAGCCTTCAGCCGTGAGCGAGGATTCCGTACGGCGTTTTTTACAGAAGCGCAGGAAGTTAATGACCGTAGAGGAGTATGTGGAGGGTATTCTGAAGGGGAATATGCCGGTATTGAGTCAGGCGGTGACCCTGGTAGAAAGCAGCAGGCCCGACCACCAGGAGTTGGCCCGGGAGATTCTGCGGCAATGTCTGCCCTATAGTGGCAAGTCGGTGAGGGTGGGGATTACGGGGGTTCCCGGCGCCGGGAAAAGTACCTTTATTGAGGCCCTGGGGAGCATGATTACGGGTGAAGGTCACAAGCTGGCTGTGCTGGCCATCGATCCCAGCAGTGAGCGTTCCAGAGGCAGTATTCTGGGCGATAAAACCCGGATGGAACAGTTGGCGGGCGATCCCCGGGCTTATATCCGGCCCAGCCCGTCGGCAGGCTCCCTCGGGGGTGTGGCCCGTAAAACCAGGGAGACGGTCATCCTGTGCGAAGCCGCCGGCTTCGATACCATATTTATTGAGACCGTTGGGGTGGGGCAAAGCGAGACGGCAGTCCATTCCATGACTGATTTCTTTCTGCTGATCCTGATTGGCGGCGCCGGTGATGAGCTGCAGGGGATCAAAAGAGGGATCATGGAGATGGCCGACCTGGTGGCCATCAACAAAGCCGACGGTAATAACCTGGATAAAGCACGGCTGGCTTCTATCCAATATAAAAACGCCCTCCACCTCTTCCCGCCGAAACCTTCAGGCTGGGACCCCCAGGTGATGACCTGCTCGGCCCTTGAAAAAAGCGGCGTGCCTGAAATCTGGCAGACGATTCAGAACTACTGCCAGCTGACGACCTCCAACGGCTGGTTCTCCACCAACCGCAACCAACAATCGGTTTGGTGGATGTACGAAACCATCCATGAAAGACTCCGGCAGGAGTTTTACATGGTTCCGGGAATGAAACAAATGATCGCTGAGATGGAGGAGCGCGTCAAGAAATCGGAGGTGACTTCCTTTGAAGCAGCCCAACGGCTTCTGGATGGGGCTAATAAGAGTAAACAGTCTGATATACAACGTTAACGCAATGTTAAGAAATTGTTAAGACAGTGGGCTCCAGGGTTCCCTGAAAAGAATAAATGGTGAGCTTTGGCGCAATTCTTATGTATGGTTTATTGGAAATTTAGCTTACTGTTCCTCCTGCTGGGGTTTGTTATGCCGGTATGTGGTCAGACCACAGGGGGTAATTACAATCCTTTTGTAGCGGAAGGCCGGGTATCGCCTTCTCCGATTCCTCCCATAGAATTTGGAGGAAAGGGGGAGTTGATCTTCAAGGTGGGCAATACGGGCAATGATGCACTGGAATATGCGGGGGATCCTTCGGGCGACCTGGTGGTTCTGGTCGTTAACCTGGCCCTGGGGGTTCCTGATGTGGAGCCCTTGACGGCGGAGTCGGCCATCCAGGCCATTGGCGGGGAATACAGCAGTTATTTTTCGTGGAGTTATGATGTAACCACCAATACCTTTAAGGGTAGGCAGAAGGCCACCCTTCCCGCTTTCGGGATAGGATTGGTCACCATTGGTTTCCGGGTCACCAAGAATTCTGCTTCGACGCAGGTGGGGTTTGCCGTTACCCTGATGCCTCCTGCCTATACCCAATTGAGCAACTCCATCAATGATGATAAGGTCAGTTCGTATACCTGGACTGAATACCGGGATTATGGGGATGCTCCGGCCAGTTATGGTATTGTTTACCACAAGGTGCAGGAGGACCCTGCTTTTCGTGTTTTTCTGGGGGCTTGGGTAGATGGTGAGAGTGCTTCGCGGTTTTCTTCGGGAGCCGATGGCGATGATTTTGATGGTGTGGATGACGAAGATGGGGTCTCCCTGCCGGTTTTTCTGAGGGGGACCACCGTGTCGGTTCCTGTGACCGTAAAAATGCAGGGTTACCTGAACGGTTGGATAGATTGGAATCAGGACGGTGATTTTCTGGATACCGGGGAGAAGGTGGTGAGTGACCGACTGATTACTCCTTCCGGAGCCACCATTGAGGTGGCCGTTCCTTCCGGCACCCCGCTGATGATGGACAGCTATGCCCGCTTCAGATTCGGAGTGAAAGGATTGGGCCCTTCCGGGTCGGCGACAACCGGAGAGGTGGAAGATTACATGGTGCATATCATGCCTTCGGCTCCTTCCATCATGGGGAATGTTTACCTCGATGACGACCGGATGAGCGATAATCTGGTCGATGGAACCGGAACCAATGCAGGAGGTTCACTCTTTGTCAATCTTCTGGATCCTGACAGTATCGTCATCTCCTCCGTACAAGTCAGTGAAGACGGAGCCTTCTTTTTTGCAGACCTGCCCGGTGAAGAATACCTGACTCAGCTGACGATCTATGAGGGGATTCCCGGCACCCACTGTCCGGAGCCCCTCCTGAGCAAGGATATTCAATATGTAGCAGAAAAATCGGGCGATGGCCCGGGATGTGACGGTTCTCCCGATGGATTTCTCAAGGTGTTGTTCGATGCCAGCCAAACGATTTCCTCTGTTTATTTTGGAATTGCCCTGCTTCCCGATGTCACGGTCAATATTACGGCTACTCCTAATGTGATGGGTGGGTTAACCCACTTTAACGTAGTGGTCAGGGTGACTGAACTCAACCAGGTTGCTACCAGTGGCCCCATCACCCTGATCATTCCCCGCGATACCCGGTGGAGCCTTGAAGAGCGCTTCGATACGAGCCTCACTCAATTAGACCAGGTGCTCCTCCAGAGCTCCATGTGGAGCTTTAGTGAAAGCGATCCTGGTTATTACATTTTCACCATGGAGGAGGTGATTCCGGCCGGAGAATCGGTAGCGCTGGGTTTTAAAGCCTTGTTTAATCCGAACAATACCCGCGGGGTTTATTCTATAACCGCACAGATTCTTTCCGGAAGTGGTGGGGAGTACCTCATGATTAATAACTCCGATTCCGAGAAACTCGAGTACTTCCCCCGTTAAAATCTTTTTTGTATGGTTTAATTTCCACCGGCGAAAATGTTACGGTGTGCGTTGCATTGAAACGCGAGTACTTTTCCGTTAAAATCCTTTTTTGTATGGTTTTATTGCTTCCGGTGAAATTGTCACGGTAAGCGTTGTTTTTTTCGGTCGGGCGGACCTGGTCGGGGTAGTCTTATGTTATTATGTATGAGGTAATATGAGGGGGGGATTCGGGGTCAAATTATGCGAAGATAACATTATGTAAGTAACATAATTTCGGTTATTGAGTACATTTAGTGAAATAATGTTTGTTAAGTATCATAAAATCAAGATAGTTAGCCCGATACAGTACGAAAAACTCCTTATTCAAGTATTAATTAAATGTTAAGAAATGGTTAAGTTTGTGAGTCGAAGTGGTATAATGAATAAGATTAATTAACAGATTTGACTCCGATTACAAACCGCTAAATTATTATGGACGCAAAAAAATGGATGGTTTTTTTGTGCTTAATGGGTATTGTCATGACGGTACCTGCACAAAGTATTGAGGGTAATTGTAACCCTTTTGTAGCTCAGGGGACGATTAGTCCCGCACCGATACCCCCGGTGGAGCTGAACGGAACTGGCGTTATCTCCTTTAAGGTTGGAAATACCGGAGATGATGCACTGGTTTGGACTGAAGGTAACCCCGGGAATAAGCTGGTTGTGGTAGTCCAGCTTTCCCGGGGCTTACCTGATGTGAATCCGCTGACGGCTGAGAATGCACTCAAGGCTATTGGTGGCAATTATGCCAGGATGTTCTCCTGGAGTTATGATCTGCAGGCGAATCGCTTTACAGGACGGCAGAAGGAGACTATCCCCGGCCTTGGAGTGGACCTTGTCACTATCGCGTATAAGGTTAATGCGAATTCCGATCAACCCGAGAATGGTTTTCTGGTCACCCTGACACCCCCAGAGTACACCCGGATTAGCAACACTCTTAATGATGATCAGGTGAGTTCCTATACCTGGACAGAGGCGAGGGATTTTGGCGATGCCCCGTTGAGTTATGGGCTTGCTTACCACAAGATTCAGGTCAATCCCGACTTTTTAATCTTCCTGGGTAAAAAGGTAGTGGGTGATTATGTGAGCCTTGAATCCGCTTCCGTGGCTGGTGTCGGAGTGGAGGTGGTCATGTCGGAGGATCCCGATGATGATGGTGTACTGATTCCTGATCTCTACCGCGGAACCATTGCCACAATTGATGTGACCGCTTCGGGTCAGGGCTATTTGAATGGCTGGATCGACTGGAATGGGGACGGTGATTTTCTGGATGCCGGAGAACAGGTGGTGACCAACAAGATCGTGACCACCGGCGTGACGAAAATTACGGTGAATGTACCAGAAGGAACACCTGCCGACATGTTCACCTTTGCCCGCTTCAGGTTAGGTGCTATGAACCTGACCCCCACGGGAGGTGCCCAAACCGGAGAGGTGGAAGACTACCAGGTTCACATTATGGAGGCCTTGCCTGATTTGGCCGGAAGCGTCCTGCTCGATGCTGATCTTCTGACCGATGGAATGGTGGATGGCATGGGCACCAATGAGAATGGTCGTCTTTATGTCAACCTGATCAACCAGGCGCAAGTGGTGGTCGCTTCCGTGGCCGTCAATAGTGATGGCTCCTTCCTGCTGGTGGGTGTTTCCAATGGGAGCTACCAACTTCAGCTGACTTCCCTTCAGGGTGTTCTGGGAGAAGCCATGCCTCTGACCAAACTTCCTGCAGGCGTCCAGTTTGCCGGTGAGTTCCTTGGTGAAGGCGCTGGTGACGATGGCACACCCGACGGACTCCTTCAGGTGTTGGTGGAGGGTAATGCCACCCCCGCCGGAGCTAAATTGGGGATTGTCAGGCTTCCTGACCTGACCGTCAGTATTACTGCTGCTCCCAATATCATGGGAGGAAAAACCCCCTTCTGTATTTATCTGAAGGTTTCCGAGCTGAATATGACGGCCAGTCAGGGCCCGGTGCAGGTCATCATTCCAAGGGACAGCCGGTGGAGCATTGATGGTGCGTTTGATCCCACATTAACGGTGCTGGAGAACAATACCCTGAACAATGCAGACTGGCGTCTGGATGCCTCTGATCCTGACTATTACATCTTCACCACTGATGTGGCGATTCCTGCTGGTGGATTCCATGTTGTAGGTTTCAAGGCCATTTATGATCCGGGGTATGCCAAGGGGGTATATTCCATCACCTCTCAGATTATTCCTGGAAGTGGCAATGAATTTAATAAGTCGAACAATTCCGATTCGGAAAAGATCGATTATTTCAACAGGTGATTAAGGGGAGGATCCCTGACGGATCTGGATTCCTCCAGGGGTCGGTCAGGGGTTAACCCTTCCTCCACAACCGCAAAGAGAAGCCGGCGAAGGCCCGGGGATTGATCTGAAATCCCCCCCCTTCCCGGCTTTTCTCATGGGTAAGCCGGTGCTTTATGCCGGTCATGATTTGCAGAATAGAAAATTGGTTCTATATTTGCACCGCAATGCATGCCGGAAGATCCGGGTGCTGAAGGTTCAACAGCCGGCAGTAATCACAGGGAAGGATACGGCGCATCAGGTTGCATCGGGGAGCTTAGCTCAGTTGGTTCAGAGCACCTGCCTTACAAGCAGGGGGTCACTGGTTCAAATCCAGTAGTTCCCACTGAAAATCAGAAAGTTGCAGAGTCGAAATTTCGACTCTTTTTTTTTCGTAAGACTTTTCGTAAGACTTTTCGCACCTCACCTCCCCCCAAAAGGCTGGGGGCCGAAGCCCCGGTTACCCGAAACCCCGATTATTAATAGTATATCATGTCTGTGTCTTACCGGTCGTTAATTTCACCCCGGAATTATTGTGCCGGGGATTTGATAAAATGGTCTTTTACCTGGCGGGGATTTTTTCGTATTTCAGCATTTTAGAAGCCCAGGGGATAAAGTGTCGGAAGTTGGGGGCATCGGTATGTCCGCCATCGTGCTGACGCCACGCCAGTTGTCCATCGAGGAGCCCGGTGTTTACCGGAGGCATTATTTCGGTCATATAGTCATTGGACAATCCGAGGTCTTTGGCCCCAAGGAGTTTGAAGGCGGCACCGGCGGCCACGGTAGCCATCCAGCTTCCCTGCTGGTCGAGCCATTTGGCATCTCCTTTTTCGGGGATTC
>CAZKIU010000060.1:0-17310 GCA_964552955.1 uncultured Prolixibacteraceae bacterium
ACCAGGAAGTAGATTCCCGGGGCCAGGCCGGAACCATCGACCGGGCAGGAAAACGATCCGGCAGGGAGATATCCCTGGTACACCTGCTGAATCCTCCGGCCCTGCAGGTCAGTAAGGAAAATGGTCCCTTCCCCGCCCCGTTGGCTGTTCAAACGTATCGTGGCGTTCTCCCTAAAGGGATTGGGGAAGAGTTCCCCGGAAAGGTTGGATTCCGCTTCCCCGGGAATTCTGGTCTCCTTAACTGCAGTCACCCCTTCCTCCCGGAAAACGGCTTTCATAAAGGTGTCACCTGCCGGGGTCAGCGTCAGTATGGGATTCTCGGAGTGGGTGTTGCCCGATTCCCACCGCACAAAACGATACCCGGGGGCGGCAACCGCTTCAAGGCGCAGGGGCATCTTGCGGAAATACCTCCCCTGCCAGGGATAGGGATTGACCTTTACACCACGGGTAGCCCCTGTCAAAGGAAGGGTATTGACCACCACATGGCCTTCCCCCTGCCCCGAAATATCGACCGTCAGCCGGTAATCAGCCGCCAGCGCGAAAAAACTCTGCAGATGACTCCTGGCATAAGCCGGCCGCTTGCCGGCAAAAGTCTTCATCAGGTTAATGTTGTTGTACCACGTGGCCAGACTGGAAGGTATTTTCCACCGGGCCATCTCTCGTTCCATTTCCGGTTCAATGGTCGCCCGCATGCCGTCGATCAAGCCTTGAACCACCTCCGGAAGAAAGGCTGAATTCAACTGATCACAGAACCGGATAATGAACTCGGTTTTAAACTCCTCATTTTCGAGGAGTTTCCGGAAAAGCAATGTGGACCACGGGGGATTGGGCCAACTGGGACCGTCGGTGCGGGTGGTGAACTTCATCATATCAAGCGAATACTCCTCGGGGCGGTAAATGCCAAAGGAGTAATCGGCGTCGTAGAGAATCCAGCGCCAGCGGCCATCGCGGCCTGGCCCGGCATCCGGAAGATATTCAGGCGTCTGTAACCGCCAGTATTTGATATTATTCCCAGGCCAGTCGGTGTTGACCATGAAAATCTCAGCGATCATATAATCCAGGAAACTCTCCGTATCCATCATTTCCTTCACCCGGGCATAATGCGCAGCCTCCCGGGCTCCGTTCAGGGTGAGGTAATCCATCATTTCTGCATAGTGACTGTTGTCCCCCTCGTCCGCAGCCATATTACCCTCAAGAATGTCAAGCTGCTCCTCATTCACCCCGAATTTCGCCGAAAGAAAGTACTTGTCGACCCGTTCCCTGATGTTGTGAATCCCCCAGTATTCGCCGTTGAGGTACATCACCGAGGGCTGGTAAGCCTGGGTCTCGAAGCGCATGTGGCTCACCATCTCCTGCAGGGCGGCATCGCGGAACAGGGTGTACCAGATGTCATTCCCTGAATTGCGCAGGATGATCCGTTTATAGGCCTGATAAGGGCGGCTGTCGAAAAAAGGATAGTCGAGGGTGGACTTTCCGTACTCATTGCGGGCATAAAGACGCAGACTCTTGAAGGGATTGGCATTGGACCAGTTACCATGGATTCTGACGCCCACGTTTTGTCCGAGCTGGCGGTATCCGGTACTGTCGAAGAGTTCGAAATGTGCTGGCACCTCCCATGCGTCACCCGACCGGTGGTAATTGGCAGCCACCCCCCCATCGGCCGTCGCCTGTGGATTGGAGGAACGCCAGTTCTCAAAATCGCTGCCCGCCACATAGATCCCCTTCTCATAATCAAAAAAGGCGTCTTCCTGAACACTCAGCGAGATGACCGGCAACAAATTAGGAGGGCCCCCCCCGGTGCGCACGAAATAGGTGTGGGAGACCACAGGGCTGGAGAGCGCCCCTTCACGGACCGACCGGGCTCTGACCACCACCGCCTTCGGCACAGGGGCAGCAGGCAAGTACCAGGGATTGGCATCATAGGTGGTCGATATGCGGGAAATTTGATTGGCCTCACCCGACCGGTCGGTGACCGCCAGAGGGTGGGTATATTCAAAACTGCGGAAAGTCCTGTATAACATCGCACCTGCATAGGAACCGGGATCCTTCCTATACTGGTTTAGGTAAGGGTAAGAGGTGCCGGAAAGATTGTTTACCGAGGGCTGAGAACCATCGAGGGTATAAACAATGGTGACGCCCTCCGCGGGAGGGGAAAGAGTCAGGTCGAACGGCTGGTCATAGTATCCACCCCGGTGCGAAAAATCCGGTGAGGCCAGTATCTCTGCATAGGAGAGCTTGCTGTTGACCGTTCCCGGGGTAGGCTGGTCAAAATAAGCCAGGATTCCATTGTCGGCCAGGCCCCTTGAAATGCCGGGGGAAAGGGTCACCGGGGCCATTTCACTGATGATCTTCCCCTGTGGATCGGAGAGCAACAGGGGTTCCCCTTCGGCACTGATGCTGAAACTGGTATGGAGCTCCCCCTTCGTCCAGAACAGATATTTTGCCGGCATGGGCCGCTCCGCGGTGCCGTCGGGCCATTCCCACCCCACCGATAGATGGTCACCGCCGGTGCCGTCCTTGGCCAGGGCCAGAATATAATACATCTTTCCCTCCTCCAGAAAAACAGGCGCTGACTTCTGCGTGGGATACTTGTTCCACTCCCCCTGGTTCGTCCACCCGGGAACCTCCGCAATGCGCTGCAACCCGGTCACCGTCGTATCTTTGCTGATCCACAGCTCCCCGTTGTCATCACTGGCCAGGTAAAAGGTGAAAGATCCCGTGGCCGGAGCCTTCAGGTAACCATGCATCCTCTGTCCAAAGTTGTTGGACTCATCAGCAGGCGATTCGAATTTTCCCTTCAGCAACTGGTGCGTGGTCGCTTCGCCGGGGTATGTGGGGTGCCCTGTGAGTGCCGACACCGCCGTTCCGTTAATACCAGGGTAAACTTCCCTTTTGATCCCGTTGACCCACATCCCCGGCACAGGCCGGTAGTCCTTCCCGGAACACCACACCAGCAGATACTCCCCCGCGGAAAGGGTCACTGCCGGAAAGACCCACTTGAAAGGTTTCCCCGCATTATCGGAGAGCCCCCATCCTTCCAGGGATACCCCCTGACTTCCGGCATTATACAGCTCAATCCAGTCTGAAAAATCACCTTCTTCATCGGCCAGCGTAGAGGCATTCGACGACATCACTTCGTTGATCCTTACGGCCTGCCCCTTCCCCTCTCTGAAAGAGAACAACAACATCAGCCAACAAAGACAAAACAAGACTTTTTGCATGGTCTACCATGTTATGGCCTGCAAATTACTAAACAAAAAGGAATTTCGGTTTATACCACCTCAAAAGCCCAATCCTGCTTGAATATCTGTTGCAACCGGTTAGGTGGACCATCACAGATAAATGACAATAGCTCCGGAAGCCCCCCCTTATTGTCCGTTGCGGTCGATCAGGAAGGCATACTGGAAAGCCAGCTCTTTCAGGTAGTCGTACCGGCCTGTGGCCCCGCCGTGACCCGATTCCATGTTGGTGCGCAGCAGAAGGAGGTTGTTGTTGCTTTTCAGGGTTCTGATCCGGGCCACCCACTTGGCCGGCTCATGGTAACTCACCTGCGAATCATTGAGTCCCGCCGTAGCCAGTATGTTGGGGTAAGCCCCCGGCTTCAGGTTGTCGTAGGGAGAGTAAGATCTGATATAGTTATAGGCCTCTTCCTCATTCGGGTTCCCCCACTCCTCATATTCCTGGGTGGTCAGCGGCAGGGTCTCGTCGAGCATGGTGTTGACCACGTCCACAAAGGGCACATTGGCGAGGACGACATTGAAAAGCTCAGGGCGCAGGTTGACCACCGCCCCCATCAGGAGCCCTCCGGCACTCCCCCCGCGAATCCCCAGCAGGGAGGGTGAAGTGTATTTCTCCTCGACCAGCGTCTCTGCACAGGCCACAAAATCGGTGAAGGTGTTCTTCTTATGCATCAGCTTCCCGTTCTCATACCACTGCTCACCCAGCTCACTTCCGCCCCTGATCTGTGCCACGCCGTAAACATACCCCCGGTCGACCAGACTGAAGACATGGGCTCTGAAGGAGGCATCGGTGCTGAAACCGTAAGAGCCGTAACCTTCCAGCAATGCAGGATGACGGCCATCGTGCGGTAGTCCTTTCCTGTAGACGATCGCCATGGGTACTTTGACCCCATCGGGAGCCGTGGCCCACAGCCGCTCCACCTCATAATCCTCAGGATTAAACCCTCCCGGAATCTCCTGTACCTTGAGCAGGGTGGCCGTTTTCGACATTACGTCGAGTTCAAAGGTGCTTTGCGGCCTGTTGAGTGAAGAATAGACATACCTCAGACGCGTCGATCCGTATTCCGGCAGGAAGGCCGGAGAAACCGTATAAACCGGCTCGGGAAAACTCACCACATGGGTCTCCCTGGCCGAGGGGTAGTAAACTCTGATCTCATTCAGTCCATTGTTGCGCACATACAACCCCAGGAAATCCTTGTAGACCGAAAACCCCTGTATAAGCACATCGGGATGGTGCTCCACGACCGTTTCCCAGGTGGAGGTATCGCCAAATCCGGTCGACGGTGCCTTGAAAATTTTGGCATTGATAAGCGCTTTGGTTTTATACCTGATATAAAATCCCTCTTCATGATGCTGCACCTGGTAATCGACGCCTTCGGTGCGGGGAAGAAATACCTGGGGTTCCTTCAGGGGCTCACCTGCCGGAATCATCCTCACTTCGGTGGTATAACTGCTGGCCGAGGTGATAAAAATCCAGGCTCCGGTCTTAGCGCGCCGGAGTTCAACATTAAACCGGCCGTCCCCATCCTCATAAACCAGAGTGCCGGGCTGGCCTGAACCCGCAACATACCTAAAAACCCGGTACGGACGGAGAGCCGGGGTCACCGTGGTATAAAAAAGTGTCCGGCTGTCGTTGGCCCAAACGAATCCCCTGATCCCGGTGATCAGGTCGGGAAGGTCCTTACCCGTGGTCAGATCCCTGATCTTCAGATCAAAAAGTGCCGACGACCCCGTGTTATTAAAGGCATAAGCCGCTAACTTATTATTGGGAGAAACACTGTATCCTGAAAAGATAAAAGCCTTGTTCCCTTCGGCCATCCGGTTCACATCGAAAATCACCTCTTCCGTGGCAGTGGAGTCCCCCTGTTTCCGGCAATACAAAGGATACTGCAAATCCCTGACCGTCCGGGAATAATACCAGTAGCCCCTGTCGGGCACAGGAATCGTAGTATCCTCATCCTTGATTCTCAGCTTCAGCTCCTGAAACAAGGTGTCCTGGAGGGAGCGGGTGTGGGCCATCACCGTATCGCAATAGCGGTTTTCCGATTCCAGGTAGGCGATGACCTCCGGATTGCCTTTCTCTTTCAGCCAGAAATAAGGATCAATGCGTACCTGTCCGAATTCGGTGAAGGTATCAGGAAGGGCAGCCACCACCGGAGGGGCCGGAAATTGCTCCTCCCCGGGCCGCAAAGGGGCTTTTGAACTCCTGAAACAGGAAGTCGCCAGGGCAGCCATAACGGCAACACCCAAAACAAGTCGGATCGATTTCATCTGTTTAGATTATTGTGTATATATGGTAAAACTCGTGAAACAGATGTAATACCCATGTGGTTAATCATCACGGTTTGTGCATAAACTAGGCATGGGTATTTCATGTGTTTAAATTATTACGTTTCTGTGGTTTATTCCGTGAAACACATGCAATACCCCTGTGGTTAATCATCACGGTTTGTGCATAAACTAGGCATGGGTATTTCATGTGTTTAAATTATTACGTTTCTGTGGTTTATTCCGTGAAACAGATGCAATATCCATGTGGTATAATCATTCCTGTTGGTGCATGAACGAGGCATGGATATTTCATAGGTTGATTACTGTTAATATATTCTCCTTCAGGCTGGTAAAAGACCGCTTCCGGTCTCGTTCAGTAATGTTCTTCAGGCTCCACGACCGTCCTTTTCTCCCGGATCTCCTTTCCCAGTCCAACCAAAATTAAGGAGTTTTGCCGGGTTTTTTCCTCATGTTGAACTATTATGTTTTAAAAATGGATTAAACTTCCTATTTTGCGCGACTATTGTTTAACATTTATTTGGACCAATCAAATCCTTCCATCATGAAGAAATTTTTTCTTGCCCTGGTATTGCTGGGTTGTTGGCATATTGCCATATCGCAGGCATGGAAGCCTGCAGGGGACAAAATCAAAACCGCCTGGGCCGAGAAGATCGACCCGGCCCAACCCCTGCCCGAATATCCGAGGCCGCAAATGGAAAGAAGTCAGTGGGTTAACCTCAACGGATTGTGGGATTATGCCATTGGCACGCGCGGGAACAGCCAGCCTGCCACCTTTGACGGGAAAATTCTGGTGCCCTATGCTGTGGAATCCAGTCTTTCGGGCGTGCAAAAACGGGTGGGTGAAGAGCAGGAACTCTGGTACCAAAGAAGCTTCTCCATCCCTGCCGCATGGAAATCAAAGAATATTGTGCTTCATTTCGGCGCCGTCGACTGGAGAGCCGATATTTGGGTCAACGACGTGAAGGTAGGCTCTCATGAAGGGGGCTACACGCCATTTTCCCTGGATGTGACGCCTTTCCTCACAGCGGAAAAAAACCAGAAACTGGTGGTCAGGGTATGGGATCCCACCGACCGTAGTTTCCAGCCCCGGGGCAAGCAGGTCAACAAGCCCAACGGCATCTGGTATACCCCCGTCACGGGCATCTGGCAGACCGTTTGGATGGAACCTGTCGGGAAGGCTTACATCACCCATCTGAAGAGCATTCCTAATGTCGATGGCCACAATGTGTCGGTTTTCGCCTCCACGGAAGGAGCACTGCTTTCCGATATCGTGGAAGTGAAGGTCCTCGACAACGGCAAGGTGGTGGGTACCGGTAAGGCTGCTGCCGGCCAGGAGGTCCTGGTGCCGGTTCCGGAGGCCAAGCTCTGGAGCCCCACCTCACCGTTTCTTTACGATATGGAGGTGACGCTCCTGCGCAACGGCACCCCTGCCGATCAGGTGAAAAGTTACTTCGGCATGCGCAAAATCTCCACTAAAAGGGATGCTAACGGCATCGTCAGGCTCCAGCTCAACAACCAGGATTGCTTCCAGTTCGGCCCCCTCGACCAGGGATGGTGGCCCGATGGGCTCTATACCGCCCCTACCGATGAAGCCCTGCTCTACGATATCAAAAAAACCAAAGACTTCGGATTCAACATGATCCGCAAACATGTCAAGGTGGAACCCGCCCGCTGGTATTACCACTGCGACAAAGAGGGGATCCTCGTCTGGCAGGACATGCCCAGCGGCGACCGCTCCCCCCAGTGGCAGATGAGAAATTACTTCAACGGCCTGGAAATGCAGAGAAGCGCCCGCTCTGAAGAGAACTACCGCAGGGAATGGAAAGAGATCATCGACCTGACCATCTCCAATCCCAGTGTAGTGGTCTGGGTTCCTTTCAACGAGGCCTGGGGCCAGTTTAAAACAGAGGAAATCACCGAGTGGACCAAAAACTACGACCCCTCCCGGCTGGTCAACCCGGCCAGTGGCGGAAACCATTATCCCACAGGCGATATCATCGACATGCACAACTACCCTGATCCGGCACCCGGGCTCTTTGATCCTCAGCGCGCCAACGTGCTGGGTGAATATGGAGGGTTAGGTCTGGTGATGGAAGGACACCTCTGGGAGCAAGACCGCAACTGGGGATATGTCCAGTACAAATCATCACGCGAAACCACCGACGCCTATATCGAACTGGCCGAAAAACTCAAAAAGCTGATCCCCTATGGGTACTCGGCCGCTGTTTACACCCAGACCACCGACGTGGAGGTGGAGGTCAACGGATTGATGACCTACGACAGGAAGATAATCAAACTGGAAGAGGAGCGCATCCGTAAAGTGAACCAGGAAATTACCGGGTACTTCAAATAACTGCCCATTCCTGAAAGGTTCCCTGATCCTTTTTCCACATTACCCTTTGGCCAGGTAAAGCTTCCACCAGGGGGTGCGGGGATTGACGTGGTGCTCGGTGTGGTATCCGAAGAAATAGCAGGAAAGCATCGCCCAGAGGTGGCTTTTCTTCTGGGTACGGGCTTTGTGCGGTCCCATGTCAGGAGTATGCGGAAGCCGGTGCGGAATAAAGGTGCCAAAATAAAACAACTGAAAGGTGGACAGGACCGAAGGGACGATCCACAGGACTATCAGTTGTAGTTCGGTGAAAAACAGCAACCCGAGGTTGAAAAGCACGGCCATAATCACCAGTTGGTACCAGGTGATGTAATGCTTCATGAAGGAGAACCACCAGACGAAGAAATTCTGACTGCCGGTATGATAGTCGGGATCTTCTGCTGAGGCCGGATAGAGATGGTGCCTGAAATGGTTTTTCTGCAACATGGGATACCACATTCCGGCATAAAGGAGTGTTGCGGTAAAACCCAACACATTGTTGACTTTACGGTTGCGGCTCACCGTCCCATGCATCGCATCGTGGGCCGTGATGAATAACCCGGTAAAGAGGTAGGTCTGCAACAGCAGGTGCATCCAGAACCATATACTGGCCGGATCCACAGCAACACTCACCAACATCCACCCCAGATGGCCTCCCCAGAGCAGAATAATCGTCAAGGCTATCATCTCTCCCATAGCAGTACCTCTATTGTGTTTTAAGCTCGCATCTTGCCTGCGGTTATCCCTTTGAAAACCTGACCTCCCGGTTGAAGTGCGGGTCAATAAAAATAAGCAATCGGCCGGGCATTCCCAATAGGGATAACCGCTTCTTTTTTTGACCAACAGGGAGTTATCCGTTTCAGTTATGGTGTCGGGAAAGTCAGAAGAACAGAATAAGTCAGAAGAACAGAATATGGCCCACTTCCACCATAAACGGGTGGTTCCCTACAGCAACTGTATCCGGGGTATAGGCCAGATTTACCCGTAAGCACTTGCTTTTCCCCTGAAAAAGTGGTACCTTGTTGTTAGTGTACGTCATTTATGATGAGGAGCTTAAGTCATGCAGAACATTCCTGGTAAAGCTTTGAACTACCTGGTGGCGTTTATTGCCCTGGGGTTCGGGTTGATTTACCTTTTCAAAAGCAGTTTCATGCCTTACCACAGTGAGGCAGTATCCCTTCCCTGGGAGATGGTGGAAGAGAAATTCAGGTTTCTGATCCTGGCCATCATGCGGGCTGCCAGCGGCGGTTATCTGCTAGGAGCGGTGATGATCGCACTCCTGCAATACCGTTTCGACAAAACAGGATTGAGATGGATTCCTCCGGTCATTCTCATCGCAGGATCCATCGTCGCCCTGACCTCCCTCTATGCCACCCTGATCGTGCGACTCAACAGTCCGGGCAAACCCCCTACCCTGATGGCCGTCGTCTTGTTGGTTCTGATCATCGCCGGCTATTACTTCAACCGGAAGGCGCAAAAATAAACGATCCGGGAAACTTGAAACGGAGAAGGCATCCCTGAAGTCTGGCAGCCGGTCCGGGGAGCATTGGGGAAAGAACAGGGATGCGGGGGAGTATTCGGATGAAGTGAGCCGGACAGGAAAGCGGTGTCCATCCCAATCCGAGCCGAAAAGAGAGGTGCGTAATGCTATTATCGGGCATGGACTGATTATTGCAGAGGGGAAAGGCAGGTATACAGGTCTGTGCCGGAGCCTGCATGAACAACTTCAGCGGCATGGAGGTTCCAGCGCTGTTTCACTTCCTCAAGGAAATGGTCCCTGACCGTCAGGACGACCGGTTTTCCGGGGAGTGAAAGGAGCAAGTCAAGGCTTTCGGCCCAACCCCTCCCCTGCAATTCGAGGCGCCCCACCTCATCGACGATGACCACCGGGCCCTCTTTTTCAGCCAGAGGGATAGCGCTACCAGCCAGTTTGCTGGCGTTTCCGGCCGGGGAGTTGGCGTTACCGGTGGGAGAGCTGGCGTTCCCAGACCAGTGGCCAGTGTTTTCAGACAGTTGGCGCAAGATCCCGTTGCCCAGGGCCAGGGCTTCCCCGCATATCGTAAACCGGCCTATCTGCTCCGGCCCGCAAGCCCCGTTCTCCAGAAGAAAACGCTTCCGGGTTCCTGTGGCAACATCCACCAGGTCATAGCCGATTGTGCGTCCCTCTTCCATGATCCGCTCCGTTATGATGCCACCTGCCTGAATCCCCTTATCCTTCAGAACCGCCACCAACTCCTTGACGAGGGTGGTTTTTCCTTCTCCCACCCCACCTGTCACCACAATAACTTTTCTCCGGTTCCCGCTGCGGAACTCCCCGAGGCGCTCTTCGGCATGGAGCATGAATTGGCGGAGAACCGCCGAAGGCTGTCTGACCATGCTCTTCAGGTCGGGCATGTTGGCAATGAAAAAAGGGAGGCTTTCGGCCGACAGTTCCAGGGCCAGGGGGAGGCTCCGGGCCGACGTCCGCATGAAAAACGCCCTGACCACAGGATTGTAAAGTTCGGTGCCCAGGACCGTAAAACCGGTGATAATCACCACTGCCCTGAAATTCATTTTGATACCGGTCATCAGGGCTTCCCCGAGGGTATAACTGCCGGTTCCGGCCCTGGTGAAGACAAAAGCGGTGAGCAGGGTGATGAAAATGAAGAAGATCCAGAATTTGGGTTTGGAGAGCCGCCGGAAGGCGCGCTTGTAGCGGACGGTCCACAGTAGGGTGGTGGCCGTGATGGCCGTGATCCACACCAATGGAGGAGTATGGGCCAGCAACAGGAAGGATCCGGCGATCATCAGAAAATCAGCAGCCAGCCAGACCAGTGAATAATTAAAGGGATGCGAGGACCCTGGTTTGAACTCCTCGACAGGGTTCTTCATGGCCGCGGGCTGAGCGGTCAGCTTCCGCTCCTGCAGCGTGCGCCCTGCCCTGATACCCACCAGTCCCGACACCAATCCAAATACCAAATTGATTCCCAACAGAATGAATATCGGCAACCACACGATATCGGTTTCTATCCGGAACTGCTTCTGCGCCATGGTCAGCAGGTTAGTATAGACGCCAATGATGTCCTCGCCGTAGAAAATGATGTAATTGACGATTTTCTGGAAGAGGTTCCACGACATGGCCACCATGGCGCCCAACAGATAGCCGGCCATGCTCCGGGCGGTGATGCGGGTGAAGAATTCCAGGATCAGCGATTCCGCAAAGATGGCGATCATCGGTCCGAAGATGACGGCACTGGGCGACATGCTCTTCATCAGCGCACAAACCAGTCCTGCCCTCCAGAACAACCCCCGGTCACGCCACACATACCCGAAAGAGATGAGAATCACCATCCCAATGGCCGTCAGGAGGTTCCCCGTGAAGGGCACCTTCAGGTTGTGCAGGAAACTCCCCAGAACAATCTCTGCCGCCGCCCATATCGTCCCGGCAATCGACGCCTTGACCCATACCTCACTTAACTGGTGCTTCATGGTCTCTCTTAATTGGGGGGAAATTAATCAATTTAACCAAACATGCTTGCATCCTTCCTTCATTCCAGCGATTTCACTAAGTTTGTTCTTTAACAAAAAACGATTGTGATGAGAAAATGGATTGCCCTGTTTATGTTGGTGCTCCCGGCTGCCCTGATGGCCGGAAACGGGAGTAGGTCAGAAAATACCGGTTTAAAGACAGCCCGCACGGAGAGGATTGCTGCCCAACCCGGAACCGTAACCACAGAGGCGGGGAAAGTGGCAACCGGAACCGTTTACGTTGACCTGAACGGCAACGGGAAAAAGGATAGAAGGGAAAAAGGCCTTCCCGGGGTGGCCGTCTCCAACGGCAGGAAAGTAACCCTCACCGGCACTAAGGGGGAGTATGCCCTCCCTGTGGGCAACGATAACATCCTTTTTGTCATCAAACCTGCTCACTATTCTCTTCCGCTTAATGCATTCAACCTTCCCCAATTTTATTATATCCACAAGCCCGAAGGTTCCCCAAGGGGGTATAAATACCCCGGGGTCTCACCCACAGGGCCCCTGCCCCGATCGGTTGACTTCGGGCTCCTCCCTTCTGAGGAAGGGGATCAGATCACCGCACTGGTGCTGGGAGATCCCCAGCCGCTCAACCGCGAAGAGGTGGAATTCTTTAACCGCGGAATCATTGATGAACTGGCAGGCCTCAAAGGGATCTCCCTGGGAATCAGCCTGGGTGACCTGGCTTGGGATGACCTCGACCTTCATCTGCCTTACATGGAAGCGGTGAAAAGGGTGGGCATCCCCTGGTACAATGCCATGGGAAACCACGACGAGAATTACGAGGCCAAAACCGACTCCCTGGCCGACGAGACCTTTGAATCCCATTTCGGCCCGGCCAACTACGCCTTTAACTACGGGAAAGCCCATTTCATCATCCTCGACGACATCCTTTACCCCGATCCGCAGGGCAAAAGTCGCTACCGCGGGGGACTGCGCGACGACCAACTGGCTTTCGTGGCCAACGACCTCCACCATGTCGATAAAGATCAACTGGTGATTCTCTCCTTCCATATTCCCCTCCTCAGCAACAAATCGGAGGAGTTCAGCCTGGCCTGCCGCCAACAACTCTTTGACATTCTGAAGGACTTCCCTCACGTGCTGGTCATGTCGGCCCATACCCACCTTCAGCGGCAGAACTTCTACGGCCCGCAGGAGGGATGGCATGGAAGCCAACCCCTCCACGAATTCAACAGCGCGACCAGCTGCGGCGACTGGCACAAGGGAGAACTCAATGAGAAAGGGATTCCTGTGGCCACCATGAGTGACGGAACCCCCAAAGGATACGCTTTCCTGAAGATTGACGGGAACAGCTACACCATCGACTACAAGGTGGCCGGGCAACCTGCCGAAGTACAGATGAACATCACCCATCCCCGTGTGGTGCCTGTGAACCAGCGAACAGGGGCCCAAATAACGGTCAACTTCTTTATGGGGCGCAAGGGCGACCAGGTGGAATTCCGCATCGATGACGGGAAATGGACTACCATGAACCATACCGAAAAGGAAGACCCTGCCTTCCTGGAACAACTCTGGCGTTGGGACCGCAGCGAAGAACTGCTGCCCGGAAGAAGACCTTCTAATCCCAGGGACTGCACCCATCTCTGGCAGGCCGCCCTGCCCACCATTGCCACCGAAGGCCTCCATACCATCGAAGTAAAAGCTACCGACATGTTCGGCCGGACCTTCCACCAAAAAAGCTCCCTCAAGGTCAGCCCTCCCCGAAAATAACCGGGTCAGATTCCTATAGTCCATTCATCCCTGATAACAATATGAATATTATCTTTGAGGGAGAAAATGAATGGGAATCAGGATCCTCAGGTTCTGTTTTCCGGGAAAAAACCTGACCTATGAAATTAACATTTCGTTTTTCGGCTCTTGTTGTTGGCCTTGCTGCCCTAATACTTCCATTAGGATTGGTGGCCATCACGCCCTACGAGGTGGTGATGGTACGAGGCGAAGTCTCCTATAAGGGGATGGCCCTGCACAAGGGAGTCATTGTGGAAGCTCCCGACCTGCGCAATCCCGACCTTCTGAAAGGGGAGATGAAGTCATTTTCCTTTTCCGGGGCTACCGATGAAGTACACCTTCTCGACAGGGCATTGCGCAAGGTGGTGGTGGTATCGGCCCGTTTGAGCCAGCCGGGCCGTGATCTGATGCTGGCCACACGCAGCCTCAGTGCATTGCGCAGCGACTTTGAATTCAAGCGGGCTTTCACACCCGACTCGGGACTGGTTCTTCTGGTCAGGGAAGATACCCTACTCTGCAAAGGGTTGAGCCAGCTGGCTTTCAGTGGCAACAGACAGCTGGTCATCCGCTATGATTACGAGGGTCATTCCATCACCCGCATCATCGGTCAGAACGACACCCTGTTTCTCACACGGGAGCGCTGGTTTGGGGCCTCCGCCTCACCGGCGGGAACCTACCTAAACTCCTTTGGAATCTCTGGCATCAGGTTGTTATTCAGGGATGCCCCCTCGGGGAAAGAGGAGACCCCTCCCATAAATATCCCTCCCTTTTCACTGGTATTTCTCGACGATATCATCAGGCACCTGGCCTCGCTCTCCTATGCAGGTGTCGCCCCCGGCCAGGAAGAGATCTTCGCGTTTTTACACCCCGCCCTGGTAAAAGAACGGCAGATCCAGCGGGCCATTGGGCTCTATTCCCCCGAAGAGGCCCGCGACTGGCTCAGACATAGAATTGACCTGATCCTCAATGACGCCTCCGGAAAATGAAAAATCACTCCCGGCACAACCCCTGTCTGCCGAACCCAGCGGAGCGTGATCATCAGGCACCGGTGGAGCGTGATTCCCCGGCATCGATGGAGCGTGAACTCACAGCACCGGTAGAGCATAATTTCAAGGTACCGGTGGCGCTCTTTCCGGCCTGTGCTCCCCAGGGGGATTCTGTTCTCTTCCGGAGGAAAAGAAAGGATTTACCGCAGGGAAATTCGGTTCTATTCCGGAGGAAAAGGAAGGATTTTCTGCCGGAGGGTATTCTGATTTTCGTGGTGGTGCTTCTTTTCGCCGGGTTCATTCCTTTGCCCGGGAGGACCCAGGAAACCGGCGATCTGTCACTGTTGACGCCTGAAGAGCGGAGAGACCCGGAGATGGTCAAGGCGGTAATGGTCACTCTGGTAGAAGAGAAGCGACCCGACCTGGCTCTGCCCTACATGGCGCTTTTCCTGGCCATGGGTGACAGGAACGGGGCCTCCCCGGCCGAATTGGTGTGGATATACCTCAACAGGACCGATGGTTTCCGGGCCCTGGGCAGGGAAGATGAAGCGCTGGCCAGCCTCCAGGAGGCTGTCGCCCAGTCCCGCAAAATAGGGGATTGCCGCAGCCGCGATTACCAGGATTTTCTCTTTGGCGTGGGCAATAATCTTTACGAAACCGGTCATCCTGCGGAAGCAGAGCCTCTTTACCTGGAACTGCTGCGCGCCGACACCCTGTTTGAGCAGCAGGAGCGGGAGCCTTCCCTCTGTCTGAACCTCTTCACCTGGTACGGGGAAACGGGACAATACCACAAACTAAGGCCCGTCCTGGAAAAAATGATGCCCTGGCTGGAAACGATAAGTACGTCAGCGCAACAAGCCGGCAACTACCATACCCTGGGTGTTCTCTATACCCAGGAGGGTCAATACGACAAGGCCGAGAAACATCTGCTGAAGGCGGTCTCCCTATATGGGGAAGCTCCCGCAGCGGAGGTGCAGGCCGCCAGGGTGTCGATGGAGCTGGCTTTGGTATACATGAAAATGGGCGATGCGGAGCGGGCCCTCCGGGTGGCCGAGGAGGCCCGTCGTTCAACGGCGGCCGACAGTGACACGCTCACTCAGCGGCTCTACGAATCCATCAGGGCGGTTCATGCCATCCACAAAAAAGATTACCAACAGGCCCTGGTCCTCTACTCCCGGCTGGTGGAAACAGCGCCCCGCGGTGGGATCCACGAAGCCGACTATGCCTCCGACCTGGGTACGCTGGCCACCATCCACTGGTATCTTCATGATTATGACCAGGCCGCAAACCTCTATCAACAGGCTATTGACCTCTACAGGGCCACCCAGGATACGACCTGGGGTCATTATGCCAACCTGAAGGGGAACCTGGGATTGGTTTACCTCCGTAGGTGTGATTTTGAGCGGGCCGCAGCATGGGCCTCCTCAGCCGTCGCCAGTTATAGCGCCCTCGGGAGGGAGGAGCACCCCGACTGCCTGACCCATCGCATCAACAGGAGCATCGCCCTGGAGGGTGCCGGCGCTATCGACACGGCACTCACCACCTCCCTGGCCAACAACCACTCCCTTATTTCTCTGGTGGAGAAAAACCTTCTTTACTGGTCAGAGCATGAAATGGAATCCTTTATGGCGGGCTTTGCCACCCGCTTTTTTGACTACCACCATGCCTTGTGGTTCCGGCATCAGGGCCACCATACGGAGCTGACGGGTCAAATCTATAACAATCAGCTTTTTCTCAAGGGTATCCTTTTGCAATCTGCCCTCAAACTCCAGCAAGCCGTGACCGCCTGCAACGACACCCTGCTGTGGCGGCTGGCTGCAGAACAGAAGTCGCTCCGCGCTACGCTGGAGGAGCTGCTGGCGCTACCGCCGGTTCAGCGGCACCAGGATCCCACGGCCCTGCAAAACCGGGAAGAGCTACTGCTTAAGAAGATGAAGGAACGGGTGACCCAGCTCCCCCGGTCAGGTCATTCCTCCTTCGGCATGCTGACTACCGCAGAGACCAGCTTCAGGGAGGTTCGCCAGGCCCTCCGCCCCGGGGAGGCAGCCATCGAATTTGTCTCCTTCCGCAATGCCGATCCCTGGCACGAAAGCGACACCACCTGGTATTGCGCCCTGGTACTGCGCAAGGAGGATCCATGGCCCCTCCTGCGGTTCCTTACCACCGGCGACCGCCTGGAACAACTCCTGGCACTCCATCCCGATGAACTCTATTCTGCCGAAAACAACGCTCTAACCCCCCTGCTCTGGAAACCTCTTGAGAAGGAGCTTCAGGGCATCACTACACTCTATTACTCCCCCTCCGGACTCCTGCACCGCATCGCCTTTGCAGCTCTCCCCATTAATGAGGGTAAGGTGCTCTCCGACCAGGTCAAACTGATCAACCTGGCCTCCACCAGAAGCCTGGTCCACCATGAGGATCCTGAAAAACCCACTTCAGGGATGATTTTCGGAGGTATCGATTACAATACCGTTCCGCCACCGGCACCGTCCGGTCAGGCCATAAAAGAGCCGGAAACGACCACAGTAGAGTCAGAACCTGCAACAGAAGAGTCAGGTCAAGGTGCAGAAGCATCTGGTTGGACCGCAGAAGCAAGGAGCTCGGGAAGGAGGGGAGGTGAGGATCAGCAGCAGGCGCCCCAGGCGGTGCAGGAAGGATGGCGGAGCCTGAGGGGCAACGCCTGGGAGTTTCTACCCGGAACGAAGGTGGAAGCGGAGGGCATCAGCCGGCTCCTGGAAGAGAACCGGTTACCGGCGACCACGCACACTGGAAGTGACGCCACCGAAGAACGGTTCAAGGCCCTCACCGGCCATGCCCCGGCCATCATCCACATGGCCAGCCACGGCTTCAGCCTCCCTCCGGCCGGCGGAGATCCCATTCCCGGGGAAATGAAACTGCCGACAGCTCAGGAGATGATCACTGCTTCGGGCATTCCCCTGATGCGGTCAGGGCTTCTCCTGGCCGGCGCCAACCAGGCCTGGGTCAACGGAATACGACTCCCCGGCCGCGACGACGGCATCCTCACCGCCTGGGAGATCTCCCATCTCGACCTCTCGTCAACAGCGCTGGCGGTTCTGTCGGCCTGCCAGACCGGACTGGGTGAGATCCGCGGCAGCGAAGGAGTCTATGGATTGCAACGGGCCCTTTTCATGGCAGGCACCCACAG
>CAZKIU010000061.1:0-15434 GCA_964552955.1 uncultured Prolixibacteraceae bacterium
TCCCCCGGAAATGAGGGGAGATCCTCCCGGGGAAACAGGGAGGCCTCCGGTCATCCCCGGATTTCTTCCGATAACCGAACCTTTGAACAGCGCGGCCGGAGCCATTCTGCACGACCGTTAGAAGAGCGTGACCGGAGCCATTCTACACGAATGGGTGAAGATCGTAACCGGAGCAATACAGCCCGGCCCTCTGAAGAGCGTAACCGGAGCAACACTCCCCGGACCACAGAGCCGCAGGGGAGGGTTTCTTCTTCCCGGCACTCCGGGCCTCGCAGCAGAGGTGAGCAGCCCTCATCGCATGAAAGGGAGCATCCGCGTAGTAAGAATAGCCGCCAGGAGCACTCCCGCACCTGGTCGCCCCAAACCCGGCCGTCAAACGCCCGGTCTGCCTCCGGCAAAGCATCGGAAACACCCCCTGCCACTGGCCGGTCCACCCCACCGGCGTCTGCCGGGAAAGAGGCCGCAAAAGGGAGTTTTCCCGATTATCTGAAGCGGTTAATCGGCATTAAAAAGAGGTAGCCCTCACCGGCAAACCTCACCTGCAGGAATAAAAGGTCAAAACATTTGTTAACTTTGGGGGAGGTTATGAAAGTAATTGACGTCAAAGATTTTGAAAAGGTTTCGCCGGTTTTCCGTGGCAGACTGGGAAACCGGCTGGCTCAGCTCCTGATGCACCTGGTGGCTTTTGACAAGGTGAACCAGGTCTATGAGAATTCAGGGCAATTCAGGGGGCCTGAATTTGCATCCCATCTGCTGGCGGACCTGGGAGTAAATTACCGGGTGGGGTATGCCGAAAGGCTGGCTCAAATTCCGGAGGGGGCGTTTATCACCATTTCTAATCATCCTTACGGGGGTATTGACGGCATTATTCTGATTGAACTGCTGGCCGGGATCCGTTCTGACTACCGGCTGATGGTTAACAAGGTCATTGCCCTGGTGGAAACCATGAAGGAGAATTTCATCACGGTCTATCCTGCAGGGAATAAAAAAGGAGCCATAACGGCAGCCAGTCTGGCTGGCATCAGGGATACCCTGGATTGGTTGCGGAAGGGTCATCCGGTAGGGTTTTTCCCCTCGGGGGCCGTCTCTGACCTTCAGCTTCCATCCTTCAGGATCAGGGACCGGAAATGGCAAAGGAGCATTGTAAATCTCATCCGCTCGGCCCAGGTGCCGGTGCTTCCGTTGCGCTTCTTCGACGGCAATTTGCCTCTCTTTTATTTTCTGGGCCTGGTTCATCCCAGGGTAAGGTTAATGCGGATGCCACATGAGGTTTTCAACAAGAGGCATCAGTCGCCCCGGCTGGCCGTGGGAGAATGGATTCCTCCAGAGCGCCTGGCCGGTTTTGACCGTGTGGAGCATGTGGAGGCTTACCTGCGCCAGGCGGTATATGAGATGCCCCTGCCCCGCGAGTGGACCCCGCGCACCCTGCTGAACCTTCACACCCTGTCCCCCGACAGGCGCAGGAGCGGCCCCGAAACACCGGCCCATTGGGGCACCTGAAAGCCCCTGGCTGCAGTTCACCGGAAGGGGTGATGGCTGAACCTGTCCCCCCGGAGGATTCCCTGCCTCCACATCGGAATGCGCATCGCCGACATTGACATAAGAAAGAAAACGTGTAAATCGCTATACCATGAGCAAGGAACAGGAGCATCAACAGGTCAGGGAGGTCGTCAGGATCATCTCACGTGACAGAAACCGCACCAATCTCCTCCGGAACGGGGAACAAAAAGCCATTGCCTTTCTGGTACAGTATATCCCCTCCTGGATGACCTCTAACATGCTTACCGCCATTGGTTTTGCCGGCAACATCCTCGTTCTGGCCAGCTTTCTGCTGGCGGCCTGGGTCGACAAACGCTATTTGCTGGGTGGCGTGGCCGGTTTCCTGATCAGTTGGTTTGGTGACTCCCTCGATGGCAGAATGGCCTATTACCGCCGCAAACCCCGGAAATGGTATGGTTTTTCACTCGACCTGACCATCGACTGGCTCGGTACCTTTCTCATTGGACTGGGCTTTATCTTTTATGCTGATTCCTGGTCCCGCATTCTGGGGTACATCTTTGTGGTCCTCTACGGATGGGAGATCATCATTGCCCTGATACGCTATACCATTTCCGGTAAATATTCCATTGATTCGGGACTCTTTGGCCCCACCGAGGTAAGGATTATCATCTCCCTTATTTTGGTTGTGGAGGTGATCGTCACCGGATCACTCCTCTATTTTGCCGCGCTGGCCTGCCTGGCCCTGTTGATCATCAACTTGAAAGATTCGCGGAATCTGCTGAGGATAGCCGATGAGCGCGACCAGAGTGAACGCGTCTCCACAGGGTCGTCTGACTCCTCTGCCCGGCCGTAATCCTACTCCCTCATTGGCTTGAGCCCTATGGCCTCCCCCTCCGTGGATCTCTTTTCTGCCGGGTCAACGCAACATAATGCGGTAAAACCGCTCTATTTATGGAGAACCGGATTAAACCATCCATTACCCGTGGAGTCCAAATGCAAACCTGTTTGAATCATTTCTATTGATTAAGAGGGCTGGAATAAAACTTTCGGTAATGGCAGTACTGGCAGGAGGGCTGCTTTTTTTGTCATTATTCGCTGAAGCACAGGATATGCAGGATATCCGTGATGTCAGGATAACGGGTCATTTCCGGGGGAAGCCCCTGCAGGAGCTTCTCGACACCCTGGAACACCAACAGGGGATTCGTTTTTTCTACCAGCCTGAATGGATCGATACCCTGACGGTCACGCGTGATTTCGATGCCACTCCCCTGGTGCAGCTCCTCAATGCTGTTTTTCAACGGCGGGGCCTCACCTGGAAAACCTTCCAGGGCAATGGAGTGATGGTTTTCCCTATACCTGAAGCCGACCGGAAGCGTTATTTGGATGAACTGCAGCTTCTGGTGATCGGGGATCCCCTCAATGAGGGGCGTTACAGGAGTGCCCTACTCGAGGGGAGGTTGGTCGATGGGACCACCGGGGACCCCCTGCCTGGCGCAGTCATCCAGGAGACCCGTACCCACCGGGGCACCTCCTCCGACCGCCATGGTTTCTTCTCGCTGGAACTCCCCACAGGGGAACACCATCTTCAGTTTTCGTACCTCGGACATCAGCCTACATTTCAGAAAATCAGGATGATAGAGAAGGGTTATGCCGAATTTGAGATTTTCGAGGAGAGTCATGCGATCGGTGAGGTGACGGTCACCGGGGAGAATGCCGATCTTTCGCGGTCGCAGATGAGTGTGGTGCGCATGGAAGCCCGTAAACTCAGGGATTTACCCGCACTGATGGGCGAAGTCGACGTGATGCGGGGGATGACCATGCAGGCCGGGGTGCAATCCGTCGGGGAACTCTCGTCAGGCTTTAACGTCAGAGGGGGAAATACCGACCAGAATCTCCTCCTGGTCAATGGAAGCCCGGTGTTCAATGCCTCCCATCTCTTTGGTTTTCTCTCGCTGATCAACCCTGATCTGGTCGACCAGGTCAGGCTTTTCAAGGGGGGCATACCTGCCCGTTACGGGGAGCGGGTGGCTTCGGTCATGGAAGTGGACCTCCGGGAGGGCAACAACGAAACCATGCGCATCTCGGGAGGGGTGGGTATCATCAACTCGAGGCTGGCCCTGGATGGCCCCCTGGATAAAAGCAAGAAACTGACCCTTACTGCGGGTGGAAGGAGCTCCTACTCCGACTGGCTGATGCGTAAAATCCCGAATCCGGAACTCTCGGGCAGTACCACAGGCTTCTACGACCTGGCCGGAAAAATGACCTACCGGTTTACCCCACACCACCGCCTCTCGGCGATGGTCTATCGCAGTCATGATAAATTCAGCACTAGCAGCCAGACCATCACCCGTTACGGATCTCTGCTGGGCAACATTCAGTCGCGCAACCAGTTGGGGCCCGGACTGATTGGCGAAGGGAACCTCGCCTACAGCAGTTACGACTACCAGTTCACCGACCTGGCGGGTGGTGACCCTCTGAAATCCTATTATCTCACCAACCGGCTGGAGTATGGTAGTCTGAAGTACAACCTGCGGTACCGCCCCACCGACCTGACCACTTTTGAAGCCGGCATTCATATGATCAGCTATGCCATCGACCCGGGCGAAGTAACGGGTGCCGGGGCCTCCACCAACATATCACACACGCGCGTCGACAGGGAAAGAGGGATGGAGGGCGCCCTTTATCTGAGTGCCGACTTTCAGGTGATGCCGGCCTTGTTTCTCTCACCCGGCGTGCGCTACAGCCGGTTCACTCCCCTGGGGCCTGGGGTGGTGTACCTCTACGACCCTTCGCAACCGCGCTCCCCCTCTTCCGTTACCGACTCCCTGACCTACGGGAAAGGGGAAGTCACCAAAGCCTTTCACCGGCTGGAGCCGCGCCTGCTCATGCGCTATGAACTCTCACCCCTGACCAGCCTGAAGCTCAATTTCCAGCGCATTACCCAGTATCTTTTCCAGATCAGCAACAATGCGGTGATAGCCCCTGCTGACACCTGGAAAGTCGCTGATTCCCATGTGCCTCCCATGACGGGCGACCAGGTGGCCCTGGGCCTGGAAACCACTCCCCGGCAGGGGGGGGTCGAGATCTCGGTCGAAGCCTACTATAAAAAGCTGAAGAACCTCCCGGAATACCGGAATGGGGCCCAACTGATCATGAACCCCCATATTGAGACGAGCCTGATCCCGGCAGATGGCACCGCCTGGGGCATCGAATTTCAGGGAAGGAAAAACAGCGGGCGCCTCACCGGATGGCTGAATTATACCTATTCCCGCTCCAAGCGCCGGACCACCAGTGCCTTCCCGGAGGAGCAACTCTGGAACGGCAGCTATTTCCCCTCTGAATACGACCGGCCGCACGACTTGTCGGCAGTGACCACTTACCATATCAGCCGGCGCTGGCGCTTTACCACCAATTTCGTCTATCTCTCGGGGCGCCCGGTGACCCTGCCTGAAAAACTCTACTCCTATGGCGGCGAAACCCTGATCTGGTATTCTGACCGCAACAAGTACAGGATGCCCTCCTACAACCGGCTCGACGTAGCCCTTACCCTCGATGAAAACCTCCGGAAAAAAAGGTCGTGGAAGGGGAGCTGGACCTTGTCAGTCTATAATGTCTACGGCCGTAACAACCCCTATTCGGTCTACTACCGAAAGACGGTCCCTTCTTCCGAGAACGACTACCGGGTCTATTCCCTGTTTAAGTTGTCGGTGATCGGCATTCCGGTGCCTTCGTTAACCTATAATTTCAGATTCTGAGATGACAAGAGGAACCCTGGCATTTTTGTTGGTTTTGTTGCTTTTCATGGCAGGATGTGAGGATATTTACCAGCCTGACCTCGAAAATGGCGAAGATTTCCTGGTCGTGGATGCCCGGATCATTGCCGGAGGGGGCGAGAGCCAGGTTATGATTTACAAGACCAAGGGCTTCAACGAAGTGGAGCGCTCCTATCCTCCCGTCACCACCGCTGAGGTGTCCCTGGTAGATACCCATGGCGGGGTACTTCCATTGAGTCATGCGGGCGGTGGAAAATACCAGTTCACAGGAGCGCTTACTGCTACGGAGTCCTATAAGCTGGTGGTTCAGGCTGAAGGGGAACGCTTTGAATCCGATTTTCAGCAGGTTCCTGCTCCTCCGTCCCTTGATACGGTCTATGTGGTTCCCGGCGAAATCCTGGTGGAAGGCAGTAAAGATGAGGCTACCGGAGAACTCCGGAAAGAGGAGGGGGCCTGGCTCTATGCCGATATCAGCAGCAAAGGAGAGGGCAATTACTACCGGTTTACCAGCCGGAAAGTGTGCCAGTATTCCTGGTTGATCGAGAGAGGCATGTTTCCCCCCATTACCATGTATGCCTGGCTTTCCCTCAAACCGTGGGAAATCTTTAATGTGGCCGGTCCGGCCGAGTACTCCTCCTCGACGGATATCAGGCGTCACCCTCTGGTGTTCCTGGAACGGAGCTATTCGGTATTTGTTCCCGACAGGCCCGTCTTTTTCCTGGGATGGATCTACATTTGCCACCAGTATGCCATCAGCCGTGACAGCTACGATTTTTACAAGGAGCTTAACAGCCTGTTGTCGGCCGAGGGCAAGCTTTTTGACCCGCTCTATACCCAGGTGCGGGGTAATTTGACCTGCACCTCTGACCGCGGTAAGGTGATTCTGGGCAATTTTGAAATCTCCAGGGTCAGAGAGTACCGTTTCTTCGTGGAGTACCAGGGCAGGGAGGGGTATTTCTTTAAAAAGATCCCCTGGTTCTTTACGATTCCGTCTGAAGGGAGCCTGGCCGATGAGACCCCGGACTGGTGGGAAATTCCCAACAGGGAGTATCCCAAAACAGAGTAAGATTCCGGAGGGTAAAATGGAGATGATGCACAAGAGAGTCCATATAATAATAGTTCTGATGTTTGCCTTTGTGGCAGGGGGCATGGCTCAGGTGAGGGGGCCTCTGCTCATCGCCGACCGGAGTTGGGCCTTGTCGGGTGATACGGTGCGGTTCATGGTGACCGGTGCCGGAGATGGTTCAGGGTCAGGAAAGGTGGTGCATGTCAGGCTGCTTTCGCCCCTGGGAAGGACTGCGACACAGGTGATGGTGCTCACTGCGGGGGGGGCCGGTCAGGGGTATATGGTGATTCCTGATTCCCTCACCTCGGGGGTATACCGGCTTCAGGCTGCTATAGGTTCCGGGGCTGCCCAAAGGGGTGACACCACCATCGCCCGGTTGCTGACCGTTTACCACCGTTTTGCCGAAGAAGTCACCGCCCTGCCGCTTCCCGATGGACTATTGTTCTGGCCTTCATCTGAGGGAAGCAGGGGGCTCATCGGGGTGGAGCGGGAGCGTTATGCCCCCCGCGATGAGGTTCTTTTCTCTGTTACCCTTCCGGAAGGGATAGTGTTGAAAGAGGGCGTGGTGTCAGCCACCCTGGGGGAAGGCCCTTTTGATGGCCAGAGTCCTTTTGTGCTTCTTCCCGGGAATGGGGAGGCCCGCGCTGAGGATCCGCTTCCGGCGGAAGAGAATGGATTTTTTATAGAGGGGAGGGTCATTGCCCCGGCTGGCGAAAGCCTCCCTCCGCGTTCCATGGTGCTCCTTTCCATTCCGGGGGAGCAACCCTGGTTCGACTATTGCCTGGTGGGGAGTGACGGGCGGTTCAGGTTTATGCTCAGGGAGACCTTTGGCACTGCCGAAGTATACCTCAGGGCGATCGCTGAGAACGATGAGGTGTTGACGGTAGAGCTCTCCGATGGTCTCCTTCCGGAGCATGACGGTCAACTGGCTCACCTGCCCCTTTCCGCAGAAATGAGCCGCCTGGTGAAGGACATGACCGAAGCAGGATCGTATGAGAAAATCTTCTCCGCCCGCCAGGAGCCCACGGCTCCCGGGTTGAAAATCCTCTCCGCTCCTCCTCTTCCATTTTATGGGGAGCCCGAACAAAGGGTCATCCCTGGTGATTATGTCGACCTTCCCGATTTCCGGGAGATCTCCAGGGAACTGCTGCCCGCCGTGAAGTTCCGTCAGCACGGTACCCATTATGAACTGCAGATCATCAGTGAAGAAGATAATAAATATTTCGGGAAGAGTCCGCTGCGCCTGATCAATGGTATTCCTGTTTTCGACGACGACCTGCTTTTTTCATTGAAAAGCAGTGATATCCGCTCTATTGATCTGATCTACCGGGAGCGGATTTTCGGGGATATCAGTTTTAAGGGGGTGGTGGCTATCCTGTTGAACGACGGAATGGAGCAGTGGATCCATGGGGAGAAGAACCTATTCCGTTTCACGCTGCCCTGTCTTCAGTGGCCCGTTTCCCCGGAAGGGGTTAACGGGGTGCCTCCCTCAGGGCCCCGTCATCTGCCCGATCTGCGGCGGGTATTTCTCTTTGATAAGGTGGTACCGGGTGAACCGCTCCACTTCCGCTTCGGGTTGTCTGACCTGAAGGGAACCGTGGTGCTCAGGGTGGAAGGGCTCACCCCCGAAGGGGATCTGGTTCAATTGACCCGTAAAATTTCGGTCCGATGAGAAAAAATGCAACCTACCTGCTGATGGGGATCCTGCTGTTGCTGGGATCCAGGGCCCGGGGCCAGATGGATGATTTTGCCTGGGGTGATTTCTCCCGGGCAGCCAACACGGCCCAGCATAGAATTACCGGGTCGCGCTTTGATTTGGATTTGCTCACCTCTCCCAACTACTTCTACCACGACGCCTGGATGAAGGGAACCATCAAAACGGTCTATGGCGACCTCATTGAGGGGTATGACCTGCGGTACGACGCCTTTCACGATGAACTGGTAGCCTTCAACAACCGGGTGAACGGCATGTTCGTGGTGGACCGGCAGCAGGTGGCCGGCTTTACCCTTGAATTTCCCGGAGCCGGTTCCGGAGAATTCAGGAAACTCTCCCCCCGCGGAACGTCAGGCAGGGAAAACTATTATGAGGTGATCCATGAGGGGAATGCCCTCCTGTTGTGCCGCATCAGGATCATTGAACGGAAGACGGAACTCTATAAGAATAAAATCGGCCAACTCGACGACCGGAGGTACGATGTCCAGAAACAATACTATCTGCAGGCCAGGGGATTGGACTTAAAGGTTCTGGAACCGGGAAAGAAGGCTATCATGGAGCTTTTCCCGGAGAGAAAGAAGGAGTTGCGCCAGTTCTTCAGGAAGTATGCCATTCATGATTTTTCACGCGAAAGCAATGCCGTCCTGATTGGCTTACTTGACCAGGCAGGATATTTCTGAACGGAGAGGATTGGCCGGCATTCCATGGGGGAAGAGGTGATCCCCTGCGTAACCCATGCCCCAGTAGAACGGCTGTTCCGGATACCCTTCTTCAGCCGTCGACCGGGGAAGCCCCTTCTTACAGCTCATCTGACGACCTGACAAATTTCGCGGTCAGATCAGGATCGGCCATCTCCTTGTCAAAGGGGAACATGGGCCTGATGATGCGTTTGTATTCCAGTCTTTCCAGATCCTGGTCCACACCACCGGGAGTAAGGGCCATGATCCAGTCGGCCCGCATATCGTAGAGTTCGGGCACCAGGTAGCCGATTTTCACCACCAGGATGTCGGTTTTACGCGGGTCGAGTCCGAGGCGGGTGAAGTCTTTTTCGTAGTGATAGGGTTTCCGTTTTTTGGTTACGATGGCTTTCACACTTCCCACCTGCACCACGATCTCGGTTTCGGCGGTGGGGTCTCCATGTTCAATGGACAGGACGGTTCCCGCTAACTTTACAGGGGGGGCATAACGATGATCGATAGCGGCGCCGGCCAGACCTTCCACCTTGTTTCCCACCCCGGCGGCAACGGCTTTTTCGACCAGCTCAGGGCCTGGCAGGGAGGCGTAAATCAGGGAGGGGCCATTTTCGTTATTAAACTCGGGGCGGGCGAGGATTTCGGTGAGGGTCCAGGTGACATCGCCGGCACCTCCGGCAGTGGGGTTGTCGCCCATGTCGCTGATGATAAAGGGTTTCACCTTGCTGGCCAGGGCTTTATCGAGGCATTCACTGAGGGGGGCAACGGGGGCGACAAATTCAAATTCATTGCGAACGGTCCAGAAGGCCGAGGCCAGTTCTTCGGCGGCTGCAGCGACAGCATCCTTTTTGTCGCCGGTCACCATCACTACCGCGTGGTTGCGGGGCTCATCGGCCCAGGCATAGCCGATCCAGATGGCGGCATCGATGATCCCTTCGCGCTGGGTAATGGGGTTCACCCTGGCATAGAGGCTTTTGGCAGGCTCAATGCGGGTACTGGTTTTCTCCCCGGGGAGGAGTATCGGGACCGGAATCTTCACCTTGTAAGCTGGCTTTCCCTTTCCGCTTTCAAGTCTGTCGAGGAGGTTTTCCAGCGCCCGTTGTTTAGACTCCAGAGCATCATCATGAGGGGCCAGCCGGTAGCAGGTGATCAGGTCGCTGTTTTCAGCCAACCGGTCGGTCACGTTGCCATGCAGGTCCATCGATGTGGAAATGATTGGCTCTTTACCCACGACCTCCCTGATTCTGACGATAAAGTCACCTTCGGGGTCATCGAGGCCCACCACGCTCATGGCACCGTGGATATCAAAGAAGATACCGTCGTAGGGTAGGTTGGCCTTCAGGAGCTCCAGGGTTTCATTGACCAGTTTTTCATAGGCTTCGCGGGTGACGATACCCCCGGGGATGGCATGACCACGCAACGTGGGAAACCACACCGCCCTGCCCCGGTCCACAGAGTCGGCCGAAAGGAAGGGATAATAGGAGAAAACTTCCTCTCCGCGCCGTACCCTGAAGTCCTCTTCGGTGGATTGGGCCGGTGAAAAGGTACTCGATTCAATGGCCAGTCCGCAGATGGCCACACGTGGCAGTTCACCTGACTTTTTGGATCCCGTGGAACAGGAAAGAAGGGTCACCATCAGCAGGGCAGCCCCCGAAAGAAACAGATTCTTCATTAGTATACTTTTTAATTAATGAATTGCTCTTCAGTTATAGAACGTAGTGAAGCCGGTTAATGAACTTCATGCCCATGGAATTGGCTCCGCGTTGCTACGCCGAACTCCGTTTCGCATGGGGCAAATATTCTTGTCCTTATGTGGTCGGAGCACCATGCGACTTTCACGGGTATAATTGTTAGTTAATAATCTGATCTCAGTTCATTGAGGTGATGCGGAACAAAGTGCTTCACGCCCATGGAAAAAGTTGTTTTTTGTTGTATTTCAGTTATATACTTATCCGGCGGCAGAGTGTGCTCTTACTTTCCTACGAACGCTCCTCCCCTGTGGCTTGACGCGTTCCATCTCTGGACGACCCAATGGTTCGCAGGACAAATTTAAGCATAGTTTTTACACTCAGAACCTTGTTGAAGCCGGCAGAAGTGGAATGTACGCAATAAAAAAGAGAGCCGGAATAAGATCCGACTCTCTCATCTGCAGGTGGGCTGTACTGGATTCGAACCAGTGACCTCATGCGTGTGAAGCATGCGCTCTGAACCGACTGAGCTAACAACCCCTGTATTGTGCGGCAAATATAAAAAAAAACTCGCTGCCACGACTTCAATAAATAAATAATCCCCGAATACCTCATACCTGACAAAGTGAAAAGTAAAAAATGGACCCCACTGAGTATCTGAGTTGGGATAAAACCAACTAAAAGTGGATTTCTGATCAGAAAGATAAATTTCTTATGATAACCAGCGGAAAGCATTAATCGGTCGCAAAGATGTTGATGCAGCAAAAGATGCTGAATACAAACTATCATACGAAACGAGCATGTAACGATTTACACAAAAGGCCATGTTTATTCGTCCATGCGAGTTCCATGGGCCTTATGAGCTCAAACATGCCTTCCAGCATTATGTCATTGAACTACAATACATTAAATTACAAATAAACGTATGAAATGCAGCGGTTAATTTTAACGGGAGACCAACCGGATGACATGGATTCCTCCCTCCGTGTCCATCCGGCAGAAAAACAAGCCCTTGCCGATTTTCCGCCCTTCCAGAGAAATGGAGTGTTCGCCTGAATTCTGAGTTTCGTTGACCAGCACCTTGAGCACTCTGCCCGAAGGATCATACAGGATGATCCTGACTTTACCGGGCAAGGGAAGGGAGTAACGGATGGTGGTTGTCCCGGTAAAGGGATTGGGAAAACCCTGGATCCATGGTTCGCGGAGCGATCCCGGAATTTGAGTCCCGGTCAGCAAAACAGAAAACCGCCTGGTTTCCGACCAGTTCCCCACTCCGGCCAGATTGCTACCTTTCACTCTCCAGAAATAGGTGAGGTTATGGAGAAGATTCTTTTTCAGGAGTGAATTTATGGAGGCCATTGCCGTATCTGAAACCAGAGATGTAAAATTCTGATCTTTGGCTATTTGCACCCGGCAGGAATCAGCCCCGGTTATCTTTTCCCAGGCAAGCTCCACCTGAGAAGAGTTGATCACCGCCATGTTTCCCGGGGCTGACAACACAGGTTGTCCGGGAAGTGCAATGATGGACTGGAGGCTGATGACCAGCTTTGGGTTGGTACTCTCGTTCAGGATGTCATATTTCAGGATGTCGGTGATGGTCTGGTGATCCCACACATTGTTGTTGATGTACAGGGTGTCGGCTGTGGTTGACCCGGAACTGATACGCAGGTCGTAGTACCCGTTTCCCTGGAGAATATTCCTGCCGGCACCTTTATTGCCTCCTCCGCCCAAATCCACTGTCTTTAATACCCAGATGCCGGTGCTGTCGTTATCTGTAATGGTGTTCCCGCTGACGGGTCCCTTCAAACCATTGAGAATCATTCCATGTCCTTTACACCGGGTGATGGTATTGTTGGTTACCTCCTCGGCTCCCATGCCATGAAAACCGGTATGACATTTTTGTATGGTGTTGTGGTCAAATAATGCCGCTCCGCTTTTGCTGTAATACCCGGTCCAGCCGCCGCTGATCTCATTTCCGGTAACCACACCATAACCCGCACTTGTACTGATTCCGTAAGTGCTTTTAACAGGGATGCCGTTGTTGAGGGTGATTTTGTTCCCTGTAATGTTGGTCAGCACACCTGAATTAATAGTGATTCCGGATACCCCTCCTTCTCCTGTCAGGATATTGTTTTTCAAGGTGACTGATGCAGAGGTGACCCTGATCACCTCACCACCCAGGTCATTATTATAGATATAATGAATGGTATTGTTTTCGATGATGGCATCTTCCGTTCCATCGGCCCAACCTCCGCTGGAATCGGAAATTCTTCCGTTGACGATGGTATTGCCGGAAAAAAGAGTCCGGTTGGCTCCGCTGGAATCAAAATAACCATCCTGTAAAATATTGTTAGTCAATGTATAAATATGGCCTGCACCTGATTTGATACTGAGAGATTTTGCCGTGTTGTTATGCACGACGATGGGAACATTCAGACCGCTTCCCTGCCTGAAGGAAAATTCATCAGAAACCTCATTGTTTTCAAACCGATATCCCGATGCAGGAAGAGGTGGTGTTGATGTAAACACCGTTCTTCCGTGCAACAGCCCGATACTCCCGGCCTTGTTATTGGTAACTTTATTTTCACCAACGATCAATCCTACCCCAAATGAAAAGTTAACTGATTCCTGAACATCATTCCCGGAGATACTAAAATAAGGAATAGGGCCGACCACCGTTTTCGTTTCATCACTGAATCCGCCTCCATGTGAAATAGCAATATTCCTGCACTTACAATCCTTAATGGTACTTGTTTCTGTTATATCCCCGTTTATCAGGGCGGGTCTCCAAAACATGAAGTCGTTGAACTGCAGCTTTTCAATTCTTACGGCCAGGCTGCTGTTGGTGGTATCCTTTATATCCCCGCTGATCACCGTAAGATCTTGGCTTTCTCCTTCCAGTTTAACGCCAGGTTTGATGAAAAATGTACCTCCGGCCGGGGTGTAATTGCCATTCCTGATCAGGAGGGTCTTCCCGCTGACTGCAGCGTTCATCCCCTCTTCCAGGGTTTTAAAAGGGTGGTTTTGAGTTCCGTCTTCAACTCCCGTGGTGTTTGAGTCATCCACATACACTACCTGGGCCGTCAGACTGCATGCCCATAATATTCCCGAGAACAGAAATAAGATCTTGGTTTTCATGTGTTTACATTATAACGGTCATTTGGCAAATTACTGGAAACTCAAGTAATTAGCTACGCTGAACTTCGTTTCCCCTGTGGTTAATCTTTACGGTTGGTGCATCAATGATACATGGGTATTTCATCGTGCGGATTTTAAAAAGTCAATATACAAAAAGCTTTGAAATTGACCATATTTTTTTTCAGGAATTATGGTGATCGGGTTCAAACCTGATAAAGCAAGATATACGAATATTTCACTTTTGCAAGTAAATGAATGATAGCCACTTGCGCGAAATTACTTAGTCTTACGTATTGTTGCACATGGGTTGCACAAATAAAAAAAGAGCACTGTTAAAGTGCTCAAGATCAGTTCCATGTGTATGATAAGGGTGGAGATAAGGGGAGTCGAACCCCTGGCCTCTACAGTGCGAGTGTAGCGCTCTAGCCAACTGAGCTATACCCCCATGGTCTGCAAAAATACGCTTTTTAACCATCCATTCGCAAGGGAGTTCATTTTTTTGTACCTTTAGCACAACGACATGGTCAATGAACTAATCAAAACCTTACGCGATGGAGACTAAAATCAACAACTTAATTTCAGAATACCAAAAGGGAAAAGCCGACCGCAGGGATTTTCTGAAAAAGCTCACCCTCCTGGCCGGAAGTACCGCAGCAGCCATGGCCATCATGCCCCTGCTCGAAAACAATACCCTGTCGGCTGCTGAGAAAAAGAAAAAAATTAAGGATGTGGTGGGGAATTTTATGACCTATCCGATTGAGAAAGGGGAGATGAAAGCCTATCTTGCCCATCCTGCCAAAGGAAAGAAATTCCCGGGGGTGATCGTTATCCAGGAGATTTTTGGGTTAAATGAGCATATCAGGGATGTAACCCGCCGCATGGCCGGGGAGGGATTTCTGGCGCTGGCTCCCGATGCCCTGAGTCCGCTCGGGGGAACCCCGGAGGATACCACCAATGCCCGGGGGATGATGGGCCAGCTTGATTCTGTTCAGACCACCAAGAATTTTGTGGCTGCCGTGAAATACCTGAAGAGCCACCCCCTGTCTAACGGCAAGGTGGGTTGTACCGGCTTCTGCTGGGGCGGTGCCATGACCAACCAGGTGGCGGTAAATTGTCCAACCCTCGATGCGGCTGTTCCTTACTACGGAAGTCAGCCCAAGGCGGAGGATGTCCCGAAAATCAAAGCCCCTCTCCTGATGCACTATGCCGAAAATGACCAAAGGATCAACGCAGGAAAAGAAGCGTTTGAGGCAGCATTGAAGGAAAACAATAAGGAGTTCCAATCCTTTATTTATCCCGGAACGGGTCACGGCTTTAACAACGACACCGCTCCCGAGCGGTACAATGAAGTTGCAGCCAAGATGTCCTGGGGCCGCACGGTGGCTTTCTTTAAAGAGAAACTGAAGTAACTGAGATTGGTAATCGGTTTTCGGTAATCGGTAATCGGTGACTTACCGAATACTGAATACCGAATACTGAATACTGATTACCGATTACCCTTTCACGCGCTGATTGCTTTTAATGCTTTCACCATCGGAAGGCAGTGGTTAAAGAAGAGTTTATACCCCTCACACAGGTAATTGAGTCCGGGTTCCCCTTCCGGGGTGGTGATAAAGCGGTTTTTGGGGCACTCGCCACGGCACATTTCCAAAACATTACACTCCCTGCAATAGCGGGGAAGGGTCAGCGATTTGGCTTCTCCGAAGGCTTTCTGGCGGGGAGAATCCAGGTAGTGGGAGAGGGAGTGTTCCCTGAGGTTCCCTAGAAGGTGAGCGGGGTTAACATAATGGTCGCAGGAGAATACGTCGCCGTTGTGTTCCACTACCGGAACCCCTCCACATTCAGGCTTGAAAATACAGAGGG
>CAZKIU010000062.1:0-15410 GCA_964552955.1 uncultured Prolixibacteraceae bacterium
CCCCTGGTGACGAGGCGGGAATGCGGAAACTGAAGGTCAACCTCACCTGCGACCCGGAGTTCTCAAGCAAGAACCTCTTTGTCTTCGGTTGATAATGGCCTTTGCGAATCAGGAAACCTCAGACTCTCCGCTTTTCTTCCTCTTTGACTTTTTTCTCGGCTCTTTTTTCTTTCAGGCTCTTGGTGGCAGCCTTCTTGGCGTGCTTCTCTTTGTTGATCTTCTCGTGTGACATGGCTTTTCGTTGGTTGGTCCACCCCAAAATTATAAAATGAACGCCAATGTCGAAGCCAAAACCGGCAAGATTTTTTGTATCCCTAAAAACAAAAGATCCCTCCGGTTTCCCGGAAGGATCTTTAAAAACGTGGGGAGTGATGGATTCGAACCACCGAAGGCGTCGCCAATAGATTTACAGTCTACCCCATTTGGCCACTCTGGAAACTCCCCTTGGTTTTGAGCCGGATGTCAGATTCGAACTGACGACCCCGAGATTACAAATCACGTGCTCTGGCCAACTGAGCTAATCCGGCAATTTAGTTCAATTATCAGTCTGAATCTGTATGGAACTCCGTTTTTGTCAAACGCGGGGCAAAGAAAAAGATAATTTTCTGAATCTGCAACACCCGCCGTCACAAAAATGGATCAAAGAACGTTTCGCAAAAAAGTGGGTAAGCTACCTGCATCGCACCGCTACAACCGCTTACCCTTGCTGTTTTCCAACCCTGGGGGAATTCAGCAGGAGCTGGTCGTGCAGGACTTACCCGGCACAAAAGTAGTAAAAAGTTGTATATTTGCCGGACATGACCTTAAAAAAATACAACTATGGAAGAACAAACGGCATGCATGGGTCAGGAAGTGCCTGAAGCTGAAAAACCTATGTGGAAGCATGCCATCACTTATGGCCTGTATTATGCGGCGCTCAGCATTGTTATTTCGGTGATAGCCTACATGACGGGCACCATTACCGCCCAACCGCTCCAGTGGATCTCCACCCTGATCATGATTGTGGCCGTGGTTCTGATACAGCTCCATTACCGTAAGACCATGGGAGGATACATCTCCTATGGACAGTCCCTGGGGATCGCCGTCCTTTCCCTGCTGATGGCCGCCGTGCCCATTGCCATCTACACCTGGTGTCTCTACACCTGGATCGACCCGGGACTCCTGGAGCAGATCAGGCTGACCACCGAAGAGCAACTGGTGGGCCGCGGGATGTCAGAAGAACAGATTAGCGCCACCATGGCCTTCTCCTCCAAGTTCCAGACCCCGGCCATCCTTGCCTTCTCCCAGTTCTTTAACCTGCCCCTGACTGGAGTGATTATCGGACTGATCTCTTCCATTTTCGTCAAAAAACAGTCCCCCGATAACATCTTCGACTAGTAAATCCCTTATTTATGGACATCTCCGTTGTCGTTCCGCTCTTTAATGAAGAGGAGTCCCTGCCTGAACTGGTCCATTGGATCCGGCGGGTCATGGAAGAAAACAGGTTTACCTGGGAAGTCATCCTGGTGGACGATGGAAGCAACGATGCCTCCTGGGAGGTGATCGGTCAGCTCAGCCGCGAGGATCCTTCGGTCCGGGGCATCAAATTCCGGAGGAACTACGGTAAATCAGCTGCCCTCTTCTGTGGCTTTGAAGCTTCACGCGGCGAAGTGGTCATCACCATGGATGCCGATCTCCAGGACAGTCCCGACGAGATCCCCGGCCTCTGGAAAATGATCAAAGAGGAGCGTTATGATATGGTCTCAGGCTGGAAGAAACAAAGGTATGACCCGCTGACCAAGACGCTGCCCAGCAAACTGTTTAACGGAACAGCCCGCCTGGCCTCGGGCATCCGGCTGCATGACTTCAACTGCGGACTGAAAGCCTATCGGAGCACAGTGGTTAAGAGCATCGAAGTATACGGCGAAATGCACCGTTACATTCCTATACTGGCTAAACATGCCGGATTCACCCGCATCGGTGAAAAAGTGGTGCAACATCAGGCCCGCAAATATGGAAAAACCAAGTTCGGCATCGAGCGCTTTATTAACGGCTATCTCGACCTGCTCTCGGTCACTTTTATCTCCCGTTTTTCTAAAAAGCCCATGCACTTTTTCGGTCTGATGGGGACTTTTGTTTTTCTGTTCGGGTTGATTGCCGCCGTCGTCGTGGGGGCCAACAAGCTGACGATGCTGGCCAGAGGGGTCAGAGCCCCCCTGGTGGCCGACAATCCCTGGTTTTTCATCGCCCTGGTGGCCATGATCATCGGAACCCAGCTCTTCCTCACCGGCTTTATCGCAGAACTGGTCTCCCGCAGCGCCCCGGAAAGAAATATCTACCATATAGAAACCAGGACCGACGAGGATTAGACCATGAACCACTCTCCCCACTTCACGGAAAAGACGACGGCTCCCGTGGATTTCAAGCGCCGGAGGGAACCTGCGGAGATCTACCGCGATGCCTTCCGGTTTCTGCGCAGCGAATGGAGACCGCTGAGCCGGCTCACCCTGATCTATGTCCTCCCCTTTTTCCTCCTGTATGCCGCCGCCCAGATCTTCATCCAGATGAAACTCACCGGTTCGGCCGCCGTGCTCCAGGATATGGAGCCCGAGAAGCTGGTGAAAGAGGCCTGGCCTATTTATAAGAATCTGCTCATTATTCTGATTTTCAATATATTCGTTCAGTCCCTCTTCATGTCTGTCCTCTTTTCCTATCTCCACGGCTATATCGCCCTGGGAAAAGGGGCCTTCACCTGGAGACAAGTGACCCCTATCCTCTTCTCCAACGCCCTGGTGGCCCTGAGCGCCTCCCTGGCGGTGGCGCTGATCTCCTTCTCGGGTGCAATTTTCTTTATTCTGCCGGGGCTTATCCTGGCCAACTCACTCTCCCTGACCGTATTTATAGCTATCTATGAACGCACAGGTGTTTACCCTGCCCTCCTCCGCTCCTTTTTTCTCACCCGGAATGGCTGGTGGGCTACTCTTGTGATTAACCTCACTGCTATTCTGATCATCTGGGGTGTGAACATCCTGGTGACCCTTCCGCTCTCGGCCACCCTCCCCGCCGCCGTCACCTCAGGGGCTGCCGGCACTGGAGAGGCTGCTGGTGCCCTGGCCGCCACAGGAGCCGCCACCGGGGCGCTCAACACAGCGGCTTCCACCACCCCCGAACTGGCCCTCTGGCAATGGATCTATCTCGGAGCCTCCTTGGTCATCAGCTCCCTCTTTTCTGTCTTCGGTTACCTCTTTCAGGCCTTCCAGTATTTTAACCTGAGCATTAAAAGCTCGAATCCTGAGTCTTGAGTCTTGAATGAGGGAATCGGGAATCCTGAGTCTTGAGTCTTGAATGAGGGAATCTGGAATCTGGAATCTTAAGAGGAGGTCAAACGGGCACGGGTTTCCTCTGCTTCGCGCATAAGTCGATCCATGATGACGGAAACGGGTTCAATGGCATGGAGCATGGAGGAGACCTGGCCGATTTCGAGTTCTCCCTGTTCCAGGTCTCCCTCGAAGATGCCTTTTTTAGCCCGGCCCTTGCCCAGGAGGGAGGAGAGTTCCTCTGCGGAGGCTCCCCTGGCTTCGGCCTCAGCGACTTCCCTGAAGAAGGTGTTTTTAATCAGCCGCACGGGGGCCAGTTTTTTAAGGGCCAGTTGGGTATCGCCTTCTTTCAGGGAGGTCACCAGCCGTTTGAAGTCGGGATGTGCCGAGGACTCTTCGGCCACGGCAAAGAGGGATCCCGCCTGGATGCCATCGGCGCCCAGGGCCATGGCGGCCACCATGGCGGCGCCTGAGGCGATGCCTCCGGCAGCCATCAGGGGCAGGGACACAGCCTGTCTGACAGCAGGCACCAACACCATCGTGGTCGTCTCCTCGCGCCCGTTATGGCCGCCTGCTTCAAAACCCTCGGCGACCACCGCATCCACACCTGCCTCCTCACATTTACGGGCAAAATGGGCACTTGACACCACATGGGCTACCACAATGCCACGCGTCTGTAGCCAACGGCTCCATTTTACAGGACTCCCGGCAGAGGTAAAGACCACGGGGACCTTCTCCCCGGCGATGATCTCCATGATGGTCTCCACCTCAGGATACATCAGGGGTACGTTGACCCCGAAAGGCTGGGAGGTGGCCTCCCTGGTGCGGCGGATATGCTCCCGGAGCGTCTCTGGGTGCATCGACCCCGCCCCCAACAGCCCCAAACCTCCTGCCTCACTCACTGCCGCAGCCAGCCGCCACCCCGAACACCATACCATCCCCCCCTGTATCACCGGGTACCGTATGCCAAAAAGTTCACAAATCCTGTTCATTCCAAAATATATTTTACTTTTATTCCTGTTATAAACATCAGATGTGCATCCAATGAGAACTGTTCCCCACCCATGCAACGCCCGAAACGACAGCTCCTCCCCATAAAGAGCCCCGCGGAGGATGGGCTGCTGCCGCATAGACCACAAAAATACAATATTCCGCATGCGTCGGTCCACTGGAAACCAACAACCCCCGTAGGATACTCCAAAATGTCGAACAGATCCGGGGACAAAAAGCGCAATGGCAGGCGCCATCTAATCCCGATACCAAAAACACATGTTATTCATTAACAACGATATAAGTGAAAATTATCTGGAAATATCTGAAGCCTTTTAAGGGGTGGCTTTTTCTGGCCATGGGGTTGGCAGCCATAGCCGAGGTTTTACAGCTTCTTGACCCGGTCATCTTTGGGAAGATCATTGACATGTTCGCCGTCAATCCGCATCAACTGGGGCAGGAGGAGCTGGTCAGGGGAGTCCTGGTATGGCTGGCCATAGCGGTTGGAGTGGCACTGGTTTCACGGCTGGCCAAGGCTTTCACCGATTATGTCACCCGCCTGGTGGTCCAGAAATTCGGTCTTTCCGTCTTCGATGAGGGCCTCCGACATACCCTGAGGCTTCCCTTCCATGAATTTGAAGAGACCAGCAGTGGCCATATCCTTTCGGTCCTGATGAAGGTCCGCCAGGACAATGAAAGGTTCATCAGTTCATTTATCACCATTCTGTTTTCCTCGGTGGTCGGGGTTTTCTTTGTCATCTGGTATGCGGTTACCACCCACTGGCTGTTGATTCCCGTCTTCCTCACCGGGGTGGTGGTTCTGGGGAGCCTGACCAGCCTTTTAAGCCAAAAAATCAGAACCGTTCAGAAATCGGTGATTGCCGAAACCAATATGATGAGTGGCGCTATTACCGAGTCCCTCCGTAATATCGAGCTGATCAAAAGCCTGGGCCTCACTTACCCCGAGATCCGCAGGCTGAAGAGCTTTACCCTGAAGATCTTCAACCTCGAGATGAATAAGGTCCGCAGGGTCAGAACCCTCACTTTCCTGCAAAGTTCGGTATTGCTGGTGCTGAAAGAGTCCATCCTCTTCATTCTCCTGTGGTTGATTTTCCGGAACCTGCTGACCACAGGAGAACTGATTTCGATGCAGTTCATCACCACCCGGATCATGCATCCCCTTCAGGAGCTGGGCAACATCATCCTCTCCTACCGGGAGGCAGAAGCCTCGCTTCAAATCTTCAACGAACTGATGAAAAAGAAACCAGAATACCGCCCCGATGAGCCTGTGGAGATTGGAGAGATAGACCATCTGCAGTTTGAAGATATCAGCTTCCGCTACAAGAACGGCACCTCCGATGCCATCAGCGATCTCTCCTTCAGGGTGGAACGGGGAGAAACGGTGGCTTTTGTGGGACCTTCGGGGTGTGGCAAATCGACCCTGGTCAAACTGCTCGTCGGGTTATATCCCCCTACCCGGGGCACCATCTATTATGATGGTATTCCGGCGCATGAGATCCGGGTCAACAGGATGCGGCGTCAACTGGGGTTTGTCACCCAGGAGACCCAGTTATTTTCGGGGACCATCCGTGAGAACCTGCAGTTTGTCAAACAGGACGCCACCGAAGCGGAAATAATGGAAGCCCTGCGCCGGGCATCGGCTCTGAAGCTGGTGGAATCGTCACCCCATGGCCTTGACACGCTGCTCGGGGAAGGGGGAAAAATGGTTTCCGGAGGGGAGAGACAGCGGCTGGCCATCGCCCGGGCTCTGGTCCGCCGGCCGAGGATCCTCATTTTTGATGAAGCCACTTCCGCGCTCGATTCCATCACCGAAGAGGAGATCACCCAAACCCTCAAGGAGATCTCTGCAGGAAAACAACAGATGGTGCTGATGATCGCGCACCGGTTGTCCACGATCATGCATGCCGACAGGATATACGTTCTGGAAAAAGGAAGAATTACCGAAGAGGGCAGCCACGCCGCATTGCTGGAACAGAAAGGCCTTTACTATGCCATGTGGCGGCAGCAGATCGGGGAGAGAAAGGAATAAAGAGGGGGATCAGGCTTCCTGAAATCCACTGCCGGAGAGATGGTGTTCAAGGAGAGCCACCAATTTTTCGCGGTCGAGGTGACGTTCTATGGATCCCCCCTGCACCAGCGAGATGGCGCCATTTTCCTCGGAGACGACCAGGGCTACGGCATCGGTGGTTTCTGTGATGCCAATGGCAGCACGGTGTCGCAGTCCCATGCTTTTATCCACCTCCTTATGGGTCAGGGGCAGAATACATCCGGCAGCGGCGATCCGCTCATCCTTGATAATGACGGCCCCATCGTGAAGATCGGTATTTTTAAAGAATATGGTCTTCAGCAAAGGCTGGCTCAACCGGGCATCGAGGATCTCACCGGTAGCAATCTGCTCGCTGAGTTCCGACTGACGCGCCATCACGATCAGGGCTCCCGTTTGGGTCCGTGAGAAAAACAGCGCAGTCTCCACCAGATCTGTGAGATAACCGGCCTTCAGGTCTGACTTACCGGAATTGAAGAGTTTATCGAGGGATAAAAACCGGGTGATATGGTGGTTGGTTCCCACATAGAGCAGAAACCGCCGGATTTCAGGATGAAAAATAATAATCAGCGCCAGAACGCCCACCCCTATGAACTGTCCGAAGATGGAACTGAGCAATTCCATGTCGAGGGCCCGAAAAACCACCCACAACAGATAAACGATAAAGAAGCCTATTACGATGTTGAAGGCTACGGTTCCCTTGATGAGCCTGTAAATCTGGTACAGGAGCAGGGCCACAAGAAAAATATCGATAAGATCGAAAAAGCGCAGGGTGATGAATGCGGTCATCTAAAGGGAGTCTTTGAGTTGCAGGAACAGGCGGATGGCTTCCATGGCTGGTTTGACATCGTGGACCCTGAGGATGTCGGCTCCTCCCAGGAGGGCCATGGCATTCACCACGGAGGTGCCGTTGAGGGCCTCCTCCGGAGTATTCTCCAGCACCCTCCATACCATGGACTTGCGGCTGAGCCCCACCACTACCGGCAACTGGAACACCTTAAAGGAGTCGAGCCGGTTCAGCAGTTTGTAATTATGGTCCAGATTCTTACCAAAGCCAAACCCCGGATCTATAAGGATGTCGGTGACGCCGTATTTGGTGAGGCGGCGAACCCCGTCACTCAGTTCTGCCGAAACATCATGGACCACATCGCGATACCAGGGATCGTCCTGCATATGCTGGGGGGTTCCCTGCATGTGCGTCAGGATATAGGGCACCTGGATACGGCCGATGGTTTCGAACATTTTGGTGTCGATATTCCCGCCCGAGATATCATTGACAATCACCGGGCCCACCTCCTCGATAACGCGCAGGGCGACCCATGAACGGAACGTGTCTACCGACATAAAAACCTCCGGAAAATGTTTACGGATGGCTTTGACCGCAGGGATCAGCCGCGAGAGCTCATCCTTAGTGGAGATCATCTCGGCCCCGGGCCGCGTGGAAACACTCCCCACATCGATGATCAACGCCCCTTCGGCGACCATCTGCTCCACACGCTCCAGCATCTCCGTTTCCGAAGAAAAGGTGCTGCCATCAAAAAACGAATCGGGCGTTATATTAATCACCCCCATCACACAGGGCACCGTCAAATCAATCAACTCACCGCCCAGGTTGATGCTATTCTTGCGTTTGAGGAATTTTCCGGCAGATTGAGTGATCAGCATAAATTCCGGGATTTAATGTATACCTCTGCAAATGTAAAACAAAACCTTCAATTTCCCCATTTTTTCCTATTTTTATGGCCTCATAGCCAGCTCCAGATGAAATGACCATGTACGATTATACACCAACCACGATGATTAACCACATGGTTATTACATGTGTTTCACGATGTAAACCATTACAACGTAATAATTTAAACACATGAAAACAAATGAACAGTATGACCGTGTCGCGGAAGCGTGCAGGGAGTTGTTTCTGAAGAAAATGCAGGACTACGGCACAGCCTGGCGTATTCTCAGGCCCTCCTCCATCACCGACCAGATCTACATCAAAGCCCGGCGCATCAGGACGATAGAGGAGACCAAAGTGCAGAAGGTCGGTGACGATATCCACAGCGAATATATAGGGATCCTCAACTACGCCGTGATGGGGGTCATTCAAAACCAGCTCCACCCTTCAGAAGAAGATATGGCTTCTGAGGAGGTCCTCCAGCTTTACAACAGCGTCGTGGAAACCGCCAAAAAACTGATGCTCAATAAGAACCACGATTATGGGGAAGCCTGGCGCAACATGCGCACCAGCAGCTATACCGACCTGATCCTGATGAAAATCCGCCGTATCAAACAGATCGAAGACCACCAGGGTCAAACCATCGCCTCGGAAGGCATCGATGCCAACTATCTCGACATTATAAACTATTCGGTTTTTGCCCTGATAAAAATCCGGCCACAATAAATATCAACCACATGCGCACATTACTCCACCTGGCCCGCATCCTGCTGGGAATAACCTTCATCTTTTCAGGTTTTGTTAAGGGAATTGATCCCTGGGGATCCTCTTACAAGTTTAACGACTATTTTATGGCCATGGGATTGGAATGGTTCACTCCGGTGGCCTTCCCCCTGGGGGTATTATTGGCTTTCGCCGAGTATCTGATCGGTGTAGCCCTGATGTTCGCCATTAAACCGAAAGTCTTTACCTGGGGAGCCCTGCTTTTCATGCTCTTTTTCACTCCCCTGACCCTGTGGATCGCCCTGAAAAACCCGGTCACCGACTGTGGTTGCTTTGGCGATGCCCTGGTGCTCACCAACTGGGAGACCTTCTACAAAAACCTGGTTTTCATCGCCCTGGCCATCCTGCTCTTCCTTTACCGGCGAAAACTGACCTGCTTTCTGGGCGAAAAAACCGGATGGATCCTGGCCAGCCTGGCCCTCCTCCTTTATGGGGCTGCTGTCATTTACAGCATCCGCCATGAACCCCTCTTCGACTTCCGGCCTTATAAGAAGGGCGTCAACATTCAGGAGGCGATGGCTATCCCTGCCGATGCCCCCAGGGATGAATACAAGAATACCTTTTATTATAAAAACCTGAAATCCGGGGAGGTCAAACAATTCACCGATGAGAACTACCCCTGGCAGGATACCCTCAATTGGGAGTTCCACAGCATGGATGAGCCTCTGCTGGTCAAAAAAGGGTACACGCCCCCCATCCACGGCTTCACCATTGAATCAAGGGAGGGGGACAATGTCTATGATTTCTTCCTCACGGATGAGAATTATGTTTTCATGCTTATCGCCTATGATCTGGAGAAGTCGTCGCGTAAGCACCAGGCTAAAATCAATACTTTGGCCACGTGGGCCATGGAAAACAACCTTTCCTTTATCTGCCTGACAGCCACCCTCTTTGACCAGTGCGACCAGTTTGCCGCTGAAACCGGGGCCCCTTACGAATTCTTCCATACCGATGAAATCGAGCTGAAAACCATCATCCGGTCCAATCCGGGGCTCGTGGTGCTCAAAAAAGGAACCATCGTAGCCAAATATCACTACAACGATATTCCCACACCGGAAGCATTCAGAAAAGCCTTTCCGGAATGACGGGAGTCGCGTCAGTCGGCCGGAAATGGCAGACCACAATGATTCTATTAATTGATTTACAATAATTTAATAACAGAAGTCAGAAAAAAATGAGAAAAAAAATTGTCGCAGGCAACTGGAAATGCAACACCACGGTTCCTGCAGGAACAGAATTGGCTAAGGCTGTTACGGAAGCGGTAGTCAACGGAGGAGATCCCGGGGTGCAGGTTATCGTCTGTCCCCCTTTCGTGCATCTCACCAAGGTAGTGGAGACCATTGACAACCAGCGGGTCAAGGCAGGCGCCCAGAATTGCGCTGCGGAGCCCAAAGGGGCTTTCACCGGTGAAGTGTCGGCAGAGATGGTCAAATCGACGGGTGCAGAATATGTCATTCTGGGCCATTCGGAGAGAAGGGAATATTACGGAGAGACCAGCGCCACCCTGAATAAGAAACTGGCCCAGGTTTTTGCCCAGGGCCTCACCCCCATCTATTGCTGCGGGGAGCCACTGCCCATCAGGGAAGCCGGCACCCAGAACGATTATGTGAAACAGCAACTGGAGGAGACCCTTTTCCTTTTGACAGAGGAAGATTTCCGTAAGGTGGTGATCGCCTACGAACCCATTTGGGCTATTGGTACGGGTAAAACCGCCACCTCGGCCCAGGCTCAGGAGATGCATGCCTTTATCCGCTCAAGCATTGCCGCCCGCTTCGGAAACGACGTGGCCAGTGAGGTCTCTATCCTCTATGGCGGTAGTTGCAAGGCATCGAATGCCCGCGAACTCTTCGCCAATCCCGATGTCGACGGCGGACTGATTGGCGGAGCCTCGCTCGACCCGGCCGATTTCCTGGGGATCATCAACGGTTTCTGACCCCTGATCCTCTGAGTCCCAATTCCTCAGGCCACTGAGACACCCATAAGCACAACAGGCAGGATCACCGGCGGAAGCTCTTCCGGTATGCCCTACCGGCGATCTGCCCTTTTTCCCAGGTTCTGCACATGCAGGGTGACTCAGTGGCCTTATTTTTTGATCAAGCAGTTGTTTCCATTCATCTTTAGCATATTATGAACCCGTCTCTCCCTGTAGATTCCATTAAAATCACCCTGACCATTTCCCCGGTCACCCCCTGGCTCGCCGACCTTCTGATCGCGGAGATGGCTGGCCTCGGTTTCGACACCTTCGTGGAAACGGAAAAGGGATGCGAAGCTTTCATCCCCGGGAATCTTTTTGATGAGAAGCAGTTTCAAAGCCTATTGGACCAGTGGGAAGGAGACTATCATCTCTACTGGGAGAAGGAGGTCATCGCCGCCCAAAACTGGAATGAGGAATGGGAGAAGAATTACTTCCAGCCGTTGGTCATCAGTGACCGGGTAGTGGTGCGTGCCCCTTTTCACACGGAGTATCCCCCCTGCCCTATCGACATCGTCATTGAACCCAAGATGGCCTTCGGCACCGGCAATCACGAAACCACCTCTCTGATGATGGAGATGATGCTTGCTTTGCCCATGCAGGAGTGGCATGTACTGGATATGGGCTGCGGCACGGGTATCCTGGCCATCCTGGCGGCCCGGCTGGGGGCTGCCCGTATCACAGCCATCGACAACGACCCCTGGTCTTTCCAGGCTACCAACGAAAATATCCTTCTCAACCATACTCCGGAAGTGACTCCCCTTCTGGGGGATGCCTCCCTTCTGGGGGATGCCTCCCTTCCGGGGGATGTCTCCCTTCCGGATGATACTTCCCTTCGGGATTATGCCTCCCTTCCTGGCGGGGTCCTTGAAGCAGACGGGACTCCCCCACCCAGTGAGAATGCTCTGCCGGATGAGAATCTTCCCACAGAAAAGAGGGGGCCCTATCATCTGATCCTGGCCAACATCCAAAAAAACGTGATTCTCAGCGACCTCGGGAGATACGCTGCGGTTCTTTGCCCCGGAGGGCATCTCCTCGTCAGCGGTTTTTTCACCGGCGACCTCCCCGACATCAGCCGGCAGGCGGCCACTCTGGGGCTGGACCCTGTAACTTCTCTGGAAAAGAATAACTGGACTGCAGCTTACTTTCGTAAAAAAGGTATATTCGTGGTAACCTAACCACCACGATATGAACCCTGGCTTCCCTGTGCGGATCGTGATGCTGCTCCTCACCCTGGCGTGGGCGATCAGGCTTCCGGCACAGGATGATTTTGCCGTCACCGGATATACCACCAGGGATGGTCTTCCCCACAACCAGGTCAGCAGTATCGCCCAGGACAGCAGCGGCTTCATCTGGATCGCCACCTGGGACGGCCTCAGCCGCTTCGACGGCTACGAATTCCGGAATTATTTCCACGACCCCAACGACTCTACCTCTATTCCCTATTTCTCGGTCGAAAAAATCCTGGTCGACAAATACAACAATGTATGGATCAACTCCATGGGCCACGATCATGTGATCTACGACCGTGCCCGCGACCGGTTTATCAGGGGAAACAAGGAGATGGATAAGTTTCTGTTCAGGGCACTGGCCATCGACCACAGGGGGGAGATATGGGACTGGAACAGCGAGTATGGAATTGAGAAATATGATTATGCCAGGGGCTGTTTTGTTCCGCTCACCCTCACCTTCACCGAAGGATCCACCTCTCCTTTCGCCGGGGTTTTTAACTGCCTTCCGCTTTTTGACAACCTGGGAAATCCCTGGGTACTGGCCCGTTGGTCATCGGATATGCAACTGTTCAGGGGCCATCTTATGGCACCGGGGCACCTCCGGGTCGACGCCCAACCATACGCCCTCCCCCCCGAATTCCTGGCCATCAGCCGGCAAACTTCACACCTCCGTATTCAGCTGTATACCGATGCCAACGGATCCTGCTGGATGCTCTCCAACTGCGGAATTCTGCAACTGAAACCGGGAAGCAGAGCCTGGCAGGGCACAGAGCTCTCTGCTTTGGGACAAACCACCTCTGAGTACAGGGCATTTTCTGGTTCTCCCGACAACCAGCGTATTCAGCTTATCGAGACTCCCGGGGGAAGCATGCGTGAAGTGCGCCTCCAGAGAGGGCATCATCTGGTGGAGTACCTGCGTGACCGGCAGGGCACGCTGTGGTTCTCCTGCATGAAGGGATCCGGGGAAGGAACAGGGTTATCGAGGGCGGTGCCTGTATCCGGCCTTTTCAGGCACTATTTTCTGGAGGAGGAAGTGGCAGGGCCCTCCAATGCTTTCTTTGGGGTGCTGAAAGATCGACGGGGCCTCCTCTGGGCCATCCCCCGGAACCTGCCCCATCTCCTTAGGCTGGACAGTACCAGGCGCATAACCCCTCACTATCCCCTGGAGGAAGCCATCCGCAGGCAGGTCGGCCATGCCCGGGCCTTGCTGGAAGACTCTGCAGGCATTTGGATCGGCTATTACCACCACATGCTGGTCCGTTACGATTTCCGCACCCAAAGGTTCCACCGCTTCATCACCGGCAAGGTCACCGACCCGTCGGCCCCGGACAGGGGGTTTAAACACCTGGCCTACCACCAGGGCCAGTTGCTGGCAGCAGGCGACTTCGGAGCCGACCTGATAGAACCCCTGACCGGGCAGGTCCGGCATGTTTTCACCGGAACACCCGTTATCTATGCCTTTAAAAGAGATGCTTCAGGCCAATATTGGCTGGGATCCAACCTCAGCCATCTGGTCCTGCTCGACTCCCGTCTGGCCTTCAGGAAGGAGTACAAGGTGACCCGGGAATTCTTTAATATTGAGGATGTGGAATTCGGAGAGGAGGGCCTTCTCTGGCTGGCGCTGCTGGGAGGAGGATTGTGTCGTTTTGACCCCGCCACCGGTCAGTCGGTGGTTTTCACCACCGCCGACGGCCTCTCCAACAATACTTGCTATAGTATTCTCAAGGACCGCCTGGGTACCCTATGGATCACCACCAACCAGGGGCTCTCCCGTTTCTTTCCCTCCACCGGCCGGTTCAGAAACTACGGCCCCTCTGATGGCCTTAAAATCTCCGAGTTCAACTCTGATGCGGCCTTCATGGCTCCCGACGGGGAGTTCTTCTTCGGAGGCATGGGCGGTATAGTCAGCTTCCATCCCGACTCGGCCAACAGGGAATCTGCCAGGCATTCACCCGCTCCACTGTGCATCACCGACCTGCGTACCGAAGGGAACTCCCTTTTTTTCCAGCGCGCCCTCTATGAACTCGACAGCGTCCGCCTCCCCAGGGGAACCCTCAATGTGGAACTATCCTTCGCCAGTCTCGACTATCCTTGGTCCGATAAAATCAGGTACCGTTACCGGCTGGGGCATGACCAGAAATGGAGGGAAACCAATCACCGGCAGCGGTTCGTCAACTACGCCCACCTGGAACCGGGAGCCTACCACTTTGAACTGGAAGCCACCAATGCCGATGGCGAATGGGCAGCGGCCACCGCCCTTACCTTCATCATCCCGCCCCGCTTCTACCAAACCACCCTGTTCCTCCTGCTGATCGTTTTTCTGATTCTTATGATCCCCGCCACCTACCTCTATGGCTCCTACCGCCGTATCAAACTCAAAGCCGAACAGCAACTCGATGAACTCCGTCTCCAGAGCCTCCGGAGCCAGATGAACCCTCACTTCATTTTTAACTCCCTCAACTCTGTCAACTATTTCATCTCCCAGAACGACCGCCTGGCGGCCAACCGCTATATCTCGGGGTTTGCCCGTCTTATCCGCAACATTCTGGAAAATCTCTCCAGCGACTACATCTCTTTAACCCATGAAATCGATTCCCTCCGTGATTACCTCCAACTGGAACACCTCCGCTTTGGCGACCGTTTCGACTATTTCATCGACATGGATGAAACCATCAATAGCGAAGAATGGATGGTTTTTCCCGGGCTCATCCAGCCTTTCCTCGAAAACGCCATCTGGCATGGAGTGCGCGGTCTCAAAAAGCGGAAGGGAACCATTACGCTCCGGTTTATGTCCAACGGAGCGCATGACCTCACCTGTATCATCGAAGACGATGGTGTGGGCCGGACCCATGCCGCCCTCCAGACCCAACCCCTGCCCGGAAAAACATCACGGGGGATCGCCATTGTTACCGAAAGACTCCAGACCATCAACAAAATAAGAAACAGAAGTTACTCCCTGACCATTGCAGATGCCTACCCCGACCGGGAAGAAACCGGCACCCGGGTGATTATTGCTATTCCTGTAAAATATTGAACCTCACTCAACCAAAACCTAATGAACCACCTATGAACTCCGGAACCATCAGAACGCTTATCGTCGACGATGAAATGCCGGCCCGCAGGCTGCTGTCGACCTATCTGAAGGATTATTGTGCCGATGTAGAGGTATGCGCCGAATGCGACTCCGTGGAATCAGCCGTCGAAGCCATCAGCCGCTGCCACCCCCACCTCCTCTTCCTCGACATCGAGATGCCGGGGGAAAATGGCTTTGACCTGCTCCGAAAATTTGAAAAAACCCCCTTCAGGGTGGTGTTCGTCACCGCCTATTCCGAATATGCCATCAGAGCCTTCCGCTTTTCGGCTGTCGACTATCTCCTGAAACCTGTCAAGGTCGACGAAC
>CAZKIU010000063.1:0-14892 GCA_964552955.1 uncultured Prolixibacteraceae bacterium
GGTATAGACCCTGCGGGGTATGGCCAGCCGCACCAGTTCCATGGGCGGACTGACATGCCGGCCCTGTTCATCCTGTTTGCCAAACATCAGGGAACCGATCTCGACCCCCCGGATCCCCCCTTCCAGGTATAGCGCATTGGCCAGGGCCACCCCGGGCAGCTCATGCGGCGGAATCTGCGGCAGAAAGGTCCTTGCGTCGAGGTAGACCGCATGGCCCCCCGTGGGAAGAATCATCGGCACCCCCGCAGCCGTCAGCTTTTCACCCATGTACTCGATGCTCCGGATACGGTAACGCAGATAATCCTCTTCCAGCACCTCCTCCAGTCCCTGCGCCATGGCCTCCAGATCCCGGCCTGCCAGTCCGCCATACGTGGGAAATCCTTCCGTGATGATCAGCAGGTTCCGGGCTTCCAGGGCAAGCGCCTCGTCATTCATGGCCAGGAATCCCCCGATGTTGACCAGGGCATCCTTCTTGGCACTCATCGTGCACCCATCGGCCAGGGCGAATATCTCCCGGGCAATCTCAGGAATCGTTTTGCCTTCATACCCCTCCTCCCTGGTTTTGATGAACCAGGCATTCTCAGCAAAACGGCAGGCATCGATGAAAAAGCGGATCCCATATTTCCGGCAGATGGCCGCGGTCTCCCGCATGTTCCCAAGGGAAACCGGCTGCCCGCCCCCTGAATTGTTGGTGATGGTCATCACGCACATCGGGATGTGCTCAGCCCCCCGTTGCTGAATGTAGGCCTCCAAAGCCACTGTGTCCATGTTGCCCTTGAACGGGGCGATCAGATGGGGAATCTTCCCTTCCGGCGTCAGAAAATCAAGGGCCTCGGCACCCGAATACTCCACATTGGCACGCGTCGTATCAAAAAAAGTGTTGCTCACGAAACTCTTGCCTTTTCCGCCCAGGATCGTGAAAAGGATTTTCTCAGCTGCCCGACCCTGGTGCGTCGGAATGATATGCCTAAAACCCGTGATGCTTTCAGCCACCCCCTTAAAGCGGTAGAAACTCCTGGACCCGGCATACGACTCATCGCCGTTCATGATGCCCGCCCACTGTTGGGCACTCATCGCCGACGTGCCGCTGTCGGTCAACAGGTCAATCAATACCTTATCGGCATTAACCAGAAAAAGGTTGTTCCGGGCTTCCTTGAGTATCTCCTCACGCTCTTCTCGGGTGGTAAAGGTCAGCGGTTCTACCGATTTAATTCTGAAAGGTTCAATGATTACTGCCATAGTCCAGGTTTTAAAGATTTTCCGGTTTATTCAGAGCTTAAAAATAGTCGAATAACCCGTATCTCACAACCCCTATGGCAGTATTCAAAAACAGCCGGGCCAGTTGACCTTTATCATCCCTTCCTTACCGGCGCAACGAAATAATCGCCCCGGTAAAGCTTCTATTCCTGTATTCAAAGGGTGATGCCCGCTACCACAAACAGCTGTTCGGTGGCGGGATTCAGAATGACGCTCCCTGTAAGGGGGAGGCTGAAGTGGTCGCTGATCCTGATCTCCCGGGTGGTGGAAAGTCCGAGGTTACAAATTTTGAAATCACCATCGGGGGTGTGCCAGCCGCTGCCTCCCCCGGCAAACAGGTTCAACACCCCGGCCTTTACGCCCGCTTCAAAATAGAGATCCCCCCCATGAGCTCCCGCGCCATCGTTCAGAATATAATTGGCCGATAGCGTCAAGGGACCCGGAGAAAAACCCCCATTGATCTCAAAAGCATGGTGCGAGGCGTCGAACCATGCCGCGCCGGGATAGTAGTAATCGGTTAGTCCCACGGTAAACTTCCCCACGGTAAACGAAGTATAGAGGTCGGTCTCCATTGCTTCGGCATCAGATATACAATAGGAACCCCAGGCCCCCAGGGTAAAACCTCCCGCCGTGAATTCCACTCCTGGCTGAATAGCCGGACCGCTTCCGAATTTGGTACCGCGCCATACATAACCGCTCATCAAATCTGCACCTACCTTCACATTACTGGAAGACTCCTGCGAAAAGGCCAGAGTGGATAACCCGGCCGTAAAAAACAATACAAGAAATAGCCATTTTTTCATTTTTCAGTTTGTTTAGTGTGATTAATTTAACTTGATGAACATAATTATTTATTACTACGTTTTTTATACATGACCCCCAATAAAAAAAGCACTTACTAAACAAACTTATATTATTTTGATTCTATACCCCTATTATTTTAGGGTATTAACACATTAGATAACATTAATGTAATTTATAACCCCTATTTTTTTAAACGGCCTTATTCACGATTTACGCTTTACTGGTCCGTCTTGATGAATGTGCTTAATATTAGAATATATGTATTTTAATACACAGCATTACACCATATAGTCATTATATACGTCTAATTCTAGCATAATGACAAATATCCTTCGAAACATTTACCGAAGTTAATTAATATCATATGCTTATCTCGTTATATAAATCCGGAGGGGGGATTACCTGGTCGGTAACGTGTAAGGGTCACAAAGCTTCTGTCTGCATCCAGGGCACGGCCTGATGCTTTTGGGGACTTCGTGAAGGAGGCTTCCTTAGAATCAAGTAAGGGTCATCAAATGGATCACTGTATCACGGTGACTTCTTTGGGGGCGGTGACCCGGGTGTCGATGGTGCCGTCGGCCCGGCGTGTATGTTTCACCCGCACCACCCCGTAGGGCGTCGGGTAACTTCCTTCGGCCCACTGCAGGTGGCCCAGGTGGGGCTCTATCTGAATGGTTTTGCATGCTGGCTCCAGGACCCTGATTCCCAGTACGTTCTCCGTGAGCCAGGAGGTCGCCCCAGAGGCCCAGCCATGGCAGAGGCTGTGGCGGTAGCTGGGGTAACAGTAAGCCCCGAAGGAACCATGGATGTCGTTTTTCCCTTCCTCCGGAAATTCATCGATCCTCGTGGAGTTCTCCATCCACTCCACGTCGAAATCCTCCCAGAAGGTGGTGGCTCCCATGTCGAGCATCCCGCCCCAGTAGGCTTTGATGATGTCGAGGGCCTGGTTGTGCATGCCAGCCAGACCGAGGGCGTCAAGCATGTAAAGCCCGTAAAATGTGGAGAACCGTCTGGGGCCATCGACGGCCACCACTTCGCGGCACGCCTCTCCGGGATCCATCACCCCGGACACAGCCATCAGTGCCGCCGCCTGCTTGAGGCCGTTATGCCCCATCACCTTCCGGTTGAGCTTCTCAATGGCGGCCCCACATTTCGCAGCCGATAACGGTTGATCCAGAATCCTGCAAAGCACTGCGGCATCTTTCAGCGCCCACAACAGCAGCGCCCGGTAGCCCGCCTCCACCCCAGCACCATTGGGCGTCGAAGGCCAATCCAGAAACCGGAAGTCACTCAGGCTTTCTGTACCGTCTTCACCGATCTTTGCATCGATCTGATCGATCAGTCCGGTGATATACTCCCCATGGCTCCGCAGAAAGGCCAGATCCCCGTTTTGCCTGTACCAGTCGTGATGGATGATGAGGTACCACATGGAATAGGAACTCATGCCATTCATCCACTGGGGCAGCGGGTATTGTTGGCAGGCCAGGTCGAGGCTGCGGGGAACCACCTCATTGTGGCCGAAGACGGTCATGATGGTTTTCAGCTCAGGATGAAAATCGCCCAGCCATACCAGCCGGTCGCGCTTGATGCCATCCCAGAGGTATTCCTGCATGTTAAGGTGGGTGGTATAAGCTCCCGTCATCCAGATCGAATCGAGCCGTGGGTCGCTGCTGTGAAACGACCCCAGGTACTCCAGGTCGCGGTAACGGAATACCGCCCTGGCCTCCTTCAGGTTGATGGTGGTGTTAGGCTGCAGCAGGTCGATCCGTACGAAGCGGAAACCGGAATTGCCGATTTCGATGAGCCCCGAACGAGGAATCTCCATGATGATGTCGCGCTTGGCATGGTCATCGGTCGAAAAACCCATCAGCCAGTCGCCATTAAAGGTCTTGCTGTTGGCCTCACCCACCGATTCCCCGAAGCGGATACGCACCAGCGACGGCTCCCGCCGCGAAGAACCCCCCAACACCAGTTGCAACCCCCCGTGCAGCTCCCTGCCGTAGTCGAGCAAGATAGAGGCTGTATCCTTGTCCGTGGTGGTCATCGCACAGAACAGCGGCCGCTGCGTTATCTCTGACTGGCTGTTACCGGGGTTCAGCAAGACCTCCCGGTTTTTGACCCTCATCCCCGTGGTGTCAGAACTCCACATCACCCGCACCGGTGAAATAAAGGTGCGTCTCAGCGGGTCGTCGGCAGCCACAACCCCCTGACCAAAGAGGGGGGGCAGGCTGTTTTCCGAAAAGTGCTTTTTCATGTAGCGGATAAATACCTCGTACTCCTCCGGAAGGGTCCCATGGCCGCCAGCATGCATGGTATACCCCAGGCGGGAGAGCAGGGGGATGCCCGCGGGAGGTAAATCTGTCTCTGCCGGACCGGCCTGACCCAACAATTGGTAGACCGGTTGGGCCGCCTTCAGGGCCAGCCACTCTCCTTTGGGGTCTGACCAAAGATCGGTATCGCCGGTTTGGAGGAGCAGGGGTCGGGGTGCCATCAGGGCAATCAGCATATGGGCATCGACGGGAGAAAGGGAAGGATCCCCTCCATAGGTGGCCCGGTTAGCACAGAATTGGTAATGATAGCGCGAGGGGGCCGTCATGTGGGCGATGGTCTCACCGAAATGGCGGCGCGAGAGGGCGGCACCTCCTTCACCTGAGCAACTGGCGATCACCATTCCGAAACGGGGATCGCTGGCCCCGGCCCACAGAACCGTCTTGCCCAGGCGGGAGATCCCGAAGAGGGCCACCTTTCGGGCATCGACACCCGGGTCGGTTTCCAGGTAGTCCATGGCACCACTCAAGCCCCACGCCCATGCCGCGATGGCCCCCCACTCATCCACAGCCGGAGCTTCTTCACCTGAATTCAGATAATGCCCCCGGATGCCGTTCTTCAACCCCCCGGCAAAATCGGGTTCAATATCCCCGTAATACATCGTGGCCACGCCGATGCCCTCATCGAGGAACTGCTCTACCGGAAGCATACTTCCCGGCTGGGTCCTTACGGCCGGAACCCGCTGGCCTTCGCGGTTCCACATCGTGCCGGAACGCACCCCAGGGTCATCGACCGTCAGGGCATTGGGCAGAAAACTGATATGGAAAAAGAGAGAAACCGGTTTCCTGCTGCCCGCCGGAAGGTAAAGGAGGAGATCAGCCTTCGGACCGGCAGTATCGCCGGTGAAATAAAGGGAGACCTGCTTCCGCAGGGCCTTTCCACCCCACACCGGCGTTCCGGAGTCAAAAACTTTGAAAGTCAAGGCCTCCCGTCCGGGGGCTTTCCCAAACTGGTGCTCCCTGAAAAGCTCCAGAATCTCAGGCCGCCTTTGTTCCAGCCACATTTCCGGGGTGGTGACCGGCCTGCCGTTCTGAAGAGTCAGCAGATCGGGGAGTACGTACTCCCCGGTGAGGGCCTCATCATAATTGACCGGAAAGCCCGCCACCTTCTGCGGTGCATTCTGGCCATCAGCCTCCCTTCCGCAGGTAAAAACAACGGTCACTACAAGCAGTAACCTGAATAACCAGGATTTGGTCAGTATCGTTTCCATATAAATAGCAATCTAAAAAGATGTCTTTAAAGAATCAGCCAAACTACAACAAAATACGGAGTACTTAAAGCGTCACAGGAGACCTATTCCCTGACAAAAGAAAAAGTACCCCCTCCCTGTTTGAGGATCATCGTCTTTTCAGCAGAACACTATACGGCTTCCTGTAAATCTTTTCCAGGATCATGAAGCGCAATACCTAATTGGAATTGCTGTAGGACGCCTTTCTCCACGTCTGTAAATCCTACTGATCGGGTATAAACTAATTCCCCGTTCCTGGAAACAGCCATGCTCCCCATGAACTTATCGTGGTCAGCAAGGGCATTAAAATAACGGTCCAGCTTCCCATTGTCAAACTCCTGCGAAAAAACAGTCATCCCCAGGACCATGAGGACAACGACTGCCCACCAAGTTAATTTTATAATGATCTGTTTTGAAATATTATTTGAATCTCCTTTCAGCTAAAATGTTGCATACCTGACGAAATTAACAAAAAAAAGTTAGCTTAGAGATTCAAAATTAAATCAAACCCATGAGACCAAAACCATCCATCTTCACGCCCATTTCCAGGTTCATTTTTTGTCTGATTTCATTGATACTGATGATGACGTCGGCAGGAGCGCGACATTATGGAAATCAAAATCCCGATGTCAACTCCGAAGGGAACGGAATTCACTCACTTACTTCCAGTTACATTGCCAATACAGACACCACTTCGGCATTTCTTCGCCATTTGAACAGCCTGCCGGCTAGTGAAGTGCAAAAAGGGAGAATCCCTGAAGTGAAGTTTTCCTCCACCGATCCATGTGCTCCCCAAAATAAGGTTTCAAAGGGAACTCCCTGGGAGCCGTCAAATGCGAAAACCGCCACCAAGCTTCCTTCCGGTATTGAGGCGGTCATTCCTCCCCCTATTCCCGATCTTGACAAATTATCGGATTTCAATTACCATGCTGCCGTATCGGTGGCTTTTGAGGGGATGCGGCTGATATTCGGGGCAATGCCCGACGAAGAAGCCCGGAAGTTTGAAGCGGTATGGGCACCCTTGTTTGACTTTCCCACACAGGAGATCATCGACTACCTCAACCGGTTGAATCCGCTCATCAGCCAGTTCCTGGCGGTCCGCGAGGTCTATGTGAGCAACCTGCAGGCGGTAACCATGGTTTTGCTTGATGCCGGCTATGCCGTGGAACTCGATGATCAGAATGCCTGGGAGAAGGCGATGAACGAAGCGGGTTTTCACGGATCGGCTTTCCACCTGCTGGAAAATGCCATGTTGGTTCTGGCCGGAAAGATAGAAGCACTCGGAAATCCCCCCAATCCTGCGGATGCAAAATGTGCCGCCGCCGAAAACTACAAACGGATGCTGCCCAAAATGGAAAAAAAAGGCGATCTGGGAGAATGTTGGGCCGGATATTCTCAGAGCCCGGTGCAGGCTAAAGGGTTGGAACTGCTCTATGAACCTCTTTTCAGACACTTGCTGAAGGTGAAGGTGAACAACAAGGAAATCTACCAGATCATCGAACTTAGCGATGTGGAAACTGAAAATCTGGAATCGGATGAAGAGTGGCTCAGCAAAATAAGGGTTCATCAGGTAGATGAGGTGGTGACCGATGACGATAAAAGCATGGAAACGCACCAGGGTGATTTCAACCGGGTGACCTATCCGCGGATTCCTGAGTTCAAGCAAACCTCTTACATCCGCATGATGATGTTGTCGGCCATGGCCGCGCCCGGCAACGAAGAAGATGAAAATTATGAAGAACGCAAGGCCTTCACCAATACCTGCAACCGATACCTGGCCCGCAAACAAACGGCAGGCTTCTTCTTCAAGAGGGCTCTCCTGTGGGCTTACGGGGACAAATGGGCCCACTATCCTTCAGGTCCCGGCGGGAAGATCCCCGATGAGGCCCTCGATGATTTTCTGGCCGAAATGAAGGCCGAAATGAAGGAGTATCTGGAGGCTGAAAGATTAAAAGGGAAAGTCAAGAAACAGAAGATCGCCGAACTCGATGAGAAATACAAGGCTCCGGGAGAAGGAAGCACGACCCATACAGCTCTTCAGGATTCGTTGGCCGCAGAAAAACTCGCCCGGGAGGAATCGATCGCATCACGCCGCGAAATCATCGAATCCATCAACAGTCAGATCTTACGGGAGCAATCGATCCGTGATCGCTTATCCACCGAAATGTTCAATGCCAAAGAGGATGCAGCACGAAAAAGCCTTATGGCACAAATCAAGGACATCGACATGCGGATCTTGGGTCTGCAATCGACCCGGCAAAACGAAGAGGATGCCGTCACCACCCTTCAAACCGGTGAACTGGTGCATACCCGTCAGCCGTTCGATGATTATGCCAGAAATAAATTCATCTTTGATACTCATGTCCACGTGGCCAAGGTCAATGCCACCCGGCAAATTGCCGACCGGATCCAACGTCAGATCAATCTCCTGCCTGAAGAACAGCGGGATAAAGCCCGCGAACTGGCCGATAAATTTCTCGATACCAGGGCTGTGGTTTCAGGCGACTACGAAAATGCCCTGAAACTCAGGAATGCCTTTAATTCCCAGATAGAGGGAAATGCCGATTTTGACTATCAGATGGCTAAGGTCGCGGAATCGGAAGCTGATGAAAATGAATTCATCGCTCAAACCACGATCATGGTGGCCGGCACCGCTTTTATGGGAGTGGGATCGGCCGGACTGGCACAGGTTTACGGTGCGGAAGCCGCCGCCACAATCTATGGAACGCAGGCCTTGGGAGCGCTCTTCGGCGGAGCTACCGGCATGATTTCAGGAGGACCTTACGAAGGATTAAAACAAGCCGCCATGTTCTGGTCCCCCAACGGGGCAGCCCTCGCCACTTTTACCGACGCTTACATCCAGGCCGGAAAAGTGAAAGGCGCCACAACCAAATCCCAAATCTTTGAGGGGCTGAAACAGGCCGGGACAGGTTACGCGATCGGACTGGGCATGCAATGGGGAGTGAAAAAGTTCACCAATGCCACCCTGCAGCTCTTCGGAAAGGAGAGCCGTTTATTTAAACCCGTGTTTGACGTGAACGCCCAAATCAGGTCCACCGCAGATAAGATGCGTACTAAACAAAACTACCTCGCTGCATCCGATGCCATTGGCAGTTTGGATAACATGAAAAACGAGTTACAAACCCTGCGTTCGGCCAGCGTCAGGAATACGGCACGCATACAGGAACTGGAAAAGGAAATCAGCCACCATGTGGCTGCCCTGAACGGTGACTATTATGCCAAATGGCAGTTCAAGTACAAGCAGGATCGGGAAATCACAGCCTTCTTTGACCGGTATGTACAGCGAAATTACCGGAATATGACACCCGACATGGTGAAGAGCCTCCAAAACAAGGGATATGTGATGGATCACATCGAATTCAAACAATTCCGGAACCCTACCAGCGCCGGCAGTGCCAGCATGGATCTTGACCTGGGCCCTGTAGACCGGTTAACAGGCAAAGAGCCCTCCTGGGTATTGAAGAATGATGGCACCAGGGTGGATATCAAGACTTTTATGAACGACGCCCAGGCCTCAATGAATGAAACCTACCGTAAAATGTTCGGAATCAGCGCTCCCCTTTCAGACATGAACCTGGTGACCTCCGCCCATCAGGAAGCCTTCTCTACCACCAAACTGCTTGACAAAAATGTCGATTTTACTACCCTGGCCACCGATGATGTGGCGAGCATAGGCAAAGTGCTGAAAGTTAAGGTTGAAGGCATTGAGGGCAACAAATTACTCACCCCAACCACGAAACTTCAGGCCAAATGCCGAGAGGCATCAAAAGAAATCGACAACATGCTGATGAAAAAACTGGATGCCGACCTGAAAATGGCGGCACCCGGAAGTCTGGACCAAAAGCAGATCCAGGCCCAAAAAGCCTACTGGACCAACATGAATCAAAAGATCAAACAGATTGGAACGCAGGAGAGCGATCCCGTGACCATCAGCAGGATAAACCGCGAGATCTCTCTGGAAACCGGCGGAAAGGATGCCTCCCAGGTAATCAACGACCTGATGAAAGCCTTTGGCAGGCAATGACTTTGTTTCAATTGTCCAGGACATCTACAACATTTTCCGGGTAAACCACAGCAGAAGCAGGCCCACGCCCATAAAAACCGCGACCCGGCGCCCCGAATGGGCATCGGCATCATCGGCATGGATACGCGGGCAGCAGGGAAGGTACTTCACCCTGATAGTAGCCTCTGGCCCGGGTTTCAGGTAGACCGGACCGGCTACCCGCTGTCCTGTGCCGGAATACTCATGGCCATCCACCGTAAAGGTATAACCAAAATGATAGGTGTACCGGTTCGGGATCACCTCATTCCGCTCCCCCATCTGCTGCCTGTAGCTGGTCAGCCGCGCCTCTACTCTCGTCCCGAAAAAAAAGAGGGCCGCCAGCATCACCCCGTAGCCCAAAATCAGCACCCCTACTGCCATGATCAGGAACCGGCCTCCCCGGCCCTTGCGACTTTCACTTTTTCCGGCCATCTTCAACTTTTAGTTGCTATAAAAATAAGCCAAAATATGTTGTTAATTATCCTGCTTATTCATAATTATATGTCCAGTTTTTTTTTCTTTGTAGAAAACGAACCAATGAGCCGAAAACCATAAACCCTGTCCGACTGATATGAAACATTCAAAAATCGTTTATGCCCTTCTGTTGATGTTGATGATTCATGGACACGGATCGGCACAGCAGGTTCTGATCTCCCACCCAGGGGCTATCTCCGGCGAATGGACTTTTTCAGAAGAGTCGGGTTCTGACCGTGTAGAACACTATTCCATCTACCTGACGGCCAAACCCGAATCCTCCGATGACCTTAACTCGCAACTCTTTATCTCCCACCAGGCCGGTCCGGGGGGTATCGCCATCGGCGCCAAAGGCAGCGACCTGAACTCCTTTTACCATGCCTGGGTCAACGAATACGAGTACTCTGAATTTCTGGATGCCAACAAGAGCAGGTTGGCAGCCGGTCAGACCATGATCAACCAGTCAGACTATTTCCTGAGCAGATACCCTGACGGAAATATTCCCGGAAGCAGCAGAATCCAAATTGCAGGCCATGACGCTATCCTCTACACCAAGGATGAAACAAGCGATGATGAATTTGATAAAAGCCGGCGGGTCTACTATTTTTTCTTTGTATTTCTGACCGATCAATACGGGGTCTCCATACTCTCCAAAATCAACACCTTCGATGATACCTCGCTGGCACCAAGTCCCTACTCTTTCGAACAGTATGAACAGATGATGTACGAGCACCTCAATGGTCTCACCTTTGAAATGACGGGTGCAGAAACGGCTACGGCAAGCCCCTCCGCTCCGGGCGCTTCCGGAGGGGAAGAGGAGGAGGTTCCCTGGGAGGTGGTCATCGGATTGATTGGTGCCGGGGGGGCCGCCGCCCTGGGCCGCAAACTCTTTAAAAAGAAACCTGCAACGAATCAGCCCGATAAGAAGAACAAGTCCACTCAAAAGGAAAAAAAGGAGGAGAAAGAAGAAGAGGAAGAAGAAGAGGAGGAAAAGTTCATCCTCAACATTAACCGTGACCAGTTCAGGCTGAAGCCGGGAGTAGCCGACACCCTTGAAGTGGTGGTATACCGGGTCACGCCCCGGGGATCGGAGAGCTTCCCTGCCGACATCAGGGTGACCTCCCCCGACCCTGCCCTGAAGGTAAAACCCGCCGCCGGCAGCGGAACGCTGACGGCCTCCCTGCTCTTCGACAAGGAACCCCGGGAACCTGAATTTGCGCTGGAAGTCACGGCCGAAGCCCGTGGTCACCTGATCCGCAGGAATATCAGGATCATGGCCGACACGGAGATGAAAATCATCGTGGAGACCCTTCCCGGCAACAAACGTTCCCTACGACCCGACACTTTCCAGGTGCTGACTGTTAAAGCCAGGGTGACCGGTTCCGACGGTAAGGATATCCCCGAACTCACAGAAAAGATCGCCTTTAAGCCCAAGAGCGACTGGATCGACCTCTCGGAACCAGTTCCCGACGATCCCTGCATTGCCATCAACATGGGGGCCACCAACCCCTCACCCGGCAGCAGCCGCAACCTCATACCCCCATCGGTCGTCCTTTCCCTTACGATGGATGAAGTGCCGGAGGGAGAACCTCCATTACAAAACGACCTCGAAATACGCCTGGCCGACTGCCGCCTCGAAACCGACATCGAAGAGGCCTCCTTCCCCGATTCCGGAGAAACGAGCGAAATCACCTTTGAGACCTGGATCGAAAACGGGGAAGAGGAGACCGGCTGGAGCTTCAGCGGGGAATACCGCCATGGGGTTGACCCCACCGATCCGCTCACCACCATTGCCATCGCCCCAAAAGGAGAAACCCGCGCTACGGTCACCCTGAGCGGTCCTCTGATCCGGCTGACAGGAGATGAACAAATCATCAGCAAAACACTGGTCATCGCTGCCGTCCAGGGTGACGAAGAACCGCTTGAACGTCGCCTCAACATCATGGTGTCGCGCGAAGGGCTCTTCATCAAACAGGGCGCCGATAAAAAGAACGGCATCAGCATCCTCGCCGACAAGCCCTACGAGGCCAACCTCGACCTGGCCCTTTACCGCTACGACCAGGAAACCAACCAAATTATGGTCGACAAGGAAGGGCTCGCCGCTATCGAATTCGAACTGCAGGATGATGAGGAGGAACTCGTTAACCTGGCCTCTGTCCTGCAGCCTCAGTTTGAATTTACGGGACTGGTCACCAACATTCCTTATGGGAGGTACCATTTTACCACCAAAGAGGAGATTCCCGGCACCGGCACCGTTTATACCCTCCATTATCTGCTGAGGGCACCGGCCGGTGAAGCCCTTCACGCCGAGCTCTTCGAACAGACCCTTGAACTCAGGGTGAAAACTTATGGCATTGGCGAAGAGTTCCCCGACTGGGTGAAGGCCTACGAGGAATGCAAGTACATCATCAGGGAATACGTCCCGGCGGGAGATCCCACCATCAAACTGACCGATCTTCTGGAGATGCGGAAGATGACCCTGGGGGCCGAGGGACTTACCGAATTGAGGAACCGTATCTGGAAGGTGGCCTCCAATCTGATTCTGGCCGAAGGAGCTGAAGGCTACAAGTCGGAAGCCGCCTGGGCCAACGCCATCACCGTCACTCTCGAGTGGACCGAATGGGCGGGCGACATGGCCTTTAACGCCCTGGCCGCCTTCTATCTCAAGGGGGTGGGCGCCACAGCAGCAGGTCTGATCAAGGCCAAGATGATCGAAGCCCTTAACTTCTACATCTACGAACCTGAAAAAGGATGGGAGGAATTCAAATCACGGCAGATGGAAAGCCTGGTGCCCATGCTCATGGATACCGCCAAAGGCCGTATCCTCTCCATCGAGAACATCGAGATGATCGTCGGGAAGAACAAACCCCTGGCCTGGACCATCTTCATCAGTTGCGAATTCCTCTATAACCTCTACCAGACCAAGTCGGTGGTCGAGGCCGCCAAAATCACGGGAAGGCAAATCTCCGAAGAGCTGATCATGAAAAAACTGACGGCCGAACTCCATAAGGAGGCGCTGCGCAGGAACATTCCGGTTTCCACTCCCGACGAGGTCCTCAACGACATGATGAAATCGGTGAAAACCGTAAACGGCCAGGAGGTGGTCGACCCCCAAAAGGTATTGGAGATCATGCGCGACCCGGCTAAGGTGAGAACCATCGAAAAGCACGGCACCCCCCAGATGAAAGAGATCTTCGAGCGGTCACGCAACAAGATATACACCGAACACGATGCCCGGCTGAAAGAGTACATCACCAATACTTACAAACTGCCACCCGATGAGATTCAGATCCATGAGTTCAGGACTCCCGGAAAGCAGGGAACCTCAGTGAATACCGACCGCGACTACCGGGTGCTCCGCAAGGTGAAGGGGGCCGATGGCCGCGAACACTGGATCGAGCTGCAACGCCGCAATTGGCAGGAGAAATCCTACGAGATCTTTGGCGAGGTCACCGACAAACCCGAAGGCGTCGATGCCACGGAATGGGCCGAACGGCACCAACAAAGAGCTACCGACCGTTTCGATGCCGAAGCAGGAAAGGACTACTCCGACCATGTTTTCAATCCTGAAACCGGGGAAATCGAAATCAGCACTAACAACATCACCCGCGTCAAGGAAGGCAAAGGTACCCTGATCGATGCCCAGGAGACCGGCCGGATGTACAAGACCAAGGTGGAGAACGCCCTGAAGAACGGCACCGAACCCGAGGCATATGCCCAGGCCAAAAAGGCCGTCAAGACGCTGAAGGAAGTGCGTGAAGGGTACCAGAAACAGGACCTTAAGGTCAAGAAACTTCCCGAAAACCTGGAAAAAGCCATGAAGGTGATCAACGAGGCCAATGTCGATGCCAACGCCACCCCCGAACATCTGGAAATGCTGAAAAACAAACTCAACCAGCTCGATTACGACGGTGTCGGCGACGTGGCCAAAGATATGGAGCGCTCCTTTGGTGACCTGAAGGAGTACAACGCTCCCGACCCGGCCGCCGGTTTCTTCAAAAAATAACGCTATGGCTTACTCGACGAAAATCCATGACCCCGCGTTTGAGCGGTACCGGCAGAACAGCAAAAACTACGCTTTTCTTTTTGGGCTGGGACTCGCCCTGGTGGCCATCGCCGGCTTTTACTTCTACGGGGAATCGGGAGGGGAGATGGAAAACCCCGAAGCGGTCACCGTGGGTTTCGTGATCGGAGGAATGTTCCTGTTGATCGGCGTATATGCGGCCAGGTCTAAAAAGGTGCGCCCTACCTGGGACGGAGTAGTATCCGACAAAAAAGTGAAGAAAGTAAGAAGGAAAACAGACCAGTCCGGTGAACCGGAGTGGAAAATGGTCTATACCGTTTATGTAAAAAGTGAAAACGGCACCACGGAAGAGATCCGCAGCGAGGACGACGACACCCTCTTCAACTATTTCCGGAAGGGGGATAAGGTAAGATACCATGGCGTCCTGCGCACGTTCGAGAAATTCGACAAGTCGGGCGACGACATCATTTTCTGCAATGCCTGCGGATTCCTGCATGATATGGAGGAAGAAGTGTGCAGGAATTGCGGATGCCCGTTGCTGAAATAGGGAGAAACGAACCTTGATTTGCCGCTGCCAATATCGGCAGAAACAAAGGATGGTTTTTCCCAGTGATGAAATAGTGAAAAAAATAACAGTATGGCATTTTGCACAAATTGTGGAAAGGCGCTGGGCAGCGGAGTCAACTTCTGTCCGGGCTGCGGCACCCGGGTGGC
>CAZKIU010000064.1:0-5843 GCA_964552955.1 uncultured Prolixibacteraceae bacterium
AAATCTGGAGGAGGGCGTCCCGCCGTGCAAGATTCAGCGTCAGCTAAATCTTGGGTGGGTTTTCCCAATAATCCACAGAATTTGTAGTTTTACATAATAAACCAATTCCATCTGAGATGAAGCTTAAAAAATTGCATCAGTGGGTGCCCACCCTTTTGTTCCTTTTCTCTTTCATGCTGATAGCTCCCCACACCCGGGCCGCTTCTCCCGAAAAAGAGGTGAAGGTGTCAAAAATCTGGGATGGAGCCCCCCATAGCGCCTTTACTGACCTGATGAAGTTCAGGGGCCATTATTACTGTTCCTTCAGGGAAGGGTCGGGACATGTGCCTGGCACCGATGGGGTCGTCAGGATCCTCCGGTCAAAGGATGCCAGGAAGTGGGAACCCCTGGCCCTGCTGGCCAGTGAAGGCGTGGATCTCCGCGATCCTAAACTTTCGGTGACTCCCGGGGGGAAAATCATGGTCATCATGGGAGGATCAATATACCGCGACGGTAAGTACATCACCCGGTCGCCCCGGGTCTCTTTTTCCGACCGTTCGGGCCTCCGGTTTTCATCTCCGGAAGAGGTCCTTCTGGAAGAAGGGCTGACCCCGGCAGGGGACTGGATCTGGCGGGTGACCTGGCACCGCGGGACGGGCTATGCCATCGATTACCAGACCGGGGCCGGTAAAAATCAGGGAGCCTTTCCCCTGCTCCTGGTCTCCACCCATGACGGGAAGCATTTCCGTAAGGTATCAGTCCTTCCCGTCGATGGGACGCCCAATGAAGCTACCATCCGGTTTGACGCATCAGGGCAAATGGTAGTCATGATCAGAAGGGAGTCGGCCGACAAAATGGGAATGCTGGCCACCAGTGTCGCCCCTTATACCGGGTGGACCTTCACCCGGCTCAACTACCAGTTGGGAGGCCCCAATTTCATATTCACCCCAAAGGGGAGCATCATTGCCGGCGCCAGGATTTACGAGAGCAAACCCTTTACGGGTATTTTAACGGGCCACATTGGCGATCCCCTGGAGCTGACCCTCAGATTGCCGTCAGGAGGTGACAACAGCTATCCCGGACTGGCCCTGGAAAAGAAAAGGTTGCTGGTCTCCTACTACTCCTCCCACGAGGGGAAAACCGCCATTTACCTGGCCGACATACCCATTTCCCTTCTTGAGGTGAAATAATGCAGTCAGGCTGTTGGCTTCTTCAACAACGTGGATGGCTCCGGTTGGGAAGGCGCAAGAACCCTGAATTATTCTTCTACTTTGCCCTGAATAGTTTTTATGGAGCCGTCGGCGTTGTATTCCAGTTCCGCCACCTTGAGGCTGCGCAGCCATGCCTTTCCTCCGGAAGGGCCGCTGTCGTGGTGGAAGAGGTACCATTTGCCCTTGAACTCCACGATCGAATGGTGGGTGGTCCACCCCACCACCGGGGTGAGGATGACGCCCTGGTAGGTGAAGGGCCCATAGGGATGGTCACCGGTGGCATAGCAGAGCCTGTGGGTGTTTCCGGTAGAATAAGAGAAATAGTATTTCCCGTTGTACTTGTGCATCCAGGAGGCCTCGAAGAAGCGGCGGTTGTGGTCGCCGGCGGTCAGAGGCTTTCCGTTTTCGTCGAGGATGACCACGTCGCGGGGTTCCTCGCCGAATTCGAGCATGTCGTCGCGCAGACGGGCTACCCGTGCAGCAAGGGCGGGCTCCCCGTCGGCAGGCTCGTGCCCGCATTCAATGGCTTTGTTGTTCCGGTAACGCTGCAACTGTCCGCCCCACAACCCGCCAAAGTACATATAAAATGTGCCGTCGTCATCGCGGAACACGCAAGGGTCGATCGAATAACTACCCTTCATGGGGGCGTCGAGCGGCTTGAAAGGCCCTTCAGGCTGGTCAGAAATGGCCACCCCGATGCGGAAGATGTCGTTCCGGTCCTTCAGCGGGAAGTAGAGGTAATATTTGCCATCCTTATAAGCGCAGTCCGAATCCCACAACTGGCGCCCCGCCCAGGGAATCTCATCTACGTGGAGGGCCACCCCGTGATCGGTGACTTCCCCGTCGATGCACTCCATCGAGAATATGTGATAATCGTACATATTGAAATGATCGCCGTTATCATTTTCAGGAACTCCCGATTCCACGTCGTGGGAAGGATAGATATAGATCTTACCATTAAAAACATGAACGGCAGGATCCGCTGCGTAAATATGATCCACCAGGTATTTATGTCTCTTTTTTACCATCTCTTTTATATCAATGCTTTTCTTGTATCCGTTTATACACTTCTTCCAGGGTCCCGCTAAACGGCCCGGGGGTTTCCATTTTTATCGATACCAGGGCAGCGGCAAACTTCAGCGACTCCGGAACTCCGTGATCCAGCCGGTGTGAAAGGTAAGCTGCAAAGGTCGTATCGCCACGGCCTGTCCGGCCGCTTACGTTGCTGTTGGAAAATTTCTCATAGTAGGTCTTCCCGTTGACGCGCGCCAGCACACCCTCTGAATGGGTAATCATCACTTCAGGGCACCCCCATGATTCGACCATTAACGCTGCCTTTTCCAGGTCGTCGGTGCCGGTCAGAAGTTTCGCTTCCACGATATCGAGTTTCAGTTTGTCCATCATGGCCGCGATCTCTTTCTTATCGGCGACATCGCTGAACTCGTGGTTTTTCGTCACCGGATGGATATGGCGGACGAAACTCTGCATATCGACCGATAAGCTCTGGTAATTCCGGGCTTTCAAGGCTTTCATCAGGGACATGTCGAATTCGGTATCCGATATTCCGGCCAGATGAACGCAGGAGGAATCCAGTTCAGGAACGTCGTCGATGGAGATCAGTCCGGCCGATTTGACGAGGGTCATTTCCCGTTCATCGACATTGGCGGAATAGTGCAATACCCGGTTGTAGGAAGTCTCTTCGGCCGGAATGAGGAAGGTATCGATGCCGAGGTCCTTCATCGGCTGAAGAATGTGTTCGTCTTTCACGGCCATCTTCGTGACCACGGCGACCTTCTTCCCCACCCTGGCGGCCACCATGGCCCCGCACAAAACGGCGCTGCCGGGAGCGACCCGGGCCACTCCTCCGAATGGAATAATTTCGTCGTAGACCATGTGGCCTACAAACGTAATGTCATACTTTTTGTTCATCATTATTGTATTTGATCGTCTCGTAAACCAATTGAAACACCTCGCCGCAGTGCGGAAGAGGAATCCGGGGCTGCAGAGCACAACGCTGGAATATGGTTCGCTTACCCCGAGGCAGAGCTGACAGGAGAGCGGAGGATATCCATGCGTTCCCCGGATTCCAGGCTTTACTCCGGCTTACCCATTATGGCTCAGCAACCATGGATAGAAAGGCATCAGCGCTGCCGGGTCCACGGTGTCGGTTTGATTTTTCGCCCGCAGATTCTTCACATGGTTCATCATCAGATGGGTCCATACAGCCCCTGGCCTGGGGTATGCCGCCACAATGTAGTGAGGTCCTTTTTCGGTCTCCCCGGCTTCCATTTCAAACTCCGCCCTGAGATTGTCGGGTGTGGTCAGCGTATTGGCGTAATCGAAAACCACACGGTCCATGTGCTTATACACCTCCTTACTCTCCTCCACCATGCCATAATAATCCAATAACTGGGCAAAGACATAGTTTGAAGTGGTATAGACATCCTGTCCCTGTTCCGACTCCACCGGTTCCCCATCCTTTGTCTTGCACATCGCCCACCCCATGAAGGCCTTATTGGTGGTATAAATCGTTTTAAGGATCTTCTTCACCCTTTCCTCCGGAATCGCAGGCGCTTCACCAATCGCAAGCAGGTACCACAATGCATCGAGCTGATTCGTCCATACGTCGGTATTTGATTCACCTGTTTCCGGATCAAAACAGGTGATATAATACTCCAGTTTTTCTCCTTTCTTATTCACATCTTCACGCCACAGCTGCTCAAAACTGGCCCAGGCTTTGTCATATTTAGCCTGAATATGCTTTTCGTCTTCTTTTTCGCCCAGCATTTGCGCCATTTTGATCAAGGCCTGGCACCCCCCCAGGAATTGAGTGGCATCATACGCATCGGCGCCAAAGAGCACCAGGTTGTCAAAGGTATTCTTCACATCGTCGGGATTTCCTTCGGGGATTCCGTCATCATCAAAATCGAGGTTTAACAGCGATTCCAACCCGAATTTCATGGTTTCCCAGTTCGATCTCAGGAATTCCATATCGCCGGTGAACTTCACGTTCCTGAGGATGCGCATCATCAGCTTCGGATAGAGGTCGACCCAGTAATTGTTGTTGTACCAGGCATAATCGCTCACGTTGCGCAGCGGATGCCCCTTCGACAGCATACATACGTCGTGCGCCACGCTGCCCGGGGTCTTGAAATCGTCGCGGATCTGGGTCAGCTTCTTCCCTTCGTATTCTTCAGGGTATTCTTCAAAATGCATCCGGGCTTCCACAAATGAAGCATGATGGTGATACCAGCGCGGCGTGGGATCCACGGCATTGATGGAATCAATAAAGGCCTGGCATAAATCTTTTTCCACGTTCGGGAACAGCATCAGCAGCACCATGGAGTACCAGTCCACGTCGGAAGGATCGATATAGGAATAATCGAAACACTCGAGGAAACGGGCTTTTTCAACGCCATTTACGTCGCTCCAGATGCAAGCGTTCGAGAGCGGGAAATGGAGCTCGTTCAGCATGAGCCGGGTTAACCGCAGCGCCCCTTCGCGATCATTCTGATAAGAAGGCGTCGATGATATCAGATTGAAGACACGCTCCTGAAAGGTCAGGGTCGCGCTCCACCACTGCGGGTAACTCTCCAGGGCGATCTTAGCCAGATCAAAGGCCCGGGTTCCGGCATTTTTGAAATTGCTGATGTATTTCCGGTCGAATCTCTTTCCGTCGATATATTCCTGCACCGGGAAGTCGAGGACCACCGCGAAGGGGATGGTTTTGGACTGGCCCGGACGGAGGGTCATGGTCAGGCTGATGGCGGCGCCATAGTCTCTCCTGTTAATGGGTTGGCATTTTTCATAAAAGTTACCTTCGGAAGTAATCAGAAGATCGCCTGCATATTTGTTCAGCAGGAAATAGGGCTGCGTATCCACGGCCACACCGGGAACCTCCGGAACGGCGATGACCATCCTGTTTTCGGTCTCCGTGCTGCCCATCACCACACCGGTGATGCCATCCACTTCAAAGGCTTCGTGTTTCTGTCCGGAAATGGCTGCGCTGCTCACGAAAACGCTGTCCTGGTCGGTAGGCTTCAGCTCTTTTTCCTGAAGATTCACAAGCGAAGGCCGCGGCACTACCAGGGTATACTCCTGCTCCTCATCCGTGGTGTTTTCCACAATGAATTCCTCCACGCTGAGGGGCATCAGGGTTTGCTCATTGCCCGACAACAACGGGGAAATAAACCTCCTGGTCACCTTCACATCTTCCAGGGAATATTCAATTTCCAGAGAAGGGGTGGCCATGGTCATTCTGATGTTTTCTTCGGCGACGGCTGCGGGATAGTAGTTTTTCATCGCCGGAATATCGTCAGATTCCGTTTCTCCGGGTTGCCGCTGGGTCAGCAAGGTGTTTCCCTCGTAGGTGCTGATGTAGGGAGCTGAGCCAAACTGCACCGCCTTTTGATTGAGCAGGATCAGGCGGCCGGCATCGTTCAGCCGGTTGTAGAGGCCATAAGGCGAGATGCCGACAGAACAGGTAGGCGCTCCCATAAGGGCCACGGTAGGCGGGAACTGCAAACACTTCGACATACCCTGAAAATGGACCGTCATTTTGTTATTCTCGTATATCTCGGTGATCCTGGGTCCCGAAATGGTGTAAATATCTTTAATATTGAATGGATTGGACTTGGTCATTTTTTCTCATTT
>CAZKIU010000064.1:5943-14306 GCA_964552955.1 uncultured Prolixibacteraceae bacterium
ATCAGCACTTACCCTGCCATACATTGACATTTTTCTTCCTTTTTTCTTTTACCGGCTCGACCTCAGGGTCTTCGGGAATATTGGCTTCAGCGCTTAAATCAATCGGCATTTTTGTTGTAGGATACGGTTTAATGGTACCGAACAGCAAATCGGCAGCCACCCTGATGGAATCGGGAGTTCCGGAGAAATTACAGACCACGGCATCGGCCACGGTAGTAGTGCCTTTCCGGTAGGGAAAATTGGTCACAACAACCACGTCATGCCCTGCCTTTTTAAGTGCTTTGACCAGATGAGTGTTATTTCCACGTTTCTCAATACGGGCATAGTAATTGGTCATCACCACCAGATCGGCCTCCTTAGCCAGGGTCAACGCTTCTTCCACATCCTCTTCGGAAGCATAGAATGCGGTATCATCCAGAATGATATTAGTGGAATGTTTGGTCATCTGCTCACAGAACATGTGGGCATGGCTGTACAAATCCTTTCCCAGGAATTCGTAAGGCATGCATTGTTCAATCACCAGAATTCGTTTGTCTTTGCTTAATGGGAGCAGTTTTTTATCATCGCGGACCACCAGTAATGCCTTGTGCGCCACTTCCCACGAAAAATCCCTGTTTTCCTTGCTGCGAACAATGGCTGTGGTTTCCTTTGGATCCATTTTACCGGCTTTTTCGAACAAGCCCTGGTCGTACTTTCTGTTGAGCAAACGACGCACGGCATCGTTGACGCGTTCTTCAGGCAGCCAGCCTTCTTCAACCGCCTTTTTAATGCCGAACAGGCACTGTGAACGGGATTCGTCGTCGGCTTTGAGCAATATTGTATCGACACCGGCCTGAATGGCCATAGCACAAGCCAACGGGAGCGGCCATTTTTTCAGGATGGCGGCCATACCAATCGCATCAGAAACGATAATCCCGTCGAATCCCATTTCACCTCTGAGCAGGTCGGTAAGAATCTTTTTCGAAAGGGTAGCCGGATATTCATCATCATAAGCCGGGAAAATGGTGTGTGCGGTCATCAGTGCCGATGCGCCCGCGTCAACGCCTGCCTGGAAGGCTTTCAATTCCACCCTCTGCATGCGTTGTTTATCGCCCCGGCAAACATCGAGCGTGTCATGTGCATCGGTTGCCGAATCCCCGCGGCCTGCGAAGTGCTTGATGGTGGCCGTAACGCCTGCATCCTCATATCCGCGGACGGTGGCCTCGATGAACTTCACGATGACATCAGGGTCGTCGCCAAAGGAACGGACCCCGATTTCGGGATTCAGGGGATTGATGTTCACATCGCAAACAGGGTGATAGAACTGGGTGACCCCCATGGCCGCCATCTGCCGGCCCATCAGGTTGGCGATCTTATAGGCCAGATCCACATCCCCAATGGCGGTAATGCCCATCGGAGGGATAAATTGCAGAACACCCCCCGAGGAGTAGTCGTTTTTGAAATCGCCTTCCATATCAATGGTCACGTGAAGCGGAATTCCGGAAGGCCGGTCCATAGCGATTTTCTGAAGGTTATTGAGGGCTTCGGTGAGTTCTTCGGGGGTAACGCTAATCCCAAAAGCGCGCGAGTCGAACCAGGTATGTGAAATATCGAAATAATCCGCAGGTTTCTCGAAGTTGGGATCGACTTGTGAGCGACCCCAGTAAAGATTTTTGCACGTTTCCAGGGCATAGGGTTCCAGGCAGATCCCTCCCGCATGCAATTTGGTAATTTGTTCAATGCCGGAGGGGGTAGGTATGGCGCCTCGCCAGGTGAAGGTTAGCAATTGGCCGCATTTTTCCAGCAGGCTCATATTCGCGATTTTCGCCGAAACGAAAGCATCTCTTTCTTTTGACATAATGTTTCTCCTTTATAGTTTATTGGTTATTACAGGTATATGTTAAATGTTGACAACTACTTGATTCATCCTTTCCTCCCGGAAGGTCTCCTGATCCGACAGCAGCGTAGTTCCTAACCTTTTAGGGCAGCCCGGGCTCCTTTAAGGGTGTGTGCCCCTCCTGACAGCGGTCATGGCTGACCACATCCCGGCAGATGGGATCACGTTACTTCGCCGCCTTGAGATACTTGTTAAGGAACGGTTTGGGTTGGTAGTTGCGGTCAATGATCAGCGGGTAGTCGGTGCGGCCCCGCACCGGCCAGTTGTTCTTCCAGGAGGTGTTATCGGTGGTTCCCCAGGCGGTGACGCGGGTAACGACGTCGCTATGTTTGAGGAAGAGATCGAAGAATTCACCCATACGGTTATTCCAGACCCCCAGTACTGAATCGGGGAAGCCCTCTTTATAAGGGTTGAGTTTTGCCTGGTATTCGAAGCTGGCCGACACCTCGGCGCCCACCTTAGGATCAGGGAAGGGCAGCAGCGACATGTCGAGTTCGGTGATCATCACGGTAGCTCCGGCGTTGCCAAAAGCCACGATGGCTTTTTCATACTCTTCAATGGTAGGATGATCCATTCCGATGTGGCCCTGCATGCCCACGCCGTCGATGCGCAGTCCCCGCTCACGTAACTGTCCGATCAGCTTTACGATGGCCTCCACTTTGCCAGGGTACCATTCGTTGTAGTCGTTGTAGTAGAGTTCGGCATCGGGATCGGCTTCATGGGCAAACTGAAAGGCCAGGGGGATATACTCTTCGCCCAGGATCTGGTAAAACCTGCTCTGGCGGTAAGATCCGTCATCGTTGAAGGCCTCGTTGACCACATCCCATCCCTTTACCTTCCCTTTATAGCGGCCTGCGACGGTATAGATATGTTCTTTCATGCGCTGGGTGAGCACTTCCGGGGTGACGGTGTTCCCGAGGGAGTCGGTAAAGAACCACCGTGGAGCCTGTGAATGCCATACCAGCACGTGGCCGGTGATGAACATGTTATTAGCTTCGCCGAAAGCCACCATTTGGTCGGGCAGTTCCCACTTGAATTCCCCTTCGCGGGGTTGTATCGGACCGGGCTTCATACAGTTTTCGGCCACGATGGCGTTGAAGTGTTTTTTAATGACCTCTACGCCAGGGGTATCCTTCCCGGTGATCTCCCAGGCGTTCATGGCCGTGCCGATGGTGAACTTGCCGTCAAAGGCCTCCTTCAGGGAGGAGCTTTTTGTGGTTTTTGATGCCGGATTGCAGGCACCCATGATTACGGCGGCCAGCACCAGGGCGGCGCCAGGTTTAATAAATCTTACCATGTTATAAATCATTAGGCTAGTTTCAAAACTGGTTTTAACCTCAATTATCTGCGCCCTTCCAGCTCTTTCTGGATTTGGGTTTCCATGTTCTTGTTGATTTCGTAGAAGAAGAGGCAGACGGCCACCGCCACGCAGAAGGTGATGAAGGGATAGACGCTCATGGCTGTTTTGATTCCGTTGATAGTGGCCTCGTTCTGAACGGGCAGTCCCTCCTGGTATCCATAAATGGCGAGAATTCCTGCCACCAGGGCCCCGCCGATGCTCAGTCCGGCCTTCAGTCCGAAGATCATGGCCGAAAAGATGATGGCTGTGGCGCGGCGGTTGTTTTTCCACTCCGAGTAGTCGGCCACATCGGCAATCATGGCCCACAGAATCGGGGTGCCTATGCCGTAAAAGAAACCGTGTGCCAGTTGGGTGGCAAATACCAGTCCGATCGACTGATGGCCCCAGAAGTAAAACAAGAGCTGCATGAAAGCAGCCACGAAAAGGCTGTAGCCGAAGACATCTCGTTTTCCGAAGCGGTCGGCCAGGGTTTTCGAGAGGGCGATGCCGGTCACGCTCATGATGATCCCGCCGGCATTGAAGAGGCTGAAAGCTGAAGTGGGGGCATCTTCGGGCCAGGTGAAGCCCACCAGTCCCATGCCGGTCAGCATGGCGTTGAGACCGGCAATGAACCGGTTGAAACCTACATTCTCAAGGAAACGTGCCAGCGCCTCCTCACTTAGGTAATTCTCGAAATAGTAAACATACATTCCCCCTTTGAGCGACAGGGTAACGAAAATAAAAACCGTGATGATCAACATGGCAATCCACGGCTTGTTCCTGAAGAGATCCTTCAGGTCGGTCTTCACGCTCGACTGCTGCTCCTGGGTGGGAACGATCCTTTCGCGCGTGGTCAGGAAGGTAATGACGAAAAAGACGATCCCGATAATGGAAAAGAGCAGCATCGTTCTTTCGAAACCCACGGTCTTGTCGCCATCACCCAGAATGAGCACCAGGGGAAGCAGGAGGCTCTGCACGATGAATTGTGCGATGTTGACCGCCACAAACCGGTAACTCGAAATACTGTTGCGCTCCTTCATATCGCCCGTGAGCACTCCGCTAAGGGAAGCGTAGGGCAGGTTGTTCATCGAGTAAATGATCACCAGCAGGAGGTAGGTGATCATAGCGTAAGCCACTTTACCGCTGAGGCCAAAATTCGGGGTACTGAACGCCAGCAGGGCGATCACCCCGAAGGGTACGGCAGTCCAGAGGATCCAGGGACGGAACTTCCCCCAGCGCGTCGACGTGCGGTCGGCAATAATCCCCATTACGGGATTGAAAAAGGCTCCAAACATCCCCCCTGTGAAGATAACGGCAGAGGCAGCCCCCGGTGGAATCTTGAAAACATCGGTATAAAAGAAGGCCAAAAAGGTCATCAACGTCTGAAAAATCAGGTTGGCCGAGAAATCACCCAAACTGTAACCGATTTTTTCAAGTACGGAAACTTTCTGCGAGGAAGCATTCATCTAGGTTTGATTTTACTGGTTATTGTTTTTTTAACTATAAGCAACAAAGATAAAAATCTCCGGTTAAGGCTCATTCAAAAACAAGAAAAAAACCAAGCAGGAAAATGAAGATAAGGAGAAGCCGGATAAGGTTATAATGGGAAGCGGGGCGTACAAAAACACAGCTCTCCCCTACCCTGGAGGGTTGGGGAAGGAGCCGGAGTGAAAAATGCTAACTGAACAACTTCCATTGTGTGTTTGGGGCAACATCTGCTCCTGGAAGGGGGTTGGGGGTCGGGACTTGCTGAACGGGCTAAAGCCTGTCCAGTCGTCCCGAGTTCATTTAATATCTTTCGTGATGTAAAGATACCACAACCTCCGCGAGTTTCGGCATCGAAAGAAGGGCAATGTACCAGGGGCAGGTTTTTCGGGACGAAATGACCGCTTTACACAACGGGAGGGCCGTTCAGCGGCCTCATTTCAGAGCTTTTTCAGCATATCAGCGCTGCCCTGGAGCACAATTTCCTGCCCGTTGAAGAGCAAAGTACAGGTTTTATTGCGCCGGTGGACCGAGGCCAGGTAGCGGTCATTGATCAGAATGGAGCGGCTGATGCGTTTAAATCCTATGTCAGGCAGTTTCTCCTGCACCACCGCCAGGTTAAACGAAACCAACAGGGGTTTTTCGGGGGAGATAAAGATATTGGTATAATTATGATCAGCCTCGCACCAGAGGATCTCTGCGGGATTCACCAACACAAAGCCAGTGGAGGTGTTGAATCTCAACTTTCCGGAGAAGTCACGGACGAACTGCCAGAATTTCTCCTGCTGGAATTCGGTTTCGCGTGTTTGAATGAACCGGTCGACGACCTTGACCAGGTCCTGCCGGTCCACGGGTTTAAGGAGATACCCCAGGGCATTGGTTTTGAAGGCTTCCACGGCATACCGGTCGTAACCGGTGGCAAAGACAAAATGGGACTTGCACTTCTCGCCACAGATCTCATTAAGGATGTCAAATCCATTGCGGCGGTCAATCTCGATATCCATAAAGACCAGGTCAGGCCGGGTTTTGTAATATTGGAGGATAGCATCCGCCGAAGTGGTAGCCGTGGCTTCGATGTGAAGGAAAGGGCAGTTCTCATGGATGAGAGTGGAGAGGTAACCGATGGCATCCTGTTCATCATCGACTATCATGCAACTGTAATCGTCTGGCATAGTTTTATCTTTTACCCGGAAGCGACCTCAGGTTTTGCACAAAAGTAGTTATTTTTCTGTTTCGCCCTCTTTGGCCTCTTTTAAACCGGCAGGTACGCGGATCACAATGCGGGTGCCGCAAGGGATCTGGTTTTCATCCTTCAGGTCGATAACCTCCTGTGAAATACGGCTTTTGTTGTATTGATTCAGTCGGTCATAGATGGCCTTCAACATCTTGATGCCCTGTTTAGTGGAGCCGGGATTAAGCTGAGCGGCTTTTTGGCGACCAATGCCATTGTCGGTCACTGAGATGAGCAGGTCATCCTTTTCCATCAGGATCGAGATAGTGACGACCCCGGTTTTCTCCAGTTTGGAGAGGCCATGTTTAAGGGCATTCTCGACATGAATCTGAAGCATCATTTTGGGTATCAAGACATTCAGGGGCACATCGCGGGCCACGTCGATTTGGAAATTCAGCTTATCCTTAAACCGGAGTTTATTGAGTTCGAGGTACTGCCGGGTCATATCGATCTCCTCGGCGAGCGGCCGGGTCAGCCGGTCGGAAAAGTCGAAGTTGGAACGGACCATCCGCGAGAACTTCATAAAGGCTTCATAGGCCTCCTCGCGGTTGCCGCTTTTAAGGAGCAGCGCCATTGAGTTGAAGGCATTGAACATAAAATGAGGATCCATCTGCATGCGCAGCGATTTGATTTCCAGATCCCTCATCTGGGCCTGGAGTTCATACTTTTCGCTGAGCTGCCTCTCCCTGATCCCCTGTATCAGCCAGACGAAAAAGACTGAAAGGAGGTAGATAAAAAGGAAAACGGGATACTTGAGGTAGTAAAGACGGTTCCGGTGGAATTGGTAGGTGTATTCATTGTGGTCGGTCTGGACCATAAAATGGTCAGGCCCCTTTCCTATCTCGAAGATCACCCGTTTGATGATTTCATCTTTATAACGGTGTTCCACAAAAAAGTCAAAACTCTCGGTGTAAAGGCAGAGTTTGGTTGAGAGCAGGTCGGTAGTGGCTATCTCAGGGCACCCCTCTCCTTCACTGAAGTTGCGGTACATCTGGGCCGAAGGCTCGATTGCTTTCTCCTTGATGACCTTCAGATCATAGCCGATCATCACCATTTTATCGCCAGTGTACAACCAGTAATGATCCTGTTCAGGATAAGCGAAGTATTTAAAGCGCTTACCGTATGGTGCGAAGAAAGCCGAATCCTTCAGGTTCCCCCGGAAGTCCACCTTATAGGCTCCCACCACTTTCTCGTAGGGAAGGCTCCGGTTAAACTGAAACACGACGATCTCCATCTGATTGTTGACGATAGGCATGATATGGAGGCTGTTTTCGACGCCTCTGGAAAAAGAGAGGGGCTTCCAGAAGGGATTCAGTTCACTGTCATGGGCTAACAGGAAAGGCTGGTCATCGAAGACCCTTTCTGAGGTGGAATCGTTCAGGGTGTAGCCTACATTGCTGCCGGTGAGGATCTCCAGTTTCCCGTCACGATCCAGATCATAATAATACATAAAATAGGGATTAATACCCATGTCTTCTGAGGTCAGCAGCCGTCCTGAATCAGGATGGTAAACCACCACCATTCTTGGGAAAATGGACAATCCCGATATCAGGGAAAAGACGATCTCCGTATTTCCGTCATTGTCCAGGTCAATAAGATTGAAACGGCTGATGGTAAAGTCGAATTTGTTCTGATCAAATATTCCGATCCGGGAAATGAAAAGGCTTTCCGTTTTTCCGGAGGAGGGGGTATTGAGTTCCACCCAATTGAGATAAAGGCTGTCGCGGCCGAGGGAGAATCCATAAATCTCACTCTTCCCGTTATGGTTGGCATCTCCGAAATAGACATTCGGAACATTACTGGTATACTGGTGCGGAAAAACAATCTGGTTGACCAGTCCGGCGTTGTTTCCGAAATACTGACAAGCCAGTTGGCTGTGGCGGGTGCGGAAGGAGTAGATCTTCTGGAGCTGGCCGTCGCCGTCGAGGTCACGGAAGAAGATGCGGTAATTATCAGCCTGGGCGGCTGGTTCCTGGAGAATTTGGGTGATTTTGTACTTGCTGAAAACCTCGGGCAACAGTAAAATGAGAGGCAAGGCAAAGGCCAACCCCAGCAACCAAACCGAGAGAATAATACGTTTCAGCATAGCGCATCAAAAACATCCCAAAGTGACAAAAAAAACCGGAAAAAATTTAACATTCGAATCAATTTTACTTTACTTTTAAAATGGGTAAAATCCACTGCCCACAGGGAAGAATATTCTGCCCAACCACAGAAGATCTCCCCTGCCCAGCCAAAATAGCCCATTGTTCTGCTTAATGTTAAATGTCCGGCTTTCCCCGATTTTTATACATTACTAACTCAAGCGAGATCCATTTATTCTCAGATGGACCCCTTCGTCAGGGAATCGTAATAGTGTTGAAACCTATTTTCAAACATATGAAACGAGCATGGTGCTTCTAACACAAAAGGGCATGAATATTTGCTCCATG
>CAZKIU010000065.1:0-13658 GCA_964552955.1 uncultured Prolixibacteraceae bacterium
ATACCTTAGCTTCCTGGTGCAGGGAAAAATGCCGGAATGGGAGATCCCCAATATGCTGGTCAAATACTACACCACCACCCAAGCCCTTAAAATGGCCTCCGGAGAATAACCTTTTTCCTGCCGGGAGAGATGTAAAGCTCTGATCCGTGCCATGATCTTCCTCCGGAAAGGTGGAATGCCATTGGCGGGCACGTGTAAAGACCATCTTAAGGTCGGAAGCAGGGATTTCACAACGGATAAGAAAATAGAACAGCCCGCCTGGATTCAGGCGGGCTGTTCTATGATATGGCATTCGGGCCTCTCTTCAGGCTTTTATTGGGGCCTCCGGTCAAATCCCCGGAGAGATCTCCGGTCAGGTCTGCGGCCGGGCCATCAGCTCAGCGTAATACCTGTAAAAGAGCGGGATGGTCTTGATTCCATTGAAGAACTGCTCCAGGGGAAAGTTCTCGTTGGGCGAGTGGATGGCGTCAGCCTCAAGGCCGAAGCCCATAAGGACCGATTTGACGCCCAGCACTTTCTCGAAGGTACTGATAATGGGGATGCTGCCTCCAGAGCGGACCGGTACCGGAAGGAGGCCGTAGACTTCGGCATAGGCTTTTTCTGCGGCTTTATAGGCGGGCAGGTCGATGGGACAAACATAACCATGGCCCCCGTGGAGGTAGCTGACTTCCACCTTCACCGAGGGGGGGGCGATCGATTCGAGGTATTCCTTGAAGAGCACCTCTATCTTGGTATGGTCCTGATGGGGAACCAGTCTGGTCGAGATCTTGGCGTAGGCTTTGGAAGGAAGGACCGTCTTGGCCCCCTCTCCGGAGTACCCGCCCCAGATGCCGCATACGTCGAGTGACGGGCGGATGCCGGTGCGTTCCTTCGGGGAGAAACCCTCCTCACCCTGGAGCGCCTCCACCCCGATGCCCGCCTTGAAGGCCTCCTCATCAAATGGGGCACGGGCCAGCATCTCCCGCTCTTCGGCAGATACTTCCAGCACATCATCATAAAATCCGGGAACGGTGATCCTTCCCTTTTCATCGGTGAGTCCGGCTATCAGCTTGCTCAGCACGTTGATGGGATTGGCCACGGTGCCTCCGAATAACCCCGAATGGAGGTCGTGCGATGGCCCTGTCACTTCCACCTGCCAATAAGCCAGTCCGCGTAACCCCGTGGTGATGCTCGGGATCTTCGGCCCGATCATCGAGGTGTCACTCACCAGGATGATGTCCGATTTCAGCATCTCCTTGTGGAGGAGGCAGAATTTTTCCAGGTTGGGGGAGCCGATTTCCTCTTCTCCCTCGATCATGAACTTGACATTGCAGGCGAGGGTGCCGGTTTTCACCATCAACTCGAAGGCCTTGGCGTGCATCATGCTCTGCCCTTTGTCATCATCGGCGCCGCGGGCATAAATTCTGCCGTCGCGGATTTCTGGTTCAAAGGGCGGGGAAACCCACTTAGCAATAGGATCGACCGGCATCACATCCATGTGGGCATACACTAGCACCGTCGGCAAGAGCGGATCGATGATCTTTTCGCCATAGGTGACGGGATTGCCCTCAGTTTCGAATACTTCGGCCTTGTCCGCTCCGGAATTCAGCACAAGCTGTTTCCAGTATTCCGCAGCCCGGTACATGTCGGGCTTATTCTCCGAAAGGGAACTGATGGAAGGAATGCGGATCAGCCCGAACAACTCCTCCAGAAACCGCTCTTTATGGTGCGCGATATAGTCATTGATTTGCTTCATGTGTGCCATTTGTTTCAAGAATAAAAGGTTATAAAAATCCCGACAGCCATCACTCCCTTAATGGGAAGAAACATGCTGCCGGGAAAGATAATTATTGAACAATCGCTTTGAAGCGCTGGTTGTCGAAATATTTGAAGAATTCCATGTCGGTGGCCGCCAGGGTTTTGGCTTTCGGGTTAATGGCCACGGCTTTGGTGAGGCTTTCCATCACCATCTCTTCTTTGTTGGTGCGGGCGCCGACCACTGCCCGGAGGTACTCCTTGAGGTAGCACCCTTCGCGGTCATAATCCTCCAGGTCACTGAGGGCACCGTTGTAGTTGCCCGAGATGATCTTCACCAGGGCGGTGTTGGGATCGGCTTCACTGCGGAAATACTGGTTGGCCCGGTTGTAATCACCCTTGCGGATGCTTACCAGCGCCAGGTTATAGTTCACTTCGTTGCCCAGTCCGGAGGCCGCCCCGAAATACTCCTCGGCCTGTGAAATGTTGTTCTCAAACAGGGCAACGGTGCCCAGGTTGTTCTTGACCACCGGCTCGTCGTTTTTCAGCGATCCGGCTTTCTGAAACCAGCTCTTGGCATCGGCATACTTCTGTTGGTTGGCCAGGACCGCTCCTACATTGTTGGGTCCCCTCCAGTCATTGGGGAAGATCTCGGAGAAGGATTTGTAGATCTTCATCTTTTTAGCATCGTCGGAAGTCAGCGTGGCCGCGTAGAGCAGTTCGGCCTGGTTCAGCGAGGCGGGATTGTTTTCGGCGATGGCTACGATCTCCTCATCGCTCTTACCAATGATGTTGACCGAGGTCAGCAACTTGGCCCTGCGCAGTTTGGGCAGCACCTCGTCGGCGACCTGGGTGAAGGCCGAAGCGAGGTTCTTGATTTCACGCTCCCTGACTTCAGGATCGGTATACATCGACAATACCCTCAGGATGAGGTCTTTGTCCTGGATGTTCGACTTTTCGAGCATTTCCCGGAAGCCATCCCAGTCTTCGGGAGTGTAGCGGGTGCGGAGGTTGGCCTCCACCTTGGCCTTTTTCATCTGCTCTTCCACGAAGGCGGTAGAGTTTTTCTCCCGTTTGGAAGCCAGGTCGGTATTCAGGTCCAGGGAACCGTCAGGGGAGGCGTAGGCCGAGACCTCTACCTTCTTGACTTCCTTTTTGTCGTCCTTATGGGCTTCTTTCGTGTATTCCAGATAGTCGCGGACATCGCTGGCGCCGGTCTCCTCCTTCCGGAGGTTAGCGCTGTTGATCAGGTAAGTGATGTCAGCGATCATTTCATCGGGGACGATCCTCTGGAAGGGGTCGATGGCCGGGTCGTATTTGCCGGTGGTATTGGCTTCACGGTTGACGCCAATCACCGCTTTGGGCGTCATGGCCATCAGGGTGTTGGTCGCCAGGATACCCCGCGCAATCGTCACGGGCTCCAGGGTGACACGCTTAGTTCCCCTTTTAGCTTCCATCTTCATGACCAGGTCCGATTTGCGCATCTCTTCTTTATAGGGGAAGAGCTCTTTGTAGCTGAAATTACCCCCGGCATTGTATGAGATCACACGGTAGTTGTCCCTGACCTTTTCTCCCTGGAGGGTCACCGGCGGTAATGCCGTTTCCCCGTCGGCATAACGCAGCACCGGCGTGGCCGTCAGGGTAGCCTTCTTATCGAAATATTTCCCGGGCAATATGCCGTTGATCGCCACATCCACCTTGCTGGCATGGGTTTCCAGCACTTCCGGGGTTACCTTAAACCGGATACCTCCGGCGTTCTGTTTCATTTTTTCCAGACTCACACATCCCGTCATCAGACTGACGGCCATGAGCGCCATAAAAGCCACTTTAATTCTCTTTTTCATAACTCCTTGAAAAATATTTATTTGTAATTATTTGTTTGTGATTTCTTATTATTCAATTTGGACAATTCTCCCTATTATTCCCATCGATCATGGGAGGATCATCCGGGTGAGGCCCGGTTTGAACTCATTCTCCAGGATGGTCTTCTTCAATAAATGGTAATGTTCGGGATCGTTCACGAAGTCGATCCGGTTGGTGTCGATGATAAGGACCGGAAACTGGGTGACTTGCCTGAAATATTCGAAGTAGCCCGATTGGATCTTGTCGAGGTAAGCCGGGTCCATCTGTTGTTCGTAGTCTCTGCCTCTTTTCCGGATGTTGCGCATCAGGTTGTCGGTGGAGAGGTAGAGGTAGACGTAGAGGTCGGGTTTGGGCAGCGACTCGAAGACGATGTTGAACAGCCTGCGGAAGAGGCGGTATTCATCGGTCTGGAGGGTGTTGCTGGCGAAGATGGCCGACTTGGTGAAATAGTAGTCGGAGATCATCAGGGAGCGGAAGAGTTCAGGCTGAAGGACCTCTTTCTTGATCTGGTTGTAGCGGTCGGCCAGGAAAGAGAGCTCCAGGGGAAAGGAGTAGCGCTCCTGGTCGGCGTAGAACTTGGGCAGAAAGGGGTTATCGGCGAACTGCTCCAGCACCAGACGGGCATTCAAATCGTCGCTTAGCATCGAGGCCAGCGTGGTTTTCCCGGCCCCGATGTTGCCTTCAATCACCAGAAATCTCAAATCCATAGTTTACATTTCAGCGTGCATCCTTCAGTCAGGGGAGGTCCAGGTCAGGCCTGAGGCGCTCCGGATTCCCTTTTCAGATCTTCATTCCCAGATGATAGAACGTAAAGGCGAAGATATCGGTATACTCGTCGATCACCTTGGTGGTCGGTTTGCCGGCACCGTGGCCTGCCTTGGTTTCGATGCGGATCAGAACCGGTAGTTTGCCCTTGTTGAACTCCTGCAGCCGGGAGATGTATTTAAAGGAGTGGGCGGGAACCACACGGTCGTCATGGTCGGCGGTGGTCACCAGCGTCGCCGGATACTTAATCCCGGGCTTGATGGAGTGGTAGGGAGAGTAGGTCAGCAGATAGCGGAACATCTCCTCGTTCTCTTCGCTGATGCCGTAATCGGTCGCCCAGGCCCAGCCGATGGTGAATTTGTGGTAGCGGAGCATGTCCATTACGCCGACGGCCGGCAGGGCCACTTTGAAAAGGTCGGGCCGCTGGTTGGCGACGGCTCCGACCAGAAGGCCGCCATTGGAGCCTCCCTGGATGGCTAGCTTGCCGGATTGGGTGTATTTCTCCTGAATGAGGTATTCGCCAGCGGCAATGAAATCGTCGAAGACATTCTGCTTCTGCAGTTTGGTGCCGGCCTTGTGCCATTCCTCACCATACTCTCCTCCTCCCCGGAGGTTGGCCACGGCCAGAATCCCCCCATTCTCCACGAAAAAGAGCCGCTGTACCGAGAACCCAGGCGTCTGACTGATATTAAAACCACCATATCCGTAGAGCAGTACCGGATTGTTCCCATTTTTCTCCATGCCCTTGCGGTAGAAGAGGAACATCGGCACCTTGGTGCCGTCTTTACTGGCATAAAAGACCTGGTCGACCTGGAAGTCGTCGGGGTTGAATTTCACCTCGGGGCGGTAGTAGAGGGAGGATTCCCGGGTGTTGAAGTCATAGCGGTAGACCTCACCGGGGGTGTTGTAGGAGGTAAAGGTGTAAAAAGCCTCGGGGTCTTCCTTGTCACCGCGGGGACCACCCGAAGTGCCGATCCCCGGCAATTCAAACGTATAGTCGGGGGTGCCGTCGTACTGGCAAATCTCAATATGGGTATAGGCATCCTTGAGATAGTTCAGGACCAGCTTGCCTCCGGCGAGGGATGCCGAGGTGAGGACGGACTCCTTCTCGGCGACCACTTCCTTCCAGAACTCCTCCTGTGGCTTTTTCGCATCGATCACCAGCAGCCGGTATTTGGGTGCTTTGTAGTTGGTGAGGACGTAAAGCTGGTCGCCCAGGTTATCGATGACGCTGAAATCATGGTCGAAGGTCGACATCAGAGGAATGAAAGGGCCTTCTTTGGATTTCATTTCCTTGAACGCAAGTGAGTTACCGCTTGTCGATTCGGTTTGCACCAGGAACATGAACCTTTCGTCGTCGGAGATGCCTACATTCATGGTGCGCTTGGGATTCTGGGGATCGCTGTAGATGACCGGGTCGTTAGCCGGGTCGGTGCCCAGGCGGTGGTATTTGACCATCTGGTTTTCATTGGCTTTGGAAAGGGCGGTCCCTTCTTTGGGCGCATTATAGCAACTGTAATAAAAACCTCCGTCATACCAGGAGGTCCCTGAGAATTTGACCCATTGGATGTGGTCGGGGAGGATCTCTCCGGTGGCGATATCCTTGACAAAAATCTCCTGCCAGTCGGAGCCCGAACGGGAAATATTGTAAATAAGGTATTTGCCGTCGCGTGTGATTTCAGTGCCGCTCAGGGCTACGGTTCCATCTTCGGAAAGGGTGTTGGGGTCGAGCAGCACCCGGGGGTCTCCATGAAGGGAGTCGGCCATGTAGAGGACGCTCTGGTTCTGAAGTCCGTCGTTTTTACTGAAGAAATATTTACCTGCCCGTTTGTAGGGGGCTGAAATCCGGGGATAGTCCATCAGTTCGGTCAGCCGGGCCTTGATGGTATCCCTGCCGGGCAGTCCGTTCAGATAGGCAAAGGTCACCTCATTCTGTTTTTCCACCCATTGGGCTGTCTCTTCGGAATGGTCATCCTCCAGCCAACGGTAGGGATCTTCTACCGGAGTGCCGAAGAAGGTATCCACCACGGCTTCCTTCCGTGTTTCGGGATAGCTGATTTTGGGTGAAGGGGTGCAGGAGGCGGCCACCACGGTGGTTACCATCAGAACAAAAACATTTCTCATTTGTTAACTGTTTAGTAAATTGATACTTCCAAAATGGCAGGGCGCAATTTACAATTTTTCCTCTGAAAAAAAGGTGTGGTATGGTCATGTTTCCGCCCCGATCTGCATCCCTGCCTGCATTTCAACCATGACCTATGTCTTGACCTCAGCCGGGCGCAATGAGGGACTTATCCTTCCAGGATAGCCAGAAGTTCGGTAAGCAGATAGCTCTGGTTTCCTGTGGCAGCAGGAAGGGCTGCCTTTATGGTGGTGATTCCGGCCTGGCGGATATCGGCAGGGGGAAGGGGATCCATGTTCTCGATGACGGTGAAGGCCTCGAAAGCGGTTTCGAAGGGAGCGTCCATGACCAGTTGCAGGAAGAGCCCGAACCAGGGTGAATAGTCGAGGCCGTTCTGCCAACAGCAGGTCACCAGTTGCTGTCTGACGGGCAAGAACAGCTCTAGGCCGATGGCTTCGGCCAGATAATGGGCGGTTTCCCTGTATTTGACTTCCGCCAGCATCGACAGGATGGTCCCCGGGATCTGCCCTTGCGGGTGCTCCAGAAGCAGTTCCAGCAACCGGGGCAGGTAAAGGGGGTTGCCGCCTTCCCGTAACTTCTCCAGGGCCTCCAGAACAACCGTTTCCTGTGGTGAGGCCAGAAGCGCCAGAATGGCCGGATCGGCCTTTTGTTTATGTGTATCGGTCATGACTTTCTTGTATTGATCGTTTTATGTGCTGCAAAATTAGCCATTCTCCGCCTCTGCCAGATCACTCCTGAAGCAAATTCTTTTCCATCAGGGATCTGCCCCCGATCAGGGAGGAGGCACAACCCGGTCGCCTCAGACCTTAAGAGGAATCTTCCCCCGGGAAGGTAAAGGCAATGTTCCGGTCATATCAGGCCTTAAGTGGGATCTTCCCCCGCAGGGCCTGCCCGGTATAAGACGCTTCACACCTGATGAGTTCCTCGGGCGTTCCCTCGAAGACAATCCTTCCTCCTTCGTTACCCCCTTCGGGGCCCAGGTCGATCACCCAGTCGGCCGATTTGATCACATCGGGATTGTGCTCGATGATGATGATGGAGTGCCCCCGTTCCATCAGGGCATTGAAGGCATCGAGCAGCTTGCGGATGTCGTGGAAGTGAAGCCCTGTTGTAGGCTCGTCAAAGATAAAGAGGGTGGGGGTATCCTTCTCGCGGGCCAGGAAAGAGGCGAGTTTCACCCGCTGGCTCTCTCCCCCCGACAGGGTGCTGGACGATTGCCCCAGTTGCACATAGCCCAGTCCTACATCTTCCAGCGGCTGAAGCTTCCTTATGATCCTTTTTTCTATGCCTTCCTTTCCTTTTCCGAAGAGGGCGATGGCCTGGCTGACCGTCAGGTTGAGGAGGTCATCGATGTTGTGTTCCCGGTAGCGCACTTCAAGCACCTCTTCCTTGAATCGCTTGCCCTTGCAACTGTCGCAGACCAGGTAGACATCGGCCAGGAACTGCATCTCTACCTTGATGGTCCCCTCGCCCTGGCACTCCTCACATCGGCCTCCGTCGACATTGAAGGAGAAATGGGCGGGATTGAGGCCCTGGTATTTAGCCGACGGCTGTTCGGCGAAGAGCTTGCGGATTTCGTCGTAGGCCTTCAGGTAGGTCACCGGGTTGGAACGGGAACTCTTGCCAATGGGGTTCTGGTCGACAAATTCGACCCCGGTAATGAGGTGGAGATCCCCGCTGAGGGTATCATGAAGGCCGGTACGCTCCCCGTAGCCTCCGATGATCTTGGCCAGGGCAGGATAGAGGATCTGGGTGACCAGCGATGATTTTCCGGAGCCGCTGACGCCGGTGACCACGGTGATGGTGTTGAGCGGGAATTTGACCTTCAGGTTCTTGAGGTTGTTTTCGCGGGCCCCGCTTATTTCGAGGTAGTTGTTCCATTTTCTCCGGAAGGCCGGAAGTTCGATGCTCCGGCGGCCGGTGAGGTAGTCGGCGGTGAGGCTGGTGCCGCTTTGGCGAAGGTGTTCATGGTCGCCGGCGAAGACCACCTCTCCGCCATGGGTCCCGGCATGCGGACCGATATCAATGATCAGGTCGGCGGCCCGCATGATCTCCTCGTCGTGTTCCACCACGATGACGGTATTGCCCAGTTGGCGCAGTTTCGTCAGCACATGAATCAGCCGCCGGGTATCGCGGGGGTGCAGACCGATGCTGGGTTCGTCGAGAATGTAAAGGGAGCCCACCAGGCTGCTCCCCAGAGAGGTGGCCAGGTTGATGCGCTGTGATTCGCCCCCCGAGAGGGTGGAGGAGAGCCGGTTGAGGGTCAGGTAGCCCAAACCCACGTCGTTGAGGTAGCTCAGGCGGTTTTTTATTTCCAGAAGGATCCGCCGGCCCACCTTCTCCTCGTGCGGAGGCAGCTCCAGGGTGTCGAAGAACTCCTGCAACCGACCCACGGGCATCAGCACCAACTCCTGGATGGAACGGCCGGCCACCTTCACGTAACCGGCTTCCTTTTTAAGCCGGCTGCCCCGGCACTCCGGACAAACGGTTTTGCCGCGGTAACGCGACAACATCACCCTGTATTGTATTTTATAGGATTGCTCCTCCAGATGGCGGAAAAAGTCATCGAGCCCCTGGAACCACCGGTTGCCTTTCCAGACCAGATCACGCTGTTCCTGGGTCAGTTCATACCAGGGGCGGTGGATGGGAAAACCCGACTTATCGGCCGCGGCGATGAGCCGGTCGCGCCACTCCTTCATCTTCTCACCTTTCCAGCAAGCCACGGCTTCCTGATAAACCGACAGGGACTTGTTGGGAATTACCAGGTCCTCATCGATGCCGATGACTTTGCCGTAGCCCTCGCAGAGCGGACAGGCCCCGAGCGGACTGTTGAAGCTGAAAGTATGCACGGTAGGCTCTTCGAAGGTGATGCCGTCGGCTTCGAACCGGTTGGAAAAACGGGTGGTGCACCTGGTTTCACCTTCTCCGGTGATGACCAGGCACTCCCCGTGGCCCTCGATAAAGGCGGTCTGCACGCTGTCACCCACCCTGTTCAGGGTGTCTTCATCGAACGCCGCCGCCAGCCGGTCAATGACGGTATTGCACTCTCCGGAGCAGTCGAGCGACTCCTCGCCTGAGAGCAACCGGTCGATCCGGAAAAAAGTACCCCCCGATTCGATGCGGGTGTATCCCTGCTGCAGGAGCAACTCCGCCTCCTGAAGGATACTCCTGCCGTCACGCGGCTTCAGGGGTGCGACGATCAGCACCCGGGTCCCTTCCGGAAGAGAAGAGAAATAATCTACCGCATCGGTCACCGAATGGCGTTTAACCTCTTCTTCCGATACCGGGGAAATCGTATGACCGATCCTGGAAAAGAGCAGCTTGAGATAGTCGTAGATTTCGGTCGAAGTGCCCACGGTGGAGCGGGGGTTGCGGGTGTTCACCTTTTGCTCGATGGCGATGGCCGGCGGAATCCCCTTGATATAGTCGACATCGGGCTTGTCAATCCTTCCCAGAAACTGCCGGGCATAGGCCGACAGACTCTCGACATACCGGCGCTGCCCCTCGGCAAACAGGGTGTCAAAAGCCAACGAGGACTTCCCCGAGCCGGAGACCCCCGTGATCACGATGAGCTTATTCCGGGGGATCTCCAGACTGATATCCTTCAGGTTATGAACCCTGGCACCCCTGATTTTAATCGACTGTGAAACATTCACTTTTGTCATTCCCCCCGCAATAGGTTGTTTTTAGAAAAAAAATTTGTTTATTTGAGTAAAATATCTGAATTTTACCTCGCACAAAATTAGAAATTTGTTTCACTCATTTAAAAACGAAAGCCTATTGTAAACTTTACTTTTTGTTATCCTAAATAGAAAGTAATGTTCAATGCAGAGAATTTGAACGACAATGAACTCGTTCAGCGTTTTGTAAATGGGGATCATGACGCCGTTGAAATTTTAATCCGCCGACACAAGAACAGGGTCTATTCCTATATTTTGTTGATCGTCAAGAAGCCTGATCTGGCAGAGGATATTTTCCAGGAGACCTTCATCAAAGTGATCCGTTCCCTCAAACACGGCCGGTATACCGAAAACGGAAAGTTCATCTCCTGGGTACTGCGCATCTCCCATAACCTGATCATCGATCACTTCAGGAAGGAAAAATTGTGCAATGTGATTTCCAACGACAGTTGCGAAACTGATCTCTTCAACTCCTGGAAGTTTTCCGACGACAATATCGAGGACCAGATGGTGATGAGCCAGATTCTGACAGAAGTCAAGGAGCTGATCAAGGAACTGCCGGCCGACCAACAGCAGGTGATTCACATGCGCCACTACCTGGGACTCAGTTTCAAGGAGATCGCCGACCAGACCGGTGTCAGCATCAACACCGCCCTGGGGCGCATGCGCTATGCTCTGATCAACCTGCGGAAAATCATCAGGGAGAAGAATCTTACCCTGACCCGTGTTTGATCATTTTAACACAATTCATTTTAAACTCTGCATAATAATGGAGTGTGTACCCCGTTTTACAGTAAAACAAATGAGGGGTGCCTATGACAAACAGTTCTACGTTGATTTTTCTGGTACATCAGGTTTATTCAGCACTTAAAGAAACAGGCCGGCCCATCACGCAAAATGATGAGCCAGGGTCCAGCGATCGGACTGAATATTCTCCGCCTGAGCGTTCCGTCAGGGCTGTGCTCGATTTCGCCAGCGCTTACGAAGTGGCCGACACAACATCGGTGGGAAAAGTGGAGTGGTTACTCAATTGAAAAATCCCGGGGCAAACACCCCGGGATTTTTTTTAGTGAAAATTCTTCCTGAAAAGAGGTACATAATTCGAATTAATGTGATATATTTGTGATATCAAAATAATATCAAAATTCTAAAGCTATGGAAAAGAAGTTTTCACCTTTGTCGGGTTATTTGTTTGTGTTGATTGAGCTGGTCCTGCTGGGGGGAGCCATCATGGCAGCCACGCGGGGCATGGTCATTCCCGGTATCATTGCAGGGGTTCTCTTTCTGTTTCTCGCCTTCGGGTTTCAGATTGTCAATCCCAATGAGAGTGCTGTGCTGGTATTGTTTGGGGCATACAAGGGGAGTATCAAGGAGAACGGGTTTTACTGGGTGAATCCCTTTCTCACGCGGCGGAAGATTTCTCTGCGGGCCCGCAATATTGATTCTGAGCCGTTGAAGGTGAATGATAAGGTCGGGAACCCGATCATGATCGGTGTGGTGCTGGTCTGGCGGGTACAGGAGACTTTCAGGGCGGTGTTTCAGGTCGATGATTACGAGCATTTCGTGAATATCCAGACCGAGGCGGCCATCCGCAAGCTGGCCGGGTTATATCCCTATGATAATTTCGAGGACCATGATGCGGTGGTGACGCTGCGCAGTGGTGGCGAGGAGGTCAACGACCAGCTGGAGAAAGAGCTGAGTGAACGGCTGGAGATTGCCGGTGTGGAGGTGATGGAAGCCCGTATCAACTATCTGGCTTATGCTCAGGAGATCGCCCAGGCAATGCTGAAGCGGCAGCAGGCGGCAGCCATCGTGGCCGCCCGTTTTAAAATCGTGGAAGGCGCCGTGAGCATGGTGGAAATGGCGCTCGATGAACTGAGTAAGAAAGATATCGTCCACCTCGACGAGGACAAGAAGGCTACCATGGTAAGTAACCTGATGGTCGTACTGTGTGGCGATAAGGAAACCACTCCCATCGTCAATACCGGTACCATCTATTGATGCCGGCATCTCTGATGTTCCGGCATCTCTGATATTCCGGTAGTTCCCATGGTCCGGCAGTTCCCGGGTTCGGCAACTCCCATGATTCGGCAACTCCCATGATTCGGCAGTTCCCTAGTTCCGGCAGCCGCTGGTTTTGGCAGCCGCTGGTTTTGGCAGAGCAGTTCCCCATCGTTTTGGAATGTTATAAAATGAGCGATTTCAGGGATGCTGGCCTGATCGCAAAAATATTTGCAAGGATGCTTCCTGTGTAACACAGAATTGTCCATGCCAGTTGATAAGGTTTAAATAGAAATGTGATGACTACAAATAAGATCTTGTTCAGGGAGGAGCAGAAGTTCAGGGTATGGTGGCTGTGGCTGATCCTGGTGGGGGCTTTTGCCGTGTCGGCAGGACCCCTGTGGTATGGGGTGTGGTCGCAGCTGACCACCGGTGTGCCCTGGGGCGATGAACCCACTGGTGACACCGCCCTGGTGGTGACTACGCTTCTGGTCACCCTACTGATGGGCGGACTCATCCTGCTGCTCGTGTTGGCGCGCCTGGAAACGGAGATTACCACCGCAGATATCGCCTTCCGGTTTTCCCCTTTTGTGCGGAAATGGAGAAGGATACCCCGCGAAATGATCGCACGCTTTGAGGCCGGAAGGTACAATCCCATTATGGATTATGGTGGCTGGGGGGTCAGACAGAGCCTTGGAAAAAAGGGCAAGGCTTATAACGTCTCAGGCAACCTGGGACTAACCCTCTACCTGGTGGATGGCAAAAAGCTGCTGATCGGAACCAGACGGTTGCAGGCCATCTCCTATGCCATGGATAATATGATGAAAGGGATGCCCCGTTCTGAGGAGAAGAGGATGTCGTAAGAAAAAGATGGCCATGACCAAGAAGAAGACCTTTGCCCTTAGGATCGACAGCGACATGATGGCTGCCGTCGAAAGATGGGCCGCCGATGAATTCAGAAGTACCAACGGCCAGTTGGAGTGGATCATTTATAAAGCCCTGAAAGATGCCAAACGTGTTAAAAAAGGAAGCTCCGCGCCCTCCGCAGAAGAGGAGTGAACGGTTTGTTCTGTTGGGAGCTGAACTGCAGATCACTTCGGCCGGTCCGCTGCTGACCCTTATCCTGCTGCGGCTTTCGCTGCCCGGACTTTTCGCTGACCTCAGCTTTTCGTGGAGAACATAACAACTTAATTTTTATCTTTGATACTATGTCAAGTAATATTTCAAAGTACCAGTGCCCCAAATGTGGTGGTAAAAAGGCGGAAGTGGACAGCATCCGTACAACGGGAAAGGGTTTCACCCGTTACTTCAATATCCAGAACCGGCGGTTCCGGGCGGTTATTTGTACCCAGTGTGGTTATACCGAGTTCTACCGTGAGGGCAAGACCTCCGGCGCCACTAATGTTCTGGACTTTATCACCGGCTGACGGGCATTGGCTTTGTCCTGACGGATAACCACCGGCTGACGGGCA
>CAZKIU010000066.1:0-13127 GCA_964552955.1 uncultured Prolixibacteraceae bacterium
CGGGATAGCCATAATGATTGGCCACAGGAAGGTTTACCGCCCGGACAGAATCCATGGTCACCCCCACCCCGCTCTGCTCATCAAAGCAGAACCTTGCGACAGGCTGCCCCCAGGATTGAGTAACCAGGAACAGCAATGTAATGATCCGGAGTAAGTCCATAAGAAAATTTGTAAGCTAATGAATTGTTCTTAAGCTACCAATCAAAGTATTACTGGTTATGTCCCCCGTGCCTACAAAAACAGATCGTGCAAAATGGGAACTCCCCGCGAGGGCATAAACATGCCGGCATGCCCGGTTTATTGAAGAACGACAATCTTCCCGCTTTCAACTGTGTTGCCTTGCCGGGCCACCACAGCATAAACCCCCGGTCCGGGCAAATCGTTCACCCCTATTTCATGCCTTGGAGAGGATAAAGTGACTTCTGTAACCTTTTCACCCGTTAGCCTGAAAACAGAAATGTTAATGGCATCGCCCCGCATACCCTCCCAATGAAAATGGATCTTTCCTTCCCTGACTGGATTGGGAAAGAGACGCAGGTTTTCTTTTTGCAGAGTGGGGATATTTCCGGCAGAAGTGATCTGATCCTTTCTTATTAGTTCTGTAACCCTGAAATATTCGAAACGGAGGGAATCAGGGGCCACGAGTTGGATTCCTGTGCTGGTGGAATCGGGGAAGATCTGGTTGCTGACCATGGTCTGGCCCTGGCTGGCGAAAATCTCCACAGAACAGTTGTCGACCAGAATGTCCACCTCCACCTGATGGTTTTGGCTCCAGAGAGGTGCGATCTGTATGTCGCTGAAGATCTGGTTCCCTGTGAGGGCGCCAGAACGGGAGCGGTCAAAGCGGATCTCCTGCCGTTCAGTGTCAAAAACTATGGTGGTCTCCTGGTTAGGGCCTTTTCTGACCTTAAGGGTAAAACTGCCCGAAGGGTATGATGAGGTTTTTGCCTTGATGCGGTAAGTTTTCAGGTGGAGGTTTTCCACTGCGGCTGCCACCTCCGGAGCAGATTTGTCCTGCAGGTTAATCGCCTCCCTGGCAATATCATCGAGTGAGGCCACAGGGGTCTGCACCAGTTGAATGGCTCCGTTGATGGTTTTCAGTCTGACTTCACGGGGTACCGACATGATGCCCCGCCAGGGGAAAGTAGGTACATCTCCGGCATAGCTCCAGTTGCTCATCCAGGCGAGCCAGATCCGGCGGTTCCCGGGAACATCGGAAAAAGATTGCGAGGCATAAAAGTCCTTCCCGAAATCAACCTTCCCGAAATTTGCCGTTTGCACCGGCTGGTCGGTTTGGATGATATGGTCGACGTTGATATGTCCCCATCCGGAAGTGACAGAGTCGATGATGGCTATGCGGGCCTGTTGCCCCACGAATGAGGCCACATTCCAGCTTTTCCACTCGAGAAATTCATCATTCAGCCCCGTCGAGGTAGCCACTACCTTATTGTCAATCAATAGTTTGATATAGGTTCCGGCAGGATGGTTTCCCCCGCCGATCAGGAAGCTGAGGTAGTTTTTCTGAATCAGAAAGGAGGGTGATAAGAGGCGCCCCATGGAACCATCGCCGTTACGGAAGGAATTGACCAGCTGGGTGCCCAGGTAACCTGATACGGCCTGCTGGCCCTGGAGGTTCCCGCTGACCGGCTTATCACCGAAGGCACTGCCTGTGGCCGTCCAGCCGTTGTAATCCGCTTTTTCAAAATCTTCTACCACTATGCCTTCAAGTCCCGACTTCTGCCAGTTGAATTTCGAGCCGTCGAAATCCCCGATGAAGTACTGTTCCAGGCCGGGGCCAATACTGTGAACCAGCACCCATTTGGTTTGGGTAGGATCTTCATCGACATTGAGAGGAAAAAGATCGGGGCATTCCCAAACTCCCGAAAGATTGCCCTCAGGGCCGAAATCCTGCAGCACCTCCCAGTTTCTAAGGTCAGGGGAGGCATAGATCCTGATTTTCCGGTATTCGGCCAGGGAGACCACCATGATCCATTTCCGGGTAGGTTCATGCCAGATGACTTTGGGATCACGGAAATTATTGCTGTACAGGTCGATGACCGGATTATGGGCGTAGGTTTTCCAGGTGAGGCCACTATCGGTGCTGAAGGCAAGGCGCTGATCCTGGTAGGTGCCCGCACCGGTATAGACCGCCACCAGGGGGGGCTGACCGTTAATACCGAAACCGCTAGTATTGTTATGGTCCACAACCACACATCCTGAAAAGGCCATCACTCCGTTTTCAACGGGAATGGCCACAGGAAGATGCTCCCAATGCACCATATCCTTACTCTTTGCATGGCCCCAGCTCATGTTGCCCCAGTTGATGCCAGAAGGATTGTACTGGAAAAAAAGATGGTATTCTCCGGCAAAGTAAACCATTCCGTTGGGATCGTTCAACCAGTTCCTTTCAGGTGAAAAGTGGTATTGGGGACGATATAACTCCTTGCCGCTTTGAGAGAAGGCAGATAGACCCATCCATAGAGCCGTAAAAAAAAGCAATAAATGTCTCATATCTTTAAGTCTTTGACAGGTAATGCCGGATGTAGCACTTTTTATAAATTCGTGTGTGGCCCGCCATCCAGGGTTTTTCGGGAACCGGAGGCTGATGAAAATGACTGAAGAACCATCCCTTCGCAAATAACGCTATAACAGGAAAAAAACCTGCCCGGGTTCCCTATGCCAGGGGCCCCGGGCAGGTGAAGTGGTCAGTTCTGGCTCAGGTAGTCTATCGCGTTGGAGCAGACCCTGATTATGTTATCCTGGTAAGGATTGACACCCGTGGGGTTGATGCCTCCCTGAGCATTCTGGTTCCATTCGAAACCGCCGATACCCATATAAATAGCCTTGCCCTTCCAGGTGGTGTTGGATTTGAGTTCCAGCACGCCAGCCATGTAGTAGTCGCGGATACCGCCCCAGACGCCGAGCCATTCGGCATCGAGTTCCTTGACGAAGCTGGCATAGGCCAGGAGAGAGTTATTGGGGTAGTTATATTTGCGGGCTACCTCTACCATGACATGGTTATGGTCTTCCTTCCAACCCGGGCCGATGACCGGGAAGGTGTAAAATCCATCGGCCTGGTCAAACATCATGTTTTTGTAGAGGGGGTGACCGCGGTGGTCTGCCGCCGGCAGGTTCACGCCGATGGTCCAGGTATCGTTGTTTTCAAAGCCTCCGCCATCCCCTATGGCCATGTTGAATTCCGAAGGGATACGGCCGATGGTCCAGAAATAACGAACGGCATGCCCAGAAAAATAAAGGTTTCCCCCATCTTTCAGGTAGCCCGCGAAGAGCCCCACCACGTCATTGTGTAGGGCCTGCTGTGGCAACGTGGCGCTGTTGTCGTACTGCCACCAGATCACCTTGTACTGGTAAATATTTACCGCGCCACCACTCACCTGGTCCCACGAGATATAATCGGCATCGGCAAATTTCGTGAAGAACCAGTCTGCTGCAGCCTGCTCATCATCATCGGGCAGGGAGCTCCGGTCTTTGGCGGTTCCCAGGAAGGCCTTTTTAGTGCCGATGGGGCCCTTGCTCATGTCGGGGGCCACCTTCACCTCGGTCCGGACCACATACTGTTTGGTTACCAAACCGGAAGTCAACGTATAGGTCACCGGGGTGGTGAAATTCTGCTTCACTCCGGAGGCAGGTGAAAGGGTTGCTTCCCCGGTTAGGGTGAAGGCAGGAGCCAGTTCCGTCAGGACGGTCCCATAGGGCAAGGCAATGGTAATGGTCTTACCGGCTTCATCTATCACCCCCACATGGGTCCCGATAGCGGCCGTCAATATGGCGGCTTCCTTCACGCTTACCGAAACCGTATAGGTTTTATATACATTTCCGGAGGTCACCGTATATTTCACAGGGCTGGTGAAATCCTGGGCCACGCCCGGCAGGGGAGTGACTACAGCACCTGAGGATACCGTAAAGGTGGGCACCAGGGCCGAAAGACTCGCGGTCCCGGCAGGCATGGTGACCTGAATGACCTGGGTCGTGTCATTGATGACCCCTGTCCGGTTCCCAATCTTAAAATCAGTGATATCCACGGCGTTGTTCAGGTCAAGGACTTCTGTCTCCTCCTTACAGCCTGATAACCACCCCAGGCATACTAATAATGCCACCGGGATCAATTTCAAATTAATTCTCATCGCTATTTGGTTTTAAGGTATTCAATTGCATTTTTCGACATCTTCTCGATCTGGGACTGGTAGGGATTGACCCCGTTGTTTTGGTTCCATTCATAGGCGCCCAGGCCGATGGCGATGGCCGAGCCTTTAAAGGCTCCGAAGGCGGTGGTTTCCACAATGCCTCCCTGCCAGTAATCCCTGACATGGCCCCAGCTTCCCAGGTTGATAAATCCGAAGGTGTTCAACATGTAGGGCACAAAAGCATCGTCATCGTTGGCAAATCCGTGCATGACGGGGAGGCCTCCCCAGTTGCAGTTGTGGTCTTCTTTCCAACCAGAGCCAATCAACGGAATTTCCCTGCCGTTATTCCCCGTATTGTTAATGATCAGATCACGATAAAGGGGATGGGTGGTATAATTGAAGGATTTCAGATTGACGCTGACCGCCCAAACATCTGGGTTGACCCCGCCAGCACCATCACCATAATTGTTGGACTCGGCAAACTTCTCCCTGGGCAGCCTACCAATGGTCTGAAGATAATAGGTGGCAAAAGTGGTCAGGAAAAGGTTTCCGCCCTGTTTGTGATAATCAGAGATGGCCTGGACTACGGCCGGATCTTTGGCGATGGCCGGCAAATCTTTGCCTCCCAGTTCATCGGATTGCCACCAGATCACCCTGAACTGCTTCAAGTCGACCGACCCGTTCTTTACATCGTTGAAGGAGATAAAAGCCGAATTTGAATAGGTTTTGAAAAACCATTGAGCTGCGGCAATCTCATCATCGTCGATAATGCTGGCTGCGTTGGGATATTTGCTGAGGAAACCGACTTTAGTGGGACCTACCCGGAAGGGTTGATAGCTGGTATGGGAGCTTTTACCCTGGGCATCCTTGGTGACGAAGGAAAACTGGTAAGCCGACAGAGGTAATCCCACGAGTTTGAGTTTGGTCTCTCCCCCTCCCAGGGTGCTGGTTCCATTGACCGCATCTGATTTCCATGCCACCACAATATTGCTCAGTGAGGCCCCCTGAGGCAGCTTCCAGCTGATGAGAACACTGTCCTCCTCCTGGCGGAAAGTAATATCCGAAACATTATAGGCCCCTTCACGCACAAATCGGACCGTGCTCCCGAGTGAATAAACATTTTCGGTGGAGCTTTTCACCTTGACGGTAAAGACATAATCCTTGTTGGTCTCAATGATACCAAACTTCGCTGAGTTCTGGGCCCCTCCCAGAACGGTAATCCCGTTGGTATGCCGGATGATGGTCGACACTCCGGCAGGCGCATTGGGATTATCCCAGGAGAGGGTAATACTGTCATTATTGGCAAAGAATTCATATTTCAAATCCTTCACTGCTTTCAACATGGGATCAGCGATCTCTATCTCTTCGTCCTTCCTGCATCCCGTGATCAGGAGAACCGCAGCCATCAGGAGGAATACTATTTTTGTTTTCATTTTTCCAGAATTTAAATATTTCATAATCATCTCGGTAATTTTCCAGAACCGTTAATTATAGCCTGCATTCTGCACATACAATCCTTTGGACCAGTTGATCTGCTGCTGGGGGATGGGGCAGTATTCGTCCCTGTTTTTGGCAAAATGGGCTATTGAATAGTATTCGCGCAGCAATTTTTCCTTTTCGAAGTACTGGTTAAGGACCTGATCGGCGACGCCCCATCTGACGAGGTCGAAGAACCGGGATCCTTCCATGGCCAGTTCGAGCCGGCGTTCGAAGCGCAAGGCCTTTGTGGCTTCTGCTTTGGAGGCGAAGCTGGAGTAGAGGCCCACCTTATAGTTGGAGACCGGTTGTCTTTTCATATCGACCAGCAACCCGGTACTGTTGGCGGCTCTTTCCCTGAGGGCATTGATTAGCGGCAGGGCCTCACTGTAACGGTTGAGTTCGATGAGGGCTTCAGCTTTCATCAGCAGAACTTCGGCGTAGCGCAGGATGATCCGGTTCTTGGAATTTCCGTAGAAGGGGTCGATATTGACCAGGCAGTCGCAGGTTGGGGCTACGTTCTCCTTGAGAGACATATAGACACCGTAGACATTTTTATTGCGCAACCAGCTCTCTTCCATGATGAGGTCAGGAACATACTTCCAGGGTTTCCCTGGCATGGCTACTGTATGGTCGAGGCGGGGGTCAAAGGATTGGGCACCCTTGAATTCGGTAGCATTGACATTATTGAAGTCATCGAGCATGGGCAGGCCGTTGGCATTGGTTTTGAAGGCATTGACCAGGTTTTGGCTGGGCTGATGAAATCCGCAACACCCAAAACCGCCCGCCATGGGAGCACTCAGCACATCACCCCAGTTCAGACGTCCTTTAGGAGTGATATCCCCTACGGAATACTGGACAGACCAGATGGCCTCGACCCCGTTTTCATAAGACCCGGGGAGGAAATTATAGCCGAAATCGGGTTGTAGTTTGTACCCCGAGGCCATCACCTGGTCGCACAGGTCGACCACCTGCTGGAGCTTCTCCGTGTTGATTTTCACCACATTGTTCTGTTCATCCTGCTCATAGGCCTGGAAAAGTTTCGTCTTGGCCAGGTAAGTGCGGGCAGCTGTTTTGTTGGGCCTTCCGATCTCAGGCTGCGTCATGGGCAGATTGTTAACGGCAAATTCAAAGTCGCCGGCGATTTTCTGCCACAGCTCATCATTGTTAAGCGCCCGGTTGGAGATATTACCATATTCGTTGACCGGAACCGTCTCATCAATATATGGGATGTATTTCCAGAGAATTTTCATAACGAAATAGAAATGGCCCCTGAGAAAGCGCATTTCGCCGATCCTGGCTTTCCGGTTGGGCATTTGATCGTCGGTGAGGCTGTTAAGGGTTCTCAGAGCATTGTTGACCCGTGAGACGGCGATATAAAGGCTAAACCACATCTCGTCGGGATCGCCCCCACCCTCCATGCCGGCCATATCGGGCTGCGTATAGACAAAGGTCTCGAAGAAATGGACCGCCTGGATGTCAGCCTCATCACGGCCCCCCTTGTAGGCATCGTCGGAACGGACATTCCCATAGGACCATAAACTGTAAGGTGCGGTATAGTGATCACTTCCCAGCGAGGAGTAAGCCGATATGATAAATCCTTCAGCACTCTTGGGAGAAGTCAGGTTCTCGTCGCTCAAAACCCCCTTGGGCTGCACATCGAGGTAATTGGAGCAGCTGAAGCTTATCAGGGCGATGATGGCTATTGAAACTATTTTCTTCATGGTATTCGATTTTTATAAGTTAGAATGTCAGATTAACGCCAAAGGTGAAGTTGGTGGGAATGGGGTAGCCCCAACCGGGATTTTCGGGATCGAGGCCGGTGAATTTGTCATCGCCCCACCACTTGGAGAGGATAATCAGGTTTTGTCCACCCAAATAGACTCGGGCTTTCGTGACCACAGACTCCTTCAGGGGCAGGGTGTACCCGACCTGGAGGTTTCTCAGTTTCAAATAGGACCCAGACTCCAGGACGTAGGTCGAGAAGCGGTTTTCATTGTTGGAGTCGACCAGTGTCAGGGCCGGAATGCTGGAATCGGGATTCAGTGGCGACCAGGCATCGAGGAGGCGGGTGCCCTTATTGGAGCCGTTCTCTTTCACGCTCCAGAAGTCGGTATGGTATTTGGCATCGTTGACCACGGTATTACCGACCACACCCTGCCAGAAAAAGGAGAGGTCAAAATTTTGCCAGGAGGCACTGAAATTCAACCCGTATGTAAAATCAGGATGGGGATTGCCGAGCCAGGCGCGGTCATCATCGGTGATCACCCCGTTTCCATCCAGATCTTTATATTTGATACGTCCCAGGGCCTTACCCACCGATTCGGCGGAATTGGCCACATCGTCGGGATCCTTGAAGATGCCATCAGCTACATATCCGTAGTAGGAGTACAATGGCCTGCCCAGGATATTCTGATCCCTGCCATTGCCACCGTAAGCATTCCTGACGGCTTCGGGAAGGTCTACGATTTTGTTGCAATTGGTGGCGATATTCCCGGTGATGCTATAGGAGAGTTTATTTCCGAAAGCATCTCCCTTGTAATCCACCACCAGTTCAATACCCTTGTTGGTCATAGTGGCACCGTTCACGAACTGGTTTCCCCCTTCTCCGATGACGCCGATGTACCCAGGTTCAAACAGCATGTCTTCCGTTTTCTTGGAGTAGAATTCGAGGCTACCTGAAAGTTTCTGGTCCCAGAGGCCGAAATCAAGGCCTATGTTGGATTGGGTGGTGGTTTCCCATTTGAGGTCATCGTTACCGAGGCGGGTACGTTTGTAGCCTGAAGGGATTCCTGCCCCGCCGGTACCGGCGATGTCATAGGCGGTGCCCCAGGGGGAGGCCCAGGTCGGATTGCCCCCGTTGTAGTCGGTCACATAAACGGAATAACGCGCCAGGTTGTCGATGGCCTGGTTACCCGTCTGGCCCCAGCCGAAACGAAGCTTAAGGTTGGAAATCATATCCAGATCCTCCATGAAAGATTCCTCATTGATGCGCCACCCGATGGAGGCCGCCGGGAACATCCCGAATTTGTTGTTTTTCCCGAAACGGGAGGAACCATCATAACGAAGGGTCATGGAAGCCAGGTAACGGTCAGAAAAGTTATAGTCGACTTTCCCGAAATAGGAGAGCAACCGGTATTCGGTTCCCCAGCCCGCGGTGTTCCGCTTGCCGGTACCGGCATTGATGTACATGTAATCGGGATCTTCCACTTCAAAAGTTTCAATGCCGGCTTCAAACTCCTCGAAGTATTCTCCATATGACTCCGTACCAGCCAGGAAGTCGATTTTGCTTCGCCCGGCAGCCAGGTTATAAATCAGGGTATTGGAGAAGGTCTGTTTGATGCTGTGAGACTGTTTGTTGTTGACCCTGTTCAGGTCGTTGTTGAGATAACCCGACTTATAAGAATAAACCAGGATTCTTTCGAAGAAGCTGCCGTAGTCAATCCCGTAGTTGGAGCGGAAGGTCAGGCCTTTCAACAGGTCGAGTTCGCCGTAGACATTTCCATAGAGCCTGAGGTAATTGTAATGGTTCTGTTGGTTGTCTTCGAGGATGCGGACGGGATTCTGCCGGTCATTCATGCCGGCCACAGGGCCTCCCCAGCCGCCGGCTTCGGTATGCACGGGAATCACCGGAAGGGTCTGGAGGGTGAGATTGAGCACATCGGTATTGCTTTCAAGGGTTTTGGTCATGGAGAGGTTCTCCCCCACCCTGAATTTTCCGCCGAAAAGTTTGTAGTCTGAGTTGATACGGGCCGAAAGACGGTTAAAACCGGTGGTTTTAATGATCCCCTGATTGTCATAGAATCCCATGGAAAAAAGGGATGATCCCGCCTGGTTGCCTTTGGAAAAGGTGACGTTGTGGTTCTGCTCAATCCCCACCCTGGAAATTTCATTATACCAGTTGGTGTTGGAAGTCAGCATGGTTTTGTTGGCATCGAGGTATTTCGGCAGGAGGATGTTATCGAGCACTGGGACGCCCTCCTCGTTGGCATGCCACTGGTACTTGTAGAGAAAGTGGCGGTTGGGGTCGGCGCCGTCGTTGACGGCTGCCTGCCAGTATGCCTGACCGTATTCCATGGTATTGAGAACCTGCGGTCTGTTGGCATAAAAGGAGGTTCCCACATGGGATTTCACCTCGAGAACGGCTTTGTCGCTTTTTCCTTTTTTGGTGGTGATGATGATCACCCCGTTGGAAGCCCTGGAACCATAAATGCTGGCGGCTGCAGCATCTTTTAGGACCTGCATCGATTCGATGTCGTTGGGGTTAATTTCGTGCATACCAGCCGTAGTGGGGACCCCGTCAATAATGTAAAGGGGTGTGGTGGAGGCATTGATGGAGTTGATGCCCCTGATCTGGACGTTGGCCGCCCCGCTGGGCCGGCCGTCGGAGGTCACAAACATCCCGGCCACCTGTCCCTGGAGCGATTTCATGGCGTTGGCAGTCACATTCTTTTCCAGATCTTCGACAGCTACCACGGAAACCGCCCCGGTCAGGTCGGCCTTCCGCTGCGTCTGATAGCCTGTTACCACCACTTCATCCAATCCCCGTGCTTCCTCCACCAAAATCACATCGAGGGAGGTCCTGCCCTTTACGGGAATCTCCTGTGCAGTGAAACCGATGAAACTAAAAACAAGGATGCCGTTTTCATCAACGGACAGGGAGTAGTTGCCGTCCATATCGGTGATTACACCGTTCATAGTTCCCTTTTCAATAATGTTCACCCCGGGCAGGGACAAGCCGGTACCACTTTCGGTCACTTTTCCCGAAATGGTTCTTTTCTGGGCAAAACTTTGGGTGACCAGAAAGGTGCCAAGCAGGACCAGGATAAAACTGGCTGTTTTTGAAAAATCAATAAATTTCAACATAACACTAAAGTTTAATTAGATTGTAAGATTCGATTGATTTCATCCCTGTCGAAAGCAGGGGTGGCTCCCGGCCTGGAAGCCACAAACGCACCGGTAGCACTGGCGAAGGCCAATGCGTCGGAATAATTCCGGCCTTCCGATAACGCCGCGATCAGTCCGGCCAGAAAGGCATCTCCGGCCCCGACGGTATCCACGGCATCCACCTTAAATCCCGGATGATCGTAGAAAGTCCCGTCACAATAAAGTACCGCTCCCTTGTCGCCCTTGGTGACACAAACCATACTCAGCTGATACTGCTCGGCAAACCATTTGATCAGGCTTTTCTCATCATGTTTATGCTTGTTGTACCATTGGGCAAAGGTGACCAGCTCTTCATCGTTGAGTTTGGCAATGTCAGATTTCCGGAGGAGTTTTTCCACGGTTTCCTGGGTGTCGTAAGGTTTTCTCAGGTTGACATCGATCAGCTTGAGAGCATCGAATTCCAGCAACCGGAGGATGGCGGATCTTGAAATAGGGTTCCTGGAGGCCAAGGAACCATAAATGAAGAGTCCCGATTCGGAAGCTCTCTTCTCCAGGGCCGGTGTGAGAGTCAGGTTGTCCCAGGCCACAGGGTCACAGATTTCATAGGTGGCATTGTTGTTCTGGTCGAGGTGAACCAATACCTGACTGGTCGGCAACGCCTCATCGATGGCGATAAAGTCGGTTTCCATACCCGACTGACGGAGAAAATCAACCAGTTCCCGCCCGGGATCGTCATTGCCCACCTTACTGGCGATGGTCACCGACTGGCCGATGTTGTGCAGGTGGAGAGCCACATTCATCGGGGCTCCACCGGGCTTCTTTCCAGAGGGGAGATTATCCCACAGGACTTCACCAATGCAAAGGATTTTTTTGTTGTTCAATTTCATAGCAGGATGTTTTATTTGATTTCAAATCAATGCTTATGCTTTTTCGCCCATTCGGCCTGGATCTCTTCCAGCGATTTGCCTTTTGTTTCGGGGAGGATTTTCCAGGCAAAGAAGAAGTGGAGGACCATCATCAGTGCGAAGAAGGCAAAGGAGGGGCCGCCGCCGATGGCTGGCAGGGCTGCCACTACCGGGAACAACCAGCTGATGCCGGCATTCATGACCCAGTGGGTAAAACTCCCCAGTGCCTGGCCCTGGGCGCGCACTTTGCCGGGGAAGATTTCCGAGATGACCACCCACAGGACGGCGCCCTGGCTAATGGCAAAGAAGGCAATGAATCCCATGAGGTAGATCATGACCCCGTAACCTCCCAATTCGCTGAAATTATTGGTAAAAAATGCCTTGGCCAGCATGGAGAGGAAAAAGACCATTCCGGCGGAACCCACCATCAGCAAAGTCCGCCGGCCATACCGGTCGATCAGGAAAAGAGCCAGGATGGTAAACAGCAAGTTGGTCAGACCGATAGAGATGGACTGCAGCATGGAAGCATTCAATCCAAGGCCGGTCATTTCAAAGATCCGGGGAGCATAATAGATGATAGCATTGATTCCGGCCAGCTGGTTAAAGGCGGCTATGAGAACAGCGATCATCACCGGGAAGCGGTTTTCCTTACTGAAAAGATGGCCATGGCCGCTTTTCGCCTGGTTCTGAATGGAATCCATGATGGTTTTCACTTCGGCTCCGGGATTTTCGGCTCCCAGCCGGGTGAAAACCCTGACCGCCTCATCGGCCTGATTGTTAAGGGCCAGCCAGCGCGGGCTCTCGGGGACCCTGAGAAGCATCAGAAAAAACAAGGCTGCCGGTATGACCTCGACGCCAATCATCCAGCGCCAGGATCCTGAAGCCATGGCCCCGGCAAGCAGATAGTTAATGACGTAAGCCAGGAAGATAGCCGCCACCACATTGAACTGGTTGAGCATGACCAGTCGACCCCTCTGGGAAGCAGGTGATATTTCAGCAATATACATAGGTGTAATCACCGAAATGGCTCCCAGAAGAATCCCCGTCAGAAACCGGAAGAAAAGGAACATGCCCCATACGGGAGACAAGGCACTGCCCACGGTGGTCAAGACAAAGAGAGCTGACAATACTATCAGGGACTTACGCCGGCCGTAACGGTCAACGGGTTTTCCAACCACCATGGTACCGATGATGGTACCGATCAGAGCTATGGCCACGGTAAATCCCAGACCCGATTTACTCAGAGTGAAGAGACTCTCCAATTGGGAGGTGGTCCCTGAAATCATCGCGATGTCGTATCCGAAGAGAAACCCTCCCAAAGCGATCATTAAAGCTGTCGTGAATACCTTTTGCATTTTGATTGTTTTTTATACCAAAGGTATTCGGGGAGTTACTCCCGGCCATTAACACATGTTTCGGGGATAAGCAGAGATGTTACATTTAACCTCTGCCAGTGAATCACTTGCACAGAGGTTACCCGGTTTTCAGAAATGTTACCACTCCGTGGTGCTGAATGTTCGAAATTTCTGAGAGTAGCATCGTCTCTTCCGGCGGGAAACACCTTTTTCAAAATTGAAAACCTCTCTCCGCGGAATAGAAAGTCTGGCGGCCCATTGCCCGGGATTCCTTCCTGTCAGGCGAATGCATTACCTGGCCAGAAGCAGGGCTATCCATTCCAGTTGATCCGGGGCCTTCAGGGGGAGTACCGCTCCTC
>CAZKIU010000067.1:0-13083 GCA_964552955.1 uncultured Prolixibacteraceae bacterium
GTCAGCTCGTCACCCCGCTTCAGCCACTCATAACGGGAGGCCATCTCGCGGGTGACCTTCTTGGGCCAGGTCTCCCCATACCCCTTAGCCACCAGCCTCTGAGGATTGACGCCTTTCTCTACGAGGTAGTTGACCACACTCTGCGCCCGCTTCTGGCTCAGTTCGAAATTAAACTGGTCTCCGCCGACATGGTCGGTATGGGCCATCAGCTCAATGGTGATGGTAGGGTTAAGTTCCAGCAGGCGCACCAGCGAATCGAGGGCCACCATCGACTCGGGCAGCAGGTCAAAACTGCCGAAGGCATAATTAATATTGTCGAGTTTGATAGGAGAATCGGTGGGCGTCAGGAAAAATTCAAACCTGAAATCCTTGCTCTCTTCGAGTCCTTCGGTGGTGATGCGTGCCTTGTCATTGAGGAAACCCTCTCTGAAGGCAGCAAATACATATTCGGTGCCTTTGTTCAGTTTAACCTGGAATTTCCCCCCCTGGGCCCGCAGCCGCAGGTTGGTGCCATCGGTACCGATCACCCGCAGCGTCGCCCCATCTACAGGGGCTCCCGTCTCTTTGTTGAAGATCTCACCCGAAGCCTGATAAACAACCGGAGGAACTACAAAGGAGTATATATCATCACCCCGCGACCCTTTCCGGTTCGAGGAGAAAAGCCCCTGGTCCTTGCCTGCCACATAGGCGATCCCGAAATCATCACCCGGCGAGTTGATGGGATACCCCATGTTTCTGACACTCCAGTTCCCGTCCTCGTCCCTGACCGCAACAAAAATATCGAGCCCGCCCAATCCCTTGTGGTAATCAGAGGAGAAATAAAGCTCCCCGTTGTCACGCACATAAGGGAACATCTCGTTCCCGGGGGTGTTGATCACGCTCCCCAGGTTTTTCGGTTCCTTAAACTGACCTCCGCTCTTCTCTGCCACCCAGATATCGGTGCCTCCCTGTCCGCCCCCATTGTCGGAGACAAAATAGAGCTTGCTCCCATCGGGTGACAGCGCCGGATGCGCCACCAGAATGGAGTCGGGCAGAAGATCCATTTTGACCGGTTCCGCCCAACTACCCCTGACCTGAGAGGTGGTAAAGATCTGAGCTCCCATATTCTGAGTCTTCTCATACCGGCAGCGGGTAAAGAGAATCTCTCCGCTCTTGCCACCCAGTGTGGCAGCTCCTTCCTCGTCGGAAGTGTTGACGATACCGTTCTGATCGGCCAGCTGGGGTGTTTCCCACTTTTCACGCTGGACATTGTATTCCGATTTGAAAAGGTCGGCAAAGGTCTGTCCCGTTATCATACTCTTCCGCTTGCCGGTGCCCGCCTTCCGGGCTGAGGTAAAAAGAATCTGGTTGTCGCTCCCCGCCAGATAGGCCGGGGAGTAGTCGCTTTCACGGGAGTTGAGTTCCTTGGCGGGATTGATGATATGTCGCGTAGGCCGGGCGATCCAATTCTGGGTGAGCTGGATCGACTCAATGCCGTTCAGAGCTTTTTCATCCCCTGGCACCTCCTCCAGATAGGCCCGGTAATTCTCGAGCGCTTCCTCGTATTTCTGGGTGGCCCTCAGCATTTCGGCATTCCAGAGCAGGGCCTTCGGATCAGGATGATTGCGCCGTACCGCATTCCGGTAATAAAGAGCCGCCATCTCATAATCCCCCAGATGACGGTAACACTCTCCAATGGCATAGGCATACTCGGTCCGCTTCTCACGGCTCTTCTCCTTCTTATTGGCCTTGCGGTATTTCTGGATGGCCTTGTGGTATTCCCCGATCTCCTTGGAAGTGAAGGCCACCCGGCTCAAATTGCCGGCAGCACACGAGGTTAGCAGGGTTCCTGCCAGCAACACCACAGCCCATTTGACTATCTTCATAAACAATCCCGAAAATAAGGGTGGTAAAATTAATTTTTATTTGCCGATTTAAAAAAGATAACGGAAACCCCTGCCGGTTAGTATATGCTTTGCCGAATTCCACCCCTCCTGCGGAATCCATGGCCCCCGGCAACAGTCAACAACGTCTGCAACTCACATACCATCCTGTGATACTCCCCCTGGCCAACCCCACCCTCCGCAACGGTCAACAGGGTGCAGATGAAAAAAGCCGCTCACAGGGTGAGACGGCCTTTTTTCTCTGAATATAAACCAACTATTGCTGCTAACGAACAAACAACAATTCACGGTATTTGGGCAGTGGCCACATCTCATTGTCCACCACCAGTTCCAGCTTGTCGATATGGTACCTGATTTTCTCCATGTAAGGCAGTACGTTCTGATCGTAAGCCCTGGCCTTTTCCATGGCATCCTCGATCACGTTCGCTTTCTTCCGTTCTTCGGTCATGTCGTAAACCAACGCCTTGATGGTCGAATTGTGGGTACTGATCTCCCTGATCAGCTGTTTCCGTCCTGCGGAAAGTTCCTCATACTCTTCGGTAGAGAAGACCTCTTTGAGGTATTTCACATTTTGCAGCAACACGGTCATGTATTTTACCGAAACGGGCACGATATGGTTGATGGCCAGATCGCCCAATACGCGGGATTCGATCTGCACCTTCTTGGTAAATTTCTCGTACTCCACCTCTACCCTGCCATGGAGTTCCCGTTCATTGAGGATCTCCAGTTCTTCGAGCATCTTCATGTACTCGGGGCGCAGGAAGGCCGACAGGGCTTCCGGAACATTACTTACGTTGGTCAATCCCCTGCGGGCAGCTTCTTCCACCCACTCCTGGCTGTAGCCATTGCCGTTGAAACGGATCGGCTTGGACTCAATGATCAGCCGTTTCAGCACCTGGAAGAGCGCTTCATCTTTACGGGTGCCTCCTTCGATGAGGGTGTCGACTTCGGCGCGGAATTTATTCAGCTGATTGGCCACCACGGCATTGAGGATGATCAGTGCCGAAGCGCAGTTGGCCGAGGAGCCCACGGCCCGGTACTCAAACCGGTTCCCCGTAAAGGCAAAGGGCGACGTGCGATTCCGGTCGGTAGTGTCCAGAATAATCTCCGGGATCCGCCCGATGTTAAGTTTCAGCTCCGTCTTCTCGTCTGGCGTCATTCTGCGGTCGACCACTGCCGTCTCCATCAGATCAAGCATCTGGGAGATTTCAGTCCCCAGAAAAACGGAGATGATCGAGGGGGGCGCCTCATTGGCCCCCAGCCGGTGCTGGTTGGCCGCATTGTAAATAGAGGCCCGCAACAGATCCTGGGAATCGTGGACCGCCTTAAGTGTGTTGATGATAAAGGTCAGAAACTGGAGATTGGACTTGGGGTTTTTACCCGGTGAATAGAGGTTGACCCCAGTATCGGTCTGCAAGGACCAGTTGTTGTGTTTTCCTGAACCGTTGATCCCTGCAAAGGGTTTTTCATGGAAGAGTACCCTGAATTTGTGTCTGCGGGCAATCTTCTGCATCAGGTCCATAATGACCTGGTTGTGGTCATTGGCCAGGTTCATCTCCTCGTAGATGGGGGCCAGCTCAAACTGATTGGGGGCTACTTCATTGTGACGGGTCTTCACAGGGACACCCAGTTTATACGCCTCCTGTTCCAGGTCAATCATGAAGCGGTTGACCCGCGTAGGTATCGAACTGAAATAGTGGTCCTCGAGCTGCTGATCCTTGGAAGAGGAGTGGCCCATCAGGGTGCGGCCGGTGAGCACCAGGTCGGGGCGCGCCATGAATAGCGCCTCATCCACCAGAAAATACTCCTGTTCCCACCCCAGGTTGGCCTGGACACTCTTCACCTCCTTGTCAAAATAGCGGGCCACGGCCGTGGCAGCCTGATCGATGGCCCTGATAGAGCGCAACAGAGGCGTCTTGTAATCGAGGGCCTCCCCCGTATAACTGATGAATATCGTGGGAATACTCAGAGTCGTCTCGCTGATGAAAGCGGGAGATGTGGGATCCCAGGCGGTATACCCCCGGGCCTCAAAGGTGGCCCTGATGCCTCCACTCGGAAAGGAGGAGGCATCGGGTTCCTGCTGCGCCAGCATCTTACCGCTGAAGGATTCGATCACCCCGCCACTTCCGTTGTATTCAATAAAGGCATCATGCTTCTCGGCCGTACCATCGGTCAGGGGATGAAACCAGTGGGTGTAATGGGTCGCCCCGTTCTCGAGCGCCCACGCCTTCATCCCCTGGGCCACCTGATCGGCCATCTTCCGGTCAACAGACGTGCCACTCTCGATGGCCGCCACCACCGCCTGAAAGGCCTCCCTGCTCAGATACTTCTGCATCTTCGGCTGATCAAAGACCAGCATCTTGTAATACTCCGATGTCAGCTTCTCCCCGTTGACCAGCGGTCGGGGCTCCCGGTTCATCACCTCTTCCAGTGCCTTGAATCTCATATGTGCCATGTTACGTTGAATTTGATGGTTTTTGGTTAGGACAAAAATACTTCTTTTCACACTTCCTATCATTTTTTGGGGGTATTTTTTAAATTTTACATGTAATTTAATATTAGACCCCCCATTTTATAACGCATAATTGAGTTTTTAAATACAATATCGACACCCCACCCCCTTTTAGTCTAAACCCAATTTCCTGCGACCGACCCCCTGCCCTTTCCCTCAATCCCCTCATTAACAATAACAATAGGCCATCTGCCCCTCCAAAGAAATAGTAATATGTCAGAAATTTGAACGATTTCTGTCTTTTAGTTAATATTTTCTTAATATTCGGGAATTTTGTTATTTTAAAAAGGGATTATGCATCAAAGTGTCTAGTTTTGCATCAAACCATTAACTCATCGTTATGTGTGGAATAGTATGTGCATTTGAGCCAGGAGTGCCGACCGCTTCCCTGCGGCCCCAAATCCTCGCCATGTCGGGAAGAATCCGCCACCGGGGTCCCGACTGGTCGGGGATCTATTGCGGAGAGAAAGCCCTGATGGCCCACGAAAGGCTTTCCATTGTCGACCCGGCATCGGGGCGCCAGCCCCTCTTCAGCGACGACCGCCGCCTGGTACTGGCCGTCAACGGGGAGATTTACAACCACCAGGCCCTGCGACAAAGCTATGCGGGCCGCTACCCTTTCCGCACCCAATCCGACTGCGAGGTGATCCTTCCCCTTTACCGGGAGAAAGGCCCCGCTTTCCTCGATGAGCTCAACGGGATCTTCGCCTTCGCCCTCTACGACGAGGAGAAGGAGAACTACCTTATTGCCCGTGACCATATCGGTATTATTCCATTATATATGGGGCACGACCCCTCAGGCACCTTGTTTGTGGCATCCGAGTTGAAAGCTCTGACCGGCATTTGCAACACCCTGCGGGAGTTTCCTCCCGGCCATTACCTCGAAGGGAAAGGCGGAGAACTCACCCGTTGGTACCAGCGCGACTGGTTCTCCTTTGAGGCGGTTGAAAACCTCTCAGCTCCCGGCGATCCTGAAAGCCCCCCTCCTTCTTCCGGTGAGGGCCATAAACGCCCCGGGGAGCAGGAAGAGGCGGCCCGGCCCGGTGAAGCGTCGCCCGAAGCTCCTGAAGGGCTCACGGCCGCACACATCGAAGTACTCCGCCAGGCTTTGGAGGCGGCGGTCCACCGTCAGCTGATGTCTGACGTACCTTATGGGGTGCTCCTTTCCGGAGGTCTCGATTCTTCGGTGATTTCGGCCATCGCACAGAAGTTTTCGGCCATGCGTATTGAGAGTGGCGACAGCCAGCCCGCCTGGTGGCCCCGGCTCCATTCCTTTGCGATCGGGCTGGAGGGGTCACCCGACCTGGAAGCAGCCCGCCGCGCCGCTGAACACATCGGCACCGTTCACCACGAAATTCACTATACCATTGAAGAAGGCCTCGACGCCATCCGCGATGTGATCTATCATCTCGAGACCTACGACGTGACCTCCGTCAGGGCCTCCACGCCCATGTACCTGCTGGCACGGGTCATCCGCTCCATGGGTATCAAAATGGTGCTCAGTGGCGAAGGGGCCGATGAGATCTTCGGTGGTTACCTTTATTTCCACAAAGCCCCCGATGCCAGGGCTTTCCATGAGGAGACGGTTCGCAAAATCAGCCGTCTTCACCTCTACGACTGCCTTCGTGCCAACAAGTCGCTGGCCGCCTGGGGGGTGGAAGGGCGGGTTCCCTTTCTCGACAAGGAGTTCCTCGATGTGGCCATGCGCCTTCACCCCTCCTTCAAAATGGCCCGTCAGGGCCGCATGGAAAAATGGATCCTCCGCAAGGCGTTCGAGAAGTTGCTCCCCGCATCCATCGCCTGGCGTCAGAAAGAACAATTTTCCGACGGCGTGGGTTATGGCTGGATCGACACCCTGAAGCAAACGGCAGCCACCCGGGTCACCGACACCATGATGGCCAATGCCCATTACCGCTTCCCGGTGAACACCCCCCAATCCAAGGAGGAGTACCTCTATCGCTCCATTTTCAGTGACCATTTCCCCGGTGACCAGGCCGCCGCCTGCGTGCCGTCGGTCCCCTCCATCGCATGCAGCACCGGGGAAGCCCTGGCCTGGGACCGCTCCTTCCGCGCCCACGCCGACCCCTCAGGAAGGGCCGTCTTCTCCGTTCACAAAGATGGACTGGCCTCCGGTACCCCCACAAAAGAGAGTTCCACAACAATATCTACCGCAGTCCCGGAACCGGCCGAAAGCTGACCCTTCTCCAGATCCACACGTAGGAGGAGGCCCCCTGAGCGCATGAAAACTATAGAAACCGCCCTTGCAAGAAGTACATGAACAGTAATACAACAAACTGAAAATGCCAACAAATCCATTCCCGGAAGCCCGGGGGCTCTACCATCCCCGGAATGAACACGACAGTTGCGGCATAGGCTTTGTCGCCCATATCAAGGGGCAGCCTTCCCATGAGATCATCCGCAGGGGGCTTGACGTCCTGCTCAACATGGATCACCGCGGTGCCACCAGCGCCGACAACGCCACCGGCGATGGGGCCGGGATCCTGATCCAGATTCCGCACGAGTTCATTACCCGCACGCTGGGCATCGACGCCGGGTTGCCCGGCAGGTATGCCACCGGCCTGGTTTTCCTTCCGAAGATAGAGGAGGAAGCCGCCCTCTGCCTCGATGTTCTTAACCGCCATATCCACGACGAAGGCCTCGAACTCATCGGCTACCGCGACGTGCCTGTCGACCATACCGCCCCCGGGAAAATCGCCCTCACCACGGAACCCGCCATCAAGCAGATCTTCGTGCGCAGTCACCTCGAACAGGATGCCCTGGAACGCAAACTCTTTGTCGTCCGTAAACTTACCGAGCATACCATCCGCCAGTCGCACCTCTCCCAGAAAAGATGGTTTTACCAGCCCAGCTTCTCCAGCAAGGTGCTTATCTACAAGGGAATGTTCACTCCTCGCCAGTTGATGGACTACTACGCCGATCTTTCCGACGAGCGGCTGACGAGCGCCATCGCCCTGGTCCATTCCCGTTTCAGCACCAACACCTTTCCTACCTGGGATCTGGCCCAGCCCTTCCGGGTCATCGCCCACAACGGGGAGATCAACACCATCCGCGGGAACCGCCTCTGGATGCACGCCCGCGAAGCCCTCATGAAGTCCGACTTTTTCGGCAGTGACCTCCAAAAGCTCCTCCCTATCATTGAACCCGGGAAATCGGACTCGGCATCTTTCGACAATACCCTGGAGTTTCTCCACCTGGCAGGGCGTTCCCTGCCCCATGCCCTCTGCATGATGATCCCCGAGTCGTTCAACGAGAAGAATCCCATCCCTGAAAGCCTGAAAGCCTTTTACGAATACCACTCCACCATCATGGAGCCCTGGGATGGCCCCGCTTCCATGATCTTCTCCGACGGCCGCTACATCGGGGGAACCCTCGACCGCAACGGCCTCCGCCCCTCCCGGTATGTGATCACCAACAACGACCTGATCGTCATGGGCTCAGAGGTGGGCGTCCAGAAATTCAAACCCGAGGAGATCAGGGAAAAAGGGCGCCTCCGCCCCGGCAAACTCCTCCTGGTCGACACCCAGCTGGGGATCATCATTCCCGACAAGGAGGTGAAAGACCAGCTCAGTAAGCGCAGCCCCTATGAGATGTGGCTTAAAGAAAACCGCACCCGCCTTGAGGACATCGACGTTAAGCAACGGGTTCCCTACCACATAAATAACTTTGAAAATTATGCCAGGATCTTCGGATACAGCCGCGAAGATCTGCATGAAATCATCACCCCCATGGCGGCCACTTCGGCAGAACCTACCCACTCCATGGGCAACGACACACCCATTCCCCTTTTTTCAAATAAACCCCGCCTCTTTTACGACTATTTCAAGCAAACCTTCGCACAAGTCACCAATCCACCCATCGACTCCATCAGGGAAGGGCTGGTCATGTCGCTCACGAATTACATCGGAGGGCTCAACTCCAACATCCTGATGGAGACTCCCGAGCACTGCCGGCTCATCAAGTTCGAGTCGCCGCTGATCATCAACACCGACCTGGGAAAAATCAAAGACCTCAAGGACGAGATGTTCGTGCACCGCATAATTCCCATGGTCTTCAAGGTCAGCGAAGGCTTTGAGGGTTTTCGCGCCGCCTTTGGGAAGCTGCTCACGGAAGCGGAGAAAGCGGTCGACGAAAAGAAAAACTACATCATCCTCAGCGACAGGGAGGTCTCGGCCGATTATGCTCCCATTCCCTCCCTGCTGGCAGTTGCGGCAGTACATCATCACCTCATCAGGGTCAAAAAAAGGATGCAGGTGGGGATTATTGTGGAGACGGGCGATGCCCGCGAGGTGAACCATTTCGCCCTTCTGCTAGCTTACGGTGCCTCGGTCATCAACCCTTACCTGGCCTTTGCCGCCATCGACCACCTGGTGACAGAAGGCGCCATCGCCCTGGAATACAAGGAAGCCCGCAAAAACTACATCAAGTCGGTCGACAAGGGCTTGTTGAAGGTTTTCTCCAAGATGGGCATCTCCACATTACGCAGTTACCACGGGTCCCAGGTCTATGAGGCGGTAGGGGTGAGTAAGGCATTGATTGAAATGCACTTTACCGGCACCCCCTCCCGGATCAGCGGCATCGGCCTGGAAGAGATATGGCGTGAGACCATGCTCATCCATACGGAAGCCTTCCGGGAAGCCTCTCCCGGAGAGGAATTCCGCTATGAGAGCACCGGCAGCAATGCCTGGCGCAAATATGGCGAGCACCACGCCTGGAATCCCGAAACCATCGGTTTGCTCCAGTGGTCGACACGGGCCAACGATTATGGCAAGTTCCGTGAATATACCGCCCTGGCTGATAGGGAAAGCAGTCGTCCCGCCTTCGTAAGAGGCTGTTTCAACCTGAAGAAGAATCCTATTCCCCTGGACGAGGTAGAGCCCGAAGAAGAGATCATGAAACGATTTGTGACAGGGGCCATGTCCTACGGGTCGATCAGCAGGGAGGCCCATGAGGCGCTGGCCATTGCTATGAACGCCATCGGGGGGCGCAGCAACACCGGGGAGGGGGGTGAGGATCCCCAGCGTTTCGGCACCAACCGGCAGAGCGCCATCAAGCAGGTCGCCTCAGGCCGGTTTGGGGTGACCATCAACTACCTCACCCATGCCGAAGAGCTGCAGATCAAGATTGCCCAGGGAGCCAAGCCGGGCGAAGGAGGTCAGCTCCCTGGCTATAAGGTCAACGAAATCATCGCCAAGACCCGGAACTCCACCCCGGGGATCACCCTGATCTCACCTCCGCCTCACCACGATATCTATTCCATTGAGGATCTGGCGCAGCTCATTTATGATCTGAAGAGTGCCAATCCCGGGGCCAGGGTATCGGTAAAGCTGGTGGCCGAAGATGGGGTGGGCACCATTGCCGCAGGGGTGGCCAAGGCTTATGCCGACCTGATCACCATCTCGGGCGGAGAAGGAGGGACCGGAGCCAGTCCCCTGAGCAGCATCAAACACGCGGGGCTTCCCGCGGAGTTCGGGATTGCCGAAGCCCAGCAGACTTTGGTCATGAACCAGCTCCGGGGAAGGGTACGCCTCCAGGTCGACGGACAGCTTAAAACAGGCCGCGACGTGGTGGTCATGGGTTGTCTCGGCGCCGAGGAGTTCGGCTTCGCCACCTCGGCCCTTATCGTCCTGGGGTGTGTCATGATGCGCAAATGCCACCTCAATACCTGTCCGGCCGGCGTGGCCACCCAGGACCCCGAACTGCGCAAACGGTTCCTCGGCCGGTCGGAATATGTGGTCCACTTTTTCCGGTTCCTGGCCAGGGAGGTCCGCGAATACCTGGCCGACATGGGATTCCGGAGATTCGACGACATCGTGGGCCGTGCTGACCTTCTGGAGGTCAATCGCCACGCCAGCCACTGGAAGATGAAAAATGCCGACTTCACCTCGTTCCTGCACATGCCGGCGCAACCGGGTGAAGCCGACCTGCGGTGCACCACGGAGGCCATCCGCTCCATCGGGGATCACCCCGACAGGGTCCTCATCAAGGAGTCGACCAGGGCCCTCAAGGCCAAAGAAAAGGTATGGTTATCGCGGTCCATCACCAATGTCGACCGGGCCGCCGGGGCCATGCTCTCGGGAGAGATCGCCCGCCGTTACGGCGAGGAGGGGCTGCCCGGAGATACCATCACCTGTCTTTTCCGGGGTACCGCCGGCCAGAGCTTCGGGGCCTTCCTGGCCCAAGGCATCTCCTTCCGCCTCGAAGGCGATGCCAACGACTACTTCGGGAAAGGCCTCTCGGGAGGCCGGCTGATCATCACCCCTCCCCCCGGGTCGCCTTTCATCCCGGAGGAGAACATCATAATCGGCAACACCTCGCTGTATGGAGCCACCTCCGGTGAAGCCTATATCAGAGGGGTCGCAGGAGAACGCTTCTGCGTGCGCAACTCAGGCGCGCGGGCCGTCGTCGAAGGAACCGGCGACCATGGCTGCGAATACATGACCGGAGGGCGTGCCGTGATCCTGGGCCCCACAGGCCGCAACTTCGCCGCAGGGATGAGCGGCGGTATCGCCTACGTCCTCGACAACCACCACAACTTCGACTTCTTCTGCAACAAGGGGCTTGTCGAACTCCTCCCCGTCGAGGAACGCTCCGACATCCTCGAACTGCAGGAACTCATCAGCAACCACCTCCTCTATACCCAGAGTTCCCTCGCCGCTAAAATCCTCACCGAATGGGAAGCTTACCTACCCCGGTTCGTTAAGGTGATCCCCTTCGAATACAAAAAAGTGCTCGAAGAACAAAAACTCAGGGAACTCGAACGCAAACTGCAACTCACCGAAGACAACCCCGCCATTCATGAATAATTTCTCTGATATTCTGAATTCATTTATTCTAACATTCTGATATTCAAATATTCTAATCTTCTAATCTTCCTCATGGGTGATCCAAAAGGTTTTATGAAAATTGCGCGGAAGGATGGCGGCTACAGGCCGGTCAGCGAGCGCATCTATGATTATGGAGAAGTAGAGCAGACCCTTGACGAAGGGGACCGCCGGCAACAGGCAGCGCGCTGTATGGACTGCGGGGTTCCCTTCTGTCATTGGGGTTGCCCAGTGGGGAGTAAGATTCCCGAGTGGCAGGATGCGCTCTACCGGGGCGATTACGCCCAGGCGTACCAGGTGCTCCATTCGACCAATCCTTTCCCTGAGTTCACAGGGAGGGTGTGCCCCGCACCTTGTGAGAAGGCGTGTGTGCTGGCCATCCACGAGGAGGCGGTGACCATCCGTGAAAATGAGTGCGCCACCGTGGAAAGAGCCTTCGACCAGGAATGGATCCTCCCTGCCCCGCCCCCGAAACGGACGGGCCGCAGCGTGGCCATCGTTGGGTCAGGACCCGCGGGACTGGCAGCGGCAGACCTCCTCAACAAGGCAGGACATACGGTCACCGTCTTTGAAAAAAACGACGCCCCCGGAGGATTACTCCGCTATGGTATTCCAGATTTCAAACTGGCCAAATACCTCATCGACCGCAGAATAGACCTCTTCCGTCAAGAGGGGGTTCTTTTCCGCACGGGCGTTATTGTGGGGAGCGACTTCTCCGGAAAGGAACTCCTGGAGGGTTTCGATGCGGTACTATTGGCGGTGGGTGCCGGGAAACCCCGCGATCTCCAGGTGGAGGGACGCGACCTCAACGGGGTATACCAGGCCATGGAATTCCTCACCCAGCAGAATAAAGTGGTGGCAGGAATAGAAATCCCCGAAAACGAAAGGATCACCGCCCGTGGCAAAAAAGTCGTGGTGATCGGCGGCGGGGATACAGGATCCGACTGTGTGGGCACCGCCATCCGCCAGAAAGCGGAATCCGTCACACAGATCGAGATCCTCCCACAGCCCCCCCTGACCAGAAACGACCACAATCCCTGGCCGTGGTGGCCTCAGACCCTGCGTACCTCCAGTTCCCATCTGGAGGGGTGCACCCGTCTCTGGAGCCTGGCCACCCGCCGCTTCACCGGCAGTGAAGGCATCGTCACGGGAATCGAAACCATCGGCACTTCCTGGACGACCGACAGCAACGGCCGGATGTCCATGGAGGAAATCCCTGGCAGCGAAGCCCTCCTGGAGGCCGACATGGTCCTGTTGGCCATGGGATTCACCATGCCCGTCCACGAAGGATTGCTCGAAGAACTGGGTGTGGAATTCGATGCCCGGGGGAATGTGAAAGCCACCCCCAACAAAAAAACTTCACTGGGGAAAGTCTTCGTGGCCGGCGATGCCGAAAGGGGCGCCAGTCTGGTGGTCCACGCCATTGAATCCGGGAAAATCGCCTCCTCTGCCATCCATGATTGGCTGACCCATCCTGCTTCTGATGTTGGGTGAAACCGGCAATAAAAGCCTCGCAGATTAAAGTTAACGATAGAAGGGTGCAGATTAAAGTTGGCAGATAGAAGTTGGCAGATAGAAGGTAGCAAAAAAAAGCAAAGCAGATCACCTGTTCCGGTCATTGTTTCAGGGCGGGCAGCGTGATTCCCGGGGCCACCTGGAGCTGAAGGGCGGCTACCGGCACCGTGGCATGGCCTTCAGAAACCTTCACCCGGGCCAGGGCGGCCGTCACACTTCCGGAGAAGTGAAGGGTGAACCAGGAGGAGACTACCAGCCGCCGCGAAATACCTCCCAACAGGACCGGCCCCGCCAGATAATACCCGTTATTGAACAAGCCGCCCCGCTCGTC
>CAZKIU010000068.1:0-2221 GCA_964552955.1 uncultured Prolixibacteraceae bacterium
ACGACTTTGGCTTCTGGGGCGCCTTCATGAAGGTAGTGGTCATCGCCCCGATCGTGGAGGAGCTGTTATTCAGGGGGGTCATCATGCACGGACTGATGCGGAACTACCGTGCCGGAACAGCCATATTTTACTCGGGCCTTCTCTTCGCCCTCTTCCATCTCAACCCCTGGCAGTTCCCGGCCACCTTCGTGCTGGGGCTCCTCCTGGGATGGCTGATGATCCGCAGCCGGAACATCCTGCTCTGCATCGCCGGGCACGCCATCAACAACCTGCTGGTTTTACTCACCATCACCTACCAGAAAGAAATCGCCGCCTCCTTCCTCTCTTCCCTTTCTATCCCGGAAATGCTGGCAGGCAGCGCTATTCTCGCTGGTGGGGCCCTTACCCTGATGATGGTGCTTGCCAAAAAGGAATCTTAAAACTGGAGTCTGGAATCTGGAACCTGGAATGACATTATATCAGAAACATATAAAAAGCAGATGGTTAATTGACAGCTTTCAATAATGTTGTGCCAAACTCTTTTATATCAAACTGCTAAAGTATATTTTTGACTAAAATCAGACTATGGATTACTTTTTAATCGGATTGGGAATATTGTTGCTCATCGGGGGCATCCTCGGATGTGTTTTGCCGGCACTGCCCGGACCGCCACTGAGCTATGCTGCTTTGCTGGCCCTCCATTTCACCTCAGGCCACCAACTCTCTACCCGGATTCTCATCATCTGGGCAGTCGTGGTGGTGGTGGTCTCCCTCCTCGATTATATCGTGCCGGTTTGGGGCGCTAAGAAATTCGGAGCCAGCAAACGGGGCGTCTGGGGAAGTGTCATCGGACTGGTGGCGGGTCTCTTCATTTTTCCGCCGTTCGGACTGATCATCGGGCCCTTTGCCGGGGCAGTCATCGGGGAACTCACCTCTGGAAAGCAGTCGGGTGATGCCATGTATGCCGGTTTCGGCTCCTTCGTCGGATTCATGAGCGGCGTCATGCTCAAACTGATCGCCTCAGGCTGGATGACCTGGATCTTCATCAAAACCCTGATCTTCTGATATTCTGACCTTCTGATATTCTGACCTTCTAATCTTCTGACCTTCTAATCTTCTGATATTGTCTCATCCTCCCGATTTCTTGGCTTTATAGCCCCCCTGGGCCAGCAGGTCAAGCACCCGCTGCACGAAATCGCCCTGAATAAGGATCTCCCCCTCCTTGGCCGACCCGCCCACTCCCAACTTGGTTTTCAACCACTTGGCCAGCTCCTGCAAATCCTCCTCTTTACCCACATATCCCGTGATCAGGGTCACCGACTTGCCCTTACGCTGCTTCTTGTCCAGACGCACCCGCAAATCCTGCTTCCCGGGAGGCAATGTCTCTGAAGTTTCCTCTTCCCCCTTCTCAAACCGGAAGTCGGGATTGGTGCTGTAAACCACGCCAAGTCTTTCTTTCCAATCCGATGCCATCTCTTTCCTTTTCCAGGTTTCACTCCGGAGAGTGTAATTTTATACTTTTACGGATACAAATGTAGGAACACTTTTTATTGAACTGTCGTACAGCTCCTATAAATTCGCGAATCCTCTGGCCAACGGGGTGACTTCTTTCGGCATGTGGACTCCGACGACCGAACCTGCCGGTTTCGCCATGATCACCGATACAAGGTACAAAGGACAGGAAGGAGCCGCTGAAAATGCCCCCGTTTATGGCACCATGGGAATTCTGGGGGTTACGGGCTTCCTGATGCAGGATCTCTCGGCCAATCCGCTCGATTACGTGGAAGGCGGAAAATGGGAAAAACGGCGGCAGGAACTCTCCGGATGGCTTGACAGTACGGATCCCGATCTATCGGAATTCTACAAGCACGGGGGGAAAATCATCATGACGATCGGTGCTATTGACAATATCGCCTCTTCCGGAGCCCAAATGGATGATTGCCAGTCTCTGATTGACGAAATGGGACAGAAAAAACTAGACAAATTTGCCCGCATGTATGTAGTCCCAAATGGCAATCATATGTTATCGGGGCGGAGTTACGCTGAAAACGAAAACGGGGAATCCATGGAGGTCAAATCCCTGGCCAGCCCCAATGCCGGGCAAAATATGGATCTGCTGATCGACTGGGTCGAAAACGGCCGGGCACCTGCCAAAACTCTCATCATCGACCAAAAAGGAAATATCGGCACCAATGCCCAGGTCGGGGGTTATTTGCTCTGTTCTTACCCGAATTACCAGAAA
>CAZKIU010000068.1:2321-11865 GCA_964552955.1 uncultured Prolixibacteraceae bacterium
CACCAATGCCCAGGTCGGGGGTTATTTGCTCTGTTCTTACCCGAATTACCAGAAATATACGGGAGGCCCGGCCGACAGTGCTGCATCCTATGAAAGTGCCGTGCCCGATCTCAACCGGGATTTCCTCAAGGGGAAGCGGTGATTTCAGACAGGATAAAACACTCAGAATGAATCGCGTTTATCTCAACGCACATCTATTTGTGCCAGGTTATTTTCTCACCGCTGTACGGTGTAATACCAAAATGTAATTCATCAGTATACCCCACGGCTCCTGGCCGGGTAGGTCATTGGCATCGGTAATCCTCTCCGGAAGATCTCATCCTTCATGGTGCTGCCTCTGACGGCAGTAGCAGGACGCATCATCGCGTGGGAGTACAGAAAAGCAACCCACCAATCCCGGGGAAGTGCAGAAGATCAACCCACCAATTCTGGGGGAGTGCAGAGGTTCAATCTTCCAATTCCGGGGAAGTACAGAAGATCAACCCACCAGATCGCGGATCACTTCACTGGCCAGGTAGCAGCCGAAGATGGGGGGCATATAGCTGATGGTGCCCACGGTGGAAATCTTATTGACGCCCGTTTCGAGGCGGATGGCCTCATCTGGCACCTCTTCGGGCGACCAGACCGCCTTGACACCCTTAAAAATGCCCAGCCGGTGGAGGCGTTTGCGCACCATCCGCGCCAGCTTGCAGTCGCGTGTCTTTGAGATGTCGGCCACCGCTACCTGTGAAGGATCCAATTTCCCGCCGGAACCCATCGAGGAGATCACCCGGTAACCGAGTTGAACGGCGTGGTAGATCAAAAAGGTCTTGGGCGAGAGGGTGTCGATGCAGTCGACCACATAATCGAAAGGGGCCGACTGGAGCACTTCGATGGTCCGTTCGTCGCGGAGGTATTCCTGCACAGAGGTGAGTTTCAGCTCAGGGTTGATGGCGAGCAGCCGGGCGGCCATCACTTCGGTCTTGGGCTGACCGATGGTGGATTTCAGTGCCGGAAGCTGGCGGTTGAGATTGCTCTCCTCGATGACGTCGCCATCGACAATGGTGAGGGCCCCCACCCCTGCGCGACAGAGCATCTCGGTGGCATAAGCCCCCACCCCCCCCAGTCCGACGACCAGCACATGGGCCGACGCCAGCCGGGCCCTCCGTTCGTCGCCCAGCAGCAGGCGGGTTCGCTCATCCCAATTCATTGCCTGATAAAGACTTCCCTGAAATTCCACATGATCTGCTCCTTAAGCGCCTCTTCTTCGATCCCTTTGATCCGGGCATAACGCTGGTACACCTCGCTCACGGGCTTTTCCCACTCATCGGTTTCAAAAAAAAGCTGGCCTGCAGGAATCTTTTCGGCCACCCTGAGGGCTTCCTCTTCGTCGTGGACAAACATCTTTCCGAGCGAAAAATAAAAACCCTGGGGGACCAGCTGGCTTGTGATCATTTCATTGCCGGTATAGCCGTGCAGGATCCAGGGCACCGTGGGTTTGAGGCGGCGCTTGAGGTGGAAGATCTCGTTGTAGGACTTGACGCAATGGATGACCAGCGGCTTGTTGACGCTTTCGGCGATGCGGCACTGGCTGAGGAAGACCTCGAGCTGAAGCTGCGATTCAGTATTGGCCAGCTTGTCGAGGCCGCACTCCCCGACGGCCACCACCTCGGGCAACGCCACCCGCCGCTCCAGCGCTTCGAGCTGTTCGCGATGGCTGTGGTTGTTGGTGATGAACCAGGGATGGAGGCCCACCGAATAAAACCCTCCGGGCGGGAGGAGTTCCATTTCGTCAGATGGAAACAGGTTTTTGATAAAAAGATCACCTTCTCCGGAAGGATTCTGGTGGGTGTGGATATCGATATACGGCATAGTGTGGCAATAAGTTGTGGATGATCCCGGTCAGGCGAGGCTGAGAATGGTCTTGACCACGTTGGAGGTCCCTTCGAAGATCTGGCCGATGGTGGCGTCAAGCATATAGCAGGGAGTGGTCACCACCTTGTGGCGGGAGTCCACGGTCACCTCACCATGGCTCCTGACCTGGTGCGTACCTCCCATGGCTTTGATGGCCTGGGCAGTTTCCCTGTCGTCGCCGATGGTAACCGCCACATCGCCCAGGATGCGGGTGATCACCACCGGGGAGATGCAGAGGGCTCCTATGGGTTTGTGGGCTTTAGCCATCGCCCTAACGGCTTTCTCAACGTCGGGGTTCACGGTGCAGGCGGCTCCCCTGAAGGCAAAATCGCAGAGGTTCTTGGCAGCCCCAAAGCCTCCGGGAAAGAGGATGGCATCAAATTCAGCGGCTTTGAAGGTGGACAGCGAGCGGATATTGCCCCGGGCGATGCGCGCCGACTCCACCAGAACATTGCGGTTTTCGGCCATCTCCTCACCGGTGAGATGGTTGATGACATGGGCTTGCTCCATATCGGGAGCAAAACACTGGTAATCGGCTCCCTGCTGGTGAATGGCCAGTAAAGTGAGGGTGGCCTCGTGAATTTCGGCCCCGTCATAGACGCCGCATCCGGCAAGGACCACGGCTATTTTCTTCTTCATCGTTTCCTAAATCTTAAACTGTTGTAATAAGCATTCAAAAGTAGAAAACTTCCGGGAAGGGACAAAACACCCACGGTTCCATTCCTGAAGTCAGAAGGAGTTATTTCGCCACCTGATGTGACGGGCTTCACCAATGGGATTGATGGGAACTAATTTACCACCTGGCCAGGAGCCTTAGCCCGACCAGAGAGGTTGCAGGGAAGAAATTTTCTGCTGGCTTGGGAAAAATTAAAGGGCTGGATTTCCCTGTTTTGCCAGCAAAGCTCTGACGAAGAGGATGGCAATGACCAGTGCCGCCAGGGCGGCGGCAATGACGATGGCGCGGAAATCGGCTTGTCGCTTGAGGATGATCCCCGCAAATGCCCAGATGACGGCTATTCCAGCCCAGGGATTATTCAGCCGGATCATCACCAGTGTCGTGATCACCATTCCGGCGGCAATCAGCAGGATGGTCCACACTTCCGCGGAAAGGCCCCATCCTCCCCAGTTGAAATGAACCAACAAGGCTGTAATGTTGGCAATGGTGGCAATGCAGATCCATCCCAGGTAAATCCCGAAGGCGGCCTTAACGATCACCGGGCCCGTCTCTTTCAACTGGGTGTTGAGCCAGACCAGCGAGACCAGCAGTCCCAGCATGACCAGCACCGAGAGAGAGACCTTGCCGTAGTGCCAGAAAACGATCCACAAGCCATTGAAGAGGCAGGTGGCGGCAAACAGCCATCCGATGTTGGTTACGGCCTGCTGCCCTGACGGCAGGAACTGCAGAATGCAGAAAACCAGGAGCAACAGATAAACAACTCCCCAGATGGAAAAGGTGATCCCCGCCGGCACAAACAGGTTGGGAAACATGTCGGAGAGTTCACCCGTAGTCTTACCATTCAGCGGAAGCGCATTGGCCAGGTAGTTCATGACCACCATGAATGCAAAAAAGAGCAGGTTGATATACTTCATAGGAAGTGCAAATTTGGTTCAATCCTAAGGAAAGGTTTTCCCAAATATAACCAGAATATTGCAATTTCTGAGTCATTCATTAACCCCATTATAAAAAGTGAAGGCAACAATTTTCCCGGTTCTTCCTTTTTTATAAAAAATCCTTGCATTGCAGCACCACGTAAAAAAATAACAATAACTTTGCATCTCAAAGTACTTTCAAAATGGATAACAACAACGCTTATCTGGACCAGCTGGCGGAGATCCGCCGGATGATGGAAAAATCAAGCAAGTTTATGTCGCTCAGCGGTTTCTCCGGAATCTTTCTGGGTATATATGCCCTGGTGGGGGTTTACTTGGTAGGGGATATCCTCGGGAACATTTCGATGACCGAGCCCCGGAAGATCCTGCTGATCCTCCTGGTTGCCGCTATCGCGCTGGTGGCCTCGTTGGCTACGGCCTTGTGGCTGTCGGTCCGCCAGGCCCGGAAAACTGGCCAACAGATCTGGGGACCTGGTTCCAAACAGTTGTTGTTTAACCTGATGCTTCCATTGTCCACGGGGGGCGTCTTTACATTCCTTCTGGCTACCGGAGGCTACTACGCGCTGATCGCCCCTGCCCTGCTGGTCTTCTACGGCCTGGCCCTAGCCAGCGCCGCCCGCTATACCCACCGGGAACTCTATTTTGCCGGACTGGCACAAATCCTGCTCGGCCTGGCCGCACTCGCCCTGCCCCAACATGGACTCCTCCTCTGGGCCGCCGGCTTCGGCTTGGTCCACATCCTCTATGGCCTCTATATGTACTTCGTCCACGAACGTGAACCCAACAAACCAGCAAAGTGAAGAACATCATCCGCCAACTCGATAAGGCCTTTGACAACAAGATCAGGCTCGGGGTGATGTCCATCCTGGCGGTCAACGACAGGGTTCCCTTCAACGACCTGAAGAGCACCCTGGAACTCACCGACGGCAACCTGGCCAGCCACCTGAAAATGCTGGAAAGCATGGACTACGTCAGGGTCTATAAAAGCTTCGCCGGAAGAAAACCGGTGACCACCTACGAAATCACTCCCCTGGGCAGAGAAGCCTTCCTCACCCACCTCAAAGCCCTGGAGGAAATTATCAAACTGCAATAATTTTTTTGAATATACACTTTGTATCTCAAAGCTCTTTGAACAATTTAAAATCCTCACAAATTATGGAAACAATCAATCAGAATCCTGCAGGCCAGGGAAATCAGCCGACCCCGAAGTCAGGCATGATCAGCTGGCATCTGATGCTGAAAATCGTGTTTATTGGCATTGTCTTTTTTGTTTTGCTGATTCCCAAGCTGATGATCATCGGGCTGATGGAAGAACGGAAATCCACTGCAGAGTCAGCCCGGGCCGAAGTAATGGAGAAATGGTCACGGGACCAGGTAGTGCGCGGTCCGGTGCTGACGGTGCCCGTGAAGGAAACCGTCACCGACCAGGAAGGCAAAAACCCCACCACCGTCCAAACTCAGCGCTATTTCCTGCCGCAGGAACTGACCATTGACGGCCAACTGACGCCACACGACCGCTTCCGGAGCATTTACAAGGTGGTAGTCTACGAATCGGAGATCCGCATTTACGGAACCTTCGCTCCTCCGTCTCAGGAAACGCTGGAGAATTCCGGTGAAATGGACTGGGAAAAAGCCGAACTCTCCATCGGTCTGTCGGATCTTCGCGGAATAAGCAACATGGTCGAGATGGTGTGGAATGGTCAGAAGTACACCTTTCTCCCGGGGATGGACGACCCGGTGATCGGTTCAGGCGGCATCAGCCTCCCCCTGCCCCTCGATCCTGCCAACTCCTTCCCTGCTACCTTTGAATGTATCCTTCATCTGAAAGGGAGCCACTCCCTCCATTTCAGTCCGCTCGGCGAAACCACTACCGTCCAACTCACTTCTGCCTGGAACGATCCCGGATTCACCGGAAGCTTCCTTCCCGTCAGCCATAACATCACCCCTGACGGCTTTACGGCCGACTGGAAGGTGCTCCATTTCAACCGCAACTTCCCCCAGAGCTGGAAAGGCGATAAATACAAAATGGGAGGTTCCGATTTTGGCGTGGAGCTGGTGACGGTCGCCGACCACTACCAGAAAAACATCCGCAGCGCCAAATATGGAATCCTGGTGATCGTGCTGGTCTTTATCTCCTTTTTCCTGAGCGAGGTGATCAGCGGGGAACGCATCCACCCTGTCCAATATGCCCTGGTGGGCTTCTCCCTGCTCCTCTTTTACCTCCTGCTCCTCTCCCTCTCCGAACACCTGGGCTTTAACATCGCTTACCTGATCGCCTCCCTGGCCGTGCTCACCATGGTCTTCGCCTACTCCCGTTCCTTCCTGAAGAAAAGGATCAACTCCCTGATGCTCACGTCGGTGCTGGCCGCTTCGTTCATTTTCATCTTCGTGTTGCTTCAGATGGAAACCTATGCCTTGGTAACAGGCAGCGTGGTCCTCTTCATCATCCTGGGGTTGATTATGTACCTCACCCGGAAGATCAACTGGTACAACGAGTAAACCATCTTGTTACCGCGTAGAACAGTTCCCTAGAAAGAATAATCCCGGTCAGGAAAAACGGTCTGCATACCGTTTCCATCCTGCCGGGATTTTTTTGAAATAGGTAATCTTCCCTACGGGTGCAGTGCAGCCAAATCGTAGGGGGTTTCCTGGTAAACGTAATAGTTGAGCCAGTTGCTGAAAAGGAGGTTGGCGGCTGACCGCCAGCTCATCAGCGGAAGCTGCCTGCTGTCATCACCGGGATAGTAATTTTCCGGGATCCTGACGGGCAGTTTTTTTGCCTTATCGCGACGGTATTCCGCATCGAGGGTATAGCGGGCATATTCGGGGTGGCCGGTGATAAAAAGCTGCCGCCCTCCCCTGCCTGCCACCATGCAGACCCCTGCTTCCTCCGATTCCGCGATGACCGATAATCCCGGCACCTGGTCGATATCCTCTTTTCTGACTGTCGTGTAGCGCGAATGGGGTACCATAAACCGGTCATCGAAACCCCGGAAAATGGGCAGCTTTTCGTCCAGAACCCGGTGGGAATAGACTCCCGAGAGTTTCTGATCCAGAAGAATCTTGGGAATCCTGTAGTGGTGGTACAATCCAGCCTGCGATGCCCAGCAGATGTACATCGTGGAAAAGACATGCTGGTCGGCCCAGTCCATGATCTCTTCCAATTCTCTCCAGTATTTGACCTCTTCAAAGGGTAAGAGCTCCACCGGAGCCCCGGTGATGATCATACCGTCGTAGTTGTTTCCCGAAAGGGTGCTGAAATCCTTGTAAAACATCTGCATATGTTCCGCAGAGGTGTTTTTGGGCGTATGGCACCGCAATTTCAGAAAATCCACCTCTATCTGCAGCGGCGAGTTGGAAAGCAGCCGCAATAAGTCGGTCTCGGTGGTGATTTTCAGGGGCATCAGGTTGAGTATGATGATCTTCAGGGGGCGGATATCCTGGTGGAGCGCCCTGCTTTGGTTCATCACGAAGATGTTTTCCTCCCTGAGGAGTTCTACGGCAGGCAACTGGTCGGGAATAGTGACTGGCATATCTGAGAAATCTGATGTATTACTTACTGAGGTGAATAAAAGGGAGACAGGGGTAAAACTTCACGGGCACAGGCGCCCCTGCCTCCCATGGGAAACCCCGGGGTCAGATGCTCTCCAGGGCCTGCCGGAAATCGGCAATGATGTCGTCGATGTGTTCAATGCCAACACTTACGCGCAACTGGGCCGGAAAAACTCCTGCGGCCAGCTGGGCCTCCTCAGGAAGCTGCGAATGGGTCGTCGCCGACGGCTGAATGATCAGGGTCTTGGCATCGCCCACATTGGCCAGATGGCTCACCAACTTCAGCTCACTGACCACTCTCCCGGCATTCTCCTTGCTCCCTTTCACAATAAAGGAAAGCACTCCCCCGGCACCCTTCGGAAGATATTTCTGCGCATTAACATAGGAACCACTGCTTTTCAGTCCGGGATAGCTCACACTCTCTATCTTCGGATGGTTTTCCAGCCATTGAGCCAGCGCCAGCGTGTTGGCCACATGCCGCTCCATCCGCAGGGAAAGGGTCTCCAGTCCCTGCACCAACAGGAAGGAGTTGAAGGGACTGAGGGCCGGACCGTAATCGCGGAGGCCTTCCACGCGGGCTTTGATGATGAAGCCGATGTTGCCCAGGGGACTTCCGACATTAAATACCTCCTGGTAGACCAATCCGTGGTATCCCGGGGAGGGTTCCGTGAATCCGGGGAATTTCCCGTTGCCCCAGTTGTAACGGCCCGCGTCGATGATTACTCCGCCGATGCTGGTTCCATGACCGCAGATCCACTTGGTGGCCGACTCGACCACGATGTCAGCCCCATGCTCAATGGGACTGATCAGGTAACCCCCGGCACCAAAGGTGTTGTCAACAATCACCGGCAGATCGTACCGGCGCGCCAGCTTTACCAGCGCTTCAAAATCAGGAACCACAAAACCCGGATTGCCAATCGATTCGAAATAGATGGCCCGCGTCCGGTCATCAATCAGTTTCTCAAAGGATTCGGGGGTAAGATCCTCCGCCAGGCGGGCCTCAATACCCAGCCGCTTGAAGGAGACCATGAACTGGTTGTACGACCCCCCGTAGAGGTAGGGCGATGAGACAAAATTGTCGCCCGATTCCAGCAGGGTCGTGAAAGTCAGAAACTGAGCGGCATGCCCCGAGCTGACCGCCAGGGCGGCCACTCCCCCCTCCAGGGCGGCGATCCTCTGCTCAAAGACATCGGTGGTGGGATTCATAATCCGCGTATAGATATTGCCGAATTCCTTCAAGGCAAACAGGTTGGCCGCATGCTCAGCATCCCTGAAGAGATAGGCACTCGTCTGGTAGATGGGTAACGCCCGTGAATGGGTGTCGCTGTCGGGCTTCTGCCCTGCATGGATCTGCAGGGTCTCAAATTTTAAATGCTGTGTCGTCATGTTTTCTTTTTTTTAATTTGTTTTATATTTCTTTCATTCTGATATTCTAATCTTCTAATCTTCTAATCTTCCAAAAAGGCTTGGTACACCGCCTTGATGCATTTTTCTTTGTCGCGGCCCTCGATGACCAGATAACTGACCAGATCGGAAGCCCCGGAACCGCTGAGGATCACGTTGATCTTATTGTCGGCCACGGCCTTGAAAAGGGTGGCTGAGATGCCGTAATGGTGTTGCATGCCATAGCCTACGATGGCCACCAGGGTGACCTCATCGAGCAGGGTAATCTCGCTGACCGCCGTGAATCCCAATTCCCCGGCGATCCTCCGGGCTGCTGGCCCCGACTTCCTGCCCAGGAGGATGTTGATGCTCACCTGACTGGTTATCACCGACTTGATATTGATCCCCTCTTCCGCCAGCCTGCCTGTTATCTGAGCCAGAATGCCCGGCTTGAGCCCCACTCCCGGACCGTTGAGCTGGAGCACCGTCAGGTCATCGGTACTGGCAATGCTTTTCACTACCGTGGCCGATGGGTGCTCCTCGGAATTGATGACCGTATCGGGCTGAAAATCTGAGGTGGAAGCACTCAGGATGTGAATGGGAATATGACCCGGTTGCAGGGGTTCTATCGTTCTTGGATGAAAGTCAAAATGGTCGAAATAGGAGAGTTCGCTGGCTTCGGCATAGGTGAGGTAGCGAAGGATTCCCGCTTTTGGAACGATTTCCGGGTCCACGCTGGTGAATTCCACCCGTAGGTTCCAGAGGACCAGCCTTTGTGCTTCGAGGGCCCCCGCCAGGAAGGCCGCCGTATAGTCGGCAGCCGACTGCCCCGTGCGGGCTATCTTACCGTTGGAAGTGATTCCGTACGATCCGGGAACGATGACGATCTCTCCGGCTTCAGCACCAACCGCCGCAGGATGCTCCAATGCGGTGAAGGTGGCGTTCCCATAGTCGGCCGTAACCCGCAGTCCCAACAACTCCGGAGTTACAACGGTAATGCGCCGCCTTTCCGATTCGCTGAAATTTCCGCCCCCCTGAGACGATTCCCTTTCACTGCTCACGCCGGGAACTTTCTCTTCAGGGCTTGCAGCAGTCGAATCCCCTT
>CAZKIU010000068.1:11965-12715 GCA_964552955.1 uncultured Prolixibacteraceae bacterium
TACTATCCACGTGTGGGACGTCGCCTTCAGGGTTTGCCGCAGACGAATCCCCTTTACTATCCACGTGTGGGACGTCGCCTTCAGGGTTTGCCGCAGACGAATCCCCTTTTCTGTCCACGTGTGGAACTTCCTCTTCAGGGCTTACCACGGATGACTGCCCAGAAGCCTGCTCCAGCCGGGCAGCCACCAACAGGGCCGTCAGCTGCTCCCCGAAACTCACCACCTGGTCCTTCAGGGCCGCCGAATAATCACCCGTCAAGTGTATCCCCCTGAGTAAACCCGTGAGCCGCTGACCCTGCTGACGGAATTCCACCCTTATTTTATTCTCCCCTATGTCTCCTCCCTGAGAATTCGCAAAGGGTTCCAGGCTTCCCAATAGAGCTTCAAGTTCTTTCTGGGAATACTCCTTTTCGTGGGTTCTGAGGATTTCGGTTTCAATGGCCTGAGCCAGTTCAGGCAGGGCAGTGACCACCAAAAGATGGGGCGTGGACTGCTCCGACAGAAATTTGACCAGCTTCTCAAGAGCCTTTTGATGATGAATGATTTCTCCTTCTATGCGCACAATGGTAGCACTCATTACGCTAAGATTTAAATATTTACGGAATCTGGTATTTTTTGGGGAACAACGACCGCGAAAGGGATCCTTAACTTTTGGATCGGGTATGTCTGTTGTTCAGGTGAGTGGTGCCTTCGTGGCTGGTTGATGGAAACCGGCCCGAAGGCTAGCGCATGCGCATCGAAGAAAGCGGC
>CAZKIU010000069.1:0-12303 GCA_964552955.1 uncultured Prolixibacteraceae bacterium
AGGTCAGATCTTGCTTATTCCCCTGAACAGGCGGTTCAGCCTGACCTTCGAGAAGAACTTCTTGTCCTTGTCGAGGGAGAGCCAGATGAAGGAAGCTTTTCCGACCACATGATCTTCGGGGACAAACCCCCAGTAGCGTGAATCGGCAGAGTTGTGGCGGTTATCGCCCATCATCCAGTAGTAATCCATCTTGAAGGTATAGCTGGTGGCGGGCTGCCCGTTGATGACGATGGAGCTGTCCTTTACCTCCAGGGCGTTGTTCTCATAAATAGCGATGACTCTCTGGTAGAGCGGGAGGTTGTCGAGGGTAAGCTGAACGGTTTCCCCTTTGGCGGGAACCTTCAGTGGGCCGAAATTATCGACATTCCAAGGGAAACGGCTATCGGCGGGGAAGATATTGGGATCCCATCTTCCTGGTTCATCCAGCAATTTCTTCACTTCAGTCACGTTGGTGAATCCCTTGAGTTCAGCCACCATTTTATCGGTAAGCGGCAGAATGTACTGCAGGCTATTGTACTCCTGGCGGTCGGCGTTGGCGATGCCCAGGCGGTCGAGGGCTTTGGGATTGATGGAACTGGTGGTGGTCACCATGTAGTTGTATTGAAAGCCGTTGCGTGATTGCTGGGGTTTGCCGTTCACCAGAAGCGTTCCTTCCCTGATCTCCAGTTCATCCCCCGGAATGGCCACACACCGCTTGATATAATTCTCCCGTTTGTCGACGGGGCGGGCCAGGATCTGCCCGAAATTGGCCTCATCGCTCCAGAGCCGATCCCTGCCATAGGAACGTACGAGCTGGTAGTAGCTCTGATTCTGCACATTAAAGGCAACGGTGTCTCCCTCTGGGAAGTGAAAGACCACCACATCGTCATTTTTGATTTTGCCCCACCCGGCCATGCGCTTATAAGGTTTTTTAATCCATTCGACGTAGGATTTACGCGTAGAAAGAGGCAGGGTATTGTGGACAAAGGGGAAGCTCAGGGGCGTGTTAGGAGTTTTCGGGCCGTAGGCCGTCTTGCTCACAAAGAGATAATCGCCGACCAGCAGTGATTTTTCCATCGACGAGGTCGGGATGGTGTAAGCCTCAATGAAGAACATCCTGATGAAGGAGGCCGCGATGACGGCAAAGATGATGGCGTCGATCCATTCGACCACCTTGGTCTGCCTGCCATTGGGCGGGTTTTTCTTTTTCCAGAAAGCCCAGTGCACCTTTTGGGTGATGTAAATATCAAAAATCACAGCCAGTCCGGCCAACCACCAGTAGTTCTTGAGCCAGATCACCCACAAGAGGTAGATGACGGCTACCACTCCGAACTTGAACCATTTATTCGTAAGAATCTCCTTCATAACAGGACTATTTTAAAATTTCAACATGTCATTCATGGAAAGGATGCCGTGGTGTGTAAGGCAGAATTCGGCAGCCAGAACGGCTCCCATGGCCAAACCCCTGCGGTTTTTAGTACTGTGGGTGATCGAGATCAGGTCCTCTTCCGACTCCCAGGTAATGGTATGGATCCCCGGAACATCGCCCCGCCGCTCGGCCACGATCTTCACCTCTTCGGGTTGAGGGGAGTAGCTAAGGGTCCAGCCCTGTTTCCCGGGGATCGTCCCGATCAGGCTTTCTGCCAGGGTGATGGCCGTTCCGCTGGGAGCATCCAGCTTGCGGGTGTGATGCACCTCGGTGATCTCCACGGTGTAGGCCGGCTGGGTGGCCATCATCTCAGCCAGTTTTCGGTTGAGGAGAAAAAAGAGGTTGACGCCTACCGAAAAATTACTGGCATAGAAAAAAGTACCGTTATGCTGCCTGCAGGCCTCTTCGACCATACTCCTCTGGCTAAGCCATCCGGTGGTGCCACTGACGACGGGAACCCCGGCTTCAAAACAGGCCAGATAGTTGTTCACAGCCGATGTGGGCACCGTAAACTCGATGACGACATCACACTGTGCCAGCTTCTCAGGCGTCCGATCCCCGCTATTGGTGACATCGATAATCAACGGCACGGTATGCCCCCTCTCCAGGGCTATCTTCTCAATCTCGTGTCCCATCCTGCCGTAACCGATCAGTCCTAACCTCATCCCTTCAGTTTAATTTACTCCTATTCAATTCACTTATGATAATTCCCGGAACTTCCCCTATTTGCGGGCCCACTGCCCGGGAAGCCACAAAGATATAATAACTAGGGAAATGTAGGGGGATGGCATGAACGGGCCGCTCAATTTTCGGCGAGTGGTAGCTTTTTGACGGTGACAATTGCTATTTTTGCGGCAATTCCGAAAAAAAATGAAGAACATCAGGCTTGTGGCCACCGATCTTGACGGCACATTCCTCAGGGACAATAAAAGCATCAGTTCCTCCAACCTGGAGGCGTTACATGCCCTGGGCCGGAAGAATATTGTCCGCGTGGCTGCCACCGGAAGAAATCTCAAGAAAATACATGAGGTGATTCCTGACGAGGTGCCCTTTGACTATTTCATCTACTCCTCGGGAGCGGGGGTATACCATACGAGGGAGAGGCAGCACCTCTATACCTGTAACATTCCGGAGGAGACGTCGGCCAGCCTGATCCAGTATTTCCTCAGGGAAGAGGTGAGTTTTCATGCTTTCAGGGCAGCCCCTGAAAACCACCATCTCTGGTACCACCGGGGGAGTACACCCTGTGAGGAGTTTGAACGCTACTTCGATTTTCATCGCTCTTTTGCCTTCCCGCTGCCCCCATCCGGGGAAATAGGCTCTGACCTCTGCCAATTCCTGGTGGTCCTCCCCAACGATGAAGCCCGGTTTCTCGCGATGAAAGAAAAAGTGGAAGCGATCAGTCCGGGGGTAAGGGTGATCCGCTCCAGTTCGCCCCTCAACACCGGCTACATCTGGATGGAGATCTTCCACCATTCCGTATCGAAAGGTTACGGGGTCCATTTCCTATGCAACCTGCTGGGGATAGCCCCTGACCAAACCCTGGGCATCGGCAACGATTATAACGACCTCGACCTGCTGGAATTCACCGAGCACTCCTTTCTGACCGACAACGCCCCTGAAGTACTCAAAAAGAGTTACAATCTGCTGCCCACTAACGAAGCAGATGCCTTCGCCCATGCCGTAGCAGGTCTCCTCTGACCATCAGGGAGTTTCACCTTCAACTCACCTGGGAGACTTGTCACCCACGCCGTAGCAACGCTTCGCTGACCGCCAGAAAAAAAGGGTCTTCACTTCGGGCCGACAGGTAAAATAGCCATATTTGCACTATTCTAATTGCCTTTGATATGAACCAATCGCTCAAGTCACTGCTGTTCTTCACCTTCAGGGTGTTGATCTATGCCGCGGTGATGGTCCTGCTCAATCTTATCTATACCCATGATGCCGGAACGGTCACCGCCACCGGCAAATTCGGGGAGAACTCCTGGACTGAAATCCTACAGGAGGGTTTTCTCTTCCTGCTGGGACTGATCTTCTTGTACAACGTCAGGCTCGATCGGGTGATGGCTCCCCTGAACCGGCTTCTGGCCCTCTTTTTCTTCATGGCCTTCATCAGGGAGTTCAACAACCAGATCGATTTCTGGTTTTATCTGGTGCTGCCCCTGCTGCTCCTCTTCGGCTGGCTGGTCTTCCGTGACCGGAAAAAACTGGTGGCTGCCGCCGTGGCTTTCGTGGAAATGCCCGTCACGGCCTACTTCGTGACCGGCTTCCTGGTCACCTTCGTCTTCAGCCGCCTCTTCGGAAGAACCTCCCTCTGGACCACCATCCTGGAGGACAACTACCAACGCTGGGCCAAGAATGCCGCCGAGGAAGGCATTGAATTGCTCGGATATGCCCTCTTTTTCATCGCCGGCATAGAAATCCTCATCCACCTGTGGAAAAAACAGAACAACAAGGAATTGCGACAATGAGGAGTGACAACCGCTCTCTCAGGACTCCCCGGCCACACGATGCCAACTTCAGTGACGGGCAAATCCTGGGGGGCAACTCTGGAGGTGCTATGAAGGTCGCGGGTTTCACATTTATCCGCAACGCGGTGACCTATGACTTCCCTGTGGTGGAGGCTATCACCTCGGTGCTGCCCCTGTGCGATTCGTTCTACGTTGCCCTGGGGCGGTCAGACGATGCCACCGAAGCATTGATTCGCAGTATTGACCCGCTCAAAATCAGGATTATACCCACGGAATGGGATGAGGGGCTGACCCGTGGCGGGGAAGTGTATGCCAGCGAAACCAACAAGGCCTTTGATGCCATTCCTGCCGATGCCGATTGGTGCTTTTACATTCAGGGCGATGAGGTGCTCCATGAAAATGACCTGGCGAAAGTCAGGGAGGCTATGGCGCAATGGCTGGACCACCCCGAAGTGGAGGGGCTGCTTTTTGACTATTTACATTTCTACGGCAATTTTGATCATGTGGGGGACTCGCGCCACTGGTACCGCCGCGAAGTGCGTGTCATCCGCAACAACAAATCGATCAGATCGTACCGCGATGCCCAGGGATTCCGCCGTGAGGGGCAAAAAATCAGAGTGGTCCCTTCGGGTGCCTCCATCTACCACTACGGGTGGGTCCGCCACCCCCTTTACATGCAGCGAAAGATTGACGCAGTCAGTCAGTTTTATACCGGGATTTCGCCGGAGGAAGCCGAAAGAAAAGCTTTGGAACAGGAGTTTGACTATGGCGGCCATTACGATGCCGTGGCCCGGTTTCAGGGCACCCACCCCCGCGTGATGGAAGAACGCATCAAAAGACTCAACTGGAAGGCCAACCTCGATGTCAACCGGAAAAGGATGAGCCTCCGCTATCGGCTGCTCTATTATTTCGAAAAACTCACAGGCATCAGGCCCTTTGAGTTCAGAAACTACAAACTGCTGAGCCACTCATCGGCCTGGCGGAGCTGATCGGGCTTTCCAACGTCGATCCAGTGGGGGGAGTGGTCGCGGTAACCGAATACCGGGGCGGTGGCGGCCAGTTCCAGATAGGCGTCGATCAGGGAGAACCTTCCCCTGCGGGTGACCAGCGTAAAAACAGCAGGGTCGATCACATGAATACCACTGAAAGCCAAGGGGAGTTCATCCTTCTGTAATCCCGGAATTTCATTATTGCTATTGGAAGAGCCCTCTCCTGACTGCAGGGCAAATGGCTCATGAGCCGTAGAGCAGTGCGCCTTCTCTGCCAATTCATGGGAGCCAGGAGCAGTTCCGGAGGATGAAAGATCCTGGTCTGAGGGCATGGACCATTTATTTTCAGGCCGATTCGGCGAAGTTTCAACAGGCCCAGGCCGGCGGATTTCGCCAGATTGGCGGTTCATCCAACCCGAGAGACGCATCTCCCTGTCGAACAGCAGATAGCGCTGGGTCTCCCGCGCCCTCACGGCCAATGTGGCCACCGCTCTCTTCTGGCGGTGGTACTCCACCAGGGCTGCGATATCCAGGTCACTGATCACATCGACATTGTGAACCACTACCGGCTCGTCACCCGCCAGCCAGGGAGCGGCTTTCATGAGTCCACCGCCGGTATCCAAAAGCTCCCCGCTTTCATCGGAAATGTGAAAGGTCACCCCGGGATAGGGATGGTCATGGAGATAGTGGCGGATCATCTCCGGGAAATGGTGCACATTGATGACGATTTCAAGTATGCCTGCGGCCACCAGTTTCTCAGTGACCCGCCGGAGCAGGGGCTGGCCCCCCACTTCCACCAGCGCCTTGGGAATCTCCTCCGTCACGGGATGGAGCCTGGTGCCCAGACCGGCCGCAAAAATCATCGCCTTCACAGCTTTACCTGATGCGGTTGAGACTTCGGATCAGCGCTTCATCCTTACCGATCGCCCTGATGGACAGGTAGTCAAGAATGATGGTGACCAGAGGGAAAGCGACGGGAATCTTGAAGCTCGCCTGGGCTCCGTCGAAGCCGGCATAGGCAAAATAGAAAAAGAGCCCGAAGAGCCCCAGCAAAAGCACCATGGAGAAAACCAGAATCCTGATCTGCCTGATCCGGTTTTTATACTGAAAAATGACAAAAAGGTGAAGAGCAATGATCAGAAACAGGAAAACGACCAGTGGACGGCCATTGAAGAGGATCTCCTCCCCCTTGAAAATTCCTTTGATATTGAACTGGAGAACATCGGTTCCGCTGGTGATATCGGCCAAAGGCAGCCATAACAGTAAACCGAGCAGCAGCACGGAGACCAGCAGGAAGAGGGTCTGGATACGTTGAATCATCTTTTTTTTGTGCAAAAATAGTGTTTTATTCTGACTGCCCTGCGGATTATGAAGGCAACCCCCGGCCGGAAGAATGAAATCTCAGAACGCCCTGTTCTCGGGGTAGACCTGGAGCAAGTCGTTTTCCCTGACATACCAGATATAACCGGTCACCTCACGGAAGCCTGCCTTTTGGAGGGTTTGGCAGTAACGGACGACCTGTTTCCGGTGGGAGTCGCTCCTCACTTCTCCTGATTTGTAGTCAGCCACGATGGCTTGTTCCCCGGCGATCATGATCCTGTCGGGACGGAGGGTGAGATCAGGAGAGAGCAGGGTGGCTTCATTCAGGATGCGGTAATCGCCCAGAAACCATTCTCTGGCGATGGGATGCTCCAGCATGGCAGCCAACTGTGTTTTGACCGGCTCATATTCATGAGGTTGCAGTTCTCCGGCCGCCAGGGCCCTGGTACAGGCGGCCTCCAACTCCCCGGCATGGCGGATGCCCGCCAGGATGGCATGTACCAGCTTCCCCAGGTTCTTAGCGGAACTCCCCCCTGTCGTGACCGTCAGGAAATCATCGCTTCCGGTGCGCAGGTGGAGCCGTTCTGAGAAATCATGAAACACCCACTCCTGAGGGGCGGGCCGGTGATCTCTCTTCGCCTGGACCCCGGGATCGGGCAGGCTTCCGAAGGTAAAAAGCCCATCAGCACGGGTAACACCCTCCCCGCTGGTGACGCTGGTTTCGCGGGTACCACTGGTATCACGGGTAACGCCGGTTTCGCGGGTGACGCCCGCTTCCATCCCTTCCTCCGGAACCATATCGGCCAGAGCCCCCGTAATGAAATGACCGATCCGTCCTTTTTCGTTTTTGGGGGGGAGGTTGACCCACAGCACCTCCGCAGCACGGGTGAACGCCACATAGACCAGGTTGAGGTTATCCACCAGGAGACTGAAATGTTCCCTGAAATAGGCTTCCGAAAAGATAGTCCCCGCCAGCTTGTCGGAATAATTCACCGGCACCAGGGGTGCCTGGTCAAAGGGAGCCTCCCCGGGAACACACCAGAGGATGTTCTTCTTGGTTTGATCAATGACCTTCCACTCGGGGAAAGGAACAAGGACCACCCTGAACTCCAACCCCTTAGCCTTATGTATCGTCAGGAGCCTGATGGCATCGGTCTCCTCATTGACACTCACCGCCAGGTCGCTGCCGGTCTCTTCCCACCAGGTGAGAAATTCAGGGATGCCCCCGGTCATGGTAATTCTCAGGGCGGAGACCTTATCGGCCAGGGTGCGTATAAAAGGAAGCTCTGTGCCGATTTGCATCAGTCCGAATACTGAGGCGATGCGGATGATCATCTCGTCGAGTCCGCTGACGGGCAGTTTGGCCTCCACCAGAGCGACCAGGGGAGCCAGAAGGGTGTCGAACTCTTCGCGGGCCTCCCTGAGGAAGATCCCCTTCCCGTTGAAGGATTTCCAGAGGTGAAGAAGCACCGCCCGGATGAGGAGGTCCTCGCGGTCCTGCAGGTGGCGGAACAAGGCAATGATGAACTGAACCCCCGGTGAAGACTTCAGCAGAAGCGAGTCGGCAGAGATCACCCTCAGGTCAAGATCCTGGTTTTCAGGCAGCGATGCTTCATTGAGAAAGTGAGTAACGATGCGGGCGCCGTGTTCCTTTTTGCGGACCAGGATAGCGATATCTCCAGCCTGGTATCCATGGGCGTAAAGCGTCCTGATCTGTCCGGTGAGGCGTTGCAGCGAACGCTCCATGAATTCTCCCTCCTCGCAGGAGATAGTCTCCAGGGCTACAAAGCCCCCGGGGTCGGTTGTACTGCCGGCAAACTGCTGTTCCGCGTCATCATAGATGGCCAGCATCCGGTGGATATAATCCTCCGGGGCACCAACGTCTCTGAGAGATCCGGCAAAGATTTGCGGCAGCATCTTGAAAAAGAGGTTGTTGAAACGGATGACCTCCCTGCGGCTGCGGTAGTTGGTGACCAGGGCTTTGTTCTTAATGGGGAATCCCCTGAAGTCCTCCGCTACCTGCCGGTCGAGGATATCCCAGTTGCTGTTACGCCACCGGTAAATACTCTGTTTCACATCCCCGACCACCAGGTTCCGGAAGCCTCCGGCCATGGAGTTGGCCACCAGGGGTCTGAAATTCTCCCATTGCATTTCGGAGGTATCCTGGAATTCATCGAGCATGAAATGGTGGTATTGGCTGCCCATTTTCTCATAGAGAAATGGGGTATCGCTGCCGTCGATGACTCCCTTGAGGAGGAGGTTGGAGCTGGCGAGGGGGAGGATGCCCTTTTCGCGTGAGAGGCTGGCGATTTCGCTGTTGAGGTCAGCCAGTACGGCGGCGGTGTACCATTCGGCCAGGATGACCCGGGCAGTGAGGTAAGGCCTATTCTGATCCTCGTAAAAAGCGACCAGCCGGTTAAGACCCGGCTGCAGGCGGGCAGCCGACAGTACCGTAACCTCGGCATAGCGGGGGTTGCTTCGGGTGGCCCAGGCCTCCGCCTCTTCGGAGGCTTTGCGGCTGCGGGCCGGGATCTCCGGGGGCACTGCCCCTGCGGCCGTGCGCTCCAGGAAACCAGCCACACCCGTCGCCTTATAAGCGAAATCATCAACGGAAAGCCCTGCCTCCCGGTAGACCCCCACCAACTCAGCGGCCATCTTTTTCAGCGTGTTCTCGTAACGGGCCACAATAGCCTGCAACATGGCGAGGTACTCACGGTGCTGGTTCCCCTCTTCAAAAAAGGCCGTCAGCGGTCCAAGCAGGTTCTGCAGCCGTTCCCTGAAGAGTTCCTGCCCCAGATCTGTAAGGTCTTTCCCGATCTCGAAACTGCGGCTGTTGTTGATTTTATCCCTGATAAAACTCTCAAGCCAACGGAAGAGCTCTTTCCGGGCAGAAATACCGGCAATAAGCCGGTCGGCCGCCTCGGCCACCAGCAGCTTGCTGTCGGTTTCGATCTGATAAGCCGGATTCACCCCCAGCTCTTTGTTAAAAGCCTTGAGCACCCGCTGGGTGAACTTGTCAATGGTGCTCACCGCAAACCGGTCATAGTCAAAAAGGAGCTGGCCGAGGGCTTTGGAAGCCCGCTCCCTGATCTCCCCCTCGGGATAGCCCACCTCCTCCATGATCTTCTCCATGTAACCCGACGGCTGATCATTGGCCATTCTGCCCAGATGCTCCAGGATGCGCTCTTTCATCTCCGCCGTAGCCTTATTGGTAAAGGTGACGGCCAGAACATGACGGAACGCCTGGGGATCGGCCAGGACCAGCTTGAGGTACTCAACGACCAGACGGAAAGTCTTCCCGGAGCCGGCAGAGGCTTTGTAAATGGTCAACATAGGGGTCAGTTTAGGGTTGACGGGGATGCCCCGATACCGAAACGTGGGTTTCTATTCTGAAATTCTTGGAAACCTTGTATTGCATGAACATGGAGGCTCCCCGGAAGTCATAGCGGTTATTGCCCTCCGGAAGCCCAGGGGCCACCCAGGGAGGGTTCACTCCATAACTATAGCCTCCGATCACCAGCCGGTTGCTGAGCTGATAGGTGGCCTGATTGAAAAGAGTAGCCGTACCCCCCATGAGCAGGGGTATATGGCCCGGGAAAAGACGTGCACCCCCGGTGGAGAAGGGATAAATAAAGCTTGCCTGCTCCTGGGTGTTCCACCGGGAATTGAGGTAAGCCGAAAAATCGGGCAGCTTCATCGCGGGCAGCCGCAGGCCGGCATCACTTTCCAAAGAAAATGGGATTCCGGAGAGGGGCATACCAGGCAATTCGGGCCACCCGGGTGAGGCTTTGATTTCAGAAGGAAGCGCCAGCTCCGGGGAACCGGTCATTTCAGGAAAACCGGTCATTTCAGGGGAATCAGGCCTGGCCGGCGGAAGCGCCATCGCCGGGGTGTCCGGGGTGTCCTCCCTCTTCTGGCTGTCCTGAGTATCCTTTTTCTTCTGGGTATCATGGCTGTTCCGGAGGTCCGGGGTGTCCGAGGTGTCCTGCCTCTTCTGGCTATCCTGAGAGTCCTGGGTGTCCTGCCTCTTCTGGCTATCCTGAGAGTCCTGGGTGTCCTGCCTCTTCTGGCTATCCTGAGTGCCTTGGGTGTAATGGGTGTCCTGGTTGTCCTGGTTGGAGGCCGGCACTTTGGATGGTGTCACACGGAGGAGGGAATCCTCCCTGACGGGTACCGGCCGGGCGCCGGGAGGCTGTCCCATGATCCGGGCCGCAGGCAAGACAAAGCAGGTTAACAACACCACCCTGAACACAATGCCGTATAAAACACGCCTATTCATCATCACCAAAAATAACGCTTTCCGGCGAGAAAAAAGAAGAGAACCTTCTTCGGGGAAATATCCTTTTCAGGGGAAAACATTTTGATTACTTTTGAGAAATCGCACGAAGTATAATTCATTAAAATACCTTATACATGAAGATTCAGTTTTTGGGAGCCGCCCGGGAAGTGACCGGGAGCAAGCACCTCATCACCATTGAGAATGGGAAGAAGATCCTTCTGGACTGTGGGATGTTCCAGGGGAAAGGGATGGAAACAGAAGATATGAACCGCAATCTGGGGTTTGATCCCACGGAGATCGACCATGTTGTTCTTTCGCATGCCCATATTGATCATTCGGGGCTGATTCCGTATCTCTACAAGAGGGGATTCCGCGGGTCGGTGATCTGTACCATGGCCACGCGCGACCTGTGCAGCATCATGCTGGCCGACAGTGGGCACATCCATGAGAGTGACGTCAAGATATTCAACAAGCGGAGGGTCGCCCGGGGCGAAGCTCCCATTGACCCCATCTATACCGAAAAGGAAGCCCGTGCCAGCATGGAACTCTTCATCGGGGTGCCCTACCACCGGAAATTCAACATCGACAATACCATAAGGGTAAAATTCCACAACACGGGGCATATGCTGGGCAGCAGCTCGGTATCCCTTGAAATCGTGGAAAACGGAAAAACCATCCGGATCGGGTATACCGGAGATATCGGCCGGCCTTCAAGCCGTATCCTCAAATCGCCCGAGCCTTTCAGCCAGTGCGATTACCTGATCGCCGAGTCGACCTATGGCAACCGGCTCCACCCGCAACTGCAGGAGGCAGAGGGCGAACTGCTCAGGGTGATGCGCCGCACCTGTGTCGACAAAAAGGGAAAGCTGATTATTCCCAGTTTCGCCATCGGCCGCACCCAGGAAGTGGTTTATTCGCTGAACAAATTCTTCAATTCGGGAGAACTGCCCAAAGTCCCGGTTTTTGTCGACAGTCCACTGGCCGTGAATGCCACGGAAATCTTCAGAATGCACCTCGACAGCCTCAACGAGGATGTGCAGCAGGTCCTGGAAGACGATCCCGATCCTTTTGGCTTCAAATCACTGAAATACATCACCAAGGTCCAGGATTCGAAGAAACTGAACAAATCGAAAAAACCGTGTGTGATCATCTCGGCCTCGGGGATGATGGAGGCCGGGCGCATCAAGCACCACCTGGCCAATAACATCGACGATCCCAAAAATACCGTACTGGCCGTGGGGTACTGCTCGCCCGTTACCCTGGGCGCCAGGATCCTGCGTGGCGACAGGGTGGTTTCCATCTTCGGGGAACAGCATGAAGTCAATGCCGATATTGAACGCATTGAGGCCTTCTCGGGACATGGTGACTACAACGAAATGCTCGGTTACCTCAGTTGCCAGGATAAGCAACAGTTGAAGAAAGTCTTTCTGGTGCATGGCGACGCCGAAGCCCAGGAGTTCTATAAGGGGGAAATGCAGAAAGCCGGTTTTACCAATATTGAAATCCCTGCCCAGGGGGACAGCTTCGAGCTGGACTAGCCCCACGGAATCGCTGACTTTCAGCAGGAATGAAAGTTATTGATGAAAGGGAATAGCACTGTTTTCACCGCTACCCTGAAATTTCGGGATATTTTGGGTGGACACAGGTTTTTTCATTCGGAAAATTTATTACTTTTGCCCCGCTGAAAAGCCCAGATGGTGAAATTGGTAGACACGCCAGCTTGAGGGGCTGGTGCCGGTTCCGGTGTGCAAGTTCGAGTCTTGTTCTGGGCACCAAAAACTGAAAAGCGCTTAAATCCAAGATTTAGGCGCTTTTTCTTTTGCTTTGAACCAACAA
>CAZKIU010000070.1:0-12194 GCA_964552955.1 uncultured Prolixibacteraceae bacterium
CTGCTGAATGCAGAATGGAAATTTATCCGCGCCGACGTGGAGAACGGCCAGGATCCAGCGCTCGACGATGCCTCCTGGCGCACCCTTGACCTGCCTCACGATTACAGCATCGAAGATCTTCCGGAAGAAGAAGGGGTGAAACAAATCGGTCCCTTCTCTGTGAAGAGCGCCGGCGGGGCATCCACTGGCCACGTGGTGGGTGGCACTGCCTGGTACCGCAAACACTTCACCCTGAACAAAGAGGAGCAGGGGAAAGGGGTGACTGTGCTGTTCGATGGGGTTTACATGGATGCCGAAGTCTGGATCAACGGCCATCCACTGGGGAAACATCCCTACGGGTACACCGCTTTCTCGTATGATTTGACGCCCCACCTTCTGCCTGCCGGTGAGGAGAATGTGCTGGCCGTAAAAGTCAATAACGAAGGGAAGAATTCGCGCTGGTACAGCGGCTCGGGTATTTATCGCGATGTCTGGCTGATCAGGACCCCTCCCGTCCATCTGCCTTTGTGGGGGATTTATATTACCACCCCCTCCGTGTCAAAGGAGAAAGCCCTGGTCAGGGCTGAAATCCAGGTAGCTAATAGTTCCGGAGAAGAGAAAGAGGTGGAGGTGGCCCTTATCGTGAAAAACAGTGCCGGCGTGGAGGTGGCGGTCGCAGCGCAGAAGGGTGCTGTGAAGGCAGGGCAAACCCTGACCCTCCCGCTTGAAACCGACGTGGCCGCTCCCGCCCTTTGGTCGCCTGAGCATCCCGTCCTTTACACCATGGAAGTCCAGGTCAGGGAGGGCGGCAAAATTCTGGATGTTATGGAAGAACAATTCGGTATCCGGAGCATCACCTTTTCCGCGGAAGAAGGTTTTCTTCTGAACGGGGAAAAGGTGTTGCTGAAAGGGGGATGCATGCATCATGATAATGGTCCTCTGGGATCCGCGGCCTTCCGTACGGCCGAATTCCGGAGGGTAAAAACCATGAAGGAGGCCGGTTTCAACGCCATCCGCACCTCCCACAATCCCCCCTCGCGCCACTTCCTCGATGCCTGTGACGCACTGGGGATGCTCGTCATGGATGAATCCTTTGACCAATGGCAGAAACCCAAGAACCCGCAGGACTACCACCGGTTCTTCGATGAATGGTGGGAAAAGGATATCGAAGCGATGGTCTTGCGTGACCGCAATCACCCGTCGGTTATGATCTGGAGCGTCGGCAATGAGATCCAGGAGCGGGCCGACTCATCGGGACTGGTTATTTACAGGAGGTTGTCGGAAAAGGTCAAATCCCTTGATCCCACCCGGCCGGTGACCCAGGCCATATGCACGTTTTGGGACCATCGCGGTAAAACCTGGGACGATACCGCTCCTGCCTTTGCCCAGATGGAGGTCCACGGCTACAACTACCAGTGGCAACAGTATGAACCCGACCATGCCCGGTTTCCGGAACGCGTCATGATCGGCACCGAATCGGTGCCCAAAGAGGCCTTCGAAAACTGGCAAATGGTGGAAAAACACCCCTATGTGATCGGCGATTTCGTTTGGACCGGCATGGATTACCTGGGGGAGTCGGGGATCGGCCACACCTGGTTGGAAGGAGACACATCGGCGTTTCTGCCCCCCTGGCCCTGGTACAACGCCAACTGCGGCGACATCAGCATCACCGGCCATAAGAAACCGCAGATGTTTTACCGCGATGTGCTCTGGCGCAACTCCCCCCTCGAGATGATGGTTCACTCCCCGCTTCCGGAGAGGAAAAAAGAGTTACTCAGCTATTGGGGCTGGCCCGACGAATGGAAATGCTGGAACTGGGAAGGCCACGAAGGAAAGAATCTGCTGGTGTCGGTCTACACCCGCTGCGAAGCGGTGCGCCTCGAACTGAACGGGGAGGTAATCGGCACTCAAGAGGTATCGGATAGCACAAGAATCACCGCACAGTTCGAAGTGCCTTACCAGTCGGGTGAACTCACCGCCATTGGCATCACCGGCGGCAATGAAGTCGCCCGGCAGGTGCTGAAAACCACCGGAAAACCCTTCTCCGTCAGGGTAACCCCTGAGAAAGAGCGCCTCTCCCTGGCTGGCGATGACCTGGCTTATTTCAACGTAGAAGTCGTGGATGAAAACGGGGAGGTGGTCCCTGACGCTTCCGTGCCGGTGGAACTGGAGATCACGGGGGGCCGGCTGCAGGCCGTGGGCAATGATAATCCGCAGGACATGCACAGCTTTCAGTTGCCCAGGGTTAACAGCTACCGGGGCCAATGCCAGGCGATCGTCAGGCTGGAAAAGCCCGGAATCCTCACCGTAACAGCCCTGGCAGAAGGATTGCAATCAGGTGCCGGGAAAACTGAGGTCATCAGGTAACAGAAATTGCATTGTCATCCTGCTTGGTCTCACCGCTGTCGAGGCAGATATTTCATGATTAACCAACGATGAATAATTCCTTTAATGAATATGCATAACCTACACTCATGATGACCAAAAAACCATTTCACATTGTCCGCCTGGGATCGATCGATGTCCTGCGGGGTTTTGACCTTTTCTGCCTGACCTTTTTCCAACCGGTGCTGATGGCGGTGAGTCGGGCGGCTGACCTCCCCATCTTCCGGGCCATCACGCCTCACTTCGAGCATGTGGCATGGGAGGGTTTTGCCTTCTGGGATATTATCATGCCGCTTTTTATGTTCATGGCCGGGGCCAGTATGCCCTTCGCCTTCGCTAAATACAGCGGTCGTGACGGCCGGCGTAAACTCTACCGGCGCATCCTCCGGCGGGTCCTCCTCCTCTGGATCCTGGGCATGATCTGCCAGGGCAACCTCCTGGGCCTCGACCCGCAGAAGATTTACCTCTTCTCCAATACCCTCCAGGCCATCGCCATCGGGTACCTTATTTCGGCTATCCTGCTGCTCCACCTCCGGCTGAGGGGACAAATTCTGACCTCGGCCCTACTGTTGCTCACCTACTGGGCCTTACTCACCTTCGTACAGGCAGGATCCTTCGGGGGCGGCAACTTTACCCCCGACTACAACCTGGCTGAATATATCGACCGGATTGTCCTGGGCCGCTTCCGCGATGGAGTGACCGTCACCGCCACGGGACTGGACTTCGGGAATTACCGCTATACCTGGATCCTCAGCAGCCTTAACTTCGGGGTAACCGTGATGACCGGCGTCTTCGCCGGGCAGATCATGAAGGGGAACCTCCCCAAAATGGAGAAAGTGCAGTGGCTGGTCATCGCGGGTATCGCCATGGTGGTGGCCGGACTGCTCTGGGGATTGCAGATGCCGGCAATCAAGAAGATATGGACCAGCTCTATGACCCTCTACAGCAGCGGCATCTGCTTCCTGCTCATGGCCCTCTTCTACTACCTGGTCGACATCCGCAACGGCGGCAAGTATCTCAACTGGCTGAAGATCTATGGTATGAACTCCATCGCGGCCTACATGCTCTACTCGGTCATCAACTTCGGCAGCCTCTCCCGCTCCCTGTTCCATGGCACCGAACAGTACCTCGGAGAATTCTACCCGGCCCTGATCACCCTCTCCAACGTCTCCTTTGTCTTCCTTATCCTGTGGATCATGTACCGTCGGAAGGTTTTCCTGAAGGTCTGAAATAAAAAACGCGGATCCTTCCGGAACCGCGTTTCGTGGGTTGTACTGGATTCGAACCAGTGACCCCTACCCTGTCAAGGTAATGCTCTAAACCAACTGAGCTAACAACCCGTACGCGAAGGGTCAATGACCATTCGCGGTGCAAAAATAGAAAATAAATTCAAATCTCAGACAAAATTTTCACTCAGAGCATAAACTTGAGTAAAAAGAGGGCAGCGAGCACCCAGGTGGTGACCGTGACTTCCTTCACCCTGCCTGTGATCAGTTTGAGTAACACATAAGATACCACGCCGAACATGATGCCCTCGGAGATGGAGAAAGACATGGGCATCATGATCATGGTCAGGAAGGCGGGGATCGATTCGGTGAAATCCTCCATGGCGATATTCTTCACCGGGGTCATCATCATGGCGCCGACGATGATCAGGGCCGGTGCGGTAGCCACGCCGGGGATCATCAGGAAAAGGGGCGCCAGGAAAAGGGCTGCCAGGAATAACAGGGCCACCGTCAGCGCGGTCAGACCAGTCCGTCCTCCTTCATTGACCCCAGAGGCACTCTCCACATAAGTGGTCACGGTGCTGGTTCCCAGCATGGCTCCCACGGTGGTACCGATGGCGTCGGCAAAAAAGGCCTGTTTGACCCTCGGAACCCGGCCTTTCTCATCCAGCATATTGGCCTTGGAGGAAACCCCTACCAGGGTGCCCACGGTGTCGAACATATCCACAAAGAGGAAGGTGAAAACCACCAGCAGCATGTCAAGGGTGAAGACCTGAGCCCACTCGAATTTCATGATGATAGGTGAGAGCGACGGCGGAGCCCAGTTGGCTGCGGAAGGCAGGTGGGTGAGCCCCGCAGGTATTCCCAACAAGGCACCAGCCACAATACCGATTAACAGGGCTCCCCTGACCTTCATGGCCAGCAGGGCTCCTGTCAACAGAAGCGTAACCAGGGCAATGGCCGGACCGGGATTCTCACCAATAGCGGCGATGTCGCCCAGGGCCAGAAAAGTAGCGTCGTTGCTCACCACAATACCGGCATTCTTAAGTCCCATAAAGGCGATGAACAACCCGATCCCAACAGATATAGCATGCTTCAGGTTAAGGGGAATCGAATTAACAATCATCTCGCGGATGTTACCGGCCGTGAGCAGGATGAAAATCAATCCTTCCAGGAAGACGGCCGTCAGGGCAAATTGCCAGGAGTGACCCATCCCCAATACGACGGTGTAGGCAAAAAAGGCGTTCAGCCCCATCCCGGGGGCCAGGGCAAAAGGCAGTTTTGCCCAGAGGGCCATCACCAGCGTGGCGATAGCGGAAGAGATCACCGTTGCGGTGAACACAGCCCCTTTATCCATTCCTGTGGCACCCAGAATATCAGGGTTCACGGCCAGGATGTAGGCCATGGTCATAAAAGTGGTTACACCCGCCAGAAGCTCCGTCCTGACTGTGGTGTTGTTTCCCTTTAAGTTAAAGTATTTTTCCAGCATGGTTGTTGCTTTATAAGGTGTATTTCAAACCCAGGGTAGGATTCACCTTGAAGCCCTTCTGGCCTGCAAAGTTGAGGGCGCCTTCCACTTCACCGCCCACAGAGAAGTGAGGATTGAAGTTGTACCAGAGTTGGGGCTCCGTCAAAAAGACGAATTTGGTGGTCTCATCTCCGAAGAGCATGTCTTCCCGCCAGAAATCGGCAAAACCCGTGAAGGAGAGTTTACTCTTCAGCATGTGGACATACCACACGCCGGTGAGCTGCCAGGCGAAGTCATGTTTTCCCTGAATATACTTGTGCATGGCCTGCAGGGTAAGACCCTTTGAAAAATCCTGAGCATTGATGGAATATTCTACCCCGTTGAGAAAAGCATCGTTGATCTGATAAGCCCCCTTTGCATCTCCCGCACTCCATTGGCCAAAGCCCCCGTTGTATTCGGTATGGAAAGCTACCGGCGCATCCCAGAACTTCAGACCACGGGCAATCTCCCAGTAGGCCAGGGATACGCCCTTTACGTCCGGCACACTGCCGTAATCCATGTCGATGAAGAAAAAGGTGCTCCCATACTTGTCGGGTTTGAACATCTCCACCGTAGAGGTCATATACCCCCTCCCCTTACCGGCATCATAATGCAATTGGACATTCTGAGCAAGAACTCCCGTCACGGGACTTAGAAACAGGAAAAAAATCAGCAGTTTTCTCATAAAGTTATGTTAATTAAATAAGTTAATAGATGCCGGCAAATAAAACACAAAAAAATAAAAGGAAAAATTGTTTATCTTGAAACCGCTAAAAATATAAGGTATGAATAAGATAGACCGCCGAAGTTTCATCGGGAAAGGGGCTGCCGGGCTGGCAGGTTTGACTCTTCTGGGCGCAGGGGGAACGCTGGCAGCTGCCAGCGGCATCGTGTCGGAAAACGTGTTTTTGCATGATCAGTCCATTTCTGCCGGCGCGGTAATGGACAGGGTGATCCTGGGCCAAACGGGTCTGACGGTGCCGCGGGTCGCCCTGGGGACCGGGTCCATCGGAGGCAACCAGCAGTCGAACCAGACCCGCCTGGGAAAGGAGAATTTTAAAAAGGTGGCCAGGCATGCCTGGGACCGGGGCATCCGGTTCTTCGACATGGCCGACTCTTACGGGTCGCACCCCTACGTCAGGGAGGTCCTGAAAGAGATTCCGCGTGAAGAGACCACCCTGCTCACCAAGATATGGACCACCGACACCGGGTGGCAGAAAAGCGGGGATGTGGCCCTGACCCTCGATCGCTTCCGCCAGGAAACCGGCAGCGACTATTTCGACATCGTTTTAATGCATTGCCTGGTCCGCCCGGGATACCGCACGGAGAAGAAGCTTTTTATCGAGGGGCTCACCCGGGCTAAAGAGAAGGGAATCATTAAGGCGGTGGGGGTTTCCTGCCACAACTGGGAGGCGATGAAGGAAGCCGTCGACGACCCCTGGGTCGACGTCATCCTGGCCCGCATCAACCCCTTCGGTGTCCACATGGACAACACCCCGGAGGAGGTCTCGGCATTACTGGCCCGGGCACAACGCAGCGGCAAAGGGGTCATCGCCATGAAGATCTTCGGGAATGGGGATAAGACCACCGAAACCGACCGGGAAACCTCCATCACCTACGCCCTGAAAAAGGGAAATATACACTGCATGACCCTGGGAATGGAAAGCATCGCCCAGGTCGATGACGCCGTGGAACGGGTGATGCGCATCGCCCGCTCCTGATCAGCAAATCAGATGGCTGTGGCCACTCCACATCAGGTGAGGGTACAACCCGGAAAGCCTTATGTCCAATCTATCACCGGGCTTTAGCCGCCCATCCGTCATCAGACCCCCGATGATGTCCAGCATTCCGGAGAAAACCGGCAGTAATTCTTGTTAGCAAGAAGTGCGCCTGCCCCAATAAAGGCTGCAGGAATGAGCCTTTACAAATACTGGTCCAGCGCCTCGTTCAGAAAGCGGTTGAGTTTGGCCACCTCCCTGAACACCTCCAGGGAGACCTCCAAAACCTGATTGCCCAGGAATTTCTCATCGGGCAGGTTGATGCCTACGGCATATGACTTGGTTCGTAACAAATCGATGTGGGGAAAGTCGGCCGGAAAACCGGCCGGCGCCTTTTTGAGCTTCTCTCCGTCGAAGTCAGTGAAGTATTTCTTAAAGCCCGGCTCCTCCAGAATGGCCCGCATCTCTTCGGGATGATCGTATATGGCCGTCCGCAAAGCTTTCAGCACCTCTTTGGGCGGCATCCAGATGCCGCCGCCCAGGTAACACTCCCCGGGTTGTACATGAAAATAATAACCCGCCCGGTTACTCTTGAAGCCCCCCTTCGAGATGAAACTTCCGAAATGGGTCTTGTAGGGCCGCTTGTCGGGCGAAAAACGAATATCCCTGTAAATCCTGAACAAGGCATCCTTGGGATCCATCAAAGGAATCTCCGGGTCTATCTTCCTGACCTCACTGATCAGAATTTCAGTGATCACCAGGACCTTGTCCCTGGCCGACTCATATGCATCGCGGTGCGCATTGAACCATTCCCTGTTATTGTTGCGTTCCAGGGCTGTAAGAAAGTCAAATACCTGCTTCATTGGGATGTTATTCTATAGATAGTTATCAGAGAGATTGTTACTTTTGTAAAGGCACCGCAAGTTACCTTTTTTCAGGGGTGCCTGAACCGGAGGAATGGAAAATTTCGCATTGATCGTAGCGGGAGGATCGGGGACCCGCATGGGGCACCAGCTTCCCAAACAGTTTCTGGAGGTGGCCGGGAAGCCCGTGCTGATGCATACCATGACCATTTTCAGCGATTTCGACCCGGCCATGCAGCTCTTTCTTGTCCTCCCGGAATCGTACCATGCCCTGTGGCAGGAGCTCTGCCTGAACTATGGCTTTCACCTCTCCCACCGGGTGGTCAGCGGCGGCAACACCCGCTTCGCATCGGTGAAGAACGGCCTGGAGGCCATCTCCAGCGAAGGGATCGTCTTTATCCACGACGGCGTCAGACCCCTGGTCAGCCCCGACACCCTCTCCCGCTGCCTCGAAACAGCCACTCTCTTCGGAAACGCCATCCCCGTGGTCCCCGTCAGCGAATCGGTCCGCCGCATGGAAGGAAACACCACTTCCCGAGCAAATCAGACAGGTGACACCTTTGCAGGGGACTCCATGGAAAGAGATATGAGAATAGGCAACGCCATTGCAGGGGACTCCACGAAAAGGGATAGCAGTGCGGGCATCGCCAAGGCAGGGGAACTCAGCCATCCTATCGACCGCACGGGACTGGTCCTGATCCAGACCCCTCAGACCTTCCGGCTCTCATTGATCCGCGAAGCCTACCAACAAAAATACACCCCGGAGTTCACCGATGACGCCTCAGTGCTCGAAAAAACCGGTGAAACCATCCGCCTGGTCGAAGGAAACCGCCACAACATCAAAATCACCTGGCCCGAAGACCTCCTCCTGGCAGATACCCTCCTTAAAAACCGCTTTTAAGCAGAACCGCTTGAAATCCTCTTATTATTCACTTTTTAATTATTTTAAAAAGAGAAAAACCTTATCTTTAGGCAGGCATCAACCCATTAAACAAAGCAATAAAAGAGAGTGTTATGACAAAACATGGTATTATCGCACTCCTCCTGGTTTTTCTGCTGGGAGGGATGCTGTCGGCACAGGAGATTCCCGAATGGCAGGATGTAAAGGTAACTGGGGTCAACAAGGAACCAGGGCGGGCCACTTTTACCACGGTTGACGGTGACGGTGAGGCGTACCGGCTCTCCCTCAACGGGAAGTGGAAGTTCAGGCTATCAGACCGCCCGGCCACCCGGCCTGAAAAATTCTTCCTGCCTTCCTTCAATGTCAGGAAGTGGAAGGAGATCCCGGTTCCTGCCAACTGGGAGATGCAGGGCTACGACGTGCCCATATATGTCAACCATCCCTATGAGTTTGCCGACCGGCGGACGCCCATCACCGAGTTCAGAGACGGTCCGGAACCCCCGAAAGTACCCCTCACCTATAATCCTGTGGGCTCCTACCGCCGCGACTTCCAGGTGCCGGCCAGCTGGGAGGGCCGGGAAATCTTCATTTACCTGGGGTCGGTGAAATCGGCCTTCTATATCTGGATCAACGGGGAGAAGGTAGGCTACAGCGAAGGAAGCAAGCTCCCGGCCGAATTCAACATCACCCCTTATGTAAAGCCCAGAAAAAGCAACACCGTCGCCCTGGAGGTTTACCGCTGGAGTACCGCCAGCTACCTCGAATGCCAGGATTTCTGGCGGATGAGCGGCATTGAGCGGAGCGTAGAGATCTACAGCCGTCCCAAATTGCATATCCGTGACTTCGAAGTGGTTTCTACCCTCGATGAGACTTACCGCCATGGTATCCTGAAGCTTTGGGTCACCCTGGCCAATCGTCAGGACACCCCGCTGAAGGGTACAATGGAGGTTTCTCTTTTTGACGGGGAGCAAAAGATGCTGACCGTTACGGGAGCGGCGCAGGTGTCTGCCGGCGGGGAAACCGAAATCAGTTTGGAGGAGGCCCTCCGCCCCTTCCTTCCCCTTCAGGGCATCCGGCCCTGGAGTGCCGAACACCCTGCCCTCTACACCCTGGAACTCACGCTGCGCAACCCCCGGGGGGAAGCCACCGAAAATACCAGGATCCATATAGGCTTCCGGAGTGTGGAAATTAAACGAGGTCTTTTACTGGTCAACGGGGTCCCCATCACCCTCAAGGGTGTCAACATGCAGGAGCATAACCCCGAAACGGGCCATGTGATGACCGAAGAACTGATGATGAAAGACATCTTGCTGATGAAGCAGAACAACATCAATGCCGTGCGGACCAGCCATTATCCCCAGCCTGAGCGTTGGGTCGAATTGTGTGATGAATATGGTATTTACCTGGTCGACGAGGCCAACATTGAATCCCATGGCCTCTATTACGGGGAGCGTTCGCTGGCCAAAGACCCGACATGGGAGAATGCCCATGTGGACCGGATGGTGCGGCTGGTGCAGCGCGACAAAAACCACCCTTCGGTGATCATCTGGAGCATGGGGAATGAAGCCGGCAATGGAGTAAACTTCTACGCCGGCTACCGGGCCATGAAAGCCCACGACCGCACCGGAAGGCCAGTCCAGTATGAAAGGACCGAAATCGGCAGCCGTTTTGCCCTCGAATTCGACTGGAACACTGATATCATCGTTCCCCAGTATCCCGATCCGCGGACTTTCGAATGGTTCGGCCAACGGGTGCTCGACCGTCCTTTTATCCCTTCAGAATATAACCACACCATGGGCAACAGTGGTGGCAACTTCCAGGATTACTGGGATATCATCGAGCGATATCCCCAGCTCCAGGGGGGATTTATCTGGGACTGGGTTGACCAGGGGATCTGGAAAACCGGCACCGACGGCCAGCGGTTCTATGCCTATGGCGGCGATTATGGCACCGGTATGCCCAGTGACGGCAACTTCCTGATCAATGGCATCGTCAATGCCGACCGCACCCCCCAGCCTGAACTGGCAGAAGTCAGGAAAGGACATGAATGGATCAACTTCAAAATGCTGCGCGTGAACGACCACACCGCCCGCCTGCTTATTGAGAACCTGTATGATTTCACCTCCCTGAGCGATTACAGGATGGAAGCCATCGTCATGGCCGACGGGAAAAGCCTTAAAACCCTGGAACTCCCGCCTCTCGACATCCCTCCACACTCGAGCCGTGTGGTCGAACTCGATTTGTCGGGCATCCCCATTGAACCCGCCACCGAATACTTCCTGAACCTGGAAGCCCGCACGCGACAGGCCTCCAAGGGTATCCCTGAAAACCACTCTGTCGCCCGCGAACAACTGAAACTCCCCTGGTACCAGTGGGGTGAATATCCCCTTCCTGAAGGGAAGATCACGATGACTCTGGAGAATGGAGTCCTCCTCCTCACCGGGGAGCACTTTAAGGCTACCTTCAGCAAGACAAATGGCCTGCTCACCAGTTACCTCTTCAAAGGCACCGAATGGCTCCATAATGGCCACGGTCCCCAACCCGATTTCTGGCGTGCCCCTACCGACAACGACTTCGGTAACCGGATGCCTTTCAACAATATCAACTGGAAAAAGGTGACCCTGAATCCCCGGCTGACCAAGATCAGCAGCTTTAAAAACGAGAACGGCAGCTTCACAGTCACCGCTGAATGGGAATTGACAGAAACCGCCTCCACTTTCACCACGAAAACAACGGTTTTCGGCGACGGATCCCTGCATTATGAGTGCCGGTTAGAAGCCTCAGCAACCGAAAAGTCTGACATCCCCCGTATCGGGATGCGCCTATGCCTGCCTGCAGATTTTGACCAATTGACTTACTATGGCCGCGGGCCCCATGAGAACTATACCGACCGCAATGTGTCGGCATTCGTCGGTCTATACTCAGGGAAAGCGGAGGAGCAGATGGTTCCCTATGTGCGGCCTCAGGAAAACGGCAATAAAACCGGCGTTCGCTGGGCTGCCCTCACCAATGGTGCAGGGTCAGGATGGCTGGCGGTCAGCGGCCAACCCGTCAAAGGATTCGAAATGACAGCCATGCCCTGGCTTTCCGAAGATTTCGACGCCAGCACAGACACCGATTACGGCTCTATCGAAAAAGAACAGAAACACCCCACCGACGTCCAACGCCGTGATTTTATCCGCTGGAACATCGACCTGGGGCAACGGGGTGTCGGCGGCGTCGACAGCTGGGGGTCTATGCCCCTCGAAAAATACCGCTACCCTGCCGGCCATACCTACGAATATGCCTTTACTCTGGTTCCCATTGAAAATACCACTCCCGAAAACAGAATCGGCCTGAGTAAAAAATACGCCTCCTCACCAAAGCCCAAAAAATAACCCGTGAGAACCGGTTATAACCGGTCAGGATATCAAAAAGAGCAGGCGGTTTTATCGCCTGCTCTTTTTGATATCCCCCAACCCGGCACCATGGAAATAAGCTATAAACCCCTATATCGGACTTGCTCCGTCAGGGTACACGCCGTGTGCGGGGTACCAAAAAAAAGGAGAGCTCAATAGCTCCCCTTTTTCAAATGTTAACCCCCAAACACACAATGTCAGATCTATATCTGACGTG
>CAZKIU010000071.1:0-1552 GCA_964552955.1 uncultured Prolixibacteraceae bacterium
AGCATCTCGGTCTCCGACCGGTATCTGTTAAAAACCTCCTGCTGCATATAGCTGCTTTTCCTCCGGAAGGGCTCCGCCACCATCCATTGGTGGGTGATGCCTTCCAAACGGTGCATGGGTTTGTTGGCTGCCCGGGCAAACACCTCCACAATCCAATTGACATCGTCGAGGTTCGTGGTCTCGTCGATGCTGATGCCCACCTCACCGTTGTCGAAATAGCGGAAGTTCATCTCCAGGTCGACCGACAGCCACTCAATGTCTTCGCGTTTGACATGACGCGGGAGTTCAATCCTGATGGTATCAAAGAAGCTGTCATTCAGCTGGCGGTATCCCAGTCCGGTGATTTTTGCAGCCAGGAAGCCAGCGATGAAATGGATTCTTTCGGCGATGTTGCGGATGCCTTCCGGGCCGTGGTATACGGCGTAGAAGCCGGCCATGTTGGCGAGCAGGGCCTGCGCCGTACAGATATTGGAGGTAGCCTTTTCGCGTTTGATATGTTGTTCGCGGGTTTGCAGGGCCATACGCAGCGCCCGGTTGCCATGGCGGTCTTTGGAGATCCCGATGATGCGCCCCGGTAGGATGCGTTTGAATTCGTCGCGGGTAGCGAAGAAGGCGGCATGGGGGCCGCCATAGCCCATGGGAATCCCGAACCGCTGGCTACTGCCGAAGACCACGTCGGCGCCCCACTCTCCGGGAGGCGTCAGGATCGCCAGCGACAGCAGGTCGGCGGCAACGGCCACCTTCACCTCGCTGGCATGGGCTTGAACCGTCAATGCCGAATAATCCACAATCTCCCCGTCGGAATTGGGATACTGCACCATCACCCCGAAGACGTCGGGAGCCATCTCCATCGAAGCGAGCGGCACCACCGACAGTTCAATGCCCAGGGGGCGGGCACGTGTCATGAGCACGTCAATGGTCTGGGGCCACATCTTTTCGTCGACCAGCATACGGTTGACCCCATTTTTCACCATCTGGCGCGACCGGGCAGCCAGCATCATGGTCATCGCCTCGGCCGCCGCCGTCGCCTCATCCAGCAACGAGGCATTGGCAATCTCCATGGCCGTCAGTTCACACACCATCGTCTGGTAGTTGAGCAACGCTTCGAGCCGCCCCTGCGAGATCTCGGCCTGATAGGGCGTATAGGAGGTATACCACACCGGATTCTCGAGCACATTGCGCAAAATCACCGAAGGCGTCACCGTGTCGTAATAGCCCATCCCGATGTAAGTGTTAAACACCTTATTGCGCGAGGCCAGTTCCAGAATCTTCCGGAAGTACTGCCGCTCGGTCAGTCCTTCGGCCAGCTTCAGCGGCGCCTTCAGCCTGATTTTCGCCGGAACGGTCTGATCGATCAGTTCATCAAGGGAAGAAACCCCGATTTTGTCAAGCATGAGCGAAAGCTCACTTTCACGAGGTCCGATATGACGGAGAGAAAAACTTTCTTTAAGCATATGTTCAGATATTTTGATATGGCAACCTGTATAGAAAATTTCAGCAATAATAGCGGTCTGCAACCGAAAAAAGTATGACTTTGTTCACCAGGAATCAA
>CAZKIU010000071.1:1652-5502 GCA_964552955.1 uncultured Prolixibacteraceae bacterium
ACAAAGATAAAACCGCCATGTTTTTCGGTGACATACTCCTCTTCGCCGGTACGTATGACCACCAGCATCTCCTGATGACGGTCGGGGCCCACGGGGATGACCATCCTGCCGCCGATCACCAGCTGGGTTTTAAGTTCCTCAGGAACAGAGGTCGCCCCGGCGGTGACGATGATCCGGTCAAAGGGACCGTATGTAGGTAGTCCGCGGAATCCATCCCCGAAATGAAATGCCGGAAAGTAACCCAGCTCCTGCAGCAGTTGGCTGGCTTTCACGAAGAGTTCCTTTTGCCGCTCGATGGTATAGACTTTAGCCCCCATCTCGCACAGCACGGCCGCCTGATAGCCCGAGCCGGTCCCTACTTCCAGCACCTTGCTGTAGGGTTCCACCATCAGCAGCTCCGATTGGAAGGCTACCGTATAGGGCTGTGAAATGGTTTGGCCTGCCCCGATGGGAAAGGCCTGATCCCGGTATGCAAAATTGATGAATGTGCTCTCCAGGAAAGCATGCCGGGGAACCTTCCCGATGGCGGCCAACACCCGCTCATCCCTGATTCCCTTGATCTTCAGTGCATCTACAAGGCGTTTGCGTAAACCCTGATGGCGCGGATTTTCACTCCAGGTCATTGGTAACGGTTTGCCGCAAATGTAATGTAAAATAGTTACTTTTGCCTTATGCTGAATGTAGGTTTGATCGGGAGTATGGCTTCGATAGTGAGCTATGCCCGTAATCTGAAGAATTATAAAGGGGTCAGGATCATTGGCAAGTCGTCGGTAGGGGCCATTGAAGGATCGGAGGCCAAATCGCTGGTCATCCCCGAATTCAACCGGCGCGAACTGGTTGAAACGGCTGACCTGCTTATTGTCGAACGCTCCTCCCTGCTATTCCCCGACCTGCTCCGCCTGGCCATCAGACGAAATAAACACCTCTACTTCAGTGATTTTCCGGATATCACCCTCGAAGAGTGCACCGATCTGCTGAAACTGGCCGACGAGGCGGAAACCCTTGTCAAGATCCGGAATCCGCTGCTCGGTGACCCGCTGACCCATTGGATCGCCGCCAACTGGCAGGAACCTGCCTGCATCACGCTCTACGAGACGCTTCCCGCGATTCCCGATAAAAAACAACTGCTGATCAGATACCTCTATTACGCCTTTACCCTGTTCAATGCCCAACCCCAGAAAATCAGGGTTTCGGGCGTCCCCCAGGATGGTGACGGACACTATTTCATGAACTTCAGGCTGGACTACCCCACCTGGTCCACCTTCAGCATTGACCTCCGGTTTGCAGCCCCCGCCGCACAGATGGTCAGGGCTGCCCTACCCGGAAAATTCCTCGAAGGGAACGCCCTCTCCGGAAAAGCCCTTTTAAATCAGCACGAAATCACCCTTCCTCCCCCAGCCGTGAAAGAAGAGGAAGCCTTTGCCGCCCTGTTTGAGGAGAGCGGTTGGTACCGCCATTCCGACCTGCCGGCCTATTGCTCCACCCTTTCCATGCTCAATGAACTCCTCCGCAAAATAGAACTCTACACCCCCTGGAACAATGCATAAAGTATTACTTTTGCGGCAATAATTCCAGGCCAGCTCCGTTCTATGAACAAAACCGGCTTTGAACAGTTTTAGGGACGGAACGAAACCTGACGCAGTGTCATGAACAAGAAAAAACAAGCCGTTAAATATCTGCTGTTTGATTTCCTGGCAGCAGCCATCAGTTGGACCCTATTTTACATTTACCGCAAGGAGGTGATTGAGCCTGTTAAATTCGGCTATGACATCCCCCTCGAATTCACCCCGCAATACTTCTTTGGTCTCCTGCTGATTCCTTCAGCCTGGCTCCTTTTTTATTACATTACCGGTTTTTACAACAACGTATACCGCCGTTCGCGTCTCCTGGAACTCGGACAAACTATCCTGACCTCGGTGGTCGGCGTCACCGCCATTTTCTTCGTGTTTTTGCTCGACGACATCGTTTACTCCTATAAGAACTACTACCAGCTCTATTTTAACCTGTTGTTACTTCACTTCTCGTTCACCTATTTTTTCAGGCTGATCCTGACCTCTCAGACCATCCGGAATATCCATAAAAGGAAAATCGGGTTTAGGACACTGATCATCGGCAACAATAACAAGGCGCTGAAGATTTATAACGAGATGAATACGCAGCCCCGGCCCGCGGGGAACCTCTTCTGCGGTTACGTGGCTGTCGGCGAGAACAGCACCGGCATGCTCGATGAGCACCTGCCCCAAATGGGAGACATCACTCGTCTGGAAAAGATCGTCCAGGAGGAAGCCATCGAGGAGGTGATCATCGCCCTGGAAACCCACCAGCACGACAAGATCAGTGAAATCCTGACCATCGTCGAGAACAGGGACATTTTGATCTGGGGCATCCCCGACCTCTACGACTTTCTTTCGGGGATGGTCAAAATCAACACCATTTACAGCTCGCCACTGATCAAGATTTCGAACGGGCTGATGCCGGCCTGGCAGGAAAACGCCAAGCGGCTGATCGATGTGACCGCCTCCCTGTTGGCCATGATCATCCTCTCTCCCGTATACCTCATCCTGGCCATCATCATAAAAAGCACGAGCCGGGGACCGGTCATCTACAGCCAGGAACGGGTGGGCAAATTCGGGCATCCCTTTACGATCTACAAGTTCAGGAGTATGTACGACGGCTCCGAACAAAACGGCCCCGCCCTTTCATCGCACCACGACGAGCGCATCACCCCCGTGGGCCGGTTCATCCGGAAAACCCACCTCGACGAAATCCCCCAGTTCTACAATGTTCTTATTGGCGACATGTCGCTGGTCGGGCCCCGCCCCGAAAGAAGCTTCTACATTGAACAGATCGTTAAAGTGGCCCCCCATTACAAGCTGCTGCATAAACTGCGCCCCGGAATCACCTCCTGGGGTCAGGTCAAATATGGCTACGCCTCCAATGTGGAAGAGATGCTCGAACGGCTCCCCTATGACATGATCTACCTCAAGAATATCTCCCTCTATCTCGACTTCAAGATCCTCATATACACCATGATAAACGTATTCCACGGCAAGGGAAAATAACGCTTCCGGGAGTCCCTGCCGGAACCGTCAGCCGGGGAGAGATTTATTCCAGCCCCAGTTCACATACTCATTTGGGCCGAATTGATGCGCCGGTCGCGGAGGCGCCCCAGGATCTGACCGATGAACAATCCCGCGATAAGACCGGTGGCGGGAAGCCAGTACTCAGGCGCCAGGATGAGCTTTTCCAGCAGGTAGCCGGCCGACAGCCCCAGGAATATCCCCCACATGGAGCAACGGAAACTAAAATGGTTGACCGGGTAAAAGCCATGCTCCTTCATCATGTGGTTCGACAGGCGGAAAATCAACCGGTCGAGTTCACGCCGCGCCTCCCCGGGAACAGCCATCGCCTCCCCGATCCGTTCTGCCATGGCGTCTGCCTCCGGAATAAACTGGCGGCACCCTTCACACTCCGGCGCGAAACGGCCGGCCCGTTCGATATTCCGCTTCAGTTCATCCACCCTGAAAAAACGGATCTTTTCTTCCGGAGTCCCCTCCAGCTTCTGATCCATGACCCTGAGGATCTCCTGCGTATTGTTCTCCATGACGATTACTATTTCATTTTACGGGATGACCAACTGCTGGCTGCAATCCTTATCCTGCCGGACACTCATTCCTGTTGATTATAAAGTAAATTTAAGAATAATTTTCCAGAATAGAAAAGGGGCTGTCCCGGTTTCCCGGAACAGCCCCTTTAGAGCATCAGCCGTGGAATACAAGGATTTCACGGCCTTATGGTGACCCGTACTTTATGAATTTCTGGGTTTCCAGACGTTGTCACGGCGGTCACC
>CAZKIU010000071.1:5602-11819 GCA_964552955.1 uncultured Prolixibacteraceae bacterium
GGTGACCCGTACTTTATGAATTTCTGGGTTTCCAGACGTTGTCACGGCGGTCACCGCCTCTGCGGTCACCCCCCCGGTGGTCATCCCTGCGGTCTCCGCCCCGGTGGTCATCCCTGCGGTCACCCCGGTGGTCGTCGCGCCGGCGGTCGTCATCCCTGCGGGGCGGACGGCCTTCACGGGGAGTCTCCCTTTCCACATAACCTTCGGGCTTGGGCAACAACACCCTGCGCGAGAGCTTCAGCTTACCGGTCTTCTCATCGACCCCAATCAGCTTCACTTCCACCATGTCGTTTTCCTTCATCACGTCGGAAGCCGATTCGATCCGTTTCCAGTCGATTTCGGAAACATGGAGCAATCCCTCTTTTCCGGGCATGATCTCGATGAATGCACCAAAGGAGACAATCGATTTCACCTTGCCGGTGTAGATTTCGCCTACCTCCGGAAGAGCCACGATGGCCTTCACGCGCGACTTGGCGGCGTTGAGGATCTCCAGGTTGGGCCCCGAAATTTCCACAATACCATTGTTCTCATCTTCGGTGATGGAAATGTTGGCTCCGGTATCACTCTGGATCCCCTGGATAATCTTACCACCAGGACCGATCACCGCGCCGATCATATCTTTCGGGATGAGCATGACCTCGATGCGCGGCACGTTGGACTTGTATTCGGCACGGGGCTCGGGAATCACCTCCAGGATCTTCCCAAGGATGTGCATTCTGCCCTCTTTGGCCTGATCCAAAGCCTGCGACAGCACCTCATAGGAGAGTCCGTCCACTTTGATGTCCATCTGGGTAGCGGTAATACCTTTTTCGGTACCCGTCACCTTGAAGTCCATATCACCGAGGTGGTCTTCATCACCAAGAATATCGGAGAGTACAGCATATTTGGCATTTCCCTTGTCGGTGATCAGCCCCATGGCGATACCAGAAACGGGGCGGACGATCTTCACGGCGGCATCCATCAGCGACATGGTTCCGGCACAAACCGTAGCCATCGAAGAGGAGCCATTCGACTCGAGGATGTCAGAGACGATACGCACGACATAAGGCAGGTCGGCAGGGATGACCCTTTTGAGGGCGCGGAGGGCCAGGTTACCATGGCCGATTTCACGGCGGCCGACGCCACGCGGCACCTTGGCTTCTCCCGTCGAGAACGAGGGGAAGTTATAGTGCAGCATAAACCGCTCGAAGCCCTGGACGGTCACGCCGTCGATCATCTTTTCGTCATCTTTGGTGCCCAGCGTGGTGCTGGCCAGCGCCTGGGTCTCCCCACGCGTGAAAAGTGCCGATCCGTGGGCCCCGGGAAGGTAGTCCACCTCACCCCAGATAGGCCTGATGTCACGGGTGCCACGGCCGTCGAGCCTGACGCCCTCGTCGAGCACCATGCGCCGCATGGCCTCTTTTTCCACATCGTGGTAATACTTCTTGATCAGCTTCTCATGAACGGCCAGGTCAATGCCCTCGGCGCCTTCATGCTCAGCCTTGTATTGCTCGATGTATTGATTGCGCAGCGTCTCAAAAGCAGACATCCGCTCCTGTTTATTGGTAATCCTCTGCCTGACAATCTCATAGACAGGGGCATACAGGTCGGCATTCACCTTGGTCCGAAGCACCTCGTCGTTGACCTCATGGCAGTAGGCCCGTTTAACCACACCACGCTCAGCCATCATCTCCAGCTGAACCTTGCAATGCTTTTTGATCTCTTCGTGGGCAAACTTAATCGCCTCGAGCATGTCGGCTTCGCTCACCTCATTCATCTCCCCTTCGACCATCATGATGTTGTCGTAGCTGGCGCCCACCATGATGTCAATATCGGCGTTCTTCAGTTGGGAGTAGGTGGGGTTGATTTTCAGTTCGCCATCGATGCGGGCCACGCGGACCTCCGAAATGGGGGTCTCAAAGGGCACATCCGACACGGCTATCGCCGCAGAAGCGGCCAGTCCGGCCAGCGCATCGGGCATATTTTCGCTTCCGGCGGAAATCAGGGTGATCATCACCACCGTTTCGGCATGGAAGTCGGCAGGAAAAAGGGGCCGCAGGGCACGGTCCACCAAACGGGAAACCAGCACCTCATCATCGCTGGGGCGCCCTTCACGCTTCAGAAACCCCCCCGGAAAACGGCCAGAGGCCGAAAACTTCTCGCGGTAGTCCACCGAAAGGGGCATGAAATCCACATCTTCCTTGGCTTCACGGGCGGCCACGACCGTGGCCAGGAGCATGGTGTCTTCCATTCTCACCACAACTGCTCCGTCGGCTTGCTTTGCCAGCTTACCAGTTTCAAGGATTATGGTACGGCCATCGGCCAGTTCAATCGTCTTTGTCGTTATGTTCATAATCGCTTACTTACGGAGATTGAGTTCAGCAATGATCGAACGGTAACGGCTGATGTCCTTGCGTTTGAGGTAGTCGAGGAGGTTACGGCGTTTCCCGACAAGACGAATCAGCGACCGGCGGGTGCTGTGGTCTTTCTTGTTGGCTTTCAGATGCTCCGTCAGGTGGTTGATCCGGTAGGTAAACAATGCAACCTGCCCTTCAGCACTCCCCGTGTCCTGTTCATTTTTGCCATGCTGGCCAAAAATCTCTTTCTTTTTGTCTGTTGTTAAATACATGGAATAAAATTTTTAAATAATGATACAATGTTTAAGCCGCAGCATCGCTCTCAATAACAACGGCTTAAAATTATTTTTTCGCGGCACAAAAGTACTAAAAATGTTGATAATACCAACACCCCCTTAAAACTGATTCCCAGGGATTTCATTTTTTAGAATCCCGCTCCCTTAACTGCATTACCCCTGCCCCCAATAGCCTGCAGGTCGCCCGAAACCGACCGCCCAAATCAGGATGTCCTATCTCCTTTTCGCCGGACGATTACCCATTAACCGGCTGGCGATGACCATCACGATGCCGGCGATCACCAGTGGGGTCCAGAACCAGATATACTGATCGGCCTTATCCAGGTTCATCAGCATCATGACCAGGGCGACAATGATGGCCAGAAGGCCCAGGTAAAAGAAAACTTTAGTGACCATTGAAGGGAGAGCCCCATTCCGCTCAGCACCATGTCTGCTTTCTTTCAGAAATCCTTTCTCAATCATAACCGGTTCAAAATTAAAACACTTTATAATGAACTATTTCGCAACAAAAATGCAATTGGTACCGAAAACATCGTATTCCGCGGGATCCATCAAAAGGGATGGAGCATATTGGATAGGAATGCATTTCAATTGATCGCTTCGCAAATACTTCTGAGCATACCCTTGATGTCAAATGAACCATGGGGGGAATAGCCATTGCGGACCACCACCAGTTGTTTGGAGGGGACGATGAAGATGAATTGGCCATCGTGTCCATTACAACTGAACATATCTTCAGGGACGCCGGGGTAACCCCCTGCGCGGTTCAGCCAGAAGAAAGCCCCGTACTGGCCATCAGAACCGTTGGCGGGCGTGGTTGTGTACTCTACCCATCCCTCCGGAAGGATTTGCTGACCCAACCACTTGCCTTGGTGAAGGTAGAGGAGACCGAAGCGAGCGTAGTCGCGCTGGGTGGCGTAGAGATAACTGGAGCCCACCAGAGTCCCGGAAGCATCGGGTTCCCATACGATGCTCCGCATGCCCAGTGGATTGAAGAGCGCTTTCCGGGGGTAGGCCAGGTAGGCCGTTTCATCGCTGAAAAGCGTGCGGAGATAATCACAAACGATGTTGGTGGTTCCGGAGGAGTACACCCAAATCGAATCAGGACGGGCCACCGCTTTTTTGGCAGCGGCATAGTCACCCATATCCCCCTCCTTGTGGAGCATCACGGTGACGTCGGAGAGGTTGCCGTAATCCTCGTTCCATTCGAGGCCGCTGTTCATATGCATCAGGTGGTTCAGGGTGATCTCCCTGCGGGCATCGTTGGCCCATTCGGGGCGCGGCACCGGGGCGTGGAGGTCTACTTTTCCCTCATTTACCAGCAAGCCGGTGATGGCATTGGTGAAACTCTTGGCCATGGACCAGCTCAGAAAGGGTGTAGAGCGTGAGAAGTCGCTCCGGAACCGCTCGGCTACGATCTGGTCGCGGTAGACTACCGTTAGCCCGAAGGTGCCCTTCCAGCCGGCAGTATCAGCAAAGGCCTGATCTACTGCTGACTGCAGCTTCTGCAAATCGATCCCCGGGGGCACGGTGTCAGCCAGCAGATCACCTGCAGGCCAGGCCAGCGTGTCAGGGTTCACTTCCGGCAGGGGAACCTCAGGATAATCCAACGCCAGCACCTCCTCCTGGCCGAAGTCGCGCACCAGGGTGCACCCTAACCCTTCGTTGTACAGGGCCTTCGACTGCCAGAAGAGAAAACGGCTCACCACCTCTCCCTTTTCCCGGTCCACTTTGTTCTTATTAAATTTGATGAAGGAGAAATTCAGGTCTTCCTGTTCCAGGCTTTCCTGGCTGCGGCCTGAGATAAAAATGCCGGAAGAGAGGTTTTTAGCTGCATAGCCTGTAATGACGGGAGCCAGCATCCCCAGGTAAACCACTCCCCCTGTCAGGAGCAACAAAAAAAGAACCCATATAATCCGCCCTATTTTCCTCATAACCTTGATTTTTTAGGCCAAATTTATGGATATTTCCCGGTTGTTTCATAACTTTAATAGTGATTTACAAACCATTATTCTCTTAACCTCAAATACAAAACCCCATGACGGAAGATTTTCTCCAATTGGTTTGGGAGCAGCGGTGGTATGATGCTACCGGAATGGTCACCATTTCAGGGGAGAAGGTGGAAGTGATCGCCCCGGGGAGTTGCAACCGCGATGCCGGTCCCGATTTTTTCAATGCGAAGGTAAAAATCGGAGCGACGTTGTGGGCCGGGAACATCGAGATTCACCGGAACTCCTCCGACTGGTACCGTCACCGGCACCATGAAGACCCGGTCTACGAGAATACCATCCTCCATGTAGTGCACCACTACGACCGGCCCGTTTTCCGCCGTGACGGAGAACTGTTGCCCACCCTGGAGCTCACCTGGCCTCCGCGCATGGAAGAGAACTACCGGAAACTTCTCTCGGGAGGGAGCCTGGTTCCCTGCCGCGACAGCCTTCAACTGGTGGACCCCCTGCTGCTGAAAATCGGCTTTAACCGGTTGATGATAGAACGGCTGGAGGAGAAAACAGGGGAGATCAATGAGCGGCTGGCCACCAACGGCCACGACTGGGAGGAGACGTTTTACCAGTTTCTGGCGCGCAATTTCGGGTTTCGCACCAACGCCCTCCCCTTTGAACTGCTGGCACGGTCGCTGCCGCGGGGAATCCCCGCCCGCCACCGCGACAACTTGCACCAGCTTGAAGCCCTCTTCTTTGGCCAGTCGGGGCTCCTCCACGAAGAACTCCTGGGCGACGATTATTTCCTCTCCCTCAGGGAAGAGTATGATTTTCTGGCCCGCAAATACCAGCTCCGCCCCATAGCCGGCCACCTCTGGAAATTCCTCCGCCTCAGGCCCGTCAATTTTCCTACGGTTCGCATCGCTCAGTTCGCCGCCCTCTTCTACCGCGCCGAAGCGCTCTTCCTGCAAATCCTTGAAAACCCCTCCCTGTCGGCCATCCGCCAGTTGCTGGAAGTCACTGCCTCCCCCTATTGGGACACTCATTACAAGTTTTCTCTCCCCGCACGGCCCCAACCCAAACACCTGGGTGAGGAAGCCTTCCACAACCTGGTGATCAACACGCTGGTCCCCTGTCTCTTTGTTTATGGGGAGCAGAACGGTGCCCCCCACCTCAAGGAGAGGGCGCTCGAATGGCTGGAAATGCTCCCCGCCGAGGAGAATATGGTGGTTCATCACTGGGCCGGAGTCGGGGTTTCCGCAGACACCGCCTTCGAAAGCCAGGCCCTTCTCCAGTTGAAAAACCGCTATTGCGACCGCAAACGGTGCCTCCGCTGCCACATCGGCATCCGGCTCATCACCCTGCTCTGACACCTCCTGCCCATTGAATGCCCTCACAACTAACCCGGTCAAAAGCCGCCGGCATCCATCCACCACCCCACCTCTGACCGGAATACCCGGCTATTTCTCCGGTTCGGGAGTAAAGGTTTCAATAAAATCGGTGGAAAGGACCCGGAATTCCGTACGGCGGTTGATGGCTTGCGCAGCATCTTTCTGCTCCTGCGTAGAAAGCGCCTCGATGAATTTCTCGGTCAGCTCGTCACCCCGCTTCAGCCACTCATAACGGGAGGCCATCTCGCGGGTGA
>CAZKIU010000072.1:0-10596 GCA_964552955.1 uncultured Prolixibacteraceae bacterium
GAGCTAATTGCGTGTATTTCAATGTACGAACCATTACAGCGTAATAATTTAAACAGATGAAACCCTCATGGCCGTTAGTTTTTAGTTTCAGTGGCCCGGCCACAAAAGGAGATGTATATTTGCCCCATGCGAAACGAAGTTCGGCGAAACATAGCGGAGCCAATTCCATAGACGCGAAGAACAGTCATTAGGAATATTCTGGTATATGACAGAATTACAGATCATTAACATACAACCACACAAATGAGGAAAATCCTGGCCCTGTTTCTGCTCATCCCAATCATTGGGAATTCCCAGCATCTTCGCGAGATGAGTCATTCAGCCCAACCATCAGCACAGGCCTGGAATTCGAATTCCCGTCACCTTCTGAAAATGCATCCCTCCATCCCGGCCGATACCTCTTTCAACATCCACGCCGAATTCCGGAAGCAGGTAAAACAGTACCCCCACATTTCCCTGGCAGAAGCAGATACCACCGGACTCAAGATATGGCACGACATAGTCTATACCCGTTACGGCAAACGGGAACTCCACCTCGACCTGTTTGCGCCTGCACCCCACCCCGGAATCGACCGGAAGCCCCCCCTTCCCGTGGTCCTGCTGATCCACGGCGGCGGGTGGCGGTCGGGCGACAAATCGATGGACTGGCCCCTGGCGGCCGCCCTGGCCCAAAAAGGCTTCATCACGGTCTGCGCTGAATACCGCCTCTCCATGGAAGCCCTCTACCCGGCCGCGGTCACTGACCTTAAAACCGCTATCCGCTGGATCCGCCACCACGCCCACCGGTTCGGCGCCGATCCCTCCCGCATCGCCCTTATGGGCACTTCGGCTGGCGGTCATCTAGCAGCCCTCATCGGAACCATCAACGACAAAGGGAACCTCTTCCCCGTGAAAACAATGAGACGCACCTCCGGAAAGGTACAGGCAGTCGTCGACATCGACGGCATCCTGGCGTTTATTCACCCGGAATCGGGAGAGGGCGCCGATAAACCCGGGAAGCCTTCGGCTGCTACCCTCTGGTTCGGAGGCAATTCCACCGAAAAAAGAGCCCAGTGGACCGAAGCCTCTCCCTTCTCCCACCCTCACCCAGAAACCGCCCCCTTCCTCTTTATCAACTCTTCCCAACCCCGCTTCCACGCCGGACGAGATGACTTTTCCGCAAGGCTCGATTCCATGGGAATATCCTGCGAGATAAAAACCCTGGAAAACACCCCCCACACCTTCTGGCTCTTTAACCCCTGGTTTCCGGAGGTGGTTGACATTTCGGCAGACTTCCTTGAGAGAAAGTTAAAAGCTGGCACCAAATGAACCCCTTTCCGGAAAGGAAAGATAGTTTTGCTTATTTTTGGAAATTCTCCGGATCGTTGCCTGCACTGAAAATTCCACAACACAACGCATCCGGGAGGAAATGAAAAGCCTGATGGAAAACCCTGTAAAACTGCAGGTTGCACTGACTGTCGGCAAGATATTGGGAATATAAAAACCGGAATCATTCATGAATAGAATTGTCGAAAAAGAGTTTTTCTCGGAGAAGGTAGTTAAAATCGTCGTGGAGGCCCCCCAAATCGCCCGCTCCCGGAAAGCGGGGAACTTCGTGATCCTGCGGGTGGGTGAAAAGGGAGAGCGCTTTCCGCTGACCATCGCCGGCGCCGACCCTGAACGGGGAACCATCACCCTGGTGGTCCAGACCGTAGGCGTCAGCTCCTCGAAACTGGCCGCCCTGGAACCCGGAGATCACATCACCGACCTGGTAGGGCCCCTGGGACAGGCCACTCATGTCGAGAAGAAAGGTACCATCCTGGCTGCCGGCGGCGGCGTGGGCGTCGCTCCCATGCTTCCCATCGTCGAAGCCTTTAAAAAGGTGGGCAACCGCGTCATCTCCGTGATCGCCGCACGCAGCAAGGACCTGATCATCCTCGAAGATCAGGTCAGGGAATGGTCCGACGAGGTCATCGTCATGACCGACGATGGTTCTTACGGCCGACAGGGACTCGTCACCACCGGCATGGAGGAGGTCATCCTGCGCGAAAAAGTGGACGAATGCATCGTTATTGGTCCGGCCATCATGATGAAATTCGCCGCCCTCCTCACCAGGAAATACAACATCCCCACCCAGGCCAGCCTCAACACCATCATGGTCGACGGCACCGGCATGTGCGGCGCCTGCAGGGTCACCGTCGGCGGAAAAACACGCTTCACCTGCGTCGACGGCCCCGAATTCGACGCCCACCAGATCGACTTCGACGAAATGCTCATGCGCCTCGGCGGGTACCGCAATGAAGAGAAAGAGGCCCTTGACCATTACCATCACAAATGCAACCATTGACCTGGCACAATCTGAACACCTGAACTTGCTGTGCCACAACATCCCTTAGGATACATTTCAATACCAGAAAAGATGAGTATCGACCCTGAAACGATAAAAATGGAAAGAAGCGCCGGATGGCGCGAAGCCCTCCGATCCAAAACTAAAAACAAAGAGCGCATCGCCATCGAACGCGTGCACATGCCTGAACTGGAACCCGGCATCAGGGTGCACCACCAGAACCGCGAAGTCAACCGGGGCCTTTCCCTCGCCCAGGCTTCCCTGGAAGCCACCCGCTGCATGGACTGCGTCAACCCCACCTGCATCGAAGGATGCCCCGTGAGCATCAACATCCCCAAATTCGTCAAATACATCGAAAACGGAGAGGTGCTCCAGGCCGCTGCTACCCTGAAGGAAACCAACGCCCTTCCGGCTGTCTGCGGAAGAGTGTGCCCCCAGGAAAAACAGTGCGAATCGCGCTGTTTCTATGTCGAAAAACTCAACAAACCCGCCGTGGCCATCGGCCACCTCGAACGGTTCGCTGCCGACTTCGAACGGGATTCGGGAAGCTGCAATATCCCGGAAACCCTTCCGCCCAACGGTATTAAAGTGGCTACCGTGGGCTCCGGCCCCGCTGCCCTCGCCTTCGCCGGCGATATGGCCAAATATGGCTACGACGTGACCGTCTTCGAAGCCCTCCATGAAATCGGAGGGGTCCTCAAATACGGGATCCCTGAATTCAGGCTCCCCAATGCCATCGTCGACTTCGAACTCGAAAACCTCCGGAAAATGGGGGTCAAATTCGTCACCAACTTCATCGTGGGGCGTACTGCTACTTTCGACGATCTGAAGGAGGAGGGCTTCCAGGGTTTCTTCATCGGCAGCGGGGCCGGACTGCCACGCTTCATGGAGATTCCGGGAGAGAACTACAACGGGATCCTCTCCTCCAACGAATACCTCACCCGCGTCAACCTCATGGGGGCCAACACTGAAGAATCGGATACCCCGGTTCTGCGGGGCAAACATGTGGCAGTGGTCGGCGGAGGTAATACTGCCATGGACTCGGTGCGCACGGCCCTCCGCCTGGGCGCCGAAAAGGCCACGATCATCTACCGCCGCTCTGAAGTCGAAATGCCTGCCCGCGTCGAAGAGGTGAAACATGCCAAAGAGGAAGGCGTCGAATTCATGACCCTCTGCAACCCGGTGGAATACTTCGCCGATAAAAACGGGCGCGTCAACCGAATGCGGGTGGTCCGCATGGGCCTGGGCGAACCCGACGCCTCGGGCCGCCGCCGCCCTATCGTCCTCGAAGGCTCCGAATTCGACCTTAACGTCGACCTGGTCATCGTCGCCGTCGGCGTCTCCCCCAACCCGCTGGTGCCTGCCTCACTGCCCGGACTGAAAGTTTCACGCTGGGGAACCATCATCGTCGATGAAGATAAAATGCAGACCTCCATCCCCGAAATGTTCGCCGGCGGCGATATCGTCCGCGGTGGCGCTACCGTCATCCTCGCCATGGGCGACGGCCGCCACGCCGCAGAACATATGCACACCTTTCTGGAGACCAAGAGAACTTAGTCCCGATTTACCCGCACCAGAAATTTAACCATTACAAAAAACACGATGAACGAACTGTATACAAAATACATGGGCCTCGACCTGCGGTCGCCCCTGATCGCCGGAAGCTGCAACCTGACCGACAATGTCGACAACCTCAAGGAGATCGAAAAGGCCGGCGCAGGCGCCGTCGTCCTGAAATCGGTTTTCGAAGAGGAGATCTATCTGGAATATGCCTCGGAGTTTAGCAAACTGGGGCCCATGGAGGACAACCTCGAGTTCCTCGACTATTACGATGTGGAAATCCGCCAGGAAAACCTGAAGCGTTACCTCGACCTTATCACCGCAGCCAAGGCCACCCTTCAGATTCCGGTAATCGCCAGCATCAACTGCGTCACCTCCCAGGAGTGGAGCTTCTTCGCCCGGAAGATCGAAGCCGCCGGCGCCGACGCCCTCGAACTTAACCTCTTCATCTTACCCTCCAACCTGCGCCAAAGCAGCAACGACAACGAGAATACCTATTTTGAGATCATCCAAAGGGTAACCTCCCAGGTCACCATCCCAGTGGCAGTGAAAATCAGTCCCTACTTCTCCAACCTGGGCAGGATGATCGCCGAATTTTCAGCCTCGGGAATCAAAGGCTTGGTCCTCTTCAACCGGTTTTACTCGCCCGACATCGATATCGACAAGGAGGTGGTCAAAAGTGCACCGAAATTAAGCAGTCCGGGCGACTACCGCCTCCCCCTGCGCTGGATCGGCATGATGGCCCAACGCGTGGAGTGCGACCTGTCGGCCTCCACCGGCGTCCACGACTGGGAAACAGCCGTCAGACTCCTCCTGGCAGGCGCCCAAACCGTGCAACTGGCCTCCCTGCTCTACAAGGAGGGATTCCAGTCCATCGCAAACCTCAATAACGGCATCGCCAACTGGATGGAAAGCAAAAATTACAATTCCCTCGCCGACTTCCGCGGAAAACTGGCCCTGGGCACCGACGTCAATCCCGCCGAATATGAACGCGTTCAGTTCATGAAGACTTTTGCAGAATATACCAGGTAATCTCCTTACCGGGAAGTATTGCCAGACCAGAATGTGGTAAAATCTGCCCTGCCGGAATGTGATATACTCACCCTGACCGGACTGAGATGGAATATAGACCCAAGCGAAAGAAAAGGCCGGAATAATTCCGGCCTTTTTGCATTTACCTTTTTGGATTTAATCTCTTCCGTGGCTCACGCGAGAAAAGGAGATCCACATAGAATAAACGTCTCCGCTTCGTTCTCTCTTCTTCGCCCCGGAATCTCCCGATTTCACATCACTGTCGGGGGTGTCGGTCTTTTGGGTTCACTTCTTGGTCTTCTCCCCGGAATCTCCCGATTTCACGTCAATGTCGAGTGCGCCGGTGATCTTACCAATATTCTCCGGATCAATCAACCCACGGATGCTGATCAGGGTATTGTCCTCTCCCCCGACCACCAGGAGAAGCTCCGATATCTTGCCCCCCCCTGCATCTTTGGCATAAAACCGCACCACCTGGTCGTCTTCGGTCACATCCATCAGCGACTCGTACCCGTTGTTCCGGAAGAAACCCTCTCCTTCCAGCTCCTTGTAAAAATCAAGATGCTTGTTCAACGCCTCATCATCCACCGATAAGATCCTGATTCCGGAAAGATTGGTCAGCATTTTGTCCGTTTCGGGGTTGGTCGTGTCCAGTTTCCCGGCCATCCCCAACAACTTCCCCGAAATATTGACCGTCGTAAATCCCTTCTGGTTGGCATACTTCTCAAAAAGCTTGTCCACCGGACTCTTCTGGGCCGCCAGCACCATCGGCACCAGCATCGCCATCAACAACATACATCGTTTCATTGTTTTCTGCTTTTAACTGTTTATATCCATTTATAAGTATCTAACTGCTCTCTTTGGTCCCACCCGGCGCTGAAGGTCCCCTGGGGTTTTGGCTCAGCCAACTCAAGCTGCTTCGGGCGCCTTAGCCCATCTCCTCCATTAATCGCGCTGAAGGTCCCCTGAGGTTCTTCTGGCCCGGCCAATCCTGACCCTTTCATCTGACGCCTTCTGATTCGCTACACCTGGCTCAGAAGGTCAGGGTTGCTCCGGGTCATTCCTGAATAATTCGGCTTTGGAAAATCCCCGCTGCAGGATGGCCAGATTTTCCCTGGCCGGCTCTACCGCCGCCGGTATCTTTTGCATGACGGCCAACTCTTCCAGTCCCTTGTTGTACTTTTCCGAGACAAAGGCCAGCGTTTCTCCTGCCACGGCCAGTGCCTGCTCCGGATCCTCAAAGGTATCGCGGTAAGCGGGCTGCCGTTCATACCACAGCATCGCCCCCACGGCGACCAGCAGGGAAGCGGCTATCCCGGTGAGGGTATAACGCAGCGACCGGCTTCTGACCCGCTTATGCCGCTCCTGCTCCGCAATCAGGGCTGCCACTTCGGCCGCAGTGAATGGCTTTCCGTCCCCATGGACAGAGGCTTCCTCTCTTCCCGCCGCAGCAAAACTCCCGGTTCCTGCCCCCGGAGTGACCTCCTCTTCTGGCATCATCCACAGAGGTTCATCCGCCGCCAGTCCCGCAAACCACGCCCTGTAAGGCATCAGCTCCTCCGGAACCGCCCCTTGCCTGAAATAGTCCCGTAAAAGTCGTTCCTCCGCCAGGGTGGTTTCCCCGTCAAAGTACTTCTCTAGCCATATTTTTACCTCTTCGCTCTTCATATTCCCAGATTTTCATCAGTTCTTCCCGCACCTGCTTCCTCGCCCGCGACAGATTGACCCGTGCAGCGTTGACATTCATTCCCGTAATCACTGCGATCTCCTCAAACTCCAGCTGCTCTATATCACGCAGATGAATCACCGTCCGCTGCTGTTCGGGAAGCCTGCCGATCACCCTGTTGACCAGCGCATGGGTATCCTCCCTCTCCAACGGGATTTCCACTCCTGAGACCCAGGTCTGCATCCTGGCCTCCGCCTCCCCGCTCATGGCAACCATCTTCACCCCTTTGAGCTTGTCGAGACAACGGTTGCGCACCATCCGCATCGTGAAGGCTTCGGGATACTCTATCTTCCCCAGTTGATCGCGCTTCTCCCACAACTTTAAAAGAACCTCCTGCACCACATCCTTCGCCTCCTCCTGATCCTTCAGAAAACTTCCCGCAAAACGGAACAACCGTTCACTTAATGGCAATACCTTCAGAGTATACTCATCGATTTGCATGGTTCCCGTTTTCTGTTTTCTGCTTTCTGTTTTCTGCTTTCTGCTTTCAAAGGTAAGACGACGCCCTCACCATTTCATTACAAAAAAAAAGCTTATTTTTAGTGACTAAAATTCCGGCCATGACCAATAAAGAGTACCGCGAGTCGCTGATGGAAGCCTATGTCATCAAGTCGGCTGTAAAACAGCAGGTTTTCAACAACACCGCTGAATCTTTCCTGATTCTGAAAAAAGTGCTTAAACAGCTCGAGAAGGACTACATCAACGTCTTGAAAGGTAAAATTGCCGACAGCGCCCTGCCCCGCTACCAGGAAAAGGGACCCTTCGAGATGGACTTCCGCGTAGGGGAAGACCTCCTGCTTTTCAGCATGCACTCCAATGTCTTCGAGTTCGATAACAAACATCCGATCAATAAGATCAGTTATGTTCAGGACGACCCCCTGCGCAGCTATTGCGGTATGATCATGATCTACAACTTCCTCTCCGACTCCTTTAAGTACAACCGTATCAACGACCTGGGCTACATGGTCGCCCGTATCTTCATCAACAAGGACAAGCACTTCTTCGTCGAGGGGAAACGTCAGACCGGAGAACTGATGAAGGATTTTGCCGTCGACACCATCTCTCCCGGCATCCTGCGTGAAATCGTCGAAACCGCTATCGAATATACGGTCCAGTTCGACCTCCTGGTCCCACCCTATGAACAGGTGAAAATGGCCACCGTCGACCAGATGATGGAAAAAATCAGCCACTCGAAGATGACCACCGGCAAACGGCTCGGCTTTAGCTTCCGCACCGACGACGTATAATAAGGGTCTGCGTATGCTGATCTTTGTGATTCAGACTCGGAACAAAGCAAGGCAGAATTCCGGCTCAAACCAGGGAACATTCTGGTATTCTGATATTCTGACATTCTAATCCTCTAATCTTCTGGCACTTACGAGCATGAGAGAGATACTGACAGAAAGGTTTATCCGCTATGCCCGGCAACATACGACTTCCGATCCCAAAAGCGACACCTTTCCCAGCACCCCGCACCAGATGAAATTCGCGGTCATCCTGGCCGGGGAACTCAATCATCTGGGATTGTCGGAGGTGGCTTTTGACGAGAACGGTTACGTGACGGCCACCATCCCGGCTACTATGCCCGGCAACCCTCCGGTGGTAGGACTGATCGCCCATATGGATACCAGTCCTGACTTCAGCGGCGAAAAGGTGCAACCCCGGATCATAGACTCCTACGATGGCGGCATCATCCTTCTGAATGCGGATACAAACCGCATTCTTAACCCGGCGGAATTCCCCGAGCTGAAACACTACATTGGAGAGCCACTGATAGTAACCGACGGGACCACCCTCCTGGGGGCCGACGATAAAGCCGGCATCGCCGAGATCGTCACCGCCGCGGAGATCCTGATGAGAAACCCGCAAATTCCGCATGGCAAAATCCGCCTCTGCTTTACCCCCGATGAAGAGATCGGCCGTGGCGCCGACCGCTTCGACGTACCCAAATTCGGGGCCGACTTTGCCTATACCATCGACGGCGGCGAACTCGGCGAACTGGAATTCGAGAATTTCAACGCTGCCGTTGCCTCTGTTTTCATCCACGGCAAAAGCGTCCACCCCGGTTCCGCCAAGGGGAAAATGGTCAACGCCCTGATGGTGGGCCACCGCATCAACACCATGCTTCCGGCTGCCGAAAGACCCGAGAACACCGAAGGATACGAAGGTTTCTTTCACCTGGTCGAACTCTCAGGAAACGTTGCCAAAGCAACCATGGAATTCCTGATCCGCGACCATGATACCCTGAAATTCAGGCAGAAGAAAGAGCTCATCGCGGCCATCGCGGCCCAGATCAACACGGAACTGGGCTACCAGGCGGTACAGGTCACCCTCCACGACCAGTATTACAATATGAAGGAGAAGATCGAGCCCGTAATGGGAGTGGTGGATCTGGCCCGCAAGGCCATGGAAACAGCCGGCGTCACCCCAAAAGTGATCGCCATCCGTGGCGGTACCGACGGGGCCCGTCTCTCCTGGATGGGCCTCCCCTGTCCCAATATCTTCACCGGCGGTCATAACTTCCATGGTCCCTGGGAGTTCATCCCCATTAACTCCATGGTCAAAGCCACAGAAGTCATTCTGAACATCTGCCGCCTGGCCCCTACCCTTCGCCTTCATCCGTGACAAACCCGCAGGGGGCCACACCCCCTGCCAAAAACAGAGCACCTATGCTTGACAGATTCAGGAGTTTTATTGAAAGTCACCAGCTAATTTCGCCCGGGGAGAAGGTGCTGCTGGCGGTCAGCGGCGGCATCGACTCGATGGTGCTGTGGGAGCTCTTCACCAGGGCGGGCCTCGACTATGGAGTCATCCACTGCAATTTCACCCTCCGCGGAAACGACTCCGATGATGACGAGCGCCTCGTCATGGACCAGGCCGCGGATAGAGCCGTCCAGCTCTACGTGAAACGCTTCGATACAGAGGATTACGCCCGTATGAAGGGGATTTCCGTGGAGATGGCCGCCCGCGAACTGCGCTACAACTGGTTTGAAGAGGTCCGCACCTCCGAAGGATACCACCTCCTCGCCACCGCCCATCACCTCGACGACCTCCTCGAAACCTTCTTCATCAACCTGATCCGGAAAAGCGGCATCAGAGGGCTGGCCGGCTTCCGCGAAAAAACGGGAACCCTCATCAGACCCCTCCTTTTCACCTGCCGGAAGGAAATAGAAGCCTGGGCGACCTCCCAAAGAGTGGCATTCCGGGAAGACCATACCAACAACGAAGTGGTCTTCCAACGGAATTACATCCGCCACGAGATCATCCCCCGCCTTGAATCCCTGAACCCGGCCTTCCGGGCCAACCTGGCCGATACCATGGGCAACCTCCGCCAGACCGAAGCCTTCTTCACCACGGAAGTGAACCGCCAGCTGAAGAAAATCTCCCTCCCCGGAACGGGTAACACCTCTATTTACACTTCGGAACTCCTCAAACTCCCCCACCCCCGATCGGTGCTCTTCGAATGGATGAGCCGCTTCGGCTTCAACGCCACCTCGGCAGAATCGGTTTGGGCAGCCCTGGATGCCGAACCCGGAAAACGGTGGTTCTCACCCACCCACCGCCTGGTCACCGACCGCAACCAACTGATTATCAACCCCCTAACCGAAGAACCCGAACAACTCTTCTATATAGAGAAGGATGACCTGGAAATCAATGAGCCCCTCCACCTGCAAATGGAACTTCTCCCTGCCGAAGGATTCAGCATCATCCGCAATCCGGAGGTCGCCTGCCTCGACGCTGATCTACTCGACTTTCCCCTGATCATCCGTAAATGGACCCCCGGCGAATACTTCCAACCCCTGGGAATGAGTGGGTTCAAGAAAATAAGCGACTTCTTCACCGATGAGAAATTCTCACTTCCGGAGAAAGAAAACACCTGGATCCTTTACAGCGGCAACAAAGTGGTCTGGATCATCGGCAACCGCATCGACCACCGCTTCCGCATCACCCC
>CAZKIU010000073.1:0-9178 GCA_964552955.1 uncultured Prolixibacteraceae bacterium
ATCCCACCAGAGGGTATTGAGGAAGGAGAAGATGATCTGGACATAGCCCACAGCCAGGAGGAGTCCGGCAGCCACGCCGGCCAGAGCCACCAGGGCTGTTTCTGAGAGGAGCAGGGAGGTCACCCGCCTGGGGGTAAATCCCAACTGAAGGAGGGTGCCCACCTGGGAGGTGCGGTTTTCGAGGTTGAAGCGAAAGAGGAGGGCCGTCAGGAGGAGGGCCGCCAGGAGGAGGAAAAAACTAAGCCCCAGGAAAAGCTGGCCGAAGTCGACGCCTCCACGGGCGGAGGCTAGTCCGGAGGCTCTCACTTCGGAAAGGGAAAAGCCCAGGGCAGCCGGGGAGATCTTCTCCCGGAAGGTAGTCATGAAAGCCGTCGGAGAAAAGCGATCCCGGGGCAGGCGGATGGCAGTGGTGGAGCCGAAGCGGTTGGCCCAGATCTCGTGGGCCAGCTCGGGGGCCACGAAGATCTTGGGGGTTCCCCGGTAGCGGTTCCAATAAGCTTCGTCGCGGGGTCTTATTTTATCCAGGTCTATAGGGACCCCTGCCTCCCATTCCCTGCAGTGGCCTGCATTGGCCATTCCGGGGATGGCTGGCATCAGGGTACTGTCGGCCCAGCTCCCGGAAAGAGGCACTACTGCGGCCATCCGGAAGCGGCGGCTTTTTTCTTCAAGCTGGCGCAATGGACCTATTTCAAACCAGGTGAGGGTCACCGAGTCCCCCACGGCCCCTTCCAGATCAGCAGCAACCCACTCATTAACGATGAGGTCCCCTTTGGCCAGCTGGGTTCCCGGAAGGGAAGCGGCAAAGGAGTAAGGCACCTCTTTGCGGGTGGTGGCTATCGTGTTGACAAAATAGGTCAGAATGGGCCGGCTGCCTGGCAGGGCAGAAAAGGCAGTGCTGATTTCGGGTTCCAGAAAGATACGTTCCGAGGTGATGTCCCATTCCCCGGTAGCAGCGATCTCTCTGATTTGCAGGCCGGCATCGGCAGGCGTCAGATACAAACGAAGCAAGGAATCCAGTTGGGAAGTTGTCATTGAACCGCCGGAGGAAAGTAAAGAGCTGTTTTGGGAGGCAAAAAGGATTCTGTTGGCCCTTCCATTGAGATCCATCAGGGTGTTGAGCCGGTGGAGGGAGAGGAAGAGGTTGCGTGGGGTGGTTTGGGCATTACGGAGGTTAAAGAGGCCCGCCCCCTCTGGCGGCAGGATAGCCGCTACGGTGGCCCGCAGGGTAACCGTTTGGTCGTTTTCAGAGACAAAGGGGGTATTACGGGGCATCAGGGTGGCTTTGGTGATGCGGACCAGCAGGGGGTCACCGGTACTAACTCCCAGTTGGAGGGCCACATTGGCACTGATGACCACCTGGTCTCCCTCGGGGAGGGGTATTCCGGGGTAGATCTCCCAGAAACGGTCATCTATACCATTCACCATGAGGTGGTTAACGCGGTTTTCTCCCCCATCGGCCACGGCCATGCCGTCGAGGAGCAGCAGGGGTACAGCAGTGATTCCGGTGCCGCGGTTCATCTCCGTGGCCAGGTCAGCCCGGAAATAACGGTCGGTGACCGACAGGAGATGGGTAGTATTTCCCAGGCGGGAGAGGGTGATTTGTTCGAGGCTGTAGCGCATGGAGTCGCCAATGAAGAGGGCGCCGGTGAGAATGGCGGTGCTCAGGGCTACCCCCAGGGCCACCAGCAGGTGGCGGGGCAGGTAATGGATAAGGCTCCGCAGTATCATCCGGGTCCGGTTCATGGCATCAAGGGTCGAGGGTCAGAGAAGGAGTTGTCCGTCGCGGAGATGAAAGCGCTGGTCCATGCGGGAAGCCACATCGGGCGAATGGGTGACCGTGACCAGGGTAAGCCCCTGTTCCCTGCTGATGGAAAGGAGCATGTCAGCCAGCAGGGAGGCATTCTTCTCATCGAGGGCACCGGTAGGTTCATCGGCCAACAGGAGTTGTGGTTTGTTAATGAGCGCCCTGACGACGGCGGTACGCTGACATTCGCCACCGGAGAGTTCACCGGGTTTTTGATGGCGTTGTTCCCACAGGCCGGTCTGGTGCAGGAGCGATTCAGCCCACTGCCGTTCCACCGCGGAGGCGGCCTTTTTGGTGGCCAGCAAGGGCAGCAGGACATTCTCAAGGAGGGTGAGCTGTGGCAGGAGGTGATGCTGCTGAAAGACAAAACCCAGAACGCTGTTCCGGAACAGCGCGAGTTCTGGCTCGCTGTAACCGCTGATATCGCGGCCGTTGAAGCAGATCTCCCCCCGGTCGGGGCGGTCGAGGGCACCGATGAGGTTGAGGAGGGTGGTCTTGCCACTTCCGCTGGGCCCAACAATAGCCGTACGGGTGCCGGCTTCCAGTTCCCAGTTCAGTCCGGCCAGCACAGGCCTGAAACTATGGCTCCCCGGGCGGCCATACCCTTTAAATACCACCTTTAAAACAAGTAATTTTTCCATCGCACTGCACCTTTCGTCCCACCCGGAACGCATCTTCCGGATTCATTTTCTGTTCAACAAAAATAAGCGCTTGGGGTTCAGATCCATCGATTCTCCGGTTTTTATCAGTGGCTTTCCCTGACTTTCTGGTAGAGGGCGACCATTTCGCGGGCATGGTCATGGATATTGAAGGCTTTAACCACCCCTTTCCGGGCATGATGGCTCAGGTTGTTCAGGATGTCGGGGTGGTAAAGGAGGTCTGCCCAGCTCTCGGCCAGTTTTTCCGGGGTGTTGGGGGAGTAGGTTTTACCTCCCCCCGAGAGGCTGACGATTTCGGGAAAGGCTCCCAGGGCAGGTTGCACGATAGGGATGCCGCTGGCCATCAGCTCAGGAAGGTACATACCAAAGGCTTCTCCATTGCGCACGGGCACCGAGGCCAGGGCTGCCTTCCGGAAAAACTCCCTTCTCCCCTCCCCCTCGAATACCTCATGGAAGATCACCTCACCGGTCAGACCTGCAAGCGCTATTTTTCTTTTCTGTTGTTTGAGGAAACGGTGATCAGCGGCCGTAAAGCCTCCGGTGGCAATCAGTTTCACATCGCTGAAGGCGGCATGCCGTTTCAGAAGGATAAAGGCATCGACGACCAGGTCAAAGCCGTTTTCATGACACATCCGCGAAATATAGCCAATGGTTCTGTTCTTTCCGGAGGAGGGTATGTATTCATACTCCTCCGGATCGACACCCAGGTAAATGGGAAAAACTTTTTCTGCGGGAAGAGACATCTTCTCCTTCATCACTCCCGCAAAATAGTGGCTGACAGCGATGAAAGCATCGACATCGGCAGCCTTGTCTTCCATGAGTTTCCATATCTTCTCACGGTATTGGGGTTTCATCACGTCGACCCAAACGTCTTCATCCTGGAGGGAGCAGACGATGGGAACATCGATGCGTTCCCTGATGCGGCGGGCCAGCCCCAGCAAAAGGGCGTTGGAGAGGTGAATGACATCGGGGTGGCAGTGTTTGGCCATCCAGTCGACCATACGTTCCAGTTCCTCCTTTTGTTTGCCATCCTCCCCCATCAGCATGGAAAGGGTCATTTCCTCCAGACCGGTAGCATTGGTGGAACCGGCCAAAGAGGCGGCCAGCTTCAGCACTGGCCTGGTATTGAGGAGTTTGTCAAACCAGGAGGGCGCCTTCCGCAGGAAGGGAATCATCTGTTTGAGGTAAATACTGACCGCCCCATAAAAAACAGGAATATCATTCAGGTCGTGCTCATCGGAAAAGAGCGGCAGATACATGGGGACCTTGACCACCTGATGACCCTCCTTCCGCAGGGCCTCCACATATTTACTGTCGCGCAGACAGTTGCCGCAGTAAAAAGATCCCCCCGACCCGGGTATAATCTGTATAATATTCATTCCAAAAAAATTGATATTTATCTCTCTCTCATTCCAAATTGAAACTCCCCGCCGCAGAGCAGCGGGAAATCCGATTCCGTAGAGGACTTCTTTAGTGTTTTGCTCGCTTTCCCCGCCGCAGAGCGGACGGGGAATACGCTCGCCGGAATTCAAGACTCCCTCATTCCAGATTCCTATTTGTTTCCAAAGCAATAGATGTTTCCATCTGCCGCTCCCAGGAGGATGCGGTTACCGGCAATGGCGGGATTGCTGATGATGGCTGATCCCACCTCGTATTTCCATAACACCTTGCCGTCGGCCAGTCCGATCAGGATCAGGTCGCCCCTCATATTGGCCGTCACGACGGTTTTTCCGGCGATAACGGGGGAGGCCTCCACCCGGTTGCCGGTGTTATAGTTCCATACCTTTTTACCGCTGTTTTTGTCGAAACAGTAAATATTCTTATCGTGGTTACCGGTGACGACATAGTTTCCGGCCACAGCGGGGGAAGCGATAAAGGGAAGTTTGACTTTGGGGTCCTCCCATTTCCAGGTGATGGTGCCTGCGGTCATGTCGACCTGCGAGAATTTGCCGTCATAATCGCCGATCCAGGCTTTGCGGCCTTCCACAGCCACGGAACCAGCGACATAGGTCGCCACGTTGACTTTTTTAAGGGCTTTTCCGGAGGCGATGTCGACCAGGTGAAGGAAACCATCGCATCCTCCGAAGATGGCCATGCCATTGTGACAGGCTGCCGCCCCGTTGATGTAATTATCGGATTCATACTTCCAAACCTCCTTACCTGTAGAGGCATCGACACAATGGAGATAATAGTCATAGCTTCCTACCAGGAGAAAGGTGTTTTTCCCTGATTTGTACCAGTTGGCGGAGCCTACGATCTGGTTCTCAGTCTTGTACTCCCATAGTTTCTTTCCGGTTTTGAGTTCCAGGGCGTAAAGGATGCCTTCCAGATTACCGATATAGACCCGGCCTTCGAGGATGAGGGCGGGGGCTTCGATGCTATTGGAAGTTTTGAACTGCCAGAGCAGCTTTCCGTTCATATCAAGACAATAGACGGTACCGTTGGTGGAACCGGCGATGATTCGGTTGTCGCACGCCACCGGTGATGATTTGATCATGTTTCCGGTGGAGTAGGTCCACAACAGTTGTGGTTTCGCCGGAAGATTGGCCGAGAGGCTACCCGTGAGCCGCTGGTTGCCACGGAAGAGGCCCCAGCACCCTGCATCCTGGGCCGGGGCAGTAAAAGAGCCCAACCCCGCCAGAAGGGCCGCTAGCAGGAAGCGCAGGAAGTTTTTTTTGTAAGTATTCAGCATGTATAAAAAATACTATGTGCGTTAGGGTCTTCTCCCCCACACAGATGTTGGGACTAAGTTAACAAAATCATTTCACTTGACCTCGCCGGTAGTGGCCGGTTCCAATGCGCCGGTGGGGCATCCCCGGGCGACCTTCAGGGCCACCCTTTCGAGGGCGGCATCCAGGGATTCGTTAAAAGGAATGCCGATTTCGACGTCGAAGCCTCGGCCGATGAAGGTCAGCCCGAACTTCTCGCTGTATTTTTCAGTGAGCCGCACGCAAATGCCACATTTGATGCATTTCTGAGGTTCATAAACGATGCCCTGCGCCTGGAATTTTTTAGTCATATCGCGGCGTGGGGAGCTCGAGAATCTTTTCTGGCTGGCGTCATAGCGGGTGGAATACGCGCGGAGTTTGCAGGCATCGGCAGCCCGGCAGTCGCAGTGCATACACCGGCGGGCTTCGGCTACGGCCTCCTCAGGAGTGAAGCCTTTGCTGTCGGCCGGATAACGCCGCTTCCCGGCAACCGACTCCTTCAGGTATTCGGCCCATTCCGTGGGGCGCAGCTTTCCAAAACGGGAGTTGAAGGGCTGCGGTTCTCCGGTGACCTGCTGACCCGCCAAATATTGAAGTACGGCAAAGGCCACCTCCTTGCCCTGCCCTACCGAGCGAACGGCCAACCGGGAGGAACGCAGCACATTCCCGATGGCAAACACCCCCGGTTCGGAAGTCTCATAGCCTCCTTCGGTGACCTGAATGCCCTTGGGGGTACCGGCCACCTGGAAAGACTTGGTCGTATCATCGATATTACCTGTGGCGATGATCAGGGCATCGAAGCTGCGGCGCAGCTGTTCGAAGTGGCGGTCGTCGATGGTGGTGTTTCCCACAAACGTCACCCCCGTGGAGAGGATGGAGTGGATCTCCCTGTCGAGGATCACTTCGGGGAGAATTTCATGGCTGATGGCGGTGCGGAGCTGGCCCCCGGCCTTGGGAGCCCGGTCGAAGAGATGGGGTTCCACGCCCTTCAGGCGAAGGTAATAGGCTGCTGCCAGTCCGGCCGGCCCGGCACCGATGATGGCCACCCGTTTTCCTTCAAGAGGAGGGACTGGCCAGGGATGCAGATCGTTTTCATCGCCCACGAACCGCTTGAGAAGACAGATGGAAACCGGTTCATCCACGGTCTTGCGGTGACAGGCCCCCTCACAGGGCGCCGGGCAAATCCGCCCCAGTACCCCAGGAAGGGCGATATCGCGTTTCACCACTTTCAGGGACTCCTCCCATTTACCGGCGGCGATCAGCCGGTTCATCCGAGGGATGTTCATATGGGCGGGACAGCCGATCTGACAGGGGGCTTCACAATCGCCCACATGCTCGCTCAGGAGCAGTTCCAGGGCCATCTGCCGCCCCTCCCTGATCTCCTCATCCTCCGTGATAATCTGCATCTGATCAGCCGCCATCACGGAACAGGAAGGGAAGAGTTTTCCACTGCCATCCTTGACCAGGCAAAGCATGCAGGAGGTAAAATGGTCGAGCTCATTGTGGAGGCAGAGGGCCGGAATGTGTATCCCGACGGCCTCCGCGGCCTTCAGCACCGAAGTTCCCTCCTGAACTTCTACCTCCTGGTGATCTATCCTGAGTTTAATCATTGAACTGCTCTTAAGTTTAAGTCTTTGTTTACTTCGGAGATCCACCATTAACGGGGGTTCCCCCTATCATCACCGCTTTCCATTCAGAGGACGTCAATAGCATTTACGGGGCAGGCGGGGCGGCAGGCGTCACAGCGGATGCAGGCTTCCGTATTGATGAGGTGTTTTTCGTGGGGCGTGAAAGGGATGGCATCGGCGGGGCAGGCCTGGGCACAAAGGGTGCAGCCGATACATTTATCGTTGACCACATATTTGATCAGGTGGGTACATTTACCCGTGGGGCATCTCCCTTCGAGGTGGGCCTCATACTCCTCCCTGAAATACTTTAGGGTGCTCAGCACAGGGTTGGGGGCTGTTTTCCCCAATCCGCAGAGGCTACCCTTCCTGGTCCAGTGGGCCAGCCGTTCCAGTTCGTCGAGGTCTTCGCGCCGGGCGGTGCCGCGGGTGAGGCTCACCAGGATGTCGAGCATTCTTTTGGTACCCAGGCGGCAGAAGGTGCATTTGCCGCATGACTCGTTCTGGGTGAAGGAGAGGAAAAAGCGGGCTATATCGACCATGCAGTCGGTATCATCCAGCACGACGAGTCCGCCCGAGCCCATCATGGCCCCCATTTTGTTGAGGGATTCATAGTCGATGGGGGTATCGGCGAGTTCCGCGGGGATACAACCACCGGAAGGGCCGCCGATCTGGACCGCCTTGAACTGGCGGCCGTTGGCGATGCCGCCGCCGATTTCAAAGATGACCTGCCTGATGGTGGTTCCCATGGGTACCTCGATGAGTCCTCCACGGGCCACCTTGCCTGCCAGGGCGAAGACCTTGGTCCCCTTGCTGTGTTCGGTGCCGATGGCGCTGAAACGGGCTGCCCCCTCCCTGAGAATCCACGAGATCTGGGCCAGCGTTTCCACATTATTGACCAGCGTAGGCTGGTCGCGGTATCCTTTTTCGGCCGGAAAGGGAGGACGGATATGCGGATAGCCCCGGCGCCCCTCCAGGGAGGCGATCAGGGCGGTCTCCTCGCCGCAGACGAAAGCCCCCGCTCCTTCATAAATCTGGGCATCAAAAGAAAAAGAAGTGCCCAGAATATGCTCTCCCAGCAGGTTGGCCGCATAGCAGTTGGCCAGGGCTTCCCTGACCCGTCTGACCGCCAGGGGGTATTCAGCCCGGATATAGAAAAAGCCCCGGGAGGCCCCCACGGCATAGGCGGCGATGATCATCCCCTCGATGATGCGGTAGGGATATGATTCGAGGAGCATCCGGTCCATGAAGGCCCCGGGATCCCCCTCGTCGCCGTTGCAGATGACATATTTCTCAGGATGGGGGTGGCGGGCCACCAGTTCCCATTTGATCCCCGAGGGGAAGCCAGCGCCTCCGCGCCCCCTGATATGACTGGCCCTCACCTCGGCCACCACCTCCTGTGGGGTCATCTTCAGCAGCGCCCGGCGTACCGACCTGAACCCCCCGCGGCTCTGGTATTCATCCATATCGAGCGGGTTGATCATCCCCCGGTATTCGGTAGCAATGGGTATCTGCTTCCCCAGAAAAGAGCTCACCGGCTTATCGCGTACATCCAGGGCATACCGCTCGATCCCCTCCCATTTGGCATCGGTCTGGATATATTCGACCGACTCGAGCAGTTTGCTCTTCAGCTTCGGCAGAAGCCCGGAAGGCTTGAAATGGCTGGTGACAATATCCTTGACATCCTCGGGTTTCACCTTCGAATAGAGCACCGGTTCGCCCCCTGTGGGAACGATTTCCACCAGGGGCACCTGGTGGCACATTCCTACGCACCCCACATGTTTCAGCTTGACCTTCAGCCCGTTGGCGTTTACAGTCTCCTCCACGGCATTTTTGATCTCTTCGGAACCGCTGGCCACGCAACAGGAGCCCAGGCCGATACGGATCTCCCCGCGGATCTCCGTCCCATCGGCCTTCCGGAATGGCTTCTTTCCCTTTTTACCGGCCTGCGCCTCGAAATCGGTGATGATATCGTCGACCTGGCTGGTGGTGACATGGCCATAGGTCACCTGGTCGATCTGGACCACCGGCGCCAGGGTGCAGCACCCCAGACAGCTCACCTTCTCAAGGGTGTACTTCCCCTCCCCGTCGGTGTGCTCTCCCTCCTTTAGTCCGAACTTACGCATGAAGGCATCATACACCTGCCCTGATCCCTTCACATGACAGGCCGTTCCCACACAGATCTTAATCATGTGTTTTCCCACGGGCTGCATCCGGAATTGCGCGTAGAAGCTGGCCACACTGAAAATATCGGCAGGGGTCATCTCCGTCACCTCGCTGACCCGGCGCAACGCCTCCTCCGGAAGGTAGTTCATCTCCTTCTGGATAGCCTGCAATACCGGGATCAGGGCCTTCTTCTCACGCCCCTTCTCCGCGATGATC
>CAZKIU010000074.1:0-1905 GCA_964552955.1 uncultured Prolixibacteraceae bacterium
CCCATCTCATTGAAATGAAACACGTTGGGCGTCTTTCTCACGGTCCCGTCACTGTAATTGATGGTCAGCGAGTCGGCTTTAAGCGCTTTGAAAATATTCTCCCCATTGGTCAGCGTATCGACAAAGTAGATGTGGACCACCTGCTGATAGGTGGAATCCAGCAGCGTACGGAATTCCACCACGCCGTCATCATTCGACAAATGACTGACCATGAATGGGAAACGATTGCGGAGGCCCCCGTTTTTACCCAACTCAGTCTCATAAATGCTGATCACGTCATCGGTGTAGCTCTCCCTCTCGTTAAAGGTCTGTTCAAACGACTGGAAGAGCATCATGATATACTCCTTTTTACCGGTCATCTCCCGGGTCATCTCCGAGGCCACCTTGTACTTCAGTTTGACGCTGTTTTTGGTCCCATTGGCTTCCCAGGTCAACCGTTTACTCTCCAGAATGGCCTTGAGCTGCTCCTCCGACGGTACCGAATCGGCAGGGAAGGCGATCTTCACCACCGGCGGACAGCCAAATTCGGAAATGAGGCCTACGGCACTGGTTTTCGTTGCCAGCAAACGGGTGAGATAGGTGAAATCAAGCGGATCGAAAAACTGATCGAGTTTCATGGAGACCAGGGCAATGCTGTCAACATCAGCTCCCAGCGTTCTGACAGGTGCTTTGGCCGGGGTAAAGATGGCTTCCTGGATCTTCACGGGATCCAGTTTATCAGGATCATACCAGATCTTCACCCGGTGTTCCTTAACATAGGTGGCCACCCCGAACACCCCCTCTACCTTCTGCATTTGGGTCGCAAAAGCCGAGGAGCTTCCAAAGCATTTGATATTTTTAAGGCCCGACTGCTCATAGACTTCGGCCTGTTCAAGCAACTCCTTATCAGCCCACTTCTGGTCGATGGTAGGCAGCTCCCAGAGGGCACCCAGACTGATGCCGGCAGCCACCAGGACTACCGTAGCCAAAGGGGAGATCCATTTCAGACCGTTCCGCCGGTTGACTTGCAGGGTGTTCTTTACCGGACAGGCCAGCACACAGTCTCCACAAAGATTGCAATCGACATGCCTGACCACATCCACCTTGTCCACATCGATGGCCTGCGGACACTTCCTGGCACATTTACCACAATCAATGCAACTATCGGCCACCCGGGTGATTTTCACCACCGGCACAAACCAACTTTTCAAACGGGTCACCTCAATGATAAACCCACCGACACACAGGATGGCCAGCGGCCATACAAAACTGATGGAGGCTCCTGCCCTCAGGGCAATCAGGTAAACGACCATGATCACTACGAAAAAAGCGGCGAACTTGAAGATGTTGCTCAGGGCCCCCAGCGGACAGAGGTACTTGCACCAGAAAAGACGCACGAAAAACGACCCCAGGATCATGATGGCAATAGCGGCAATACCCCACCAGATGTTCACATCGCTGTCAAATCCACTGGCCGCCGCATAGTAGGGATCAAACTTCTTGCAGAAGAGCTCACTCGACTGAAGCGTATAATAAAAGGTGATGAACAGCAGACCATACTTGAGCAAACGCAACCCCAGGTCGGTCCAGCCAGTAATGGTGAAACGCACTTTCAGCTTCTCCCCCATGCGGCCCAGCCATTCGCCTACCGTACCCAATGGACAAATAAACGAGCAAAACAACTTGCTGAAGACCAACACCGCCAGAAGGAGAAGAATCCCCATGACAATCTGGGCGGTAGTCATGGTGCAGGCCAGGGTCTGACTCAGCAGGTAACTCCCCAGAGCCTGAATCCCCCCGAAAGGACAATAAGCCTCAAAATCGGCCACATGACTCTTCAATACATAATGACGGAAGGCCAGATAAAGTATAAATGCAATAACCCCCCACTGAATGGCCAGCCTGGGCCAATTGGTGGTGCTGTTT
>CAZKIU010000074.1:2005-6309 GCA_964552955.1 uncultured Prolixibacteraceae bacterium
GACTCGCGACTCTAATCTTTAGCAACAGGTCTGGGCGCCGCTTCCTGGCCCATCAGCAATCCCCGCTCCTTCAACCAGGCGGTAGCCTCCTCCCGCGTCTTGAACAGGTCCCCCTCAACTTCCCACCAGATATCTCCCCGGGTCAGTCCCAGCTTCTTGCACCCCTTGACATGTGCCAGACTCACCGTCTCAAGGGCTTTCATCCTGACACTGTCGGGACGGATCGTAAGGACTTTAGCCTTAATCGGTAAACCGGTCAGCATCCGCCCATAATCGTCAATACCCACCACCAGACCATAACACTCCAACCCCTCTTCCACCCAGGGTTTGGAGGGAAGCCTGTAGGCCGAATCCCCGGAAGCACCGCTCCCTTCCTGGTAAGCATAATTCTTGACCTCTTCAGATCTCTTTTTGGAATGACAACCGGTCACTGCCAAAGTCAATGCGATAACCAGCAGAAGGGGGGTCTCCGCTATAATTCTCCTGAAAGCCATAGTCAACAGGTTTTATATGATAATATCTTCAATTCGTAAAAATACCCCATTATTCTATTCAATGTAATAATCCATGCGTTTTTAGCGTAAAATAATCCACACTTCACCTACTCTATTTCCCTGTTGCACTGCTCCACTGGTCCGCCGCTCTTGCCCCCTGCCGTTCCACCGTTTCGATTCCGGAGAAAAGAGAATCTGCTTTTCAGCATATTTTCAAAAAGTTATCTCTTTTTTAAATTGCTTTACTTTAGGAATCAGACACTACATCATTCCCTTTTACCTGGCTTTTTCGCTCGGGTCATGTTATACAACATACTCCCTTACAATTGGATATATATAGATAATTAAATACTTTTGCAAAATTGCTCATCAAGGAGGTATGACGACAAACAGAAGAGATTTTATCAAAATATCGGCTCTGGGCACGGCAGGGTTGATATGGGGGATTTGGAATACCCGGGCAGGGGCGCTGGCCGGAATGGCAGAGAAAGCCGCAGGTTCGCCGGGGTGGTTATCACCTGCCGATATGAAGATAACCCCTACGTATTGTGAAATTTGTTTCTGGAAGTGTGCCGGCTGGGTCCATAAGAACGACCGGGACGAAATCTGGAAGATCACCGGCAATGCCAAAGATCCCAACTGTGATGGCCGCTTTTGTCCGCGTGGCACTGGTGGGGTCGGCATGTACCATGACGGCGACCGGCTGAAGACGCCACTGATCCGTACAGAAGAAAGAGGAAAGCAGACCTTCCGGGAGGCCTCCTGGGATGAAGCCTTACAATATATCGCCGACAAGCTGGCCCAAATCAAAGCGGAACACGGTCCGGAGTGCACGGCACTCTTCACCCATGGTTCCGGGGGAAAATATTTCACCCGCCTGCTCAAGGGCTATGGTTCCGACAATGTGGCGGCTCCCTCCTATGCCCAGTGCCGGGGCCCCCGCGAGGTAGCCTTTTATGCCACCTTCGGGATGGGCCTCGACTCACCCGAAAATACCGACATCCGCGACACCCGCTGCCTGGTGCTCATCGGCTCCCATCTTGGCGAGAACATGCACAACGGGCAGGTCCAGGAGATGTCGGATGCCATAGACAAAGGAGCCACCATCATCACCGTCGATCCCCGTTACAGCACCGCGGCCAGCAAGTCGAAATACTGGCTGCCCATCAAGCCGGCCACAGACCTGGCCCTGCTGTTGGCCTGGATGCATGTGATCATTAAGGAAGAACGCTACGATAAAGCGTATGTGGAGCAATACACCTATGGGTTTGAGCAGCTCAAAGCTCATGTGGAACCTTTCACCCCCGAGTGGGCCTATGGCATCACCACGCTGCATCCGCAGGTGATCAGGGAGACCGCCCGGGAAATGGCGGCTGCTGCCCCGGCGGTGATCGTTCACCCCGGCAGGCATGTAACCTGGTATGGCGATGACACCCAGCGGCTGCGGGCCGTGGCCATCCTTAACGCCCTCCTGGGCGCCTGGGGCCGCCGTGGTGGCTTTTACATGGTCGAGAGTCCGGAGGTCCCTGCCCCTGAACTCCCCCCCTTCCCAGTGCCCACCCGCAACTGGCGCATGGCCCTCAAGGGGAAATATGCCCTGGCCGACCTGGCCCTGGCCAACGGCCTCTGCGATGCCACCATCCCTACCCCCGACCTAGATTGCTCAATCAAAGGATGGATCGTCAACGGCACTAACCTCATGGAAACCCTCCCCGACCGCGCCAACACCATCAAGGCCATCCAGAACCTCGACCTGATGGTCGTCGTCGACACCATGCCCATGGAAATCACCGGCTGGGCCGACGTGGTCCTCCCCGAATGCACCTACCTCGAACGCTACGACGCGCTCCGCGATACCCACCACCGCGTTCCGGTGATCGCCCTGCGCATGCCTGCCGCTGAGCCCAAATACGACAGCAAACCGGCCTACTGGATGGCCCGCGAACTCTCTAAAAAAATGAATCTCCTCCAATACTTCCCCTTCGAAACCATGGAGGAGGAACTCGACCATGAACTCCAACAAATGGGCACCTCCCTCAAGGAGATGCAACAGATCGGTGTCAAGGTCTTCGACAAACAATCGCCCCTCTACTTCGCAGAGGGCGAAGAGGTGACCTTTGATACCCCTACCGGAAAGATAGAACTCTACTCCACCTATTTTGCCGATGCAGGCTTCGACCCCATGCCGGTCTACACCCCGCATCCCGAACCACCAGAAGGCTTCTACCGCCTCAACTACGGCCGTGCCCCCATGCATACCTTCAGCCGGACGGTCAATAACCCGAACCTTCACGACCTCATGGAGGAAAACATCCTCTGGGTCAACCCCAAAACGGCCAAACTCCATGACCTGGCCAACGGCCAGGAGGTTTGGCTCGAGAACCAGGACGGCATCATCTCCTCCTTTCCTATCAAGGTGAGGATCACCGAGCGCATCCGCTGGGATTCGGTTTATATGGTCCACGGCTTCGGCAACAACAGCGCCAAGCTGAGCCGGGCCCACGGCCGCGGCGCCAGCGATACCGAACTGGTCACCCGGGTCATGATGGACCCCATCATGGGCGGCACCGGCATGAGAGGTAACTTTGTCACATTCAGAACTTCAGGAAGAGAGGAGGTACAGTCATGAGATACGCCATGGCCATCGATACCAAAAAATGCGTGGGTTGCTCCGATTGCGTCGTCGCCTGCCAAACGGAAAACAACGTGCCCCTGGGGTATGCCCGCGACTGGATCAGGGAAATCAACCAGGGGGTCTACCCCCACCTGCACATGGAAATACGTTCCGAGCGGTGCAACCACTGCGATAACTCCCCCTGCGTCCGCAGTTGCCCCACCGGCGCCAGCCATTACGAGGAGGGAGGAATCGTCAAAGTCACCAAAAACAAATGCATCGGCTGCAGCGCCTGCATCGTCTCCTGTCCCTACGATGCCCGGTATATCCACCCCGACGGCTATGTCGATAAATGCACCTTTTGCGACCATCGCCTCAAAAAAGGAGAGCTGCCAGCCTGCGTGTCGGTGTGCCCCACCAAATGCATGTACTTCGGTGATCTCGACAACCCCGAGTCGGAAATCTCCCAACTGCTCAACAAACGGCTCCATAAGGTACTGATTCCCGAAGCAGGCACGGGCCCAAGAGTCTATTTCCTCCATTAATAACCATTTCAAGATCACTATACCATGACCGAAGATATTATTGTCAGCGGCAGAATGAACCACCTGATCGACCCCCATCTGGAAGTGTGGGAGTGGCAAATCCCTGCCTATCTCTTCCTGGGAGGCCTCGCCGCCGGAATCCTCTTCTTTGCCGGACTGATGGTTCTCACGGGCAGGGAAGATAAATACCCGGCCGCCGTCAGAAAAGCACCCCTGCTGGTCCCCGTTATCCTGGTCCTCGGACTCTTTTTCCTCTTCCTCGACCTGAAACACAAACTCTTCTTCTGGCGGCTCTATACCACCATCAAACTGGGAGCCCCCATGAGCTGGGGCGCCTGGGTCCTCCTGCTGGTCACCCCCCTCTCCTTCATCTGGGCCGCCCTTAACATCCGGGAACTCTTCCCCCGCTGGGACTGGAAATACGATATTCTGAAAAAGTTGGAAGCTTTCTTTCGGAAATACAGGACCTACCTTGCCTGGGCCATGGTCCTCCTCTCGGTGGTCCTGGGGATCTATACCGGGATCCTCTTTTCCGCGTTCAACGGGCGCCCTCTCTGGAATACTTCCATCCTGGGACCGCTTTTCCTGGTCTCCGGAATGTCGGGCGGCGCCGCAGCCATCGTGCTGATGTCACGCTCCCGCGAAGAAAGA
>CAZKIU010000074.1:6409-8680 GCA_964552955.1 uncultured Prolixibacteraceae bacterium
TGGGTCGCCGCCCCGGTCCTGGTCCTCTTCGGCGGTATCATGCTCCGGATGATCATCGCCTTTGCCGGACAGGTCTCCCACTGGAACGTGTGAACCACCATGGAGTTGGGACTATGGGAGTCAGGAAGGATTTAACCACAGGGATATTGCATCAGTATCACGGAATGAACCACAGGAACGATATAAACTAAACTAATGAATATCAAGTAATAACAAAATAACAACTACACGAATGAATCAGGAGCGCAGTAAAAAGTATTGGAATCCCTACTTTGGTGGGGTAATGCTGGGATTGGTCCTGCTGGCCACTATTTTTATCTCGGGAAGAGGCCTGGGGGCCAGCGGAGCAATCAAGAGCGCGGTAGTGGCCGGCATGGAGACGGTGGCCCCCGCACATGCCGCCAACAGCACCGGCTACAGCGACTATTCCGAAGGTCACGGGGGCAGTCCCCTCAAATCATGGCTCGTCTTCGAACTGCTGGGCGTCGTCCTGGGCGCTTTCCTCTCAGGGGCCTGGGCCGGACGGCTCAAATTCAAGGTGGAACACCAACCTAAAATCAGCAGCAAACGGAGGCTCATCTTCGCTCTCCTCGGGGGTATCTTCTTCGGCCTGGGCTCTCAACTGGCCCGCGGATGCACCAGCGGCGCCGCCCTCAGCGGTATGGCCGTCCTCAGCCTCGGCGGTTTCATCACCATGATGGCTATCTTCGGTACCGCCTTCGCCCTGGCCTGGTTCTTCAGAAAAAACTGGATCTGACCTTTAACCTGAGGGTGAATCTGCCGTTTTACCAACCACCTTCACAAAAAATCACTCCTGTGCGTCACATTTTCCACTTATTGAAATGAATAGAACAACTTTCACATCAACCACTAAACAAGAATAATATGGCACCTTTAGCATTTTACGATATCATCTCCGAAAACACCAACTTCCTGCTGGCATTCATCATCGGCATCCTTTTCGGCTTCGTCCTTGAGAACAGCGGTTTTTCCTCCTCCCGGAAGCTGGCCGGCATGTTCTACGGTTACGACACAACGGTCATGAAGGTCTTCTTCACGGCGGCCATTACCGCCATGATCGGGACCATCCTCTTCGGCCTCTTCGGCTGGCTCGACCTGAGCGTGATCTATGTCAACCCCACCTTCCTCTGGTCAGCCATCACCGGTGGGGTCATCATGGGCGCCGGTTTTATCATGGGGGGCTTTTGCCCGGGAACCGCCTTCTGTGGCGCCGCCATCGGCAAAATAGACGCCCTGGTCTTCGTGGGAGGGCTCTTCATCGGGGTATTCATCTTCCTGGAAGCCTATCCCCTCTTCGAACAACTCTATGTGGCTAAAGACCTGGGAGCCCCCTTCGTTTACGACGCCCTGGGCCTCTCCAGGGGAGTTTTCACCCTCATACTGATCCTGGCCGCTATCGGCATGTTTTATGTCGGCGAATGGGCCGAGAAGAAATTCCCCCGCGAAGAGTACTGATGAAATACCCATGTATCAATTATGCAACAACCGTGATGATTAACCACAGGGGTATTGCATGTGTTTCACGGAATAAACCACAGAAACGTAATAATTTAAACACATGAACTCGACAATAACTTTGATACACTAACAAGAAACACAAAAAATATGAACTCGCTCGTAAAACTAGCTGCCGTACTGATCCCCCTGGGCGTGATCATTGCCGCGATTCCCGACGATAAGGTCAACACCGGAAATGTTAATCCGTCTGCGATTCTCGCCGAAATGAAGGATGGCAGTCACCTGATCACCACCGATGTGGTGGCCGACATGATGGTGCAGAAAGATCCTACCCTCCAACTGATCGACGTGCGCCCTCAGACCGAATACGAACAGTATCACCTGCCCGGAGCCATCAATGTACCTATCGACAATATTCTCGCCGATGAAAACAGCGCCTGGTTCGACCAGGAGGCCAAAATGAACGTTTTAATAGCCAACGGAACAACACTGGCCAGCCAGGCCTGGATGCTCCTCAGACAGAAAAGGTATGGGAATATATTTGTGATGCAGGGAGGTATGAACTACTGGGCGGAGACCATCATGAACCCCACTTCCCCGGGAGAGGCCGTGCCCGATGACGAACTGGCCCGCTATGATTTCCGGAAAGCAGCCAGCGGTGTTCTGGGGGGTGGCGGCGCTGCAGCTCCCTTGACCAACAGCGTGGCCGCTCCGGCTCCCGCCGCCCCTAAAACCGGAGCTCCCAAAAAGAAACGCGCTTCCGGCGGCTGCTAACCCTTCCGAAGATTGGAA
>CAZKIU010000075.1:0-6112 GCA_964552955.1 uncultured Prolixibacteraceae bacterium
CCCCCACCCTGCCGCGTGCGGGCCGAGATCTCTCCCTTAAAGCTCTGAATCGCATTCTTCACAATGGAGAGTCCCAGTCCGGTGCCTCCCATCTTGCGCGACCGGCCCGTGTCGACCCGGTAGAACCGCTCAAAAAAGCGCGACAGATGCTCCTCATCGACGCCCGGACCGTTGTCGGCAAACGAAAAATAGTAACCCCCCCCCTCCTCGCGGTAGCAGGAGATGAACACCGTGATCCCCTCTCCCCCGTAATGGACCGAATTCTCCAGCAGGTTCCTGAAAATGGAAAAGACCAGCGATGTGTTAGCATTCACCACCACCCGGTTTTCCACCTTGATATCCAGGGCAATCGCCTTGGAGCGAAGGGCATCACCCAGGCTTTCGGCCACCTCCGCGATGAGTGGGGCCACCCGCACCGGCTCCCGCGGGTAGAGCTCCGACGACTCCTCGATTTTGTTCAGCAGGGCAATGTCTCTCACCAGCATCGACAACCGCTCGGTCTGCAGGAAGGCCTTGTCCACAAAATACCTGATCCGCCCCTGCTCCAACTCCCGGTTGTTCTGTATCGTCTCCAGGTACCCCTTGACCGATGAAATGGGCGTTTTCAGCTCATGGGCTATATTGGCGGTCAATTGCTGCTTCATGATACTCCGCTTGACCATCTGGGTGTTGTCGACCATCAGAATCTCAAAACTCCGGTCCTGAAAAAATATACACTGCACCTGAAAATGGCGCCCTTCCCGCGAAAGAGAGAACTCCCTCCGCGGAAAATCACCCCCCGAAAAAAGATAGAGCGAAGTGAGCACCTCATGGATAAACCGCGTTACCTCTGAAAATGACTCCCTTTTGAAAATATCTTCCGGAGTGGCCATCAGTTCTCCGGAAAGGTGGTTCGAATAGATCATGAAGTGGCTGTTCGACAGGATCACCTTCTTCTCCCCGGAAAAAAAGGCCACCCCCTCCTTCAGAACGTGAAGATGGCTGATGAGCTTCTCTTTTTCCAGATTCAGCTCCCCCTTGGCTTTGCTGATCTGGTCATAGAGGCGGGTGATCTCCCTGCCGATACTCCCCAGTTCATCCTTGGAGAATCTCAGGTCGGAGGGACTCTCTTCGCCCCGGCTCACCCTGAGGATGAAGTCGCGGAGTTTCGACACCGAATCGCCCAACCGGTGGGCAATGGCCCACAACAGAACCCCGAACACCACGAAAATCACCAGAAAATAAACCAGAAAGAGGGGTTCACTCCGCAGAAAATTCCTGATTTCACGGTCATAGACTACCGCAGAGCGGATCACCAGAGGGCCGTATCTCCGGGCATAATAGAAAAAGGCGGTTTTCGTCGATGCCGACTCCCTGATGTCGTAGCCTTCCCCCTTTTTAAGGGCCATCTCCACCTCCCTGCGATGGAGGTGATTCTCCATTTGTTCATAATCCCTCACCAGGTTATCATAAAGCACCTCCCCGTCAGGCGCTATCAGCGTGATCCTGATCTCTTCCGGAGGGATGACCAGGGTGAGGCTGTCAAGTGAGCGATAACCCGAGGCCTCACTCAGCCCATGACCCCGGATATAGCGGTTGGTCACCTCAGTGTATTCCTTCAGCCGGCTCTCCAGACTCGATACCTTGAACTTGCGCTCGCGGTATTCCTGAAATAGAATCACCGAAACCGAAAACACCGCGAAAAGCAGGAAATAGTAAAGAAATAGCCTGGTCTTAATACTGCGCCGTCCTATGCCCATAGCCTTCCGGATTATTTTCACCATTCATCATTTTTCCCATGGACACCATCAGCCTCCGGCAAATCAGGACTCTGAAGCACTTCGTGCTTCCAAAGAATAAGTTCCCGGCTATTCCCCTGTGGGCGTCAAACAGAACCCCGGTCCTCATCACACCTCGATATAATAGCCATATCCGGCCTTGTTGCGCAGGTATCGGCTGTAGTCGCCCAGTTTCTTCCGGAGGCGGGCAATGTTCACATCCACGGTGCGGTCGGTGACGATGACATCATCCTCCCATATCCTTCCCAGAATCTCTTCGCGTGAGAAGATCCTCCCCAGGTGGCGCACCAGCAGGGCGAAGATCTCGTATTCCTTGCGGGTCAAATCCACTTTTTCGGCGCCGATGATCACCCGCTTCGCCTCATGGTCGATGACAATCTCACCAAGGGACTGGGTAGGGGCCACCTCTGCAGAGGCCTTCCGGCCGGTGCGCTTCAGCACCGACCTGACCCGCGCCTGTAGCTCCCTCACCGAGAAAGGCTTGGTGATGTAATCGTCAGCACCAATGTTGAACCCCGTCAGCAGATCGTTCTCGCTGTTCCGGGCGGTCAGAAAAATCACCGGCACCTCCAGGCCCATCTCCTTGCGCACCCGCTGCGCCAGCCCGAAACCCGATATCTTCCCCATCATCACATCCAACAACAATAAATCATAGGAAGCCAAGTCCTTTTTTAACGCTTCCTCCGCTGAATGGACCGCCTCCACCGTGTACCCCTCACTTTCAAGATTGAACTGCACAATCTCGCATAGATCCTCCTCATCTTCCGCAATCAGAATCCTCAATTTTCCTTCCATATCCCTCTCTCTTTTTTACGAATTCTTTTGAGCCGCCGCCTGAATCCCATCCATCCTGAACCACCTCCCTCACCCGATGCCAGTGTTGTACCACGACGATATTCATGTCTGACTGGGAAGTGGATACCAGGTGGCGGTAAATGAATAGGTGACAATATTACTTTCTGACCGTTACAATAATGTTACACCAATGTTACGAAAATAAAAAGCTAAAGCCAACACACTGTGTGGCCTGTCAACCCCCCGGATTTCGCTTTATTCAGCATCCCGGGCCATTCCACTGGCTGCCGGCTGGAAATCCGCGACACCAAATATTGGGTGATGCACTATTTCCTCACTGAGAGATCTCCAAAAAAAGCTTATTTTGCAATCAGTGAATGGTAACATCCACCTCCTGGGCACTTTCCCTTCGGTTGAAAAACCAACCGGGCCAGAAGCAGGATAGATTCCGGAGGGGTAAAGCGTTTTATTTATGATGGTCATGCGAATGAGAGTTGTATTGTACACCCTTCTTTTTATGTCGGGTCTCCTTCCCCTCAACACGGAGGCCCAGGAGGATTCTCTCTTCCTGCCTTCGGGAAAAGTGTCGGGCGTCATCTATTCCAATTTTCACCAGGGCATCACCCGGACGCCCGGCTCTGACGCCGCTTTCGAGATCACCCGCGTCTACCTGGGCTACGAATACCTCATGACCCCCGAAATCAGCGGCCGCATTACCCTCGACATCGGCAGCCCCGACGATATCTCCCCCTTTTCCAAACTCCGGAGGTACGCCTATTTCAAATTTGCCTACGTGGCCTACGAAAAGGAGAAATTGGAGATGCAATTCGGGCTCATCGGTACCCTTCACTACAAACTTCAGGAGCAGCTCTGGGAACGGCGCTACCTGCGGAAAGCCTTTGCCGATGAATTCAAAATTGGACCGTCCGCCGACCTCGGCTTCCAGGCCGTCTACCACTTCTCGCCTCTCCTCACCGCCGATTTCACCATGACCAATGGCGAAGGATTCACCCGCCTCCAGATGGACGACGCCTTTAAATACGGCGCAGGGCTCACCTTCGGCCGCCAGGAGTCATGGATCAGCAGGGTCTATGCCGACTATATGAAAAACGGGGAGACACAGATCAGCTGGGCCGCCGTCACTTCCGCCACCTTCGTGAAGAAACTGAATCTGACCTTCGAATACAACTACCAGCACAACTATGCCCTCACTCCTGGCCATCACCTCTTCGGATGGTCGGCCTATGGCAAATACAACCTGGGACAACGCTCCCAGCTCTTCGCCCGCTTTGACCAACTCCGCTCCAACATTCCTGGCGGACAAACGCACCCCTGGCATCTGGCCGACGACGGTTCTGCCCTGGTGGGCGGCTTTCAATATGCACCGGTGAAACCCCTGAAAATCGCCCTCAGCTACCAGGACTGGGTCCCCTGGGCCGCTAACCTCGATACCCGCGCATTCCTCTTCCTCAACATGGAAATCAGACTCTGAAAGTGACTGCCATGAGGTTCAACCAGAAATATCATCCCGCCTGTGAGGTTCACCCAGAACGATCATCCCTGCCCATGAGGTTCACCCAGAACGATCATCCTGCCTGTGAGGTTCACCCAGAACGATCATCCCTGCCCATGAGAATCCACTCCTTCATACTTCTGATATTCGCCCTGCTCCTGCTCCTGCAGGGGTCTTCCTGCCGGAAAAGCGACTACTTCGCAGAGGAAGAGCGCCCCGTTTTCCGGGACATGGGGGAAGGGACCGGCACCGTCACCTGGAAGAAGGGAAACGACTATCTCCTGGAGGGGTTGGTATTCGTCAACGACGGACAGGTGCTCACCATCGAGGCAGGAACGGTCATCCGCTTCAGGGAGGGGCAAGGTGAAAACGCCTCAGCTCTGATTGTGGCCCGCGGCGGAAGAATCATCGCCCGTGGCACACCCGATGAACCCATTATCTTCACCGCGGAGAAAGACGATCTTGAAGAAGCCATTCCCTTGGGCAGCAAAGGATTATGGGGCGGCCTGATCCTTCTGGGCAATGCCCCCGTCAACACCCCCGGAAACGAAGGTTACATCGAGGGAATTCCACCTGCAGAACCACGCGCTTATTTCGGCGGAAACAATCCCGACAGCGATTCCGGGGTCCTTAGCTATGTCTCCATCCGGCACGGGGGAACCAACATCGGCGATGGCAATGAAATCAACGGCCTGACGCTGGCCGGCGTCGGCAGGGGTACAGAAATCGACTATGTGGAGATCTTCAGCAATGCCGACGACGGGGTCGAGATCTTCGGCGGCACGGTCAACCTCCGCCATATGGCCGTCTGGGGCTGCGGCGACGACGCCTTCGACATCGACTTGGGGTGGTCGGGGTTCGGCCAGTTCTGGCTGGGCGTTCAAACCGATTTCACGGGCAACAACCTCGTGGAGCTGACAGGCGGCACCCTGACCGGCAGCGCCCTCTTCCCCCACCCCTGGATACTCAACGCCACCTTCGCCGGCAATGGCTCCAGGGGCGCCGGCAACTGCGCCGACTTCAGCCGGAATGCCGGTGGTCATCTTGCCAACTCCCTCTTCATGCACAAACTTAACGGGATCTCCCTCGAAGCTACCAACCTCTCTAATGACTCCTTCAGCCAATGGATCAACGGCAACCTCTCCATCACCAACACCCATTTTTATGAGGTAGCCGGCAATTCCCCCGGCCCTCAGTTCCTGCTCTCCGGCTTTTATACTCCTGCCGAACTCCAACAGTGGAGAAACGCCTTCTCCCCTGCCGGAAACCTGATCGAAGACCCCCTCATCGACCCGGAAAACTACCGTTTCAAACCAGCCGAAAAAATCAGGGGACCACTGACGTCTCCCCCCTCCCCCTGGTTCCAGATCACCGACTTCAGAGGCGCCTTCGGAGAAAGCAACTGGCTCAGCGGCTGGTCTAAACTCTCCCAACTCGCTCAATAATTCATGCCACTCATAGGTCACACACACAGCACGGCGCATAAAAAAAGTCACCACGGAAACCTTCCGCAGTGACGCACTGAACTTGTCTGAATTTTCGTTTATGTGTCTTCCGGGTATAATCCCGTTGATCAGAGGGTCGAGTTCATTTTGATCTCCAAATGATTCCCATCCCTGGCAGGATTGAATTTCTGCACTTCATTCCGGTTATAGGAGACGAAAGTGGCGGTGACATCATATTCGCCCGGTTTGACATTTTCAAACCGGAAAACGCCGTCAAAATCGGTATACGCCTTGAGATCGCTCCCCTCAATAGCCACTTTGACACCCGTCAGCGCCTCCCCGGTCACCTGGTCTACCACCTTCCCGGTAATGACCATGGCCAACGCCTGGGCCTCAGCCGGAACAGTCTCCTTTTTGTTTTCGACTCCCTTATCGTTGCCGGCAAAAACTACCGACGCAAAAAATAAAAGTTGTAATGCAATGACCAGCTTCTTCATGATCTTTGAGTTTTTTTACACTACAAAAATCAGCTTTACCTGTTACATGAAAATCGCAAACCTGTTACAAAATGGTTAAAAGGA
>CAZKIU010000075.1:6212-8620 GCA_964552955.1 uncultured Prolixibacteraceae bacterium
GAGGATCAGATGGGCTCAGGATCACCAGCTCCTGGAATTGATCACTTCACCCCGCTCATTGTAATTCTTCCAGACCCCCGATTTTTGGCCCTTTTTATAATGCATCTCATATATCAGCAGGCCTTCATCGCTCCAAACAAGCCATGGTCCATGCTTTTCCCCTTTCCGGTAACCGGCTTCACCTACTTTTATCCCTTTCTCATTCCAGGTAGTCCATCGACCATCCATCTCATTTTTCCGGTAATGCCTGATTTCATTCAACTGCCCATTTTCAAACCACACTTTAAACTCGCCGTCCTTCTTCCCCCTTTTAAAGGAAGATTCCATTTTCACCTTCCCGTTGTCATAATGGGTGAATGACGTACCAGTATAGGGTTTGTCTCCGGAATAACAAATCCCCCCGACTTCTCTCAGTTCCTGGCCCAGCACCGGGAATGCCAGAAGGGTTATACAGCCTATTAAAAACAACAATTTTCTCATTCTTGCTAACACTATTTATGCTCTGTGGTTTTACCGGGCCGGGGCTTTTTTGTCAGGTACCCGCCTGTTCCCCTTCTGACAAATATAACCCTTCCCTATGATTCCTTTAGTATTCAGATGACCTATCCGGAGGCAGACATTTTTTATCTCACACTGATCTTCAGCGACTGGCTCCCACTCTCTGTTACCAGCCTGACCATATAAATCCCTCCGGAAAGATGATCTGCATCAAAACGGAAACGATGTTCACCGCCGGACAGCGCTCCTGAATGGAGTACCCTGATCCTGGTTCCCGAGAGACTGTAAACAGCCAGAGTAGCCTTCGATACACGCGGGGTGGTCACTTCCACCGTGGTGGTTCCACTGAAGGGATTGGGGTAATTGCGCAAACCTGCTCCGGCACCGTTCCTGACTTCTGTGGCCGGCGTTGTGACCCAGAAAGAGGCATTGAAGAGCGGACTGCCGGCCTGAGGCTGGAATTTAGGCGCCAGGTTGAAAGGATCGGCAATCTTTGCCTCGGCGTCGCTGCCCAGCATCCTGTTCTTGCGCGCCGCCGCCAGAAACCAGCCCTCCACCTCCGCTTCTGTCATCACCGCAGCATCTCCAAACTTCTTCCCATAGATGCCACCCAGAATGGTATTCTTCACCGCTAGCTCATCCGATAATGCCGCATGGTGCTTAAACGAGGACTCCAGCCTTACCCCCTTGCCCCATCCCAGAAACAAGGAGTTGTAAATCGACAGCCGGCTGGCCCGCCTGATGCGCATCGCCGCTCCATCCTTGTGGTTCTGCGGGTTGCCTGCCCACGTAGCCTGATCCTTCGACGCCCCGAAAGCACTGATGTTGCTGAAGATCGCTTTGGTCACCGGCGTCAGCTCTGTCCCACTGCTGTTGTTGTCTGACTCAAAGGCATTCGCCGTGTCGGTATCCACGATCGACGGATCACGCAGAATCAACCCGAACTGAACCATCCCCGCAAAACCATTGTCGGTGTCAAAATCATCGTCTTCGGTCCGGTAACTGATGATATGCTTCAGATTCACCGCCCCACCGAACCATTCAAAACCATCGTCGCCCGAATAGGACACCTGCACGTAGTCGATCAGAGTGCCCCTGCCCACCGAGTTGAGCGTCAGTCCGTTCACCTCGCTCCCTGTGGCCACTTCATAGCCCGGGAATTCGATCCGCACGTAGGTCAGCACCCCTGAATTGTCTTCATTGTTGCTCCCCCCATATTCAGAACCGATACCTCCTTCGGCCACGCCTGTTCCACCCGGAAGATTGTTGATCCCGAATCCGTTGATCACCAATCCGCCCCAGTCGCTGTTGGCCCGGAATCCTGCCCCCTGCAACGAGGTGAAGACAATCGGCTGCGCTTTGGTGCCCGCGGCCATGATCTTTCCCCCACGCTCTACCGAGAGCACACTCTTGTTGGTCGCCCTGATGATCGTTCCCGGTTCGATAGTCAGCGTTGCGCCGGCATCAACATAGACCCAGCCGTCTAGCTTGACCAATCCGCTCCAGGTTTCATCCGTGGTGATGTGCACACCCCCGGTACGCGTAAACTGCCCGTTCCCCTTGGTCACCGCCGGCGTCCCATAAGCCGCATTCACCGGATCCCAATTCGTCCATCCTTCCGTCCAGTCGTTCACCCCATCAAAGGCCCCAACATAACTCACCTTATCGAAAAAAACGTTGTGGATATCCTGCCCTCCGGCCTGCACCAACACAGCAGACAATAATGTAATGGCTAGTAAAATTTTTCTCATGATCCTGTTTTTTAATGATTCATTGCTTCCTAACACTCGTTTTTATGGTTATTTCAACTTATTTCCTCTTCAGCCACTTTCCTACTGCATTTTCACTTTTGGCTCATTTTGCCTTTCCATATCTCTCCTCAACCACGAAGATTCCTGATTCCAAATTCC
>CAZKIU010000076.1:0-7813 GCA_964552955.1 uncultured Prolixibacteraceae bacterium
CTGCATCTTTGTCGACCATGGCCTGCTCAGGAAAAATGAGTTTGATGAGGTCCTCCGCTCCTATGAAGACCTGGGTCTTCATGTGACCGGCATCAACGCCCGGGAGCGGTTCTTCCGCGACCTGGAAGGCGTCACCGATCCCGAGCAGAAACGGAAAATTATCGGCAGGGATTTCATCGAGGTGTTCGATGCGGAAGCCCACCGGATTGAAGAGGTCAAATGGCTGGCTCAGGGAACCATCTACCCCGATGTAATTGAGTCGGTATCGGTCAACGGCCCCTCGGTCACCATCAAATCGCACCACAACGTCGGGGGTCTTCCTGAAAAAATGAAACTGAAAATTGTCGAGCCCCTGCGCTCCCTTTTTAAGGACGAGGTACGCCGCGTCGGGAAAGCCCTGGGCCTCAAGGAAGAACTGCTCACACGCCATCCTTTTCCGGGGCCTGGGCTGGGGATCAGGATTCTGGGGGACATTACGCCAGAGAAGGTAGCCATGTTACAGGAAGCCGATGCCATTTACACGAACGGACTGAAGGAGTGGGGGTTGTATGACAAGGTCTGGCAGGCGGGCGTGATATTGCTCCCCGTGAGGTCAGTGGGCGTCATGGGCGATGAAAGAACCTATGAAAACGTGGTCGCCCTCAGGGCAGTCACCTCTACCGATGCCATGACAGCCGACTGGGCCCACCTCCCTTATGAATTCCTGGCCTCCATATCAGGCGAAATCATCAATAAGGTCAGGGGCATTAACCGCGTGGTGTACGATATCAGCTCCAAACCACCTGCTACCATCGAATGGGAATAACCTCACCGCGCTGCTCTGGCACGATATTCGCTGAACATTTACCATGCCCTGGTCGTTTTCTTCCCTCTGACGGGTAAAAAATTAAAATGATGAGAAAAAATAATATCCATTTGCATGCGGGACTTTTGGCCACTGGTCTGCTCTTTCTTCTCCTTTTCTCAGGACAGAAAGAGGCATCCGCCCAGGAATCACAGGCCAATACCCTGAAATTTGGCCGTCTGCTGAGGCTGGTAGAATCCTATTATGTAGATACCACCAATATCAACAAGCTGACCGAAAAAGCCATTGTTGCCCTGCTCCAGGACCTCGACCCCCATTCGGTTTACATCTCCAGGGAAGAGGTGGAGAAGATGAATGAACCGCTGAAAGGCAACTTTGAGGGAATCGGAGTCTCCTTCAACATTTTCAGGGATACCCTTCTTGTCGTATCGACGGTTCCCGGGGGGCCTTCCGAAAAGACAGGCATTATGGCCGGGGACAGGATTCTCTCTATCGATGGTCAGAATGTGGCAGGCGTAGGGCTCACCAACAACGATGTCTTCGAGAAACTCCGCGGCGAAAAAGGGACTACGGTACAGTTGAAAATTCTCAGGAAAAATGTGAAGGAACTGCTTGACTTCGCGGTCATCCGCGATAAGATACCCATCAACAGCCTTGATGCGGCCTATATGCTGGACAAGGAGACGGGCTATATTAAACTCAACCGTTTTTCGGCCACGACCATGGAGGAGTTTAATACGGCCATGGAAACGCTGAAGAAAGAGAAAATGCGCCATCTGGTTCTGGATTTGCGCAACAATGGCGGGGGATACCTGAAAGCGGCGACCGACCTTGCCGAGGAGTTTCTGCCTGCCGGGAATACCATCGTCTATACCGAGGGCGTCAACAATCCCCGTAAAGAATTCAAAGCGACCAACAGCGGCTCCTTTGAAACGGGGAAACTGGTCATTCTGATCAATGAAGGTTCCGCTTCTGCCAGTGAGATTGTGGCAGGGGCCGTGCAGGACTGGGACCGCGGTGTGCTGATCGGCCGCCGCTCCTATGGGAAAGGACTGGTCCAACAACCCTTCTACCTGACCGATGGCTCCATGGTCAGGCTTACTACCGCCCATTACTATACGCCCAGCGGAAGGTGTATCCAGAAACCGTATGACCAGGGCGTCGAAGAATACCGCACCGATTACCAGAAACGTATGGAGAACGGAGAGATGTTCCATGCCGACAGCATCTCTTTTGCCGATTCGCTGCGCTTTAAAACCCTGGGCAGCGGCCGCACGGTTTACGGCGGTGGAGGCATCATGCCTGACCTCTTCGTGCCCCTCGACACCTCCGCCCTCTTTGCATATTACAACCGGCTGCAACGCAATAATATTCTTTACAATTACATTCTTGGATACCTCGACACCAACCGCCGGGACCTGCTGGAAAAATATCCGACTTTTGAAAAATTCAACTCCAGATACACTCCGGGTGATGACATCATTGAGGGCATTGTCGCTGCAGGTGAAAAAGATTCCATTCCCCGCGATCAGAAAAGCCTTGACTTCACCCTCCCCTTTATGAAAAGGGAGATCAGGGCCCATATGGCCAGAAGCCTCTACTCGGCTGACCATTTCTACCAGATTATCAATGAGGAGGATTCCATGATCAGAAAGGCTCTGGAGGTCCTGGGCAACCAGGAACTCTTCTCCCAGTTTCTGATCAGCCACGAATGAATTCCAGTTTAGCAGGTATCAACTCACACCCCATTGTTTCATGATGCAGGAGAGCATAGCTTGGCTGACCACGAATGGACTGGAGGTAGTGGGGGCCCTCCTGGGGCTGGCCTATATCATCCTGGGAGTCAGGCAGAATATCCTGACCTGGCCGGCAGGGATCCTCTCTTCACTGCTTTACATCTTTATCTTCCTCGATGCCCGTCTTTATGCCAATATGGGGCTGCAGTTTTACTATACGGCCATGAGCCTCTATGGCTGGTATTACTGGCTCCGGGGGAAGCGGGAAGATCCGGGAGGCAAACTTCCCGTGGTTGCGCTGACCCCCCGCCAGGGAGCCACTGCTGCCGCTATCGCCCTTCCCCTCTTTCTCATCATCTCCTTCATTCTGAAGAACTACACCGATTCTCCGGTACCGGTTACCGATGCTTTCATCTCCACCATGGGCATTATTGGCACCTGGATGCTCGCACGTAAAATCCTCTTCAACTGGATCATATGGATCATCAGCGATTCTTGTGCCATCACCCTCTACCTAAGCCGTGACATGTGGCCCACCGCCCTGCTCTACATCATTTACCTGGGCATGGCTTTCTATGGCTATTTGACCTGGAAACGGAGTCTGACCCCATCCGCCTCATGACTACCCCCCCAAAACCGCGGATCATCGTCATCACGGGAGCCGAATCGACCGGCAAGTCTCACCTTACCCGTGAACTGGCGGCCCATTTCTCAGCCCCCTGGTTCCCGGAATATGCCCGCGAATACCTGGAAAAACACCCCCATCCCTATACCAGGGAAGAGGTGATCCATATCGCCCGGAAACAAGTGGCCCAGATGGAGCAGGCCCTGGCTTCCGGCGAGGAGTGGTATTTCTTCGATACCTGGCTGATAATCACAAGGGTATGGATGGAGGTGGTTTACGGGGCGGCACCCCCCTTTATCACGGAGGCCATTACGGCCTCCAGGGTTGATCTGTTCCTCCTCTGTGATACCGATCTGCCCTGGGAACCAGATCCCCTACGGGAAAACGGCGGGGAGATGCGCAACCAACTTTCGGAGATCTACCGCTCCCTGCTGGAGAGGGCCGGATTCCGCTATGCGCTGGTGACCGGCACGGGTAAGACCAGAATTACCAACGCCCTGCGCATCATCGGCAACACTTTCGGCCTTTCATCCGGTTCCTCCCTTCAATTTCAATAAAACATCAATTGTCCCATAAGTTTTTAAATCAATGGGCATTCTTAATGAATTGGTCGCTAAATTTGTTATGGAACCTTTGGTGAGGATAATAGGTTATGAAACAGATGATTTATCAGGATATCACCCAACTGGTGGGGAGCACTCCCCTGGTCAGGCTCAACCGCCTTTCTGATGGATTGGGGGTTACCCTATTGGCCAAGATGGAATCCATGAACCCGGGGGGGTCGGTCAAAGACCGGTTGGCCCTGGCTATGATCACGGCTGCCGAAAAGGAGGGGCTCCTGGGCCCCCGGAGTGTGGTGATAGAGCCCACGAGTGGCAATACCGGCATTGGATTAGCGATGGTTTGTGCGGTCAGGGGCTACAGGCTGATCATTGTCATGCCCGAGAGTGCCTCCCTGGAGAGAAGGGCGGTCATCAGGGCTTATGGAGCAGAGGTGGTCCTCACCCCTGCCGCAGGAGGAATGAATGAATCGATACGTGTGGCCGGAGAAATCGCCGCCCGCACCCCCGGGGCTTTTGTTCCCATGCAGTTCAGCAATCCCGCCAACGCGGAGATGCACCGCAGGACTACCGCCATGGAGATATGGAACGCCACCGGAGGACATGTAGACCTCTTCGTGGCTGGCTCCGGCACCGGAGGAACCATCACCGGTGTTTCCGAAATCCTGAAACAGAAGAATCCCGCCCTGGTCAGCGTGGTCGTTGAACCGGCCACCTCTCCTGTCCTTTCGGGTGGAGCCCCGGGAAAACACAAGATCCAGGGCATCGGCCCAGGTTTTGTTCCGGAAGTGCTCAACACCAGGGCTTATGACGAAATTATCCTGGTTTCTGACACCGACGCCATGGCCGGAAGCCGGAAACTGGCTTCCGGGGAAGGTATCCTGGCAGGGATTTCCTCAGGAGCCAACTTCCATGCAGCCCTTGAAGTAGCCCAACGCCCCGCCAACCGGGGAAAAACGATCGTTTTCATGGTCTGCGACACCGGAGAGAGATATTTGAGTACCCACCTCTTTGAAATGGAAGATAATGGATAATCCTGCCCCGCATCCCTTCGGGGAGACCATCCAGGAGCTGGCCGACCCCCATTCCTACAGGCTGGTATGTCATGAACACCGGCAGGGAGAGTCTCTTCCCTCCATCCAGAAGCTGTCCCGGATCATCGAGCTGACCCGGGAGATCATCTTCCCCGGCTATTTCGGCAACACCTCCCTGCGCCCCGAGACCATTGGCCATTATATGGGGGTCTACCTCGATGAGCTCTGTGAACTTCTCACAGGAGAGATCCTGGCCGGCATGTGCTTTGAGTGCCGGGAGCAGAACGGTGAAAAAAGGGAACCCCCCGTCAGACAAGCCCGAGAGACCACCCATGAGTTCATCAGGTCACTCCCCGATATCCGGAAGCGAATGGTCACCGACGTGGAAGCCATGTATTTGGGCGATCCTGCCGCTAAAAGTTTCGCAGAGGTGATCTTCTGCTATCCTTCCATCCGTGCGGTAACCAATTACCGCATCGCCCACCGGTTGGAAGAGCTGGGGATTCCCCTGATTCCCCGCTTTATCGCTGAGATGGCCCACAGCGAAACCGGCATTGACATCCATCCCGGGGCCGTCATCGGCGACTATTTTGCCATCGACCACGGAACCGGCGTCGTGATCGGCTCCACCTGTATCATCGGCCATCATGTCAAAATATACCAGGGGGTGACCCTGGGGGCCAGGAGTTTTGAGCTCGATGATCGGGGAAATCCTGTCAAGGGCATCCCCCGCCACCCCATTGTAGAGGACCACGTGGTCATTTACGCCGGAGCGACCATCCTCGGGAGAATTACCATTGGGCACCATTCGGTGGTGGGTGGAAATGTATGGGTCACCCACAACCTGCCTCCTGAATCGAGGGTCGTTCAGAAAAAAGCCCGCGAAAATGGGTTCACCAACGGCGGGGGCATATGAAAAATGATACAGTTTGACTTTTTATCCGGAATACATTGGAAAACTACTTTTACACGGCCAAAACTCTTGAAGGACTGGAAGAGGTCCTGGCCGATGAAATCAGTGCGTTGGGTGGACGAAATGTCACACCTTCTGTCAGGGCTGTTCACTTTGAAGGCGACAAGGCATTGCTCTACAGGGCCAATTACCAGTTAAGGACGGCCATCCGCATCTTCAGGCAAATCACCTCCTTCACCTTCAGCACAATGGAGGACTTTTACATCAGGAGTCTGAAGGTCGGATGGGAGCACCTGATGAACCTGAACCATACTTTTATCGTTCAGAGTACAGTGACCCAATCGGAACTCTTCAAGAATTCGATGTTCGCCTCGATGAAGCTCAAGGATGCCATCGCCGACCGCTTCCGCCAGAAAACAGGTCAGAGGCCCAGCGTCGACACCTCAGAACCCGACATCATATTCCATCTTCACATCTCAGGGCAAAAATGCACCATCAGCCTCGACAGCTCCGGTGACTCCCTCCATAAAAGAGGTTACCGCCTCTCTCAGGGCGATGCCCCCCTCAATGAAGTGCTGGCAGCCGGCATGATCCTGCTGACCGGCTGGAAGGGAGATTCCGATTTCTTCGATCCGATGTGCGGATCGGGCACCCTCCCCATAGAAGCCGCCTTAATGGCCAGGAACATCCCCCCCGGGAAATTCCGGAAATCATATGCTTTCATGAGCTGGAAGGATTTTGAACCCGAACTTTTCGAAAAAATCAAAGAGGAAACCACCCCTAAAACGTTCGAACATAAAATATACGCCGCCGACCTGCTGCCCAAAAACATCCTGCTGGCACAAACCAATGCCAGGAATGCCAGAATTTTTAACATGATCAGCTTTACAGCGGGAGACTTCGGGAAAAGCGAACAACCCCTCAACAACGGATTGATCATCATCAACCCTCCTTACGGGGAACGCCTGAAAAACGAGGATTTGGCCGAATTGTATGATATGATCGGGGAGCGCCTTAAACACCACTTCCCCGGTAACGTGGCCTGGATACTGACTTCATCGCCTGAACTGATGCAGAGAATCGGACTTAAACCATCCGCCAGAATTAAACTCTACAACGGCGCACTGGAGTGCAGCTATCAAAAATTTGAACTATTCGAAGGGAAAAGAAAAACGCTCATCATCAGCAGACAAAACAAAAAGTAAGGGTAAATCACGGACCAGCCCTTACTTCAGAATTTTGCCCTTGCAGGACAATGATTATTGTTCGCGTGTATCGTAGATATCAATTTCCTTGGTTCTGACTTTTTCTTCAGCATAACCACCTCTGATGCGGTACATTTCATTAACGGTAAGCATTTCGGACTGGGCAAAGAAAGAGGTTTCTTTCACGGTGGCTTTCTTGACAAAACTTTTCATAATATTGGATTTAATTGTTCAGCTATTTTATTACATTCACTCAGTATAATATTCCATGGAAAGCTAAAAGGTAACCCGGAATTTTTCTTTTTTTTTAAAAAAAATGCAGATATTTTATAATTTATTGATTTTGTGATGTTTAGCACATCAATAAAATTATGGTTATGTACCCTGATTTTTCTCATTCCATGGAATGGATGGGGGAACCAGCCTTCCAATGAGAGGGATAGTCTCCAGGGGGTAGAGTTCTACAGGAGGGGGGTCGAATTCGGGAGAGAAGGCGAGCCTGAGAAAGCCCTGGAGCAGTTCAGACAGAGTGTTGAATACCGGAAGCGGGCTTTCGGGGAGAAGCACATCAGGTTGGCGGCCAGTTATATGGGGATTGCCATCCAATACAAGAATCTCCGGCAACTCGACGATGCCTTCCGCTATTTTAAGTTAGCGGAGGAGGTATATCAATTGAATCTCTCGGCCAACGACTCCCGGTTGGGCGATGTATATTCCAATATTGGCAACTATTTCCGGATCAAGGGAAATTTGGGGGAAGCCATCCGTTACCAGGAGAGGGCGGTTTATATTTTCGAACACTCGCCCGATGATTTTCCCGAGAACAACTATCTCTCTGCGGTATACAACCTGGCTGACAGCTATCACCAGGTAGACCGTGAGCAGGAGGCACTGGCTCTGGCCACCCGGTTTTCAGAAAAAGGATCCTTTGGACT
>CAZKIU010000077.1:0-7740 GCA_964552955.1 uncultured Prolixibacteraceae bacterium
CACCAGCCACTCCCTTTCCGGAAGGAGGAGAGAGATGCATCCAACGGTTATCAACCCTGTAAATGGAGGTATGCTGTGGTTAGTTTTCACCCGTAATGACCAGGGGTGCTGAGTAGTGGCCTCCGGGGCAGAGGGCCCTGACCAGGTAAATCCCGGGGGAGAGGCGGGCGACAGACAACGGTTGGAAAGGGTGGTCAGCGTGGCGCCGCATCACCTCATTCCCCGTCAGGTCGGTAATGATCAGGGTGGAGGGAAGACAGGAGGCCGGAAGCCTGACCTGCACCGTTTTCCTTGCAGGATTGGGCCAGAGCAGCAGACGGTTCTCTGAGGCTGCCGGCGCTGGTAAAGCACTGGCGAGATCCCAGATCAAAGCCACAAAACGGGGATCATCGATAAAGGGATTCCGGTTTTTCTGGAGCGCATATACCGCGTTGTTCCGCTGGATCTCCTTTTCGCTCACCGGATCTTGCCGGTGCCAGCGGAGCATCAGGGCCAGGGCCCAGGGTTTCAACTGGGATCCGGTGACCATCTCGCTGCCCGGCCAGGCACTGCCCTCCCCGTAATAACGGGTGGCCATGTAAAAAAAGGTGCGGGCCAGATCCCCCTTGTATTCATCGATGGGTTCAAAGATCTCCCCGGAATAACCTTCCACCGAGGAAGGCCCTGTCATGCTGCCATTGGTGGAGCTCCAGCGGGGAGCTGCCGTTTCCCCATAGGGCAGGTTGCCCCGTTTGTTGTTGACCCATCCGTCGGTGGGATAGATATGAAAAAGGTCGGTATACATGGGCTCCGCATCTCCAAACCAACTCTTTGGAAAGGAGTGTTCACGGTTGTAACAATCCCCCTCGCGGGCATAGTTGCCGCACTGGTCGGCCGTAAAGTGGTAGATATAGGCGGGGGTGCCGCCAGGCTTGTCGGAATAGATATCCCAGACGATGCCACCGGGTCGGGCATCCGTAGTTTTGAAGGCTTCCCATAAAGCGGCATAGGTCAACACCTGGTGGTCGTCGATGAGGTTATGCAGGGCCTGCTGGAGCGCCTGACCAGTCAGACCCTCCGTGGCAGCGTAGTACCCTGCGGGAGGCTGCGCCCACAGGAATCCTGCCGGGATAAAAGCCAACACCCCGAGCAGCCACACCCTTATTCCCCTGTTTAGAATACCTCTCACTAGTCTATTTGTTAGTTAATGACTTGTTCTCCAGTCGCATAAAGCAGTGAAGCAAATTAAGGCTCTACACGCCCGGGGAACCATCAGGAATCCTGAATCTGAAATGATGGCATCTTGAATCTGGAATACTGAAGGGAGGAATGCATATTCCAGGTCAGGAGGATCCATTGTATTTCACCCCTTGTCTTGTATCAGAACTCCGCTAAGCGTGGGATTCCGTCACGGTGTTATTTTTCGGCGATGGTCACATTGTCGACTTCCCAGGTAGTGGTTTTGTCGGAGGATGAACCAGAGGGATCGGCACCCCGGTAAACCCAGGCGATAAAAACCTGTTTTCCCTTAAAGGAAGAAAGGTCGACCTGTCCGGAGGAGACAAACTGGCTGTAACCAGAGGGATTGGAGGCCGGGCGGGTAAAGGTGAGCGGGGTCCAGGTGCTGGTCCAGGGGGTCGGGGAACCGCTATAATCCGTGGAGGCTATCAGTTCCATGGTAGCACCATTGTCGTAGCCATCGGCACTGTCGAAGCTGAGGTAAGGTTTCACGGCCAGGGTCAGGTCGGCCACCGGCGCGATCATCCAGGTCGCCACCTCGGCCTGGCCCGAATTGTAGGCGGTAGCCTGCACCCATTTGCGGCTGCTGACCTCATTGCCATACCAGCTCTTGCCTCCCGCCTGACTATAGGTTTTCCAGCCCTGAAGCGTGGAGACATCCCCATATTTGGCCAGGGTGGTAAAATCCTCCTGCAGATAAACCACGCCCGCCAGCCCGCACCGGTCACCGCTCATCTGCAGCTCCTGATGGTCTCTGAGTATCAACTGGGCTTTGTTGAACTGCGAGATGACCCCTTTTATGGTGCCGTTGCCCGTAGGCAGCTTCTCCGAAGCAAAGGTAGCCCCCGAACGGGTATAGACATCGAGTTCCTGGTTGCAGTCGGTGAGCACTTTGGTTCCTGAGAAATTCCCGGGATCGCGGAACTGGACATTTTCGATCATCACATATTCGGCCTGGTGTTTCCCGGCCAGCAGATCGGCAAGGGTGACTTTGGCGGGGACCGGAGGTTCCGCAGTGAGCCGCACCACCTTGACCTGGTCGGCGATACTAATGTCACCAAACTGGAGCAATCCGTTGTACAGGGTAAAAGAGGCTCCCCGGCACAATACTTCCACTTCGGAATTGAGGGCGAAGGTATTGTCGCCCGACACGGTCAGGCAGATGCCCGCAGTGGAATCCTGGAGGTAAACCACAAAATCAGGAAGGTTACCCAGTTCGGGGGTGAGGGTGATGGTACCCCGGATCATCACATTGGTATCGACCGAGAGGATCCCGTTCTGGTGCATTTCACGCAGCTGAGCCACGGAAATCCGTTCGATCACCGGCTCCGGCGGGGGCACCGGTTCCTTGTTGCAGGAGAGAAAAAAGGTACTTATCAGCAAGAAGAACAGGGCGCTCTGAATTTTCACGTTCATAACATGTAGTTTTTTTATGGGGCCATTTTTCTGCTGCAGTGGCCGTTATCTGCATGTTGCCTCCAGGGGGTGCCTGACAGGCGGGGTTGCTATTCAGCTGGTTTGATGACGATATTGTCGATCCGGAAGGTAGTGCTTTCGCTGCTGCTGCCGGAATAGCGGAAGGCTACGGTACCCGATTTGCCGGCCTGGACCGGCAGGAGGATATTCCCTGAGGGGATAAAAGTATGGTCAGGGTCGCTTTTCTGCGCCAGCCGGCCTCCGGTCAGGGGCGTCCAGGTGGCCGTGGTGAGGTTGTTTCCGTTGAAGTCGGTCGAGAAAAGGAGCTCCAGGGGCTGGTGGTCGCCGGTGTGGGCCCAGTAGGCCTTGGCACTCTCGAAGGTGAGCACTTTGGGGGTGGAAAGGGTCACCGGATTGGTCACCAGCCAGGTGACCATGCTGGTCAGTCCCGAGTTATACCCCGTAGCCTGGGCATAGGCATTGCCGCTGAAGAGCTTGGCCAGCCAGAGCCTGCCCCCGGCAGAGGCCAGGTTCTGCCACCCGTTGATGTAAATGGTGGCATTGTCGGCGAATTTATTGAAGTTCTCACTGAGGGATTCCAGGGGGGCGCCCTGGGGCTGGGGAACATACCCACAGCGGTTGCCATTCATCTGTACCTCGGAATAGTCCCTGACCACCAACTGGTAGTCACTGTTGAAAACGGTGACGATGCCCACGATGGAGCCCTTGCCAGCGGGAAGAATCTCCCCGGCGAAGGAGGCATAACCACTGGTGCGGACGATGATGCTTTTCCCGGAGCAGTCGACCAGGTCACGGTTGGCAGCGGCCGGAGGATCGGCCATGGCGTCGGCCCAACTCCTGCCGGTCTCGTCATCATCGAACTGGACCTCCTCCAGCCTGACCAGCCTCCCCAGCCAGGCGGCTGATTTCACCTGCTGGAGGGTGGCCTTCACCGGAACGGTGGCATGACCCGTCGAGATCTTTTTGATGTGCTTGTCCATGTTAAACCCCGAAACCCTCAGGTTACCGCTGTCGTCGGTATAGGGTGCACTGCCCATTTGGATGAAGTTGCCATAATCGCCCAGCCAGAGACCTTTAACGTTAACCAGTACCGAGTCGCCGGCATAAAGGCCGCTGGTGGCATCAAAGACCATCCGTAACCCGGTGGTGCCATCCTGGAGATAGGCTTCCTTGTAAAGATTGCCATCTTTCTTGTCACTGGCCGTAATCACACCCCTGAGTGTCCAGTCGGAGGAGATCTCCACCGGTACACGCTGCTGCCAGGGTTTCGCCAGCTCCTGGCTGTAAAGGGCCTTCACCTGATCGATGGTGACCACCTGACCGGTCTCGAAAGGAAGATCAGGCGGTGGGGTTTCATGGTTGCTGACACACCCCGAAAACAGAATCCCGGCTCCTGTAAGGAAGAGGAGGGCTGTTTTATATAATATCGTGGCAGATTTGCTGGTTCTCATACTCTTAATATCTGATGCTGAGATTGATGAAATAATTAAACCCGTTGTTGTAATAGATACGGGGCTGGAACAATTCCGGCCGGTCAGGATCGAAGCGGTATTGTTCATACCCCCCTGTCATAAAGGTACGATTGTTCAGGATATTGCTCAGGTTGGCACTGAGGTTGAGGTAGAAATCGTCTATTTTCCATGATTTTCCGAGGAAGAGGTCGACAAGGAAGCCTGGGTCGGCTTTTTTCTGAGTATCCCAATAGGGGTAATAACCGGCTTCATCCTTTGTTCTAGAGACGGGGTTGAAGTCGAGATAGATGTCGTCGTAATAACTGCCGGTGATGCCTGCCCACCAGAAGCGGGAGGAGTTGTATTCGAGTCCGGCGGCCAGGGCGGTCTGGGGAGTGCCGCTCTGCCTGAAATACTGGATCCATACCTCCTCGTTGCTGAGGACGGTGCTGTTGTTATCGCGGGTGATGGTGATGTCAGGGTTGTTGCTCCAGAGGAACTGGCCCACCGAAGCCACGGCATTGAAAACCAGCCCGGAAGTGAGGTTCACTTCGGCACCCGCCTCCAGGCCGTAATTTTCCTTATCGATACCCGTCATGGCATAGTTGACGAGGGTACGGTAATCATCGTGGTAGAAACTGGTCACTTCGGTCTGGTCCATGAAACGGGTGTAGTAACCGGTGATTCTGCCGCGGATGGCAGGGGAACGGAGGATATAGCTGATGTCGCCCGAGAGGATGGTCTCTTCGGAGAGCCCCGGAGTGACGGAATTGCGGGTACGGGGTGAGAGAAAGGCATTGCGGAAGAGGGGGGGCTGGGTGGTCAGCAGGGCGTTGGCCACCACCAGGTGGCGCCCAGTAAAGCGATAGTCGCCACCGGCCTTCATTCCCCAGGTCATATAACTTAGTTTTTCCGAGTTCCCCAAGGAGTTGTCGGGAAAGAGCCCCTTGCGCATCAGCCCTTCTCTCCACATGGTGGTGGTGCGTGCATGCCCGCCCAGATAGAGGGAATAACGCTTGTTGTCGTATCGGGCTGTTCCCCAAAGGGTTCCCCCACGCTGGTGCGCATAATGGTTATTGGCAAAGGTATCCCCTTCCCTCACGGCATGGTCAGGATGATCCAGGTCGTTCTGGTAACTGTCGGGGTTATTGGGAAAATCCCGCTCTGCAAACTGGTCCACATCGAGCCAGTAGTCTCCCCCGAGAAGGTCGTCCACGACGGTGAAATTGTGACCCCGGTAAAGGTCTGCCATGATTCCTCCAGTCAGGTTGAACCTTTCGGTGGCGTCCCAGGAAACCCTGCTGTTGAACTGGAATTGTGAAAGGTCGTTGCGGCGATCCTCCACGATGTATTTCGACCGGTTGCCCGTCAGGGTATTTCCCGCGATACCCCCCTCATTGAGAACAGTATGGATATTCTTCCGGTTGGCATAATAAAAGTGGTCCCAGTCGATCTGACTAACGGCCGGATTGTTCTGCCAGGCATTGGTGATCTGGGTCTTATCGGCCTCGTTGGTGTAATAAGAGGGGAGTTTCCGGTAATAATCGGGACGGGGATCCAGCACATCGTACCAGTTCAGGGCGGTATAACCTCCCTTGCCGAACCAGTAGCCCACCGTGGTTTGAATATCCAGTTTTGCAGAAGGATTCCAGAGGTGGGCCAGGGTGATCAGCGGTTTGTTGTTGCTTCTGACGCGCGAACTGCGGACCTCTCCGTTCTGGTAACCCCAGTAAGGATTATAAAAAGAGTCATCGGTGAGGTCGTAGGCCTCCTGCGTCGAACCTCCTGCCACCCCTCTGCTGTAGATGGCATTGAGGGCCGTCAGGTTAAGGCTGTGACGGTTGTTGATTTTCTTTTCCACGGAAAGAAAGAAAGAGTTGGCATCGTAGAAGGTCCCCTCTTCATATCCTCTTTCGCTCCAACGACGGGAGAAACTTCCCGTGACCGCCCAATTGTTGTTCATCAGTCCGGTCGAATAAGTGACCATAGCCCGGTTCCGGTAGGTCCGGTTGGAAAGGGAATAGACCGCCCGCAGTCCTGAACGGTAATTGGAGGCTCGGGTGTTGATGCGGGTGGCTCCCCCGACGGGCTCAAAGAGAAAACCGACAGGCTCGGGACCTGAGGTCACCATGGAACTGCGCATCACATCATTGAGCCCGCCCCAGTTGGAGAAATAGGGCGCCCCCGACTCCACATCGTTGACTACAAAGCCGTTGAGACTGACATTCTGGTAATTGTTATCGTATCCCCTGACCCGGTACATGACCGAGCCGAAGGTATAAGCCGCGGTGCTGAGAAAAACGTCGGCCGAAGAGGAGAGCACACCCTGAATCGACTGGTTCTCAAAGCCATCTTCGGAAACCCCCTCCGTGATATGGACCGTTCCCAGGTCGGCCATGAAACCGGTCATCATATTCATCTCAATCCTCCCGGCATCGACAGTTTCTCCGGCACGCACCCACACGCTGACGAGGGCCTGCTCATAGTCAGGATAATTGATCAACAGCATCTGGCTACCCGGCTCCAGCACTACGGTGAAGGTTCCATCAACAGCCGACGCCCCCAGCTCACGCCCCGAGGAAGAGGTGATTACCGCTTTCTCCAGAGGTGAACCATTGTTCCTGTCGAGGAGGGTTCCTGTCACATTTCCCTGTTGCGCATGGACCATTCCAAGGCTTAGAAATAAGAAAAACAGGGTATTAAAAACTCTTGGACATTTCATTTCGTTCTGTTCAATATGGTCTCGAAAGATAGGTGTTTTGGTTCAAAAGAAAAATGAGTCTAAAAATGTTAATTTTACGATTTGAAAAATTGCAGATATGCGGAAAATCGCGATGATAGGGTTGTGCCTGCTAGCCATGATGGCGGCGTCGGGGCAGACACAGATGAAGGCTGGACTGATTGCCTTTTACAACCTGGAGAATCTGTTTGACACCATTGACACCCGGGGGGTTCTGGACGAGGAGTTCACCCCTGGAGGGCCCAACAAGTGGACGGGCAGCAGGTATTGGGAGAAGATAGGCAACATGGCGCTGGCCATATCGCGTATTGGTGAAGATGAGGGCTGGAGTGGCGGGCCGGCGGTACTCGGGGTTTCGGAGATCGAAAACCGGGCGGTGCTGGAAGATCTTATCGCCCACCCTCTGCTGAAGGGTTCCAACTATCAGGTGGTTCACTTTGATTCTCCCGACCTGAGGGGGGTCGACGTGGGATTACTTTACCGGCCTCGGTTTTTCAGGATGACGGCAGCTAAGAGCTACGAGCTGGTATTGCAGAACGATCAGGGAGAGAGGGTATATACGCGTGATCAGTTGCTGGTATCGGGCGTCTTTGACGGGGAGCCCATGCATTTCATTGTAGGGCACTGGCCTTCACGAAGCAGTGGAGAACTGACCACCCGTCCGCGGCGCAATGCGGCTGCAGCCCTCTCCCGTCATATTACCGACAGCCTGCTGTCCACAAACCCGGCGGCGAAAATCTTCATCATGGGCGACCTCAACGACGATCCTTCCAATGAAAGCCTCCGCACTTACCTCCGTGCCGCCCCTAAAGCCAGTAAACTGAAGGAGGGAGAACTCTTTAACGCCATGTATCCTCTTTACAAAAAGGGCATCGGAAGCCTCAACTACCGCGA
>CAZKIU010000078.1:0-7057 GCA_964552955.1 uncultured Prolixibacteraceae bacterium
GGAGTCGATACAGGTCTCCAAGGGGACTGCCTCTGTGGTCAATGGTTATGAGTCGGTGACCGGACAAATCAATGTTAATTTCAAGAAGCCTGACAGTGAGGAGAATCTTCATCTGAATGCTTTTGCCAGCGACGACGGAAAGTTGGAATTCAATGCCAACAAGAATTTTCGTTTGTCGGGCGATAAACTGACCACGGGGCTCTTTTTTCATGGGGAAGATCTTTCACAGAGGCTCGACCACAATGACGACGGATTTCTGGACCATCCGCTTACCCGGCAGTTACATTTGTATAACATCTGGAAATACAACAACCATCAGGGATTAATGGTCCATGGGGCGCTTCGTTTTCTGACCGATCAGCGGTATGGCGGGGCGGTGGATTTGTTGAAGGATGAACCTGCCCGTTTGGATCTTCCCTACCGGACGGGGATAAAAAACAACCTGGGGGAGGGGGTTTTCAAGGTAGGGTATGTATGGCCGTCGCAGCATACGGCCCTGGCCCTGCTGTCCAATGTGGTGGTCCACGACCTGGCATCTTCTTTTGGTCTGAAGGATTATGATGCCCGGGAGAACCGGTTTTATGCCAACCTGGTATTGACCCAGGACCTGGACCTGGCTGCCCGGCATGTGCTCAATGCCGGGGTGAGCTATTTCTTTGATGGCTTTGATGAAATCCTCAGCCTCCGTTCCATGGAGCGCCATGAGTCGGTTCCGGGGGTTTTTGCCGAGTATACATGGAAACCCTCAGAGAAGATTACGGCCATGATGGGCGTCAGGGGCGACCACCACAATCAGTTCGGAAGTTTTGTTACGCCGCGGGCCCACTTCCGCTACCAACCCGATCCGCGCTTCACGATCAGGGCCAGCGCCGGCAAGGGATTCCGCACGGCCAACGTTCTGGCCGAGAACAGCCATCTCCTCTCCAATTCCCGGCTTCTGGATTTTGACGAAGCCGTGCAGGAAGAGGCCTGGAATTACGGCATCAGCCTGATCCAGAATTACAAGTTGTGGGAGCGGGATCTCCAGATCTCCACCGAGTTTTACCGTACCGACTTCATCAGACAATTGGTGGTGGACCGGGAGTCATCGGCCAGTACCATTCTACTTAAGCCCCTTGATGGTAAGTCCTATGCCAACAGTCTGCAGGTGGATCTTCGTTATCCGGTGATCCGCAACCTCGATGTGGTGCTGGCCTGGCGCCAGAATGAGGTGAAACAGACCATTGGCGGCGTACTCCTCGATAAGCCCTATACCAGCCGGTACAAGGGACTCTTCACGGTCAACTACACCACCCATCTGAAAAAATGGATGTTCGACTACACCCTGCAGCTGAATGGTGGCGGTCGGCTGCCGCACGGGCTTTACCAGGGGGTGGACCTCTATGCTTCCACTCCAGCCGAGTTCCCCGCCTATACGGTCATGAATGCCCAAATCACCCGTTATTTCAGGTATTGGAGCATTTATGCCGGGGGTGAAAACCTCACCAATTTCATGCAGGAGAACCCTGTGCTGGGCGCTTCCGATCCTTACGGGCCTGGTTTTGACGCGACCCATATCTGGGGACCTGTCATGGGCCGTAAGATCTATGCCGGACTCCGGTTCACCCTGAATTATGACTGACCATTTCAAGAAAGATGAAATCCCTTCCGACTTAGTCGAAACCAACCGGGATGATTAAGCCACATGGGAATTGCAAGTGTTTCCGGAAAAGTACCAGATGAACGTAGTAATTTAATCGTATGAAAAAGTTTTTTGTCGTGTTTTTCATGGCGGCCTTCTTCATGGCAGCCCATGGGCAGAATGCCCAGAATCCCAACCTGTCGACCTCTTACTACAAGAGCAACATGCACTGTGCCGCGTGTGAGAAAACTCTTTTTGAATACCTCCGTTTTGAAAAGGGGGTAAAGGATCTCAAGGTGGACCATGCCTCGAATACGGTGAAGGTCGTTTATGACAAAAGGAAGAATTCCGAAGAGAAACTGGCCAAATCCATTGGCAAGAAGGGCTATGACGCAGAGAAAATCACTGCTGAAGAGTATGCCAAACTGAATGACGGCGCTGCTGTGAGACCCGCACAGGGGGAACATCAGCACTGATACAGGGATAAACCAAATTTTCAGAATTATGAAAAAAGCGTTGGCTGTTTGGGTGGTATTGTGCACCTGGCTGGTTTCTTGTCAGTCACGGCAGGAGAAAGAAGTCACCCTGTGGGATGGAAAGGGGCTGGATAGCTGGGTGGCCGATAAAGATGGAGCCTCCTTCAAGATAGAAGGAGAAGAGCTGGTGTGGTCGGGGACTCCCGGATATTTGGTTTGGAACGGCAAAAACCATTTTCGTGATTTTGTTCTGGAAGCGGAGCTGATGACCGAACCGGGGGCTTTTGGAGAGATCCTTTTTCACCAGTCCCTCCCTTTTAAGGCTCTTCCCGTCCAGGGATACGGGGTAGTAGTAGGCAATACCCCACGGAGCATGGAGGAACCCGCCCTGGCCATGAAAACCGGTAGCCTGGCTGGTATCAGACACCTCTATTTTCCCATGGTGGCCGACGGGGAGTGGTTTGGCCTGAAGATCAGGGTAGCGGGGAATCATGCCGAGACCTTCATCAACGGGGTTAAGGTAATGGATTATATTCAGCCCGTCGACCCCTGGAGAAGCAGTGAGAGCAGCGGCAGGCTATTCGCTTCGGGCACCATTGCGCTTCATTTGATTTCGGGTACCATAAGGATGCGGTCCTGCCGTGTGGAGCCTCTGCCGGAAGCGGAACCCGTGCCCCTGAAAGTGGAAGAGGCCTGGGATGCCAGGGTGACGCAATTGATGGAGGAGGGTTTCCCGCTGATTGATTTCCATGTTCACCTGAAGGGAGGGCTTACCATTGAACAGGCGATTGAAAACGGCCAACGGCTAGGGATCAATTACGGCATCGCCCCCAATTGCGGGCTTAAATTTCCGGTCACCGACGATGTTTCACTGGCTGCCTATATGGATACGGTCAGGGGAAAGCCGATCTTCAGGGGCATGCAGGCCGAGGGGAGGGAGTGGATCACCCTTTTCTCCCCGGAAGCGGTGGCTCAGTTTGATTATGCCTTTACCGATGCCCTGACCTTCACCGATGCCCGGGGCAGACGTAACCGTCTCTGGATTCCGGAGGAGGTTTGGGTGGAAGATCCGGAGCAGTTCATGGATCAACTGGTGGGCAAGATAGAGGCCATCATGTCACAGGAACCGGTCGATATTTATGTAAATCCCACGCTTTTACCGGATGCTCTGATGCCGGACTATGACCGGTTGTGGACGCCGGACCGGGTGGAGAGGGTGATCAGGGTGCTGAAGGAAAACAACATCGCCCTGGAGATCAATGCCCGTTACCGGGTGCCCTCGGCAGCCATCATCAAGACCGCCAGGGAGGCTGGTTTGAAATTCTCCTTTGGTACCAATAATGCAGCGGCCGATCTTGGTCAACTGGAATATTGCGTGGAGATGATCAATGAATGCGGACTTACCCCACTGGAGATGTTCCTGCCCCCGGTCCACGAAAAGAAACCGGTGCTCGTCAAAGGGCTTCCGGAGCGCATCACCGGTTAAGGCATTTCTGCCCACCCTGAAGATGTATCAAAGGGCTGGTTAGCGCCCGGAAGAGCATTTCCAAAGAGGGAATGGCTGTTCACGGCGGCACTAACCAGCCTTTTTTTTCTGTTCAGGAGGGAGGTGAATGGGCCTCACTTCCGGAGGAGAGTAGTTTTACAGACCTTTCAGAATATAAGCGATGGTGACTCCCAGGTAGTTGCCGATGGCGTAACCGATGAGGCCGTTGGCGATACCGGTGAGGATGACCTCCTTATTCCGGATGGAAGCGGCCACGGCGGGTACGAAGGGGGGGGAGAAGGTCAGGGCGGTAATGGTGATGATGGTGGTGTCGGTGTCGGCTTTGAAGATTTTGGAAAGCCCCACATGAACGATCATCGATCCGAAGACGGCAATGGCCACAAAGAGGGGCAGTCCCCGGAAATCCCCCTGGAACATGGCCCGCAGGTCGGCCATGGAGGCGATAACCAGTGAGAAGACGATCACAAAGTACATGCCCAACTGGAAGGTGTTTTCAATGGTATTTATTTTGGGGACCAGGGAAGCCAGTAATCCGAGGGTGGTGATAGAGAGGATGATCACCGTGGTTTGGATATCTTTGGGAACCAGCAGGCCCAGGCCATAGCTGATGGCCACGATCCCCAGGGAGAGGGCAACGGCCACGCCCAGTTTCCGGGCGGCACTCCAGGAAAGCATCCCCAGATAGTTGTCAATGCCCTCGGTTTCCTTAACCACCTTGCACACGGCCTTGTGTTTTTTGGTTTCTGAGAAATGGGGCAGAAACAGGTTGAAGACTCTTTGGGCAATGGTCATCAGGAAGATGAGCACAAAGGCGCTCATGACCATATCCCAGGTATTGGTCAGGATAAAGGTTTCGGGAGAGACCTTCAGGGCCAGGGCGATGGCCACCAGGTTAGGGGTTCCTCCGGTATAAACGCCGACCATCAGCCCTCCAATCTTCCACCCTTCATGGAGGTCAATGCCCACCAGCAGGTAGCCGGTAAAAATTACGATAACGATGGAAACCACTCCCAGTATGAGGGATTTCATGGCTTCAGGAGCCAGATGCATCCACCGTTTGATATCGAGGGAAAAAAGGAGCAGTGGGATGCCCAGGAGGATCACCACATTAGAGACCAGGCTTTGCATGGAAGCCATCTGGTTGACCAAAAGGTCGTTGGCGGTGATGTGTCCCGCTTCCATCAGGGCTTTGGCCTGATGGGCCGGGAGGAACAGGTCGCCATTGGGGGCGGGCAGCAGGGCATGCAGGGCATCGCTGGCCCGGGGCAGGATCCTGACATTGTTAACTATAATACCCACCACATAGGCGATGGCTATGGAGCCTATCTTATTGATGGTTTTATTGATGTGGGTCAGATAGATGATCAGAATGGGAGTGAGAAAATAGAACAAAAGAAGCGCTACGTTCAGTATCATTTTAGTTGGATTTAGATAACCAAAGATAACTTTTTCATGATTGGTTTATTCAAATGTTACTCCCAGTTCTTACAGATGGATGGCTCCGGGGTCTGCAACAAAAAGTAAAGCCCGCCAAGGCGGGCTTCATTATCCATATTTAGATTTTTTCTGGGCAGTGGTTGCTTAGGTCATCTTTTAAAGCTCCAGGTCTACATTATGCTGTTCGTGCCAGGGAAGTCCGTGCTGGTTCAGGGCATCCATGAAGGGATCGGGATCGAATTCCTCCACGTTGAAGACGCCCGGTTTTTTCCAGAGGCCCTGGAGGTACATCATGGCGCCGATCATAGCGGGAACGCCGGTGGTATAACTGACGGCCTGGGTGCCGGTTTCAGCGTAGGCTGCTTCATGGCTGCAGTTGTTGTAAATATAGTAGGTTTTCTCCTTACCGTCCCTGATACCCCGGATGCGGCAGCCGATGGAAGTCCATCCCTTGTAGTTCTCACCCAGATCACCCGGGTTGGGCAGAACGGCTTTCAGGAATTGAATGGGGATGATCTCGTGTCCTTCATATATCACCGGTTCGATGCCGGCCATCCCGATATTCTGGATCACCCGCAGGTGGGTGAGGTATTCCTGTCCGAAGGTCATCCAGAACCTGGCCCTTTTTAGGGTGGGGAAATTCTTCACCAGCGACTCCAGTTCTTCATGGTAGATGAGGTAGGACTCTTTCGGGCCGATTTCCGGATAATGGAGGGGTTTATGGATTTCGTGAGGCTGGGTCTCTACCCATTTGCCGTTTTCGAAGTATTTACCTTTCTGGGTGACTTCGCGGATGTTGATTTCCGGATTGAAGTTGGTGGCGAAGGCTTTACCGTGGTCTCCGGCGTTGCAGTCGACGATGTCAAGGGTATGGATTTCATCAAAATGATGTTTGGCGGCATGCGCTGTGAAGACACTGGTGACCCCCGGATCGAATCCGCAACCCAGGATGGCGGTAATACCGGCTTCTCGGAATCTCTCCTGGTAGGCCCACTGCCATTTGTATTCAAATTTGGCCTCATCACGGGGTTCGTAGTTGGCGGTATCGAGGTAGCTGGTTTCCGTTTCGAGACAGGCGTCCATGATAGTGAGGTCCTGATAGGGCAGGGCCACATTGACGACCAGGTCAGGTTTGAACGTTCGGATCAGGGCGACCAGTTGGGGCACATTGTCGGCATCCACTTTGGCGGTTTTGATACGGTCTCCGCCAATTTTACGGGCAATGGCATCGCATTTGGATTTGGTGCGGCTGGCCAGCATGATGTCGCTAAACACCTCCGGCAGACCGGCCATCTTATGAACGACGACCGTTCCCACACCGCCGGCGCCTATTACTAAAACTCTTGACATAGCTTCTTTTTTTTACAAATATGCATTTTATTTCACTCTTCTGCCATGGCCTTTTCTAAATTTTGCAGTTTTTCGGCTACCCTGGGGTCATCAGGTTTCAGCTGTCTGGCGCGATGGTACCAGACCCTGGCTACATGGTAGTTTTTACCGGCCAGAGCCTTGTCGCCCTCCTTCAGGTAATCCAAGAATGAGGTCTCGGTATGTCCCTGAAGCTTCTCGGCAATCTTCATCTGAATATCGGCGATCTGTGAACGGGCATACTGATCCTCTGGTTTGATGGTCAGGGAGCGGTTGTACCATCCACGGGCTACAGCCATCTCTCCTGCCCGGAAGGCTTCATCCCCCTTGTCTATGGTCTCCTGAAATTCCCTCTCCCTTTGTGACATCTGCTGGGAGCCAACAATCCTGTTGATTTCAGCAATCTGACCTGTGGGGTAAGGCTCTCCTGGTTTAACTTCCAGGGCTTTGTAATACCAGGCCCGTGAGACGTTGTATTCTTTGGCGGTGAAGGTTTGGTCGGCAGTGGTGATCATGCCGGCATAAAGTGCTTCCGTTTCGTCGGTGATGACTTTTGTGCGGGCCGCTGATTCCGCTTCCTTTTGTGCTGCCAGGCGGGCTTTTTCATCGGCCAGGCGCTGGCGTTCTGCTTCGGCGGCCAGGCGGGCC
>CAZKIU010000079.1:0-7017 GCA_964552955.1 uncultured Prolixibacteraceae bacterium
ATCAGGATCAGAATCTGGGCGATGATAACCCGCAGGAACATGGTGAGCGGGTATACGGTGGAATAGGAGACCGCGGGTTGGTCGTTGTTGGAAATGGATCCGGCATAGGAGAGGGCCGGGGGGTCAGTGGTACTTCCGGCCATGAGTCCGATGAGTGAGAAATAATTGAGTTTGGCCACCTTCCGGCCGATCATGCCCATGATCAGCAGGGGCAACAGGGTGATCAGGAATCCGGTGCCGATCCAGAGGAGCCCGTCGCTGGAAAAGACCGTTTCCACAAAACTACCCCCCGAGAGGATGCCCACGCTGGCCAGGAAGAGGGAGATGCCTATTTCCCGGAGCAGCAGGTTGGCACTCTGGGTAGTATAGGTGATCAGCTTCAGCTTATAGCCGAAGCGGCCGATCATTATGGAGATAATCAGGGGACCGCCGGCGAGGCCCAGCTTGACGGGCATGGGCATTCCGGGGATGAAGAAGGGGATGCTCCCCACCACGATACCCAGGAAAATACCCACAAAAAGGGTGATGATATGGGGCTCGTTGAGTCGTTTGAGCGTGTTGCCCAGGAATTTCTCCACTTTATCGATCGCTTCGAGTTCGCCGACCACCATCACACGGTCGCCTACCTGGAGGACCAGATTGGGAGTCCCCAGCAGGTCAACGCCCGACCGGTGGACCCGCGTTACGTTAACTCCATATTGTGAGCGGATGCGCAGGGATCCCAGGGTTTTACCGTTGATTCCACTGCGGGTGATGACGATACGCCGTGAGACCAGCATCTTTTCGGAAGCCTTCCAGTCCAGGTCGGAGGTCTCCCCGATGAAGGCCTTGATGGGTTCCACATCCTGGCTGGCCGTGACCACCAACAAAATATCGCCCTCCAGCAGCACGGTTTCGGTTTGCGGGATCGAGTACTGGTTATCGCGGAACATGCGTGAGACGACAAAGTCACGACCCACGAACTGTTTGATTTCGTGGAGTTGGCGGCCGCTGATGGATTTATTGGTGAGCCGCAGGGTGAGTTTCTCCGGTTTGACGATCGCCGACTCTTCGGCCTCCTTCAGTTTTTGTTCCTCCGCCCCGAGGTGGACGGCGAAGAACTTGCGGATGATCACCATGGATAAGATGATGCCTACCACGGCCAGGGGATAAGCCACGGCGTACCCCAGGGCAATCGGGGGGATGTCGAATATCTGTCCGGCCTCATGGGCCTGTCGCAGGGCTTCCTGTGCGGCCCCCAGTCCGGGGGTATTGGTGACTGCTCCCGACATGATGCCCACCATCATGGGCATGGATACCCTGCCGCCCATCAGGTAATAAAGGGCGACAGTCATCAGGGCCCCCAGGACCACCACACCGGTTGCCATCAGATTAAGTTGCATGCCTCCGCGCTTGAAGGAGGAGAAAAAACTGGGTCCCACCTGCAACCCTATGGAATAGATAAAGAGGATCAGTCCGAACTCCTTGACAAAATCGGCCACCTCATGGTTGACCGTAAAGCCGAGGTGACCCACCAGCAAACCGGCAAACAACACAAAGGTAGGCCCCAGAGAGATGCCGAAGATTTTAATCTTTCCGGAGATAGCGCCCAGGGCTATCACGAAGGAGAACAGCAAAATGGTGTGGGCTATACCTTCATTGAACAGCAATGCATTCAACCAGTCCATCACGTTAATATTTTAATGGTTCATAATTAATCACTTGAGTGGCCAAAAGGGCTGCAAGGATAAGCAATATTTCCGTAACCGGGGCCGGAAAAGGGGGCAACCGGTTGTGGCTTGTCCATAATTTAACGTATATGGGAATCCCGGATCATACCCCCAGTACCCTGATCAGTTCACTTTTCATGACCATCAAAGTGGGTGATTCGAGGGAGCGGTCGAGGACGGGGATTTCCACCTTCCGGCGGTCGGCGATATGCACGGGGGGCCGGCTCATGACGATGATTTCGTTGGAGAGGAGCAGCGACTCCTCCACATCGTGGGTGACGAAGATGACGGTCCGCCGGTCGCTTTCCCAGATGCGGGAGAAGGTGCGGATCAGGTTGAGCTTAAGCTTGACATCCAACCCCTTGAGGGGTTCGTCCATCAGGATGATATCGGAAGGGAAGGCGAAGGCGCGGGCGATGGCGACGCGTTGACGCATGCCGCCGCTCAGGCGTGCAGGATAATATCCTTCGAAATCGCGCAGTTCCACCAGGTCAATAAAGTGGTCGGCGAGTTGTTTTCGTTCCGTGGGGGGGAGGTCATGGGGCAGCACGAATTCAATGTTTTCCCTGGCGGTTTTCCAGGGCAGAAGGCGTGGATCCTGGAAGATGTAAGAAATCCGTTTCCCGGCAAATCCGTCGAGGGTGCCGCTGTCGGGTAGTACGATTCCTCCGATGATGTGGAGCAGAGTGGTTTTGCCGCATCCCGAGGGGCCGAGGATACAGGTGATCCTGCCATGGTCGAAGGCGATGGTGAAATCACTGTAGAGGGAGAGGGTCCCAAACGCCTTGCTGATATGGTTAATTTTCAGGGTCATGGTCAGCGTTTCCAGGCGATGAGACGGTGTTCGGCCATGCGGATCAGTTTTTCAAAGAGGAAGCTGATGGCAACGGCCAGGATGGTCCAGGCAATGACGGCGTCGACGTTGAGGAAGGTCTGGGCGCCCTGCATGAGGGTGCCGATGCCGTAGCGGGGCTGGCTGAGCACTTCACCGGTGATGATAGCCCGCCAGCCGATGCCCATGGCACTCGAGGTGCCACTGATAATGAAAGGCATGATACCGGGGATGTAGAGTTCCCTGATGATGCGGGCGCGGCTCACCCGGTAGAAGGCGGCCATCTCCTTCAGGTCAGGGTCCACGCTTTTAATCCCGTCGATGATGTTGATACAGATAAAGGGGAACATGGTAAGGATGGCGATGAAGACCGGCACGCTCCCCGGAGAGAACCAGATCAGGGCCAGCAGGATCAGGGCGATGACCGGGATGGAGCGGATGGTGACCAGGATAGGTTGCAGGAAAGCGTTGAAACGGCTGTCGGTGCCGGCGGCCACGCCCAGGCCGATCCCCAGCACCATGGAAAGGGCAAAGCCTGCCAGACCGCGGGCTATGGTCGAGCTTACCACGGCCAGGAAATCCTTCTCCCCGAAGAGGTCCAGGGTGGTCACCAGGGTCTTCTCGGGGGAAGGAAGCACGAACTCCGACCCCAGCAGCAGGGAGAGCAACTTCCACACGGCTACGATGAACACCACCGAAGCAACCCCCCAGGCGCGTTTACCTGTAAATGAAATCTTCATCCGGCATTTTCCCTCCGATAATTTCCGGGTTCAGGCTGTGGAAAATCCTGAAATAGTCCATGACCTCCTTTTCCACGGCCGAAGCCCTCACAAATTTAAGATTTATCCGCGGAATGGCTGTCACGGCAGCCAGGGAGTCGGGAAGAATACCATAATGGACGATCAGGTGGGCGGCGCTGTCGGGATGAGCCTGGACCCACTCGGTGGACCGGGCGTAGCTGGCCAGCAGTTTTTCCACAATATGGCGATGATTCCGGAGGAAAGGAGCACGGCCCAGGAAGGCCGTTTCGGCCAGGGGGGTTCCTTCAAAGCGTTTCCACTCTTCGTCGAGGGAGAAAATACGCCTTAGGGTGCTGTTGTCCTGGAGGACCAGGGTAGCCTGCGGTTCAGAGAGAATAGCCAGGGGTGCCTTGCCGGCCCTGACCGCCTGAGCCAGGTCGATGTGGGTGGGGAAACTGTAGTCGAGGGTCACGTCTTTCGCCGGTTCGAGGCCGTTTTTATGCAGCAGGTAGCGAAAGAGGATGTCGGGGGTCATACCGCGGGCCATGACAAAAACCCGCTTTCCCATCATTTCTTTCCAGCTGGTCACCGTGGTGTCGCTACCCACCAGGTAAAGGGTTCCCCACACCGGCACGGCCACCAGCCGGTAGTCCATGCCCTTGTTGTAGACAATAGCCCCCATGGTGGAGGGCAGGATGGCCAGGTCGGCTGTCCCATCGATCATCATCTTGCGCACCTGCAGGGGCTCGTTGAGGATTTCTACCTGTATCCGGGCCTCAGGATCCTGTTTCAGGCTGTCGATCAACCTGATCATACCCATGGATGAGGGCCCCTTCAGGGTGGCCAGGGTGAACCGGTCTACTGGCTCCGACTGCCCGCACCCCTGAAACAGAAACACCATTCCCGGAATAAGAAACAGGAGTATTTTAAGTTGGATTCTACTTACCATATGGAAAGATATTTACGCAAATCTACCGAATTCGGGGATAGCGCACACTACCCTTTAAAGAATTCCCTTTACCGTACGCGGAAATGGATATTTCCTTACGGTAAGGCCAATTACGATGGGATGTATTCTTAAACATACCCACAAAGGGGGATGGTTCCGAAACAAATCACTAGGTTTGCATCGTAATTAACCATTGGTTTGTCATCGCTGCGGCCAGGGATTGATTCCCAGACAAGGGAGGGCAGGCTTTTATAACCACTGATCCGGAGGAATTCTGATGGAAAAGAGAGTAGGAACCGTATTGATTCAGGTCGAAGACCGCGAAAATGTTCATTTGCTGAACGACATCATCTCCCGCCATTACGACATCATTTTAGGGCGCCAGGGGTTACCCCGCGGCAATGGGATGAGTTTGATCTCTTTGGTTCTGGAAGGGTCCACCGATCAAATAGGATCTCTCACCGGTCAGTTGGGCCGGCTGAAGGGGATTCAGGTGAAATCGGTACTCTTAAAGAACCCAAACTATGAATAAACTGTTGTTTTTCAGTGCTGCCCTGGTGGCGGTGTTTTTCTTTTCGCAGGCCACGGGCCAGGATGGCCGGATAGTGGTGGAACGCCTGACCCGGTCAGGCCAGCAGGAAGAGATGGCCCCCGACACGGTAGCCCGCGACCCCATCCCCCTTGGTGAAGTGGAGGTGACCAGTCTGCGGGTGAACCGCAGAATGAAGGAGGTTCCCCAGCCCATGACGGTGGTGGGGAGCGGTAGTTTCCTGAAACAGTCGGCGCTGACCCTTTCCAATGTTCTGAGTTATGAACCGGGTATCGCCATGGGGCGTGATGGGGCCTGGTCCACCAACATCAACATCAGGGGATTGGGAGAAAGCCGGCTGGTGACGATGGTCGACGGCCACCGGGTGGAGACGGCCACCGACCTGACGGCCTCCTTCAGCATGACCGATGTCAACGACATTGAGCGGGTGGAGGTGATCAGGGGGGCCCAGTCGGTCCTTTATGGTACGGGAGCCATGGGGGGTATTGTCAATATCATCACCCGTGACGGGTATTTCGCAGCACAGCCCTACCTGTCGGGGAACGTCACCCTGGGTTACGGCGACGTCAACCATCTCTTCACCCGGCATGCCGGGGTCACCACGGGCGCTGAGAAGTGGACCCTGCGGCTGAGTGGGTCCCGTACCACCGCCGATGACCTCCGGACACCCAACGGAACCCTTCCCAACAGCCAGTTTACTATGAGCAATGTGACTGCCAGGGCGGGGTGGAGACCTGCGAAAAACCATATTTTCAAAATACAATACCAGAACAATTGGTCGGAGAATGTGGGTATTCCGGGCGGATCGGCTTTTCCCGGACCGGCAACAGCCACCTATACCGATATCAGCAGGCATCTGTGGTCGGCAGGTTATACCTTTACCCCCGTATCCGGAAGGCTCTCTTCCCTGAAGGCCAACTATTTCACCCAGTTTATACAACGCGACGTGGAGATGATCCCCAACACAGTCACCGAGACCGTCCTGCCCAACAAAAGCAGACAGGTTACCACTCCAGTGAAGATCCTTCCCATTGGGAATCACCTGATGCATGGGGGACAGTTACAAAGCACGTGGGATTTGGGAAAGCACCACACGCTGATAGCCGGGGCGGATATCTGGTCGCGGAGCGTCAGGACGGGCAGAACCAAGGAGATCACTGTCCAGGTTTTCAGTCCGACCGGTGAACTGGTGCGCACCAATCAGCTAGAGCGCGGGGAAACGCCCACACCAGCCTCCTCGTTCACCAGCACCGGAGTGTTTATTCAGGATGAAGCCCGTTTATGGCGCAACCGGCTGACCCTCATTGCCGGAGGACGCCTCGATGGCATAAGGGTAAAGAATGAGAAGGGTCTGGATATTGATTACCTGATTGTCAACGGAGTGCGCAACGACACTCCCCCCAATCAGCGGATCACCTTTGAAGCCGGCGACCACAGGAGCCTCTCCTGGAGCGCCAATGCCGGAGCCTTATACAAGCTGACCCGTGAGACCGACCTGACCCTCAACCTGGCCCGCTCCTTCCGTGCCCCTTCTATTGAGGAACGCTTCAAGTACATCGACCTGGGGAACCTGGTCAGACTGGGCAACACCGCCCTGGAACCCGAAAACGGGGCTTCGGCCGACCTGGGACTTAGGATCTGGAAGCCGCGGTTTAACCTGCAGATCAATGGATTTGTCAACCGCATATCCAATCTGATCGTCGAAACACCCGGTGAGTTTATTTTTAGCACGAACACGGGGACTGGAACAGTCGTGAGTGACACCTTGCCTGCCCTAGTCAATGCCAACGTAAGCAGAGCGCTGCTTTGCGGCGCCGATTTCGGGATGCAGTACAACGTGTGGCCTCAAATTGTTCTCCTGGCTTCAGGGGGTTATGTTCGTGGCCAGGACAGGACCTCTGAGAGAGACCTGCCGCAGGTCCCGCCGCTAAATGGCCGTATAGGCGTGCGGTTTGCGGCTCCCCGTACAGGCACGGCAGAGATCACCCTGGTGGGGGCCGCCCGGCAGGATAAGATCGCAGAAGGAGAAAAGGAAACCGGAGGCTACACCCGACTCGACCTGGCCCTGAGCTCCATCCCCCTCCGATTGGGCCCCACCCGGCTGCAATTCTTCGGGGGTATCGACAACCTCACCAACCGCAGTTATACCAACCACCTGGCTACCAACCGGGGCAGCATCAGCGTCGAACCCGGCCGCAACCTCTACCTCCGTCTCAACCTGGCCTTCTGACCCGACA
>CAZKIU010000080.1:0-6798 GCA_964552955.1 uncultured Prolixibacteraceae bacterium
TACCTTGTTTTTTGTGTGCTTGTTTTTGGGATTATCTCTTCATTTGAGTGCCCAGCGAGGAACGGTTATCAACGCGGTACCGGTGACGACGGTCACGCCTGAAGAGATCATGCAGACTCTGCAGGGGAGTCTTGATGCGACGGCCTATTCGCTGGTCGATTTGTTTACCTACAAGAAGCATTCGGTCACGGCGGTGAAGGTCATTTACAACACCATTGATGCCACCGGGGATCCTGCGGTCGCCTCGGGGGTGGTCTTTATACCGGCGGTGACCACACCGGTGCAGATGCCCTTATTCATGTATCTCCACGGGACGCTTACGCGCGACATGGATGCCCCCTCCTATCTGATGGGGATTGAGACGGTTATTGGCTGGATCATGGCCATGGACGGGTACATAGCTGTGTTACCCGATTACCTGGGCATGGGTGATGGGCCGGGCGTACATCCCTATCACCATGCGGCTTCGGAGGCTTCGGCCAGTGTCGACATGCTGAAAGCGGCCGCGGTGGTGTGCGCTGATCCCCTGGTAGGGGCCAAGCCCGACGGGAACCTATATATGAGTGGTTACTCCCAGGGAGGGCATGCCGCCCTGGCCACCCAGAATGAACTCCAGAACCATCCCCTTCCCGGGATGACCCTCCGGAAAACAGTGGCGGGCAGCGGCGCCTACAGCCTCTCCCAGGTGCAGAAAAACTACCCCTTCGACCATCCGGTCTATCCCAGTCCCTCTTTTCTGCCCTATATGCTCATGAGTTTCCAGGAAGCCTATGGAGATCTGTATGGCAACCTGAGTCAGGTTTTTGTGCCCCCCTTTAGTATGACCATTCCCGCTCTTTTCAATGGATGTTATACGAGCGATGAAATCAACAGCCAGCTGCCTTCGGAATGGAAAAGTATGTTTGTGCCCAAATACCTGTGGAATATCCAATACAACTGGTTCCATCCTGTCAACCAGGCGCTGCGTAAGAACGACGTGATCAATTGGAAGCCCAAAAGCGACCTGCACCTCTATTATTGCACCTGTGATGAACTGGTCGCCAATGAGAATTCTCTGTTGGCTTACCTCTCCTTCCTGCTGAAGGGAAGCAGCAAGGTAAGCTGCCTCCCGGTAGGGCCTTTCAAGCATGCTGAGTGTGCTCCTTTTGTGTTGTTGTTGTCGAAAATCCAGTTTGACTGTGCCTCGGGAGTCAATCCCTGCGGTATAGACCTGCTGAGTTTGCTGAAGTCGGCTACGAAAGAGGATCTGCCGGAATTCAGGAATGCTTTATCGGGTCTTGCCTCCTCGCCCGGTATCGAAGAACTGATGAAGAATGAGGAGTTGGCCGCCTGGGTGCGGGAAAACGATCTGCAGGAGTTGGATCAGACGGCTGAGCTGACGGTCTATCCCAATCCGGCGTACGATAGGGTTACCATTGAGCGGCCTGCCCGGTTGCAGGGATGGGTCAGGATCACGTTGTACGACATGCAGGGCCGGTTGGTTATGGAGGAGGACTTCACCGGCACGCGCCTGCAGATCGACGTGAAACCACTTCCTGCCGGGGTTTATAAGATGGTTCTCAATGGCGACAGGTTAATGACAAAAACCCTGATCGTCATGGATTAACCGCTCCTGGGATTCACCTGGTATAACCATTTGTTTCCTGTGAGAAGGTGCCAGCACGTAGTTATCAATAGGGGATCTGTGTGGAAGATCTGGCAGTGTAAACAATGAATTTGAGTCAGGCCAGAATTCGTATCAGGCCAGTTGGGTCAGGCCGTATTTCTTCATCATCATTTTGTCGAGCAGGTTTTCGGGCAGCACTCTTTTGTAGAGGGGGAGGAAGAAGCTGCGTTTACCGCAGCGGACCACCGGCGGGGGATTCTCGGAGATGATTTTGCGGATTACTCTGGGGCAGAATTCGGTCACGGGGGTGGCTTTTTCCTGTGAGGTATTGGCTCTCTTGTAAACGAATTTTTCGATAGGCGCATACCATGATTCGGGTTTAAGGACCCCACTGACGGTTTCGGCGGAGTGCTGTCCGAATTCGGTACGGATGCCGCCGGGCTGAACGATGACCACTTTGATGCCGAAGGGTTTGAGTTCCATCCGCAAGGCATCGCTCCAGGCGTGTACGGCTGCCTTGGAGGAGCAGTAGGCTCCGGCAAATGGCGTGGGGGTGATCCCCGATATGCTTCCCATATTGACGATGGTTCCCCTGCCGCGGGATTTCATCAGCGGGGCCACCTTCCGGATGATTTCCACCGGGCCGAAGAAGTTGGTCCTGAATTGCCGTTCCAGTTTTTCCAGAGGGACATCGACGGCCGGACCGATCAGTCCATAACCGGCATTGTTAAAAAGCAGGTCAATATGTCCACAAAGCGCAATGACCTTGTCAACGGTTTCCCCGATCTGCCGGTTATTGGTCACATCGAGCGGATAGGTGAGACAACCTGCCTCTTCCAGGGATTTCAGCTTTTCAGGAAAAAGATCTGTGGCAGCCACAGTCCACCCCATTCCGGCCAGTTCCAATGCAAGTTCACGGCCAATACCGCTGGCACAGCCCGTGATCATGGCGACTTTCTTCATGGCAATATTTTTAGTAACCCAAATGATAGTTCAAGTTACTGAAAAATAAGCAAATCACGACTACACAGCAGGGGGAAATACACCAGCCTCCATCCATTGGGTCCGTTGTTTAACCCCATAGCGGCGCAACCCGAATTCACCCTTCAGGTGAAAGCCTAATCGAATTCTGCCCGACCATTTGCTGGTTCAGGTGAGAGGATGGGCTAGGCTTCCTTGTTCAAGGCATTGAGAGCTTGCCAGTGTTCGTCAGTGAGGGAGTGGTAGTTGAAGAGGGAGATCCCTGCAGCGCCTGCCTCGCGGGAGATGCGGAAGGCTTCGGCCATTTCTCCGGGCTGGATGGAGGGGACGAAGAGTCCGGCGTAGACGGGTTTTTTGATTTTGAGTTCCCCGATTTCGCGGGTGAGCTGTTCCCCGACCCAGGGAAGCCCGGCATTGTAGAAGTTATGGTAGAGCATGGGGAGGTAGCCGTCAAGGTTCCAGTTGCGCCACTCCTGTCTGACGCTTTCCCAGTTGGGGAAGACGGCGGCGGTGATGGCTTTACCGGCCTTGTGGGCTTCGGCAGCCAGGATATCGTTGACCAGGTGGGTGATGGAGTCGTAGCGGAACTGGCGCCATGGCTGGTGGGTCACCGGATCCTCCAGGTCTGTCAGCGGGTCGAGGCCCGTCTGAGCCTTGAAATCAGCCCGGCATCTCTCGCAATAACAATAGTCGTATTGCGGGTACTCTTTGTCCTGGACAATATTGTATTTAGGCCAGAGTCCTTCGGCGAGGATGGCATCGGGGAGGCGGATATAGTCGAGGTGGACGCCGGCGAGCCCGTCGAAGGAGGCCAGGTCGGCCACTATGCTGCGTGTGAATTCCTGTACTTCGGGGTGGCGGGAGCACATAAAGCGGTAGTAGGGCACATAGGCCGGGTGGGTTGCTGCGGAGGCTCCTGCGCGGTTGACGGCGTACCAGTCGGGGTGGTTCTCGTAATACTCCGGAATGTTATTGGGCATGGTGTGCATCCAGGCGTGGATTTCCACGCCGGTTTCGCGGCCCGCCTCAATCAGTTTTTCGAGCAGGGGCTCCCGCATGGGCAGCCGGGAGGTCTCAAACCAGGCCTCATGACCGGTGTATACTTCCGGAAGGAGTGCATCAAAACCATGGTTTTTGGCCTTTTCCAGCATGACCTTCCACTCCCCGGTGGTGAGGCCCGCTTTGGGGGTCATCCAGATCCAGTTTTTTCCCTTCGGGCGGGCCGTGCAGCCACTCCAGAGGGCCGGCGCCAGCGCCAGGGAGGCCATCCCCAGTGTGGCCGATTTCAGAAATTGCCGCTTGTTCATAGGTTTTATCTATTAGCAGAGTATTAAAGATAGGATTCTTTGTCTTTCCTGTGATGCGTTGCTCCTGTCATGGTGCAAATTTCATCATGCCCCATTTTTCGGGGAGGTGCATGTTGATGACCCCCTGGGGTGACCACACCCAGTTGTGTTCGGGGAGGAGCTTTCCGGTGAGGGGGTCTGTTTTTTTGACATAATTACCATCAACGATTGCTCTGTTCCACTGGACCCGGGAGAAGTTGATCCGCCAGGTGTCGCCGGGTGCAGGCTTCCGGTGATGGGGGGCGCACTCCCTGAGGACCTTCCAGGGGAGTGCCAGCTCGAGGCTCCATGAGCGGTCCAGGTCGGAAGGGTCATTAAGGGTACCATCGAGGTAAATCCCCTTTTTCAGTCCGGTGATTTCCCAGGCGTTGATGGGGAAGCCCCCCTCCCGGTAGGGGCGGGTGAGCAGGAGATCCCATTTGGTGCCCAGGGCGTTGATTTCCAGCTCATAGTAAAGGGTGCCGTCGTTTCCGGGGTCGATGAAGACCTCGAAGTCGTTTTCGTGGAAGATGACCGACTCATCGTCAGTATAGGTAGCCCAGAGGTGGGGTTCTTCCAGTTCTGCGGCGATATAGAGGTAGTGGTCGTCCCACAGGAGTTTGGCGCGGGTGCGCCAGAGGGGGGCTGGTTTCTGGTCCCCCTCGATATCGGTGAAGTCGCAGGTCCAGGGGGCCTGGAGCCATGCCGGATCGTCAATCCGGCCGTCGATAGCGGGAGGGGTGGCAGTACGGCTGACCCGGTAGTGGTAAGGGTTGGGTTCTTCTTGCAGGGGAACCGTCTGGTCACCCGGAAGGGGCGGCGGGAGATTCTGTGCGCTCCCTGCGATTACGGAGAAGAGAAGAAGGAGAAACAGGGCAAACGGTAGCCATGAACCGTTTCTTCGGAGGAGCGGGAACAGGGCAGCCAGTGGCATTGGCAATCGGTTACAAGTCATGGCCCGGGTGAAAATGGAATTGAGAGAAGCGGCGTTTACGGCGGGCGTAGAAGTTCCAGACCATGCTGCCGGAGTAGATTTCAGGGTGATGATTGATTTTCACCAGGGGGAGGAGTTCTTGGCGTTTCCGGAGAAACTGGCGCAGGGAGCCGTAAAAGGCGCGATGGGCGTTCCATACGGCCCTGAAGGCGCTGAATTGTCCGGAGGCCAGGAACTGGGCTGCAGCCACGCCGTCGAGCACCATGCGGGGGAACAGGACGGGGAGGAGTCTTCCGGAGGGGAGGTTTTTGAGGAGCATCCAGAGGCTGTTGCGGAAGTTGAGGTAGACCTTGCGTGGGCTCTGGTAGGAGAGGGTGGCCCCGCCGAGGTGATAGACGGATGACCCGGGTTCGACCCATATTTGGTAGCCCTGGTTTTTGAGGCGCCAGCAGAGGTCGATCTCTTCCATGTGGGCGAAGAAATCCTCGTCGAAGCCGCCAGCCTGGTGAAAGGCTTCTGCGCGGATGAAGAGGCATGCCCCCGTGGCCCACAGGATGGAGACGGGATCGTCATACTGGCCATGGTCGGTCTCCACCTCCGCGAGGATACGCCCCCTGCAAAAGGGGTAGCCCCAGTGGTCGAGGAAGCCCCCTGCGGCCCCGGCGTATTCGAATTTATCCTTATTCTTCCAGCTGATCACTTTAGGTTGGACGGCAGCCACGCGGGGGGCGTCCATGAGACGGGCCACACAAGGCTCTATCCATTGCGGGGTGACCTCCACATCTGAGTTGACCAGAACATAAATATCGGCCTCTATCAGGGCAAGTGCACGGTTATACCCTCCGGCAAAGCCATAATTGTGGCCGAGGCGGAGCAGGGTGACCTGAGGAAAATGTGCTTCCAGGAATTCCGGAGAACCGTCGGTAGAGCCGTTGTCAGCCACATAAACGGTGACCCCTTCCCGGAGGCTGTGCTCCAGGATGGAGGGGAGAAACTGTGGAAAAAGGGAGATCCCGTTCCAGTTCAGGATGACGATGGCGACAGAAGGGCGGGACGGGGAGCCGGTCATGAGAGGAGGAGCCGGGCCAGCATAGCCGCCAGGGTTTCTTTGTCGAGGGTTTCGAGGATCCGGGAGATCTTCTCCTGCCGGTCGGGTAAGTCGCTGTGGACCAGGCTGTCGATCTCCTTCATCTGTTTGCCGGTGAGTTCATCCTCCAGGAATTCCGAAATTTTCCGGCTTTCCGGTTCTCCTCCAGGGAGGCCCAGCTTTTCCAGCTCTTCAATGGTGGCGCTCAGGATGCCCTGGGCCTGGAACTTCACGGGATCCTTGCTTTTACCCACGCCGGAGGCATCACGCAGACTCCAGCTCGAATAGTCATAATGGAGTTCCCTTATCAGTCTGACTTTGGAACTCTCTTTTCCGAAGATCCTTTCCAGAAAGATGATGGTCTGGTTTTTCCAGGCTTCCAGGTCAAAACGGGCATCGTTGAGTTTTTCGATCTGTTCCTTCAGCAGGGCTATCTCTTTATCGGCCATGTCACGCTTGTTTTTGTGTGCAATTTACATCTAATGTTGAAATGTTCCAAGGGCCGGAATCAAATGTTCGCCTGGTCACTGCCAGAGGGGCCCATTGGGCCGTCAGGGGGGTGCCGTGGTGGATTCCGGCGGGCGGCATGGGGACCCTAGCCGTGCATCTGCATCAACCAGCACTTGGCAGGGACGCGTTCAGACAGCACTGCAAAGGGACCTTAGACGTACTTCTGCAGGTTGGGGGATGCGATTATTTTCTGGCGTTTTTCCCCGGAGTTCCGGGAGTTCCGGGCGCCCGGAACCGGCTTCCGGATTTATCGGCCACCAGCACCCAGTCGTTGGACCCTCCCATGGAGGGGGGCGTGACGGTGAGGGTTCCGGATTGGGCTGCTTTCCAGGAGGTTTCGGTTTTCCCGGTGCGG
>CAZKIU010000081.1:0-6011 GCA_964552955.1 uncultured Prolixibacteraceae bacterium
TCCAGAAAGGCTGTGGTAAGGTCGTCGTTGACTATGATTTTGTCGAATTGGGGAGCGAAGCTCAGTTCATAGTCGGCCTTGGCGATGCGGGTGGCGATTTTCTCCTCTGAATCGGTCGATCGTCCGCGGAGGCGCTGGTGAAGGGCTTCCACGGAAGGCGGCATGATGAACAGTGCCAGGGCTTTATCGCCGAAAATCCTTTTCAGGTTGAGTCCGCCGATCACATCGACATCGAAGATCACGGCATGGCCTGCCTGCCAGATGCGGTCTATTTCACTCTGCAGGGTGCCGTAGAAAATGCCGGGGTAGACCTCTTCCCACTCCACGAAAGCCTTTTCTTCTATTTTCTGCCGGAATTCTACCTCATCGAGAAAGAAATAGTCGTGGCCGTGGACCTCTCCCGTTCTGGGAGGCCTGCTGGTCGCCGACACGGAAAATTCAAGGCCCAGCGGACGGGCCAGGAGATGGCGAACGATGGTCGTTTTCCCCGCCCCGCTGGGTGCCGACACAATGATCAGTAAATTTCTGTTGCTATTCATCAATCACTCTGCTCCTCTTTTCTGCGTTTATTTCCCCTGGCTAAAGTACATTCAGCACCTGTTCCTTGATCCGTTCCAGGGCATCCTTCATCTGGACCACGATGCGCTGGATGTTGCTTTCGTTGGCTTTGCTGCCGAGGGTATTGATTTCTCTGCCCATTTCCTGGGCGATAAAGGAGAGCTTCCGTCCGTTGGATTCTGATTCGTTCATGGTTTCGGTGAAATAGCGGCAGTGGTTGGACAGGCGGACTTTCTCCTCGTTGAAATCAAGACGTTCGAGGTAAAAGATCAGTTCCTGTTCAAAACGGTTGGGATCGGTGCTCCCGTTGATCCGGAGGCTTTCCAGATTTTCGTTCAGCCGGTTTTTGATAGTTTCGATCCTTTGTTGTTCGAAGGGCTTAATCTCTTCCAACAGTTGCATGATAGCGGTCAGGTTGGCTTTCAGATCGGCGGCGAGGGCCTTCCCTTCCTGCAGGCGGAACTGTTCAACAGCATCCATGGCTGAGCTGATATGGGTGTGGAGAAGCTGCCACTCCTCTTCTTCCAGAGTTTCATAGTTGACCTTTACCGTGTCGGGCAAGCGCATGATGATTTGCAGCAGCCGCTCATTGACCGGGATTTGAAGCTCATGGCTGATCTTGCTGAGGTCGGCAAAATATCCTTTCACCACGCCCGAATTGATTACGGCACTGCCCGATTCTCCCATGTTTTCAATGTATACCGAGAAATCGATTTTCCCTCTCACCAGCCTGTCGGAGAGTTCACGGCGGATATCGAGTTCCTTTTCCCGGTAGAGGGGAGGAATGCGGGTCGAAATATCAGATTGCTTGCTGTTGAGCGATTTAACCTCGACGGTCACTTTTTTGTTGTTGATCTCGAATGCGGATTTCCCGAATCCGGTCATGGATTTAATCATGGTGGATTATTTTCGGTAAAAATAGTAATTCTTTGGCAACCGGAGGAGTGGCCATGCAGGGGAATGGCCATTCAATGGAGCTGCCATTCATTGCAGAGGTCAGGCTCAAGAGTGACCAATCGATAGAGTGACTATTTGGTAGGGTGGCAATGCTTTTGAATGACCAACTGGTTAGGGGGCTTTCCTTCGTGGGGTTCAGTTCCAGTTCTGACCATGAAGATGTTAAGGCAAGACAGTATGTGCCACGATGTCGTCGAGAAAACTCCGGATATTCATACTGAACTGTCGCATCCGGCCTGCAATGGCTTCGGTCACCTTCTCCACCGATTCAGGGCCGTTGGTTTCGGTCATATAGGCCACGATCCGGTCGGTTTCCGGAAGGTCATTCGTTTCCACATTTGGGTCGGAGACCAGCAGGGCTGGCATCTGCCGTTCAAGAATTTTATCTATTTCCTCTCCGGAAGCTGCCGTTTTTTTGGTGGCCACGTTCAGGAAGAAATCCATCGAGAAAGAGACCGTGGGCAGGGGATTCTCCAGCGCCTGCAGGAAGGGGTGGCTGAAATTTTTATCCTGATGGGCTTTGCGGATCACCTGGAGCTGGAACTCCTCGAAGGCGGTATGGCGGTTGGAAACCAGTTGTACGGCCTGTTCTTTTGCCTTGGGGAAGCCTAGCATTGCCTTGAGGTTGATCCACATCATACGGGCCGTGCTGACCCCCGGAAGCGGCCGCATATGATAGGGCATGGAAACGTCACCCATGTAATGCATTCCCCAGCCCATGAAGCGCCAGCCCCAGTAAGGCTGTTGCTGGCGGAAGGCAAACTCCGACAGGGCTTTATAGAGAAAAAGCCGGTAATCCATGTAGGTCTGCTTCAGAAAAGGGCCGAATTTGTATAGGATTTTGGCTTCATGGTAAAATCCCATGTGGAACGGGGCCTGGCTGCCATATTCCAGTTGCGGATTTCCAAACGACTGGGCACCAAATCCATATTCTTGTCCGTAAGGTGTCATGTTGTCGACAAACAGTCCAAGGTCAAAACCATAGTCGGGTTCGTCGTTGGCGGTGACCAGCACGTCAAAGGGGGCCAGGATCTCTCCCTCTTCCACCCGGGTATAAACGGTATTGAGCATGAACGAGAGGTCCTCCAGGGTGCAGATCTCTTTGGGATCGGCCACCGGCCTGCCTTCCGTGGAGTCGTTGGGCAGCAGGTGAAGGTAGAGCGGAATTTTAACGTGAGGATTGATACGGATGGCCGTGTAAAACCGAAGCAGAATATCATCGGGGTTTCCTGTGGCTTTGAAGGCCAGTCCGGCCGGACAGGGGGCATAGTTGGGGAGGTTTGCCACAGACCAGGCTTCATGGTCGGCCAGGAATTTCTCCAGTTCTTTTTCTGTTTCGAGCAGAAAAGTTTTCAGGTTTTTGGCCTGCACTGAATCGGCTTTTTGCCAGACAGGGTGGTTTTTCAGGGCAGGGCGCACCAGAAGGGGGTGCTCCGACCATGCAGATACTTCAAGCGCGCTGAAGGGGCCAGTCAGGAAAATCAGAATCAAAGCCAGAGGAAACAAGTTTCTGTTCATTCGGATATTTTCATTTATGTTCAGAGTCATCTTCAAAGGTAATAAATATAATTTTTCCAGGCCGTGCAGGGGACTATTAACCACATGCATCTACCTTGCCAGCCCGAAGAATTCTGACCGGTAAACAAAACGATTAATTATTACGCATTTTCGGGCAGCGTCACTCATGACGACCTGTCCCGGAAGGAGAACAATCGAAGTGCTGTTGGATGAACAGACTCAAGATACGAGATAGCCCCACACGGAGACTTTCCGGGCCACAGGAGCCTTGTTGTATGTAAATACTTCAATGAAAGGCCCCATGATGGGGATCCGCGCCACATAGGTGCTGATGTTGTGTGGGTTGCCATGCCAGCTCCCACTGCCAGAGACCTCGATAAAGTTGGTGCCTTGCGGACTACCCACATTATGTGTGAGGTTGACATACCGTCGGGCCCCCATCGTTCCATTGGCGTCAAAGGCAAAGACCACCCCCAGATCCACCGGTGGTTCATTTGCGACTGCCTGGGGAAAACGGACAAAAAGATGGATGTACCGGAAGCCATCGATTTCCGTGTAAGGCGGCTGACTGATCCCCGTGTTGGGGGGCACCAATTGATCCGTCATGAATTTGATGACCTTGGTGCAAGCCGGATTACACAAACCTTGTTGTTTTAATAACTCATTTGCCATACCTGCCTCCTTTTTTTAGCTGAGTGAAACCTGGAAAACATGCCGGAGCCAGCATAGGTATGTACTGATAAAATTGAGTCCCATGCCATTTCCGGCACCATAGATCAATTTACGGAAATTGTTACGGAATTGCAACAACAAGGGGAGGCGGAACACTTTTTAACTGATTACTCCTGAGCCGGTGAGCTCGTCGCCTTCGTACCAGGCGGCAAACTGTCCGGGGGTGATGCCGCGTTGTTCCTGGCGGAAAATGATCCAGAGGCCCTCTTCCCTCATATGGAGGGTAGCTTCTTCGAGGGGTTGGCGGTAGCGGACCCTGACCAGCTGATCGCGATGCTCACCGGGGGTCAGCCTGAGATCCTCCCTGATCCAGTGGATCTGTTCCCCGGAAATGAAGAGTCCACGGCGGTAAAGACCCGGATGCTCCTGCCCTTCACCCACGTAAATGATATTCCGGGTTACATCGGTGGCCAATACAAAGAGTGGTTCAGTATGTCCGCCGATATTTAGCCCTTTCCGTTGTCCGATGGTGTAGAAGTGGGCCCCCTGGTGGGTTCCGATTACCTTGCCATTCCAGGGTTTGAAAGGGTAGGGGAAGCAGATTTTCTTCCAATTTTCTTCGGAGGTATCCTCCACTTTTTTCTTCTCCATAAAAGTCGCCGGGATTTCGATCACATTTCCGGTGCTCACTTTAAGTTGTTGCTGCAGGAAAGTAGGAAGGTCCACTTTTCCGACGAAGCAAATGCCCTGGGAGTCTTTTCTTCCGGCGGTGGGAAGGTTTTGTTGGTGGGCGATTTCGCGGACTTCCGGCTTCAGGAGATGGCCTATGGGGAAGAGGGATTTGGCCAGCTGGTCCTGGCTGAGCTGGCAAAGGAAATAGCTCTGGTCCTTATTGGGGTCGGTTCCGGCGAGAAGGCTGAAAACCCGGTGGCCCTCAACCAGGGTCTCTTCCTTGCGGCAATAATGGCCGGTCGCGACAAATTCAGCGCCTGTTTTCAGGGCTTCATCGAGGAAAATGTCAAATTTGATTTCCCGGTTGCAGAGGACATCGGGGTTGGGGGTACGGCCTGCCTGGTATTCGGCGAACATGTAATCGACGACCCTTTTTTTATAGTGCTCACTCAGGTCGACGATCCGGAAGGGGATGTTCAGTTTTTTGGCGACCATTTCCGCGATGAGGGCGTCGTCTTCCCACGTACAGGCCCCTGTCAGGGAGCCGGTCCGGTCGTGCCAGTTGACCATGAAGAGGGCTTCGACCTCATGCCCCTGCTCTTTAAGCAGATATGCGGCCACACTGGAATCAACTCCACCTGAAAGTCCGATAACTACCCGGCTCATAGCTCATTCAATAATTCCGGGTACAAAAGTAGCACAATTGGCTAAAAAAGGGAGATCCGTTATAATATTGGCCCGGCAGGCTGGGATTATTTAGATGAGCCGTTGAGGGGGATGGTGACACCCAGGAAGGGCAATGCCACAAAGGAGTCCATTTCAGGGAAAATAGGGATCCAGAGGCTGTAGTCGAGTCCGATACGGCGGATGATGCTCCGTCCACCAGCCGATAACATGGCCCCGGTTTCTCCTTCGGCGCTGATGATGTAGTTTTCAGAGATGAAATATCCTTTGGGACCGGTTCTTTGCATCGTGCTCAAATTGAAGACGGGGATATCGGCCCATTCGTCCTGTATAAAACCATAGGCCATGCCAAAGCTGAAGTTTTTATCGCGGCTCCCTATGGTGGCGGTTCCGTAGAGGAGTCCGAAAACGCCGGTATCCTCCCCGAGAACGGTCCCCAGGAAAGCACCCGCCCCCAGGTTAAATTTATCTTTCTGCAGGGGAAAGGAGAATTTGGGGACAATCCAGAAGGGGGTGGCGGTTCCGGAGAAAAGAAATAAAGGGACCATTCCGGCACCGATCGAAAAGTTGTTGGAAATGCCATAAGAGACCTGGTTTTATAAGACCCAGATATTCTGGAAATAGGCTTCCCCTTTGGCGAGGCCATAGCCGTTGGGGGCCCAGAAGTAGCGTGACGACTGGGGATTGGGGAGCCAATAGGTGTCGCCCACCAGTTTGACCTCTTTGAGTTCCTTTTTCATGGTGATGTCAGCCAGCGAAATGTGCAGATCACCCAACTTCTCGGTTTTGAGAACCAGCATACCATCCTTTTCTGAAACAATAGTGCCCGTGTAGGTATTCCCGTCTTTCGTTTCGATGCGGTATACTTTCACAGAGTCAGCAACCTCCTGGCTTAAAACCGTTTCCAGCGCGGCAAGGAGGAATAATAGCGTGAACACAAGTGATTTCAT
>CAZKIU010000082.1:0-5777 GCA_964552955.1 uncultured Prolixibacteraceae bacterium
TCACTACCGGGGTGAAGACCCCCGCGCAATTGTCAAGGCCTGTGAATACCGGGGCTTCCACTGTCGGATTGCACCCCAGGTCACCGCTGGTGGCAGTGGTGCTGATCACCGGCTTTTCCGTATCCTGAGTCCAGGTATAGGTGATGGTCACCGGCAGTGCGGCGTTGTCGCAGGCGTCGGTGTAGGTGGCCACCCATGTCTGTGTGTAGGCACAACCCTGGTGGGTCGGTCCGTCAGTGATCACCACAGGAGTAAAGACCCCCGCGCAATTGTCAAGGCCTGTGAATACCGGGGCAACCACCGTCGGATTGCACCCCAGGTCACCGCTGGTGGCAGTGGTGCTGATCACCGGCTTTTCCGTATCCTGAGTCCAGGTATAGGTGATGGTCACCGGCAGTGCGGCGTTGTCGCAGGCGTCGGTGTAGGTGGCCACCCATGTCTGTGTGTAGGCGCACCCTTCATTGGTCGGACCAGCCGAGGTCACTACCGGAGTGAAGACCCCCGCGCAATTGTCAAGGCCTGTGAATACCGGGGCTTCCACTGTCGGATTGCACCCCAGGTCACCGCTGGTGGCAGTGGTGCTGATCACCGGCTTTTCCGTATCCTGAGTCCAGGTATAGGTGATGGTCACCGGCAGTGCGGCGTTGTCGCAGGCGTCGGTGTAGGTGGCCACCCATGTCTGTGTGTAGGCGCACCCTTCATTGGTCGGACCAGCCGAGGTCACTACCGGGGTGAAGACCCCCGCGCAATTGTCAAGGCCTGTGAATACCGGGGCAACCACCGTCGGGTTGCATTCCAGATCGCCGCTTTCAGCCATTGTGCTGATCACCGGCTTTTCCGTATCCTGAGTCCAGGTATAGGTGATGGTCACCGGTGTGGCCACGTTGCCGCAGTCGTCGGTGATGGTGGCCGTCCAGCTCTGGCTCCAGCCGCAGCCTTGGGCATCGGCCACAGGACCTGCAGTGGCCACGTCAATTTCTGAGGAGAGAATGCAGCCGGCCGGATCGGATTGGAGGGTAAACACAGGAGCAACCACTTCGGGATTGCAACCCAGATCACCAGACACCGCAGTTGTATTGATCACTGGGGCCTTGCTGTCTTCTGTCCAGATATATGTCACACTTACCTCGGTAGCCACATTGCCCGAAGCATCGGTAAAGGTGGCGGTCCAGGTTTGGATCTGGTCACAAAATTCGCCATAGTTCTGTTTTCCAACAGTATTAACAATCGGAGTAATGGTTCCGGTGCAATTGTCTGAACCGGTAAAAACAGGAGGTGTCACTACGGGGTTACATCCCAGATGACCGCTTTGGGCAGAGGTCGTGATAACCGGTTTTTCGTTGTCTGAAACTGTCACCGTGAAGTCGCAGGTCATGGGTCCGCACTCATTCTCAGCAGTAACAGTCACTGTGGTCACGCCCACCGGGAAGATCCAGGGCGAAGTGATAGGAGATCCGCCCACGGTATAGGTAAGCGTGGCAGCTCCCCCGACAGAGGCTTCGAAGCTCACTTCAGCACTGCAATCGCCAGGATCGTTGGAGACCACGATATCAGTGGGGCAGGTGAGTTCCGGAAGCGGATTGACGGTCACCGTAAGCGTAGCCGTTGGCCCGACACAACCGGTCACCCCCTGGGCGACCCAGTAGGTGGTTGTTCCCGCCACTGCAGTGGAAGGGATGATGGTACTGGTAGCGGTTCCTCCGGGAGTATCGTAAAAGAAGAGACTATAGGAGGGATTGGTCGTTGCAGCCGTCAGGGCGACTGCTGTTTCTCCGGCACAGTATTCCACGTTTTGCGGCACGGGAGGTTCCGTTACACTGACTACCGAAATGGTGAACTGGTAATAACAGGTATTGGTTCCGGGGAAAAGGGCATAGTAGGTACTGGTGCCCGGAGTCGCCGGGAAGGGATTGGAGATAGTATACTCCGTTGTGCTGGTTGCAACAACAGGATACGCATCGTAAAAACGGGACCCGGCAGGGAACTCACCGGTGAACTCGGTGATCGGTATGGTCTGCCCCTGATAGTTGCAGAACGGGAAATCCCTGTAGAGGTTGGTTTCGGCGCAATGGGCCTCCACATAAGCCAAGGCATCTATTTCAAGCGATACCGGTTCATAAATAGGGACATCTTCGCAATCACCTGTATCGTAGCCGGTTATAAAGGAAGCACCCGCCAGTTCGTTTCCAGAAATGGCTCCTACGCCGGAAATGGTACCATCCACATCAACCGCCAGTTTACAATCCTCATTGACGACCAGGGCCAGGGTTGCACAGTCTTTGGTCACCTCAAAGGAGAAGTCGAGGACGGCCAGAAGGTCATCGGGCGCTTCAACCAGTGGGAGGGTTCCCATATCCCAGACGATGGATCCATTGGCTCCCTCATTGATATCAAAGTAAGGGTTTCCTGCACCTTGCAGGTGGTAATTCTGGTAATTGATGACCAATCCATGGATCGCCGTGAAGGGGAGCGGAATGACCATTCTTCCGTTTTCAATCGCCTCATTGCCGAGATTTCGCACCTCCACCTCATAGGTAATCACATCACCCGGAACGACTTTTGTGCCGGGAGGAACAACGGGTACCGAGTTAAGAGCGATGGCAGAGTTAAGCCCTTCGACCTCCGGACGGTAAGCATTGACCGACATGGCAATGCAGAAGATGATGTAGGTATCCTGATTCGTTCCGTACTGGAATTTGGTGGAAGTCTGGTTGGTGGTGATCACGGCGTTATTTACGTTGGGCACCGTATCCATGACCAGGTCCATCCCGGTATTGTTAAGGATCTCTGGATTCCGGGGATTACCTCCGGTATAGACAGAACTGTTGAAGAAGTTACTGGTCGAATTGTTGGGATGGTTCAGGTTTACCCAAGCATTGTCGGAGTGGTTGCGGACGCTGAAATTGTCGATGGTAGGGGCATTCAGGTAGCGGTCGCCTTCACCGGCAATCAAACCATATTTCATGGTGATGTGTCCTTCCCTGGCCGTATTGAAACCTGAAATCGGGAGTTCATAATAAGTCATGGCATCCGAATTCAGTTCATCATACACATAGGCATGGCCATCAAAAATGGTGACGTCGCGGTCTTTCATCAGGGGATTCTCATAGACTACGATCATCCCCCAGCCACCGAAATAACCGGTACCACCGCCATCTCCTTCCCGGAGAGCGATATCGGCCACGGTATATTCACCAAGGCCCTTTGCCTTCACGTAATCGGTCACTTCAGCATAAGCAGAGTACATATTCCCGTTGGCATCGCTGGGATAGAAGATATCGTTGGCATTGGCGGTCACCGTCTGATAAGCATCGCTTCCATGCCGGAGCTTGACCTGAAGCTTATTCAGAGTAGACCCGGCGGTCGTAATACTGGAATAAAAGGTATCATCAATGGTATTGTTTTCACGTGCTTTTCGCAGGGTGTTGATCTGGAATGCTGTTGATCCTGTACTAATAGTATAAGGAGTGGTCAGGGTAGCCAGCGCCCAGTTGTCGCCAACAGTTCCCGTGGTAAAGGTAAAGGGAACGGCCACAGCAGCTCCGGCGCCCACCTTGACGGTCAGGGTTCCACTCCAGCCCCCGTTGTCGGTACTGTAAAACGTGAATACTACGGGATCCCCTCCGCCAACCGGTGTAAAGGTATAGAGGGCCGTCAGGTCATTGCTGTTACCCGTCTGGGTGATGGTCAGGGTATACCCGCGGATCAGGCTTCCACTTTGGTAGTCGGAAGTACCTCCCGGAATGGTGACCGTCAGGGGGCTGGCACCGCCATCATCTGCGCGGCCAGTCCAATATAATCCGGCATAGATAATATTGGAACAAACCGGATTGGCCCCATTCTCAGTTGAAAAACCTAAAGTGGAGGAGGATGAGTTCAGGGTCGATGCCACCCCATCCACGTCCACATAACGCATCAGACTGGAATTATTGGTTTCATCCCCATAATTCACCAACGTCATATTAGTATTGCCGACCATGGTAAAATCACCTTTGATTTTGTAAATTTTAGTAGTCGGCGAATAAACAGAAGTCCTTTGGGTAAAAGGCTTAAGGGTCTGTGATGCGGCATATTCCGGCAACGCCATGACAACCATGACCAACAACATGGAGATGATCCGGTGGTCAATTTTCCTTAAAGTGTAAAGATTCTTCATATTCCTGGGGTTAAACCGGTTTTATTGTGCAATGGTGATTTCATAGAAAGTGATCACGGCGCCGTCATGCCCGGGAAGGAGTCCGCTCACTTTTTCGCCCAGACAAGATGCACTTCCGTCGCCACAAACGTCATAGCCAAATACGAAATAGACAAACTGCAGATTTTCAAACCCTTGCAGCGCTTCCAGATCGATTGGATCAGGGATTTCTTTCGGGGAAGGGATATTAATCCTGAGCAGTTTAACCTTCTTAAAAGAAGGATTACTCCTATATAAAAGGGAAGCGGAGGAGCCGTCGCAGATGACTACTTCCGGAGATCCCTGCCCGGTAGTTTTGATCTCCCCATTGGAGATGAATAGCGTCGGATTCAACCCGGTCACTAAATCCTGCAGGGAAATACCATATATCTTAAGCGCCTTTTCTGAAGAAACAGGCGACTGCGCATAACCCTGAAAAGATAGGGCTATTAAAAGGAAGAAACAAAAAGAGATGCTGAAAAACCATTTCCATTCAAGGGTTTTGCTCTCTTTTTCTACCGAGGGAAACATACCGTTGTCAGCCATATTGGGCTGAACCTTACACGAATCGTTTCCACTTTCAAAGAAAAATGGATAATTTTTCATAATAAAATATTAATAGATGATAATTTAATCACCATTTAAATCTTGAGAATCGGTTGGGGTAAAGGAATAGTATAATTAAAAAGTCCCTATTAGCCTTAATCTCATTTTTAAATTCCCAATAGTCAAAATTAAGATAATTTTTGACATGTACAACAGTTTTGCCAATTTTTTTTTATGACAAATAGAAAAAAATTTATTTAAACAGAGAAGGGCCTCCCTGTAACCAGGGAGGCCCTCTCCATTTATCATCACCGGCCGGAAAAAACCGCAACGGTCAGCACCGTTGCAGCCTCACGGCAGGATACTATTTATCATTTTTCCAGGATCACCTTTCTGAGGAAGGAGGCGCCTTCAACGCCGGTCCGCACCATATAAATGCCCGAGACGTACGGAGACAGGTCGAGGGTGATCTTTTCACCGGCTCTGAATTGTTTCCGGAAAACTTCAGCCCCCTGGAGGGTGAATACGCTCACTTCCGTGTTGCGGATATCCGAGCCCATCAACTCGATGTTCACCTTGCCCTGAGTCGGGTTAGGATAGAGTCTGAAGCCCATAGAAGCGGCCAGGTCGATCGTTTTGGTGACCACATCTTCGCCATCGGGATCGGTGATGCCAATGGTCACCTCTTCACCGCTGTAAGTCACCTTGACCTTGAACTTCTTCTGGATCAAATCCACACCGCCGTTGGCAGTACCGCCGTCGTCCTTCACGGTAACCGTGATCCAGGCCTCTCCGCTCATCCCCGGGGCTACCGTTACCAGCAACTGGCCGGTGGATCCCTGAGTGTAGATGACTGCGATACCAGTGACTACCGATGGGTTGTCGGTGACAGCTGTCACCTTCACCTTCTGGTTGGTTTCGGTACCTGCGGAAATACCCGTGAGTTGGACGTCAAGTTGCAAGGACTGGTTCATGATATCAATATCCTTCACGTCGGCCAAAGTCGGAGCCGAGTTAGGCAGAATCACGTCAGGATCTTCGCCGCCTTCGTCGGGTG
>CAZKIU010000083.1:0-3234 GCA_964552955.1 uncultured Prolixibacteraceae bacterium
TGCGGTTGTCGAGATAGGCGCGGATCTCTTCCGGAGTGAGGCGGTGGAAAAGCTCCCAGGCGGTATCCCCCAACCAGAAGAAGGGGGTGCCATCACTGTGCTGCAGATAATGGCCATCGGCTGTCACCTGAAGCGGACCGTGGTCCCAGAGTTTCTGTGCCGAAAGCAAAGAGGTCCAGCCCGGGCATAAGAAAAAAAGGGTGAAGAGCAATGACCACACCAAACTCCTCTCTTTATTTTTCATAATATGCGCATTATTAATTCGTTAATAATCCATTCCTGCCCATGGAAGCACGGCCGGGTCAGAACTTGTAGCTGAAGCCGGCGCCGAAGAGTTGTTTGAACTGGACCAGGCTGTTTTTCCCGTTGATGGCGATATCGTCGTCGTAGATCATGTTGGTGATCAGGTTGGCCGACAGATATTTGTTGATTTTCATGTTGATGCGGAAATCCCAGTTGACGTCGATGTTCTGCGGGTTATGCAGGTAGTTGGAGAAGAGGCCGAGGGCGGTGACCATGTCGACGTTGGTCATCAGCGGCATTTTGAGTTCCGATTTGAGGGTACCCCCCATTTCTGCGCGGAATTTCTTGCCGCGGTCCACGCCAAAGGCGCCGATGGAGGAGAGTTCGTCATCCATCACGAAGGTAAATTTGGACCCCAGGGGAGAGAGGAAGAGGGAAAATTTGTCGCTGGGTTTGTAGTCGGCTCCGAGGGCGAAGGAGAGGTAAGCCGGGGCGAAGAGGGTGGATATCTTGTTATCGGTATCGGGGTATTTGTAGCCGTTGGCGAACTGGGTGCGGAAGTTGAGGAGTCCGCTGTAGAACCATTTGCTTTCGGGCGCCATTTTGTAGCCTGCCTTGGAGCTGAATTCCAGTTTGTCTTCCGACTTGATCATGCTGCCGCTGCCTTCCTTGAGGAGGCCATAGCCGAGGTTGAGGCTGTTGTCCCAGGCGAGGCGATCCTTGAGGTAGTTGGCGGCATAGTTGTAAAGGGCGACGCCAGATACGGAGTTCTTTCCTCCTGCGGCCCAGTTGGAGAAGCTCACCTGACTGAAGTTAAGGGTGAAGTCGCCATTGCGTTTCCAGTAAGAGGTGTCGCGGCCTTCCTGGGCGAAGAGGCCCAGGGAGGTCATCATGGCCATGATTGTAAGGGCGATTTTTTTCATTTCTACCACTTTTTAGTCGTTTATAAATGGTTACAGTCGATTCTGCATGCTTTTGCCCGGCTCTGCCAGAGGGGGAAGCCACTGGAAGGGTCGGAGATGGAGGGTAATTTAAGAAAAAAAATGCACCGGGATACGGTGCATTTAGGATCATTTGTAGAAAAATGAATTATTCTTCTTCGGGGAGCTGGTTGATTTTTTCGTCGACCAGGATCCGGCCGCAGTATTCGCAGACGATGATTTTTTTACGGCTGGCGATATCGAGTTGGCGCTGGGGCGGGATTTTGTTGAAGCAGCCGCCGCAGGCGTCGCGCTGGATGGTCACCACGGCGAGGCCGTTGCGGGCGTTTTTGCGGATCCGTTTGAATGCGGAGAGCAGCCTGGGCTCGATATAGAATTCGATCTTGTCGGCCCGGCCTTTGAGTTTCTCTTCTTCAATGCGGGTCTCCTCGGTGATCTCTTCCAGCTCCTTGTTTTTACGGTTTACATCTTCCATCCTTTCGGCCAGAAGGGCTTTGGAGGCATCGATAGCTTCTTTTTTGGCTCCCATATCGGCGGTGAACTCCCTGATCTTCTTCTCGGAAAGTTGGATCTCGAGGTTCTGGAATTCGATCTCCTTGGCCAGTGAGTCGAACTCGCGGTTATTGCGGACGTTGTTCTGTTGTTCGGTATACTTGGTGATCAGCGTCTGTGACTCACGGATGGCGATCTTTTTATTGCTGATAGCCACCTCAATCTCCCTGATTTCATCTTCGAGGTTGTGAAGTCTGGTCTTGAGCCCGGCGATCTCATCCTCCAGGTCCTGCACTTCCAGGGGTAATTCACCCCTGAGCACTTTGATCTTGTCAATGGCTGACACCACGCTCTGCAGGTCAAACAGAGCCCGCAGTTTCTCTTCAACCGACACTTCCTTTTCTTCTACCCGGGTAAATGGAGTATTCATAATTCTAAAAGATTGAATTTCAATTAATGGCTGTTTACAGGTAATAGCCAACGGGGTTGGTGTTTACCTCAGATAAACGGACTGCAAATGTAGGGAATTTTTTTGTAAGAAGTTCAAGAAAAAGTTGCTTCGTAAATTGCTCACTTTCATAATGTCCGATATCGGCCATCACGATTTTGCCGTCGGGTTCTGCAAACTGGTGGTATTTAATATCGCCGGAGAGAAAGAAGTGAGCGCCAGCGGTGATAGCATCGCGAAGCAGGAAGGAGCCAGCCCCTCCGCAGAGGGCGATTTTTGAGACTGGTTGTCCCAGGAGGGGGGAGTGGCGTATGACGGGGATGGAAAAGGTTTTTTTCACCAGGGCGAGGAACGTTTCTTCCGTCAGGTGTTCGGGCAGTTCTCCCAGGATCCCGGCGCCCATGGTGGGCCATCCGTTCTCCAGGGGGTATAAGTCGTAGGCCACCTCTTCATAGGGATGGCTGGCCAGGAGGGCAGCCACTACCTCCTGTTCTTTCCAGGCGGGGAAGATGGTCTCGGTGCGGATTTCGGGTTCCTGATGGAGGGTTCCGGGCTGGCCGGCGAAGGGATGGCTTTCTGCTGCGCCGCGGAAGGTCCCTGTTCCGGAGCTGTTAAAGCTGCATTGGTCATATTGTCCGATGTGGCCGGCCCCTGTTGCCCAAAGGGCTTCTCTGACGGCATCGAGATGGGAGGGGGGGACGTAGGTCACCAACTTGCAGAGTTTTCCCTTCAGGGGCTGCAGAATGCGGGTGTTGCGAAGTCCCAGCTTCCGGGCGATCATGGAGTTGACGCCCCCCGTGATATTGTCGAGGTTGGTATGGGCGGCATATAGGGTGATGTTGTGGCGGATGGCCTGCAGCAGGATCCGTCCGGTGGGGGTCGACCGGGTGATTTTCTTGATGCCGCTGAAAATGACGGGATGGTGGGCAATGATTAGATTGCATCCGGTGGCGATGGCTTCGTCTACGACTTCGGGGGTGACATCCAGGGTGATGAGCACGCCGGTCACGGCTGCCTGAGGATCACCGCACTGGATGCCCGCATTGTCATAACTCTCCTGAAGAGCCGGGGGGGCCAGCTGCTCCAGCACCCTGATCACTTCGGAAATTG
>CAZKIU010000083.1:3334-5021 GCA_964552955.1 uncultured Prolixibacteraceae bacterium
AGTCTCTGAGTCCCTCAGTCTCCCGTTTCCGGGGAGTGTTCCAGTTCCTTCTGGATATCGGCCAGTTGCTGTCGGATGTGGATGAGCCGTTCGACCACTTCGCCGGTCCGGGAGGTTCCCTCCTTGTTTTTCATCAGCAGGGCTTCCGCGCCCTTGAGGGTCATGCCCTTCTCCTTGACGAGGTGATAGATGACCTTGAGCTGTTGGATGTTTTCCTTGGTGAACATCCGGTTTCCCTTTTTGTTCTTCTGCAGCTTGATGATGGAGAACTCCTTGTCCCAGAATCGAATCAGGGAAGTGCTCACCCCCAGCATGTCTGCGACCTCGCTGATGGTGAAGAATACTTTTTCTATTTTGGGTTCTTTATAGGGCACGGTTAGTCGAAGCTTTGTCCCATATTGGAGGAGATGGCGAGCATCCGTTCGTATTCCTGTGGGGTGAGATCCATATAATAGAAATATTGCGGGTTGACGGGTTCTCCGTTCTTATGGACTTCATAGTGGAGGTGGGGGGCCGTGGAGATGCCGGTACTGCCGACATAGCCGATCACTTCGCCCCGTTTGACCTTTTGTCCGGGTTTGACGTTGAAGCGGCTTAAATGGCCGTAGAGGGTTTTGTAGCCATAGCCGTGGTTGAGGGTGATCATGTTGCCGTACCCCGAATGTTCGTTGGTGGCTTCTTCGACGGTCCCGTCGCCGGTCGCATAAATTTCGGTGCCGGTGGTGGCGGTGAAGTCCATCCCGTAGTGGAATTTGCGGATTTTATACACCGGATGGATACGGTACCCCCATCCTGAGGCGGTATTCTTAAGATCCTTGTTGCTCACCGGTTGGATGGACGGAATGGAAGCGAGCATTTTCTCCTTGTCGAGGGCCATTTTCATCACCTCGTCATACGATTTGGACTGGACATAGGCCTGTTTGGCCAGGATATCGAGGCGGCGGGCGGTATTGATAACCAGTTCGTTATTGTTCATGTTTTCGAGGTGGGCATACTTATTGGCACCACCGAAGCCGGCATTGCGGATGGAGGCCGGAATGGGGTCGGTCTCGAAAATCACCCGGTAGATGTTGTCATCGCGCTGTTGCATGTCGGCCAGCACTTTCTCGATATTCTCCAGATCCTTCTGCATCAATTTGTATTGGGTGAGCAGCCGTTGGTTTTCCCGTCGGAGGGTGCGGGACTGTGGGGTGTCATAGAAGTTGAGGATCACGATCACCAGAACCACGGAGAAGGCCAGACTGCTGGAGAAATAAGCGGCAAAGCGGCCCAACTGTTCTTTCAGCGAAACCCCATGTTCTTCATAACTGAGGGATTCCGGATTAAAACGGTACTTTCTTTTGGCCATATTAAGGTTTACTATTTTAATTCATCCGGCTCCGGCAGAATGAATTATTTCGCATAAATTTGCAAAATTTTATGAAAATATCAATTAATCAGGACACAAAAGTAATATTTGCGCTATTGGAAACACCCTTTTCGGGGGTCGTTTAATATTTTTTAACAACTTTTTCATTCAGAATTGTACACGTAAGGTTATGAATAGTAAAGAGATAAGGTCTGCATTTCTCGCTTTTTTCGCGGAGAAGGGGCACCAGGTAGTGCCTTCAGCCCCGATGGTGGTCAAGAATGATCCCACGCTGATGTTCACCAATGCGGGGATGAACCAGTTCAAGGATATTTTTCT
>CAZKIU010000084.1:0-4815 GCA_964552955.1 uncultured Prolixibacteraceae bacterium
TAGCCCATGGCGCGGTGGGTGACCTGGTTGCGGTATAAGGGATCCTGCAGGAGGGTGACCCGCCGGTCGGTGGCGGGGATGGTGGTGCGATATATCCTCATTTCCCCGGGGAGGATGGTGATGAGTTCCTCGCGCCAGTCCCCCTCGATGTCGGCCATGAGGATCACGGAGCCCTCGATTCCGGTGGTCAGGGTATCGCCCTTGTATTTGGCGATGGAAAGTTTCCGGGCTTCAATGCGGTCCCACATGCTGTTTTGCCAGCCGGGGGTGAGGATGGTTTCCCGCACCTTGTCGGCATCCCACCAGATCCAGTTACGGCATCCGGGGACCTCATCGCCGGTGGCCAGCAGTTCCCCTTTGGCCGAGAGGAGGTATTTTTCGCGGGAACCTCCCTTGGGATCCTCGGAAGCGAAACATTCGAGTCCGGGCACTTCCGGAAGAATATCGGCCACCATGCCGTCGCCCACATGGAGGGTTTTGCGGTCCACGCCCCATATGATTTCCCCCGTGCGGGCATCGGCCAGGCAGATGCCGTTCCCGTTGTCGTGCCAGTCCTCCAGTACGTAGAAAATTTCCAGTCCGGGCCTTTCCGGATCGATGTCGGTGACAAAGCACTTGTCAGGGTGGCCGAGGCCGGTTGACCAGAGGGCGGTGCCATTGTCGTCGAGGACCACCGATCCCAGGATGATTTCATCGCGGCCGTCGCCGTCGACATCGGCCGCATGCATGTTATGGGTCCCCTGGTGGCGGATGACGGGGTTTTCCTCATCGCCGTCCCAGTGCTAGGCCATTTCAAGTTTTCCGCTTTTCATCTGCCAGGCGTCGACGACCATCAGTTTGTAGGTGCCGCGGGCCACCAGGAGAAAAGGGGTCTTCCCGTCGAGGTAGGCGATGCCCATCTGGTTGCGGTTGTTGCGGTTGTAGTCGCCGAAGCGGGGATTGCGGGCCGGCCAGTCGGCACGGGTGATCTCTTCACCGGTCATGCCGTTCCATAGGGAAACCCATTCCGGACCGCTACGAACCCTTCCGTCGGCTTCCCGGGCATCGGCGGGGCCTGTTTTCACGGCGACCTCAGCTTTGCCGTCGCCATCGAGGTCGTGGACCACGAATGGAGCATACCAGATGCCGGGTTCAATACCCAGCCCCAGATCTTTCTGCCATAAAAAGGTTCCGTCATGGAGATAGGCTTCTATCTTATAGGTAAGTCCCGTTCTGTCGGGTTGTCCGCCGGGGTCGATGCCCCGGTCGGGTTGGCGGATGACAAAATCAAGCTCCCCGTCACCATTGAGGTCGGCCACTGCGATCCGCTGGGGCTTGTAATCTCCCCGGAAGCGGATGGAGTGGTAATTCTGGGGTTCCGCAGATAAATCGAGGGAAACAGTTCCGCAGGGATCCCCCTCCCGGCCGTTGAGGACAGGCCGCAGGATCCAGGAACATGGATCTTTTGGCAGAGGTCCCCTGTCGGTAAAACAGGTGACGGTTTGCAGAGGCTGCCGCGTCAGGCGAACGGGCTTCCTGCCCGGAACCTCCCGGTAGAGATTGAATGCGATATCAGTTGGGTCCTCCTCCAGAAGACGCCAGGAGAGGAACACCTTCCCCTCCCCGGCCGGAAGGGCCACTAATCCGCGGCTCAGCTTTTCCCTGACCCGCTCCGTGGCCCACCCATCCACTTTGGGCTTTTCTGCATGCGAAGGCTGCCATACCGGGTAGAGATAGGTCCGCTCCCGAGGATCCTGGGCCGATGACCAGGAGGCTGCGCATAGCATCACGGCCAAAAAGGCCGCAAAATTCCATTTTTGCATGACTTACGGCAATTTTAAATGTTCATCTTCAATGGCCTGTCGAATCCATTTATAAAGATGGCGATTAATATTTGAATCTCACTCTATTTGTGTAAATTGTATCCAGGTTGAGCTGGTCATAAAGAGATGATGACTGAATATATCAAACACAATAAGCAGATGAGACGCTATTTAATCCTTTTATTGCTGTTTTCTGTTACCTCCTGTGTGTCGACGCGGGTGAACCAGTTTGCAGGGTTTGCGGAAGCGGGGCGCCAGTATACCCGGGCCATGGAAAGCCTGACCACGGAAGCCGGCGGTCTGGCCATCGATGCCGACAGCGAACTGTTGCTGAAGGGCAGGGACCAACTCTCCCAGGAGGAGAGAGGAAAGATGTACATAGAGCGATCCGATGCCCTCAGGGAACTGCTGGTAACATTACAGGGTATCAGGAAACATTCCCGCCTGCTTGAAAGGTATTTCACTGCGCTGGGTGCGCTGGCTGGTTCCGATCCCACGGCGGCATTATCTTCCGAACTGAATTCGGTGGTGAATTCCCTGGCTGCACTGCATCCCGCTCTGGAGATGGCCTCTATGGGCAACGCCAGGGTTTCAGACTACATGGGAGCGGCGGTTCCCCTGGTGCTTTCGGGAATCAAACAGCAGGCCCTGGAACAGGAACTGCGCCGCAATGCCCCGGTGATCGAACGGGAACTGGAATTACAAACCGCCCTCCTCAAAGCCCTGTCGCAGCAGATGACCGAAGATTTGGAACTGCTGCTTGACATGAAGGATTACAGCGGAGTGACCCGGCCCTTCGTCGAAGCCCCTTCACTGGGTGATACCTGGAAGGCTAAAAGGAAGGAGGTTCTCACCGGATATCTCTCTGTGGATGCGGTAGAGAAGGCCGCTTCTGCCGCTGAATCCCTACAAAGGGGTTTCAGGGATCTCGTCGAGAAAAGAATAGGAATAGGGGGGTTTGCCCCGGTTTTCAGCGACATCCATGCCATGCTTGACCTTGTCGAAATGCTTCGCACCCCGAAGACAACTCCATAATCTAAAACCAATATGGCACCTTTTGAACTAAAAGATTTGACGGCCCGTCAGTTGGGAAAAATCAGGAACGCCATGGGCAAGCCGGCATACCTGCTGGCACTGGATCTGCTTCCTGCCGATAAGCGTAAGGAGAGCGCTCTTCTGCAACAACAGGTGCAACTGGCGCTCCTGAAAATGCGAAATGCCGAGCTGGCAGAAATCAGGGATCAACTGGCGGCCCTGGAGCTGGAGCTGACCGCCGGGGCCACCCAGGTGGAAGGCGTCCTGGCCGACCTTCAAAAAACGGAGGAGATCCTCAGGGTGGTCAACGGCTTCCTGGGAGTGGTGGGCAGGATTATCACGCTGGTCTGATCAGTTAAATCGTTAGAATTGCGGTGCGCGCATTCCTTCTCGACTTCCTCGAGACATGGTAAGCGAACAAGACACTAAAAAAAGTCCTTGAAGGAATCGGATTCCTCGTTGGCTTGCCACGAAGAGTTCCAAGCCAATAGGTGAGTTTCCGCTTTAGGGCCGTCGGTTGTGCAGGCCTGAAAGTTGTTCAGTGTGGGCTACTTTTCAGCAGAGATGTTTCTGGGTTAGTTGGGAAGTTCCCGGGTTAGTAGGGAAGTTTCCGAGTGGGGACCATCCATTTGGCGAGCTGGCATTTCTTGCTCTTTTTCATCCCCCTTATCATCAGGGAGGCACTCAACATGGTCCCCTCTTCTGTGGTATGGGTATGGTCGGACGCAAGGAAAAACCGGCCTGTCACCTGGTTTTCTCCAAAGGAATCCATCTTCTCCGTCATCAACTGGTTGAGGTCGATGCATTTCACCTTTTCCTCGCGGGCGACTTCCATGGCCCAATGGGGATAACTCACCGGAGTACGTTTCACCTTACCCTCTTCCCAATCGTTGCGGGGAATGGGAGTGACCACCACCGGGGTGGCCCCTTTGGCTTTGGCCTCTCTGATCATCTTCCTGAGGTACCAGCCATAGGAATGGACCACCTCGTGCTGGTGGGTGAGCAGGTTGTCGATTTCCACGGTTTCCTCACCTATGCCCCGGACTGTCCCCCTGGCCCGCAGCGTGTCGTTGATGGCTCCCCCGTCGTTGTGGCCGAACTGCATCAGCACAAAATCACCGGGCTGCAACTGCGCCAGCACCTGGTCCCACAACCCGCGGGTGATGAAGGTGCGGCTGCTGGTGCCCCCAAGGGCATGATTCCTGACCGCTATGTGGGTGGTGTCCAGAAATAGCGCGATTTTCTCACCCCATCCGCGGAGGCCTCCGGCGCCGTCACCCCTTCCGTTCTTGACGGTCGAGTCACCGATGATGAATACGGTAGGTTTGCCCCCGGCCGCCTGCAAGGCCAACGGTACAGCAGGTATCAGAATCATCAGGAGCAGAAAGGAAAGCGCGCGGTTCATGGGTTATATTTTTTAAAGGTTACTCTATCATCATTCCTGTGCTGACCCTCGGGGGATGGAAAACCACTCCCTGAAATTTACGGAAATTCATCGTAAGAATCTTATAGATAAGTCAATAAAATGAAGGGATAATTACTTACACGGGGAAGAAATTTCAAAGACAAAGGCCGAGGAGGTCATAAATTTTCCGCCCTGGGAGGCCAAGAAGAGGTGGGTGGGTTTTCCGTCGCGGATAAGTAGTTGGGGCCGTTCGAAGCGGCCGTACTTTTTGAGATGGGAGGGGCCGGGAGGTTCCTTCACATAGTGGCTGACGCCGAACCAGGCAATTTGGGGGTCTGACCAGTGGAGGCCGTCCTCCGACTCCAGGATGATCCCCTCTTCATGGCCGAAGCGCCCCATATCGCGTGCCAGCATATAAATACGGCCATTTTCGCGGAAGAGACAGCCATCTTCGAGTTGCCGGTTATGGCCCAAACAGGAGTAGTCAATGATGGGGTTCCCCGTGTATTTCACATAAGGCCCCGCCGGATCGCTGGCCATGGCCACCCCGTATTTCCGGTTCCCGCGGATGGC
>CAZKIU010000085.1:0-4783 GCA_964552955.1 uncultured Prolixibacteraceae bacterium
CACGGGGGCACGCAGTGTGCGGGAACTAACCTGGGCGGGGAATACAGTCCCAACATCGAAACCCGGCTGGTGAGTCCGGCCTTTGTGGTTCCGGCCTCGGACCAGCATCCGGCGCTGCGGTTCTGGCAGTGGTGGGATATCGGGGGAGCCGACTATGGTAAGGTGCAGGTCAAACCGGTGAGCAGCTCATCATGGAGCGACCTGACCCTTTCGTATATCAACACCAGCGGGGGGAGCTGGTCCTACCCGCTTGTAGACCTGAGCAAATATGCCGGTCAGGAGGTACAGGTGGCCTTTTACTTCGCCGCGGGATCCACAGGACAGTCGTCGGGCTGGTATATCGACGACATCACGGTGGGCAACGAGTCCATTCCCGACGGGGCGGTCACCTTCCTTGTCGACATGTCGACGGCGGAGAACTTCAACCCCGCGGCCGACCATGTCTACATCTCGGGGAATTTCACCGGGGCCACCTGGCCCGAGCCCGGTACTGACCCCACCCTGGAGCTGTCCAGGATCCCCAACACCCTGTGGTATTCGGTAACCCTGCAACTGGCGGCAGGCACCTATGCCTACAAGTATTACAAAAACAGCGGCTTTACGGGAGCCGAGTGGAGCGGCACCGCCAACCGCTCCATTGCTGTGACGACGGCGGTGACCGTCCAGGACACCTGGGGCGGCACCCTCACCTTCTTCAATCTCCAGTCCCCCGGCAGTGGAACCATCAGCCCCTGTGATCCCTTTGTGGTGACGGCGCAGGCCGGCATTCCCAACGGTGTGACCGGCATCGGGGGACCGGCCACGGGCCTCAGGGTGTGGATAGGCTATTCGGAACAGAACACCCATCCCTCGGAGTGGACCCACTGGGTGGAAGCCCCCTATGACGGGCCGTCAGGGGACTATGACGCCTTCAGGGCCGATCTGGGGCCCGAACTCACCACGGGCACCTGGTACACTGCCAGCCGCTTCAAGCTGGGAGAAAACGCTTACCTCTACGGCGGCTTCAACGAAACCACCAACGGAGGTCCCTGGAACAACACCACCAATCTCTCGGGAGTGGTGACCGTCGGCGATCCGGCGATTCCCGCCCTCACCGGCCCCACCACCGTCTGTGAGCAGTCGGAAGGAAACCACTACGCCACCGACCCGGGAAAAACCACCTATACGTGGAGCCTCTCTTCCGGGGGAGCCATCACTTCCGGAGAAGGGACGGCCACGATCACAGTGAGTTGGGGTAGTGCGGGTAACGGATGGGTTAAGGTGCAGCACCGTGGTGACCAGTCCTGCAGTCTCTCCGGAACCGCCACGCTTGCGGTAACCATCCAGTCCTACCCTGCCGCCGCGGGAGTTATCACCGGACCGGCCACTGTGACCGCCGGACAAAGCGGGATCGTCTATGCGACGGCAGCCATCGCCCACGCCACCAGTTACCACTGGAGTTATTCGGGCCAGGGGGCCACCATCAATGACGCTACCACGTCAGCCATCACTATCTCCTTCACCCCCGCCGCCACCTCAGGCACCCTAACCGTACAGGGCGTCAACGACTGTGGCCAGGGATTCCAGAATCAACTCGCCATCACGGTGCTACCGCCCCCGCCGGTTGCCGATGCCGGCCAGGACCAAACAGCCGATGAGGGCACGCTGGTCCGCCTTGACGGCAGCGGGTCCACCGCTCCGGGAGGGGGCACCCTCACGTATGCCTGGACCGCCCCCGCGGGCCTCGTCCTCTCCGACCCACACGCCTCCGACCCCACGTTTGCCGCCCCCATGGTCACCGCCGACACCCCCTACAGCTTCACCCTGGTGGTCAGCCACGGTCAGCAGACCTCGGCCCCCGACGAGGTGACCGTCACCGTCAGGAACCTCCCCGAGGGGCGCCATTTCATTCCTGTGTGGACCGGCAACGGCCTTGACCATATGAACATCAACATCATCAGGGCCACCCTTGACGGGGCCGACCTGGACCCCGGCGACGAGATCGGGCTCTTTGACGGCGCGCTCTGCGTGGGGGCGGCCCGGCTGAATGCCGTCATTGACCCTACCAATATCCTCTACATGGTCGCCTCGCGCGATGATGGCACCGGCAACGGCTATACCCCGGGGCATCCCATCCGGTACAAGCTGTGGAACAGCAGTGCGGGCGAGGAGAGCGATGCGCCCCAGGCCCTATATTACGATACCCAACCCCAGTGGTCGACCAGCGGAATGTATGAGCCCTCGGCCACCGCCGTGGTGGAGCTGACCGGCCGGAGTGACATCACCCAAACGGTGCCCCTGGTGGCCGGGTGGAACCTCTTTTCGGTCGGTATTCTTCCCGAAGCACCCGATCTCATGGAATTACTCGATCCCCTTATCCAGGCTGGCCTGCTGGTCAAGGTCATGGATGAGCGGGGCTTCGCCATTGAGGATTTCGGAGCCTTGGGCGGGTGGACCAACACCATCGGCGACCTCTCTCCGGAGGAAGGCTACAAGATCAAGGTCTCCGGAAATATCGAAGCCCTCTTCACAGGAAAGCCTGTTGTCAGGCCCTTTGCGATCACCCTGACGGAGGGGTGGAACATCATCGGCTTTCCCGCCGATGCCGAAGCCGATGGTCTCGAGGTGGTGCAACAGCTCATCGACCGGCATACCCTGGTGAAAGTCCAGGATGAGACAGGAGCCTCCATCGAGGATTACGGCACCTACGGCGGCTGGCAGAACCATATCGGTGCCTTCCGGCCGGGAGAAGGGTATAAGGTGAAGGTGACCGCCGATGAGGTGCTCACCATAGAGGAAGCCTATACCAAGGGCGGAACCGTGCCCGGGGTGGCGGAAATGCCGGTTCATTTCACCACCCGGGTCAGGGGGAATGGCACCGACCATATGAACATCCATCTGGTGGGCCTTCCGGAAGGGTTACTAGCCCCGGGCGATGAGATCGGCGTCTTCGACCGAAGCCAATGTGTGGGCGCCGTGAAAGTTCCTGTTGGCGGTTTGGCCGGAATCGGGGTGGGTACTGGCATCACCACGGGCCGATCTCCTGAAAACCCTGTGCCTACAGAACGTTGCGGTTCGATAGCGCTGGCCGTCTCAGCCAGGGATGGGAATGCCGGGAATGACGAAGCCGGCTTCATTGAAGGCCACCCCTTTACCCTCCGGCTGTGGAAAGCCGACAGTAACAAGGAACACCTCCTGGAGCCGGACATCCTCAAAGGCCCCGCCACCTTTGTGAAGCACGAAAGCACCTTTGCCATGTTGGACAAGGCCCTCCTGACCGAATTAGAGACAGTGGAAATCATCGGGAAAGACCTGGTGACCTGCTATCCCAACCCCACCAACGGAAAAGTGACCATCCTCGTCCCGGCCACGTTGCAAAACGAATTTACAGTTGAACTCCTGAATGCCGCCGGACAGCTCCTCCTCACCCGCACCATGGATCACCACCCCGCGGAATTTGACCTGTCAGGCCGCAGCAAGGGTATCTATTTCGTAAAGATCATCTTGAATTCCACCACCATCACAGAAAAAATACACCTGAAGTAAATTGAATCTCACCCAGAACCCGTACCTGGTTTAGATTAAAAAACGGGAACTGCCCATCCTTAAAGATGAAGAGTTCCCGTTGATGTAAGATAGAGGAGAGGAATGATCTACTCCTCTTTCATGATTTTGCGGCCCGAGTGTCTGCCATTGTCGCCATAGCCCTGGCCGTACCCATATCCATATCCGTAGCCATACCCGTAACCATAGCCATACCCCTTGCCGTAACCGGCGGAGTAGACTCCCTTCTTGTGTTTGATGGCGTTGACCACGATGCCCACCCCGCGGAGTTTGTGGACTTTCATCTCCTCGAGCGAATTCTGGAGGAAGTTTTTGTTGGTCACCCCATGGCGCACCACATAGAGGGTGGCGTCGAGCTGGTCGGTGATCTGGAAGAGGTCGGTCACGTAACCGATAGGAGCTGTGTCGAGGATGATGACCTCGTATTTCTGCTTCAGTTCGGCCAGCAAATCCCCCAGTTTCTTATCCATCAGCATCTCGCCCGGATTGGGAGGGATAGGACCGGCAGTGATGATGTCGAGGAAAGGGTGTTTTGATTTGCAAATGATCTCATCCACCTTGGCATCCCCCATGATGTAGTCCACCACCCCCAAATCATTTTCCAGTTGAAGGACTTCTTTGAATTTTGAATTCCGGAGGTCCAGGTCGAGGATCAGCGTCTTTTTCTTGGAGAGGGCAAAGGAAGAGGCCACGTTCAAAGCGGTATAGGATTTTCCTTCCCCGGGCACCGTGGAAGTCACGGCGATGACCGGTTTCTCCTTCCCCTTGGTCATCAGGTTGAGCTTGTTGCGCAATCCGCGATAGGGTTCTGTGGCTGGTGAGTTGGGCTTGTCGAGCACCGGGGTGGGGGTCTTATCCTTATCGTCGTTGAAGAAAACATGGCCTACCATGGGCAGTTTGGTCACCGATTCGATATCGTCGTTGGATAAGACTTTCGTGTTGAAGAAATTCCGCAGGAAGATCACCAGGGCAGGCAGGGCCAGTCCGAGCATCAGGGCGATGGCGTAATTCATCATCTTCTTTGGCTTGATGAGCTTTCCGGGAAGGGCATCCTCGAGGATTTGTCCGTCGGGAACATTGGACGCCTTGGCAATCTGGGCCTCCGACATCTTTTGCATCAGGAAGGTATAGGTCTCGCTGTCAACGTTGTAGCGACGTTCGATGTTGACGTAATTCCGCTCCGTGGTGGGAAGCCTGCGCACCTGGGCTTCATACTCCCTGATGCGGGCGTTGACGTCGC
>CAZKIU010000086.1:0-4612 GCA_964552955.1 uncultured Prolixibacteraceae bacterium
AAACAGCTGGTCATCGGCAAGCAGACCCGCGAAGACCATCCTCAGGTGATGAATGCGGCCATCCGCCTCTTTGCCGACTCGGTCAACGCCCGCACCAAACTGGAAAACGGCTTCGACCTGACCGACTATGACGAGCGGACCCTCGAATTTGCCAAGGAGTACTCAATGAAACTGCTGGCGATCGACGTCAATGTCGATACCGATACGATGCTGGACATCTCCTGGGATCTCTTTGGGAAGTTCTTCACCAAGGCCGAAGTGGCCATCAAGGAACACCTGGTCCAGAAGTACTGGAAAAACTAAAGCCATTGCTTCGATCCGGCTCCGATCTTTAAGACTTAAGATTCGAGACTTAAGATTCAAGACTCAGGACTCAGGATTCAAGACTCAAGATTATTCTGACCTTCTAATATTGATACGGTGGCAATAAACATTCAGTATAATAAGACCGCACTGCAGGGGCTGGAGAAGCAGCTCAAGGTCAGGGAGCGGGCCTTACCGACCCTAAAAAACAAGGAATCGGCCCTCCGGATGGAGGTTAAAAGGGCCCGTGATAAGGCCACTGCCCTGGACCAGGAACTGGTGGGGCAGATACAGCAGTACACGAAGATGTCGCGGCTCTGGGGAGAATTTGACCACGACCTCATACGGATCAAGGATGTGAAGCTCTCGGCCAAGAAAATCGCCGGTGTCTTTACCCCGATTCTCGACGACATTCTGTTTGATACAGGGAACATCAATAGTTTCAATCAGCCGCTCTGGTACGCCGATGGTGTAGAGATCGTGCGAAAGCTCACCGGCATTGCTGTTGAGAGAGAGGTTTTTCTCAAGAAAATGGAACTCCTTGACTTCGCCCGCAAAAAAACCACTCAGAAGGTGAACCTCTATGAAAAGGTGCAGATTCCGGGGTTCCAGGACGCCATCCGCAAGATCAAGCGGTTTCTCGAAGACGAGGACAACCTCTCCAAGTCGGCCCAGAAGATTGTTAAGAACAAACAGCAGAAACAGCAGGTGGAAGAGGAGGATGAGCTATGATTGTACCGATGTATAAATATGCCTTCCTGGTCTACTTTGCCCAATACTCTGACTTCCTGAAGGATCTCAGAAACCTGGGGGTGGTTCATATTGACAAAAAGGTCGATGAACCCAGCGAGGAGATGCAGGAGCTGATGCGCCATATTAACGAAACGGAACAAGCCGTCAAACGGCTGGACTGGTTCACGGGAGTTCCGGGAGAGTCACGCACCGGGTTGAAAGACGGGAAAGAGGTCTTCAGGCGGATCAGGGAAATCGAGAAGGAACAGGAGTATGTCCAGCATCACCGGGCCCGCCTCGAAAAAGAGGAGAGCCAACTGGAGCCCTGGGGGAATTTTGACTGGGAGCAAGTACAACGTCTGGAATCCGCGGATCTCGAATTCCGTTTTTTTACTTGTCCGGCCCGTAAATTTCAGACCCAGTGGGAATTAGACCATTATATCAGCATCATTGATGAGCTGAAAGGGAACTATTACTTTGTAAAGATAGACCGTAAGGGGGCCTATCAGCCTGACTTTGCAGAAATTCCTGGAATTGAGCAGGTGTTTCCACCACAGAGTTCACTTTCCGGAGTCAGAAAGGAACTGGAAGGGTTACAGGGTAAGAGCAGGGAACTGCATGCCGAATTAGAGCAGATTGCCCTTCAGGACAAGGATAAGTTGAAGGAGTACCGTAACGGGCTGCGTGACGAATGGGCGGGGATGAATGCGCTGCGGCAGACCGCCGACCATGTGGAGGGTAAGGTCAGGGTCATCGAAGGATTCGTCCCTGAAACCCGTAAGGCAGAACTCGATGAGTACCTGAACTCCAAGGGAATTCTCTATGTGGCCAATCCGCCCGATCCTGAGGTCAAGTCCCCCGTTTTGCTGAAAAACAACAAGTTTGCAAGGTTGTACGAAGTCATTGCCAACCTCTATGACCTTCCCAACCATAAGGAGATGGACCTGGTCCCCTTCTTCGCCCCCTTCTACATGATGTTTTTCGGTTTTTGCATGGGCGATGCGGGATACGGGTTACTGATGGTAGCAGTCACGACTTTGCTAAAGCCCCGGATGCCGAAGATGAGGGACATCCTCACCCTGGCCCAGTGGCTGGGACTGGCGACAGTGGTTTTCGGAAGCCTCACCGGCACCTTCTTCGGAATCCCCCTGATGGATGCTGACATTCCGTTCCTGGAAGGGGTCAAGAAATACATGCTGGACACCAACAAGCTCTTCAATCTCTCTTTAATTCTGGGAGGAGTGCAGATCATCTTTGGCATGGTGGTGAGAGTCTTCAATATCCGTCATTCATTGGGCATCAAATATGCCCTCTCAACGATAGGCTGGTTAATTCTGCTGGTCGGTTCAGGGATATTATTCGGTGTTAAGAAAGCAGGTTGGTTAGCACCGGAGGCAGCTTCCATCATTCAATACGTCATTCTGGGGGTGGCCGGTGTGCTGATTTTGCTGCTAAATAACCCCAAAAGAAATGTATTGATCAATTTTGGAGCTGGATTATGGGATGCCTATGGTATGATATCAGGTATTTTCGGAGACCTGCTCTCCTATATCCGGTTATTTGCTCTGGGGATTTCCAGCGGGATCCTCGGGTTCGTCTTCAACCAGTTGGCCATGAGTCTCAAACCCGACAACATCATCCTGGGGCCCATCGTTATGATCATCGTTTTGCTGATCGGTCATGGGATTACCATTTTCATGGCCGCCCTGGGAGCCTTTGTTCACCCGATGCGTCTCACCTTCGTGGAATTCTATAAAAACGCGGGGTTTGAAGGTGGTGGCAAACCGTATACCCCTTTTGAACGGTATACTTCTCCTTCCTGAAAACAAAATCAATGTATAACAACTAAAATAATCGAAAATGACACCAATTTTATTAGCTTACATCGGAGTTGCCTTAATGATAGGCATGGGAGGTATAGGTAGTGCTTATGGTACGACCATTTGCGGCAATGCGGCCGTGGGATCCATGAAAAAGAACAGTGAAGCCTTCGGATCCTACGTTATGCTTTCGGCCCTTCCCGGTAGTCAGGGATTGTACGGCTTTGCCGGTTACTTCCTGATGAGTAACTTCTTTAACCTGCTGACCCCTGAGGTGACCTGGGCACAATCATGTGCGGTTCTGTTCTCGGGAGTATTCATGGGTTTTGTCCTCCTTTTATCAGCCATCCGCCAGGGTCAGGTTTGCGCCAATGGGATCGTGGCCATTGGACAGGGACATGATGTCGCTGGGAAAACCCTTATTCTGGCCGTGTTTCCTGAGCTCTATGCCATTATCGCCCTGGCAGCTACCTTCCTGATCGGTTCAGCAGTGGCTGTCTGATCTGTCCTTTGATTGTTCATTATTCAGCAGTGTAATAAAGTAACTAATCAATCAATTCACATTTACTAAAACGGGCCGGAATTATCCGGCCCGTTTTTTTTATATCACACTGATTTTCTCACAAATCATCTCACGAAGTAGTCGATCCTCTCGGAGTCGTTATTGTTGTTTACCCTCACTTCATTGCCGCTTCCAGAAACAATCTGGGTAGTGATGGTATATTGCCCTTTGGTATTACCCGCATTCCAGATGACCCGGAGTCCAAAACCTAAATAATCATAAGCAGTTATGACTTTTGTCGTGCTAAAAATGTAACTAGAGGCATTCTCTGAAAAGCTCCAGACACTGTTATGCACATTCTGCCCCATTAAACTGGTTAGGTTGGGATCATAAGAACCATTGATGTGCCATCTGCTGTCTTTTGGTATGACCACTTTGATGAGTCCTTCGGTATCTACGCCATTCAACTCAGTGACTCTAACGTAAACATCGTATTCGGTAATCCCCGCCATCACATTGCGGGAAGCAGTAATATTAGGAGTAATATCAGGCCTTTCCTTGGTCTTGACCGTCACCACAGCATCATCACAATTGGAAGGATTCAGCACCTCGCAGATCGTGTAGGTCAGAGTATAAGTTCCTGCAGGGGTACCTGGAGCGACATCGACACTGCCGTCCTCATTCAGTATAAGATAACCGTTCGGATCAGGAACCGTCACAGAAAGTGTTACCTGTGCAGGAATAACCGGATCGCCATTGAGCCTATCGTTATCGAAAACATTCAGGACATTGTCCACTCCGGCATAACCATCAATCTCTTCAGCATCATCATCGTTGGCCACAATCGGGGCTTCTTCTACCACAACCGTTACCACGGCTTCATCACAGTTCGCCGGATTCAGTACCTCGCAAATCGTGTAAGTCACCGTATAGGTCCCGGCTGGGGTCAGCGGGGCAACCGTGACCGTGCCGTCAGCATTCACCGTCAACGGTCCCGTCGGGGTCGAGCTGATCGTTACATCAGCCGGAACAACTGCCTCGCCATTGAGCAGGTCATTGGTCAGTATGTTCGATACCGTTCCACCTGCCATCCCGTTCACCGGAGAAGCGGTGTAATCATCATCGTTGGCCACAATCTGAGCTTCTTCCACTACCACCGTTACGATGGCATTGTCGCAGTTGCCCGGATTCAGCACCTCGCAGATCGTATAAGTGATCGTGTAGGTCCCCGCTTTGGTATCAGGGGCAACCGTGA
>CAZKIU010000087.1:0-4567 GCA_964552955.1 uncultured Prolixibacteraceae bacterium
CTCTTTGCCGCTGACCAGTCGGGCCACCGTGAAAAACACCCCTTTATCGGCCGGCCTGATCCCCACGTCTTTACGGTCAGTGAACCACCCCTTCTGCCTGATCTGACCTCCACCCTGACTGTTACTCCTAATGTGATGAACGGTGAAACCTCATTCAATGTCGTGGTGAAAGTGTCAGAATTGAATAGCACCCAGGCTTCCGGAGAGATCACCGTGGTCATTCCGAAAGATTCCCGTTGGTCGGCCGATGGAGCTTTTGATCCTTCCATTGACCACCTGGAGGAGATCACGGTTCAGAACCGGGAATGGAGCTGTACATCCGGTGATCCGGATTATTACATCTTCCATTTCAGCGGAACACTTCCGGCAGGAGGCCAGAGTTCCTTCGGTTTCAAAGCCCGTTTTATTCCGGGTAATACCCGGGGCAAGTGTACCGTGACCTCGCAGATTGTTTCCGGAAGTGGCGGTGAAAACCGGGAAACTAATAACTCTGATTCTGAGTCCATTAGCTATTTCGCAAAATAAGACCCTATTTACAAAACCCAATAAAAGATGAGAAACAATTTACAAACCCTTTTGATCTTAGTCGCTCTGCTGTTTTCCTTCGGCAGGGCCAACGCTCAGAAACCTGAGTGGAATGATCCCAACAGCCTTCCGATCTGGATGACTCCCGAGGAGGAGGGGCGCAGGCACGAAATTGGCAGGAACTTCCTGAAATCGGCAGCCATCACCGGGGAAGTCCGTAATGTGGCAGAGTTCGAACGGATGGAAGGAGTGCTGGTACGCTACCCGCTCGGCCTGCCCACAAGTTTCATTGCGGCCCTGTCGAAGCACACAGTGGTTTACACCCTGGTCAGCAGTACCACCAATCAGAACAGCGCTAAAAGCGCCTACCAGAGTGCCGGGGCCACCATGGCCAACTGCAAATTCATCACGGCGGCGACCGATTCTTACTGGACGCGCGATTACGGGCCGTGGTACGTGATGAACGACAACAACCAGATGTGCATTGTCGACTTCCCCTATGACCGCCCACGGGCCAATGACGATGCGGTGAATGCCATCGTGGGCACCTACCTGAATGTGCCGGTTTACAACCTGCCGGTGGTCCACACGGGAGGGAACTACATGACCGACGGGTGGGGGATCAGCGCCTCCACCGATCTGGTCTACGAGGAAAATAGCAATAATTCCACCTGGGTGAACCAGCAGATGAGCGACTTCCTGGGGATAGACACCTACCATGTGACCATCGACCCGCTGGGCGATTACATCAAACACATCGACTGCTGGGGCAAATTTCTCGATGTCGACAAGGTCCTCATCACCAGCGTGCCCACTACCAATGCCAACTATGCCAAGTATGAGCAGGTGGCCAGCTATTTTGCCAGCCAGATGAGCGCCTATGGGACGCCCTATCAGGTGTTCAGGGTCAGCTCCCCCAGCGGACAGCCCTACACCAATTCGCTGATCGTCAATGATCGGGTCTATGTGCCGATCAAGAGTTCGCCGGCCTCAGCAACTGACAACGCAGCACTGGAGGTGTACCGCCAGGCGATGCCGGGCTATACGGTGACAGGGATTTACTATAGCAGCTGGCAGAGCACCGATGCCCTCCACTGCCGGGCCATGGGAATGGCCGACCGGCAGATGCTCTACATCAAACACCAGCCCCTGACGGGCATTAAGGGTTATCAGCCTGAATATGCCGTAACCGCCGATATTGTCGCTCTGAGCGGCCAGACCCTGAAAACCGACTCTCTTTTTCTGATTTACAAGACCAATGCCAGGAGTTGGGATACCCTTCAGATGGTCGGCACGGGGGGAACGCAGTACGGGGCGATGATTCCGGTGAACCCCGGTGAAACCACCATTTCTTATTATCTCTATGCGGTTGACAACGCCGGCAAACGGGAGAACCACCCCCTGATCGGGCGGCCCGATCCACATACTTTCACCGTCAACCAGCCCGAAATTATCGCCGCTTTCACGGCTACGCCCACCTCTGCCCTCAGGGGAGAGACCATTACCTTTACCGATCTATCATCGGGAGGGGATATCACCAGTTGGAGCTGGAATTTTGGCGAAGGCGCCACGCCGGCTACCTCCGACTCCCAGGGGCCCCACCAGGTCAGTTACGCCACCACCGGGAATAAAACCGTGACCCTGACGGTCAATGGCTTGTTTACGACCACAAAAACCAATTACATCTCCATCGTGGAACCGGTGACGGGTGTAAGTGTGACACCATCTTCGGCAGCCCTGGTGGCCGGAGAGACCCTTCAGCTGAGTGCGGTCCTCACTCCGGAAGGGGCCACCAATAAAGGAGTGACCTGGATCACCTCCAATACCGGGGTGGCCACGGTGAACCAAAACGGACTGGTCACGGCTACCGGAGCGGGAAGTGCCCTCATCTCAGTGCTGACCACCGACGGCAGTTTCTCTGCCTCCTGTACGGTCGAGGTGACTGCCCCCGCCTGCGTTTATGAAACGATTAACTCACAGAACTTTGACTCCGGAATGGGTATCTGGGTCGACGGCGGCACCGACTGCGCGCGCAGTACCTCCTATCCTAATTCTGGCCGATATAGTCTGCAACTCCGCGACAATACCACCACCTCCCTGACTACCACCGGAACTCTTGACCTGTCGGGCTACTCTGAAATTACCGTCAGTTTCTCCTATTATCCCGTCAGTTTTGACAGTTCCACCGAGGACTTCTGGCTGCAGATTTCCACCAATGGGGGAACCACCTATACCACCGTGGAGGAATGGAATTTCGACGGAGAATTTGTCAATGGCCGCCGCTATACTGATGCCGTGGTCATTGCCGGGCCCTTTACCTCGACGGTTAAACTGAGGTTCCGATGTGATGCCTCGGCCGATGACGACCAGGTGTATCTCGATGATGTGGTCATCAGCGGATGTAAAAAATCTGTCAGTGCGGCAGCACTCAAGGCTCTGGCCAATCAGCAGGATCCTGCTGATGCAGAGGAACAATTGCTGCCTGCCCCCGATCTGCGTTTTTCCATTTATCCTAATCCTACCCGCAATACGATTTCCCTCCGCGCTTCAAGGATGATCGACCATCCTATTACGGTATCGGTTTATTCACCGACCGGACAACTGTTGCGGAAGGAAACGGTGAAGGGCCACTTGACCAATACGCTTGATCTGAGTGGGATCAGGCCCGGACTGTTGATTCTGAGGATTGAAACCGGAGAGGAAGTGATCAGCGAGCCGGTTCTCCTGCTGGGTCAATGATCTGCTGGTGACGATAATCAAACGGCTGGAGAAGGGGTAAAGCTCTTCTCCAGCCTTGACCTGTTCTTTGAACAACAGATGGATACTTTACTGTTTCATCCATCGGATGTTAACGTCCTGGACACAATCAAATCTATGTTATATGTTGAGTAATTTTTTGATTAAAACGAAGTGTAATGAGCACGTTTTTAAAGCTTCCGGAGATCAGGCATCCTTCCTGTCAGGACTCAAAATGAGGTTTTTGGGTTTATGGGGGTTGTTTTTTGCCCTTCCCCTGCTGGTGGGCGCCCAACCCGTGAGAACGCCGCTCGTGCCGGAACAGGATCCCCGGATTATGACTCCCGATGGGGTGGAGGAAGTGACAACAGTCCGCACTCCCAGAGACCTGTTCAATGTACCCTATTCCCTGCCAGAAATGACCCTCAAAAGCGGAAACCTGACCCCCCGGTCGGCGATCGATATCAGGGGGATCACTAACCAGTTTACCGTTTTTGCAGGAATAGTATTTAATCCTGATTATGAGTGCGCTACGCTCTTTCCATTCAACACGGTCAACAATAGTAATGAATATGAAAGGACGCAGATGCTTTTTCTGGCCAGTGAACTGGGTCCGGCCCCCAAAACCTTCAACTATCTGGAACTGGCCCGCAAGGTGACGGGAACCAGCACAGTGACTAATTTTACTATCAAGCTCAAGCACACCTCCATTTCCAATTTCAGTCAGGTCCCCTCCGGGTATGCCGATATGACCGGTGCCCAGACCGTTTTCAATGACACCGACGGATACACCATTCCGAACGGCAGCGGAACCTGTGGCTCTACTCCCGACAACGATTTTACCTGGATGAAGGTGGATTTCTCCTCCGGTTTTATCTACAACGGTACCGATAACCTGATCGTGGAGATCTATTGGGGGCCGGTGACCAGCGGCAATTCTGCCAGAGCGGTCCTGGCCGGTTACTACCCTGAAGAAAGAGTGATTTATGGATATGCCTCTTCGCCCAATCCCACCCGTGATGGCAGCAGCACCCTACGGCCCAATATGCGTTTCGGCTACCAGATTCCTTCCTTTGGAAATGCCAGCCAATTGGCTGCTGAGGTTTTCAAGGGGTGTATTGCTGTTTCCAATGTCGTTTATACCGGCGACAACAGAGCCATCGGTTATTTTGAACGCCGGGCCGATAATCCCAATTTCCCCTTTGAACGAGGTATTGTATTGTCCACCGGCCAGGTGCCCGATGCCGCCGGTCCCAACACCAGCGACAGCAAAACGTCCCAGTTAGGGGCTCCCGGTGATGCCGAC
>CAZKIU010000088.1:0-4527 GCA_964552955.1 uncultured Prolixibacteraceae bacterium
TCAAGACTGGAAACATAACAGGCGTATTGGTAAATCGGCATCATATGTTGTTGTCCCAGGTAATACAACTCCACATTTTTGACAACCGTCCTTATAGCCTTCAATATCCTGGGTTTTCTCCACCCTTTCGCTTTGTAGCTGACTTCGCATGTCCACTGATCTTCTTTCCCTTTTACTGGTTCCCAATCCTGATGATAAAGAAGGGAATCCAAATTTTTGAGTTTCACCTTAATCAGATAGCTCCAGTTCCAGGACTCAAGAAGGTCAAGCAATTCACCTGCAAAAAATCCACTGTCAGCTCTGAAGAATACGCTCCTGATCTTGTTGGGCAGACTCGAGCGGACTTCATGAAGAAAATCAACAATGCCGTTGGAAGTATAGGCAGATCCCGTCCTGAACCAGGAATGATAAAGAATCTTCATTTCACTGACAAAAACGAGCAGCGGATGGTAACTCATCCCATTTTTTTTGGTCGGGTTATATCCTTTAGCAGCTCCCTGCTGATTGCCGTAAACAGGCTTTACGGTGGAGTCTGCATCCAGGGTGATGGTATCAAGTCCGGTCTGATCCAGCCAACTGGCATTGTGGTTCAGCAGCATGGACTGCAAAGTTCGTGCGCCGCTTTGGCCAAGCTTTTTAAGCGTTGAGGATATGGTGTTTTCATTTATGGCCTTTTTTAAATTGAGTATGACCTTGACCAGACCGTCACCAGAAAAAGTAGCCATGTGGCAAAGACGACTGATGCCACTGAATGAGGCAAAGACAACGGCAAGCAGTATTTGGTTGACCCCAAATTTTGTGGCGTTGTGCCACTGCGTGGGGAAGTAAGATCTAAAAAGATGTGTGACGCCCTGCTTATTCATGTATTTTGCAACGGTGTTCAAACCCGAGAATCTTGTGATGTTACTGCCTGTAAATGTGTGCTTTACAACTTTTGTTTGTGCTTTTAAGATTTTATTCGTATTTTTCATCCTGAAAGTGGTGTTAGTTTTGTTTGTGATTTTGTTTCAACAGCTTGAAAATAAACAATCTACACCACTTTTCCTATTTTTTATTCTAGATTTTTAGGTAATATTTTTTTTATTAATAGCACACCATTAATAAAAAAGAATCGACTTTCAGTGTTTTTTTTAGGGATTTCCGACACCAATCCTATCTTGGAAAATAGTCAAGTTTCTCGGCGTCGGAATTGTTTCCGATCTTCACCTCGCCGCCGCTTCCGGCCAGGATTTGCGTGGTGACCGTGAAAACCCCTTTCGCGTTTCCGGGGTCAAATAGGGCGTAGAATCCGAAGACCGACTGTCCGCCACCCGATATCACCCCTTCCCTGTTGAAAACATGATACCCGGAATTCATCGGATCATAGCTCCACTTCTCATTATCGACACTCTGTCCGCCCAGGGAGGTCAGCGTGGGATCAAAATCCCCCGCCATGGTCCAACGGGAATCCCTGGGAATCATCACGGTCACCCTCGCCTCCGTATCGGCCCCCTGAAGTTCGGCGACCCGCACTAGCACATCAAATTGTGTAGGCCCGTTCATGACATTGGGGCTCACCGTCAATACCGGCGCCAGATCGGGTTGCAAGGCCGGGGCGACCCTTCCGTTAATGAAATAACTCTCCTTGGGGGTATCGGCCAGCGCCTCATAATCGGGCGTGGGCCCCGCATACTGGCATGAAGTGGTGTAGGGGTGAGAAAAGGCCACCTCCGTAGTGCCCCCCAGGTAGGTAAAACTTAATGTGAAAAAGGTGCTCTGGTCGGCTAGGGTCCCCCCGGCTTCCGCAGAGGTGAAACCCGATATCCTGATCACTCCCGCCGTGGAGGTATTCACCCCCAGTCCGGGAATGGCACCCGAGGTGTTGGTAAAAACCGGATTGGCCAATATGGCAGGATCATAGGTGATCATCAACGACACCGCCCCAATCTGGTTAAATCCAGTTACCGAAACCGGTAAAACCACCGTTTCACCCACATTTGCCTTCACCTCCGGAATCGTGGTCACCGGCGCTTCCCTCAACAATGCCTGGGCCGACTTGAGATCCTCCTTTGCAAGAAGCCCCTCCCCGGTGAAGGTGAGGTCGGCTCCCAGATTGAAATCACCGGTGATCACCCCGTAGAAATCCTGCAAAACTGTTTCAGTTCCGGAGATCTGGACAGTGGGCAGGCTTTCCCCATCTCCATTCGTAATCACCGCCTCCCCGGCCTTCCAGAAACTCCACCGCTTTACCGGGGCTTCCCACCCCATGGTCTCCCCCGTCAAATAAAAGGCATTGATCCGGCCCGCATCCCCGGCATCCAACCGATGGTATACCTGACTGACATCCCCGGCCTTGAACCGCACCTTTTCAATCGCATACTGCGGCCCTACCTGCCAGGCATTCACCATCGCCGCATCAATGGCATTGACGGCACCCGACCCATTTTGATCACTTTGGGTCACCACCGTATAGGTGCCCCAGGGAATAGATAAAAAGGAATACCTCCCATCGGCCCCGGTGGTGGCCGTGTAAGTGTTACCTGCCCCCTCCAGGGTGATGATTACCCCTTCCAATGGCGTTCTCTCCTCGTTGTGATAGGTGAAGACTCCTTCAAGGGTGGTCACCGCCTCCCCGATGCCAAAGCGCACTTCCCTGATGTTGGTAGGCCCGGTCACCTCTACACTCAGCAATCCGTCAGGCTGGCCATCGTCACCGGTACCGGCTCCCCGGTGCTCTCCGGTATAAGTCCACCCCGCTGGCAGAAGTGTGGCAGGCATAGGCGACCCCACACTCCCGTGGGTCAGAGTGAGCTGCGCCGTATAGCTGCCCCCCGCCACATCAGGGAAGGTATAGCTGCCATCGGAACCCACAACGGCCGAAGCCCTCACATTTCCGGAGCCATCTATCAGGTGGACAAACAATTCTTCGCCCAGATTGGTGCCGGTGCCATCCACTATCCCATCATCCAGCCCATCCTCATCCTCAAAGACCCTCCCCGCCAAAACATACTTGTCGTTCATCACATACCCCGCCAGGGTCGTAATGGCCATATTCGACATCTTGTACAGGTAATTCAGGTTGAGCGTGGCGTATTGGTCCGTCGTTTTGTGATAATAGGGCGTGAAATCCCCGCCATAGTACCCCTCAATAAGCAGGATGGCTGAATAACCGTTGTTCCAGAAGGAGGAGTGATCACTGGCCGTCGTTCCCGGATTTTCAAGGACCGGGGAAAGCCCGATGCCATAAGCTGTGTTAGCGCTGACCAGGGCATTGGCCAACGCCACCGAATTGGCATAATTCTGCACGTGGATCTCGGCCAACCCGTCGTTGTTGCTGTCCCACCCCAGCATGTCGAGGTTGATGACCGCCCTGATATCTTTACCCGCTGCTTTGGCCTGCTGCGCATAATATTTACTCCCTACCATCCCGTTTTCCTCACGGTCCCAGGCGGCATAAACAATCGTATATTCGGGAATCAGTTTTGAGAGGATCCTGGCCGCCTCGATCACCGCCGCCACCCCCGTGGCATTGTCATCGGCAGCATAGGAAGTCACCGAATCATAATGACCACAAATGATGTAAATCTGATCGGGATTCTTCCCCATCTGCACGGCATACACATTGGTGCCCGAATAAGTACCCGAAAAAGACTGTTCATAGGTCACCAACCCAAAACTCTCGAATTTCATTCTGATGTATTGCCGCGCCACTGTTTGGGTCGAGGTACCGGGTTTACGGCTGGTAATCGTGTAGGTCGTCGCTCCAATCCTCACAGGATCTACCCCCGATAAAATCCGCACATAACTGTTCAGACTGTCACCACTGACTGTGGTGTTGATTTCCGTGACTTTCGGAAGAGTCCCCTGGGCCGTCAGCATCACAGGGAACAGGAGTACCGTGAATATCAGCAGCCCGCTGAGGTATTGTCGCTTCATCGATTGGCAGGTTAGTTTTCAACAAAGGTCAAATATAACCTTTTTTTTTGGAATCATTACAACCCCTTGGCGAAGATCGTGAAGCGCTTGTAAACCTTGCCGCCCATGCGCTCCATTTCGGCACGCACCTTGGTGTTGCTTTCCAGCTCGAGGTGCGAGTCCATCACCGTCTTGCCGGTGGCCCGTGCCGATTCGAGCATCCGGGCTCCCATCAGCATGTCGAGGCCCCGCCCCTGGTAGTCGGGGTGGATGGCCCCCAGCATCAGGTTGAGCTGCCGGCTGCGGCGCGCCGCCAGCAACACGTGGACCCACCCGAAGGGCAGCAGCCGCCCCCGCGCACGGCGGATCCCCTCACCGATTTGGTCCATCCCTACAATGAAAGCCACCGCCTCTTCCTCTGGGACCAGTTCAACCACGATGCTATCGTCGATGACTTCTTCATTACCCTCACCGGGAATCCTGAATCTTGAATGTCGGAGTCCTGAATCTTGAGTCTTGAATGTGGAAATCTTTAGTCTTGAATACCATTTTTAGGCGGCCTGCTTTTACAGCCGGGTCCTCCGTATTTGCATACTAATTCGGAAAGTAATCCAGCTTTTCAGCGTCGGCGTT
>CAZKIU010000089.1:0-4393 GCA_964552955.1 uncultured Prolixibacteraceae bacterium
GGGTGGGATGCGCCCTGTCCACCCTGCTTTTCTTTTATTCACCCCAGCTCTTCGATGGAAGTTATATGGCGGTAATGCTCTCCGGAGTGCTTTGGGGAGCCCTTCTGGCCGGCTATGTGCCGTTGTCCGCCCTGGTGCCGTCGCTCGTGCAAAAAGAGAAGGGTGCAGCCATGGCCGTCCTGAATCTGGGCGCCGGAATGCCTGTCTTCGTCGGCCCGGCTATCGTCGGCCTTTTAATCGGCCTGGTGGGCAACGAAGGAGTGATCTGGATTCTGGCCATCCTTTATATCATTTCTGCTATCCTGACAAAATTTATCACCCTTCCGAATAATGTCAAGACCATCAACCATCTGTAAAAGAATACCCCTTTAATGACTACAGTATGAATGTTAAAGAAGCCCTCGAATCAGCCAGGGAGACCCGTGCTTTGCTTATCGGACCACATATGCTTGACCGGGTACCCTCACTGTTTCGGGAGACTTTTCCGGGGAAAGAGGCCATTGTGGTGGCCGATGCCACGACGTGGAAAGTGGCAGGGGAAAAGGTCCAAATGCATTTGGAGCGTGCCGGCATTGATTGCCATTCCCCGTTTGTTTTCGCTGAATCCAGGCCTTATGCCGAGTATGGGAATGTGGAAAAACTGGAAGAAGCCTTAAAGGCCAACCAGGCGATTCCCGTGGTGGCTGGTTCGGGTACCCTGAACGACCTGACCAAGCTGGCCTCCGCACATGCCAATAGACCCTACATGTGTGTGGCTACGGCTGCCTCTATGGACGGATACACCGCTTTCGGTGCGTCGATTACCTATCAGGGCGCGAAGCAGACCTTCTCCTGTCCTGCCCCTGCTGTGGTACTGGGCGACATTGAGATAATCAGGAAAGCCCCATCGGCCATGACCGCTTCAGGATATGCCGATTTGTTTGCAAAAGTCACGGCGGGCGCCGACTGGATTGTGGCCGACGCGCTGGGACTGGAGCCCATCGATCCGAAAGCCTGGGCCATCGTTCAGGACGGTTTGAAAGAAGCCCTGGCAGATCCCCTTGGAGCCAAAGAAGGAATGGAGAGCGCCATCACACCCCTGGTGGAAGGACTGATCCTCGGGGGGTTCGCCATGCAATGGTCTAGAACAAGCCGGCCGGCATCGGGAGCGGAACATCAATTCAGCCATCTGTGGAACATGGAACACCACACCCATCGGGGAGATACGCCTTCGCACGGTTTTCAGGTGGGGGTAGCCACACTGGCCATCTCCCGGTTGTATGAAAAATTGCTTCAATCCCCGCTGGAAAATCTTGACGTTGAAGCCTGTTGCAGGCAATGGCCCGAATGGAGCGAGCTGGAGACAAAGATTGACCAGATATTCGGAAAGAGTGATTTCCGGGACACCGCCCTGAAACAATCGCGCGACAAATATGTCACCCGCGAAGAGCTGGCCCTTCAGCTTGAAAATCTCAGACATATATGGCCCGGATTAAAGGAGCGGCTGAAAGGTCAACTGGTTCCATCGGAAGAGGTCCGAAAAAAACTTACCGCCGTAGGGGCTCCTGTCGAACCGGAAGAAATCGGAATTTCTCGGGAAAGAATGAAAGATTCCTTCCTGCGCGCCTGGTTTATCCGTTCACGGTTTACCGTGCTTGACCTGGCCGTACGGACCGGTTATCTGGAACAATGGCTCGACGAGTTGTACATCCGGTGACAGAATCAATCATGTGGAAACAGAAATTTCTCCGACTGGCGCCGGAAGTGGAGCAGATGACACCCAGCCCGGCGGGATTGCAGGCCAAGGTCTGACATTAAGAAAGAAGGAGATTAAAGCAGAATGAACGGTATGAACAGTGAAAAGGAGATCATGACAATCTCCGATATCCAAAGACGACTAAAGAGAATTAAGGTATTTGCCCTCGACATGGATGGCACCATATACCTGGGAAATAAAATATTTCCTTTTACGCTTCCATTTCTCGAAGGATTGAAAAATGCAGGGAAGAAGTATGTTTTTTTAACCAATAATTCCTCGAAAAACAGTGGAGACTATTATCATAAGCTAAAGAAAATGGGGATCGAAGCCGACCGGTCAATGATCTACACCTCGGGAGATGCCACCATTGAATACCTGAAAGGCATCCATCCAGGGGCTCATGTTTTCCTGATGGGCACCCGTAATCTGGAAGATAATTTCAGCCAGTCAGGATTCATACTCGATGAGAGCGCACCCGACTTTGTGGTCCTCGGCTTTGATCTGACATTCACCTATGGTAAGTTGGACAAAGCCTGTCGATTCATTCGCCGGGGGGTCCCCTTTATTGCCACACATCCCGATTACAACTGTCCGATAGAAGAAGACCAGATGGTTCCAGACTGTGGAGCCCTGAGTGCCGCTATCACGGCTGCCACCGGGGTAAGACCCAAAGTGATCGGCAAACCCAACCAGGAGATGCTGGAAGGCATGCTGAAGCGTACAGGTGTGTCGAAGAAAGAGTTGTGCCTCATGGGCGACCGTTTGATCACCGACATCAAGATGGGTATCGATTTCGGGATATTGAACATTCTGGTGCTGACTGGCGAGGCAAAAGAGGAGGATCTGATGGGTTCAGCCATCCTTCCCGATTTTGTGATCAAAAAAAACGTGGACCTGCTCTCCTACCTATAGTTGTGGTGCCCTGCATGGCCATGGGCGAAGCTGCGGGCCGTGCTGCCCGACCTATTTCCTGAAATTGACCATTTCTCCGGCGGGTTTGCGAGGGGTGGCGGCGGTCACGACATCCACGGTTTTGTCCACATTTCCGATGCGGAGGACCACCACGGCCTTGTACCCTTCAGGAATCTGAAAAAATTCAGGGCGCGTGTTGATATTTCCAGAGGGACTGCCGTAAATACGGGCCCCCAATCCAAGGCTATGGGCTGCCACAAACATGCTCTCCGTGGCCAGACCGCAGTCAAAGTCGGGCGTACTCCCGTTGTCGCCTACTTTACCCGACACCACGATCAGTACATTCCCCGGAACCACATTGGGAATGGCCTCCTTCATGGTCGCCTCATCCTGAAGGACTGTAAATTTCCAGGGCTGCAAATTGCGGGCACTGGGGGCCTTGATACCGCATTCCAGGATCAGGTTAAGTTGTTCCTCCGTCACCGCTTCAGTGGTATAAGCCCGCTCGGAATAGCCCGAAAGGATGACCTTGGTCACCGCATTGCCCGGTTCCTGGGCATTCAGGGTAGAAGACCCCAGCAGTGCCGCCACCAACAAAAGAAATCCGTATTTCATGTTTCTGACAGTAATTAATTGATTTTAAACCATTACGAAAGAAAATTCGATCCACATAGTTAATTGCCCGTCCACAAGAATCATCACCGGCAACCACTTCACCCGTTGCTTCATTGTGCCGGACCTTGATGGGAATAAATATAAGAAAAATTGGGCGTATTTTTGAAAGGTCTAGGATAGCCGGAACCATTTCTTCAGATCCCGGACACGCCAATCGTATAACCAGGAAGATTTTGAAAATAAAAGAGTCATCAGGAAATACTTCAGCAACAGGAATCCTCCGGACACTACTTTCTATGTTTTTACTGGCAGGAATCCTCCACCCTGTGGATGGACAGATTCTGAAAGAGACGCTGGCCATTTCCATAATTAAGGAGGGTGTGGACCATATCTACAACTGCGAATTTGCCGAAGCGGCTGAGGTCGGCGACCTGTTAAAAAAGGAGTGGCCCGGCCATCCCGTCGTATGGCTCTTCGCCGGGATGACCGATTACTGGCGCTACTTTCCGTTGTCACCGGGCTCTACAACTACTACCGGGAGGCTTATCCCGATGCCCATCCTTTTTACAAGCCTTTTGCCCTTCTATTTCCCCGGGGTGACCGGCAAAAAGGGCTCACAGACCTGGAGCTTGCTGCAAGGAACGCCCTCTTTTTAAAGGCTGAAGCCTATGCTTTTCTTTCAGAAATCCACCTGGGATATGAGAATAATTATCTGGCAGCAGAACACTACAGTAAAAGACTGGCAGAGCAGTACCCCGGGAACAATGAATTTCTGGCCCTGCACGTCCGCAACCTGTTGTTGCTGAAAAAGTACGGAGAAGCAGAAGCGCTGCTGGCAAGGGCAAAACAACCACAAAGCCGCTGGTTTCAGGCTGAAAAAGCGTTTTTTCCGGCTATTCTCAGGGAGAAAAAATACAGGCAACCGGCAGAAGCGGAGGCCCTTTACAGATCAGCCCTTCAAAAGCCGGAATTATCCCTGCAGAGACCAGAGCCAGGGAACGTAGTCCGGGTATCCATTGAAAGAAATCATAATTGCACCACTTCCGGGAATTGGCAACAATCATCAGACGAATATCAGGATCAGAATCTGGGCGATGATAACCCGCAGGAACATGGTGAGCGGGTATA
>CAZKIU010000090.1:0-4292 GCA_964552955.1 uncultured Prolixibacteraceae bacterium
TCGGTTTCCGACTCCACGGAGTATGAGCATCGGGGCCACAACCTCTACCTTCCTCTCCCCTATGCCCGGCGCTGCCTGGTTACCTACCAGAGCGAAAACATCAGGGACCAGGGAGCCAAAACCGGCGGCGAGGCCGCTTATTACAATATCAACTACCGGACTTATTCCTCCGGGACGAAGGTAACCACCTGGTCACGTGAAGAGATGGAGAAAAGTGCAGCCACCCTGGACCAGGTGCAGAAGCTTCTGGCCACCCGGGAGCGCGGAGTGACCGGACTGAAACCCGACTCTTTGGTATTTGATGCAACGCTGGCCCCCGGAACGCTTCGTTCCGACACCCTCGACGGGAAGAAGGCGATCCGCATGATCAGGGTGGAGATAGATCCCTCCATAGATCCACAGGCGTTGCGTTCCACGGTGCTGAAAATCGCCTTCGACGGGGAAGCCACCGTATGGTGCCCCCTGGGTGACTTTTTCGGCACCGGCTATCAGCTGCGCCATTCCAACACCTGGTATTCGTCGGTGGATCCCGCCGGGGGAGTGCTGACCTCCTGGTGGGTGATGCCTTTCAGGGAAAGGGCGGTGATCACCCTTGAGAATTTCGGTAAAGAACCGGTGGAGATCAGGGAGGTGACCCTTTATACCACCCCCTGGAAATGGGACAGGCATTCCATGCATTTCGGAGCGTCTTGGCATCAGTTCACCCGTTTGCAAACCGGGAATGCCAAGGACAACGAAGGCCGGGGCGGCGCCTTTGACCTCAACTACACCTCATTTTCCGGGAAAGGGGTTTATGCCGGTGACGGCGTTGCCCTCTTTAACACGATGTATGGCTGGTGGGGGGAAGGCGATGAAAAGGTGTTTGTCGACGGAGAAACCTTTCCCTCGCACATCGGCACCGGCACCGAAGACTACTATGGCTATGCCTGGTGCCGCTCCGAGAAATTCGCCAACCACCCCTTTATCGCCCAGCCCGACGGCAGCGGCAATTCCTGGCCAGGCTACAGCCTTAACCTGCGGCAACGCAGCCTCGACGCTATCCCCTTCACCAGCTCCCTCCAGTTTGACATGGAGATGTGGCACTGGAACAAGGCCACCATTCACCATGCTCCCGTCACTTGGTACTACCTGATGCCCGGCGGAAAATGCCACCTCCTTCCCGACACCGCAGGAGTACAGGAAGCTGTAGCCCTGCGCCGCAGCGACATTATCTCCCCCTGGATCCGCAATGGCAGAATCGAAGGGGAAAACATGGTCTATAGCGGAGCTTCACACGGCAATTTTGAATTTCAGAACATTCCGCGCTTTAACTGGAGCGACGACATGCAGGTTTTCTGGAAGGGTGGAAAAACAGGCGATCACCTCGATCTCTTTTTCTATTCCGCCGATTCCGTGATAACACGGGTCACCGCGGCTTTCACACTGGCCCCCGACTATGGGACCTTCAGAATGGAGCTCAATGGGAACCCCCTCCCCGGGGTGTTCAATCTCTTCAATGAGTCGGTGACCACACGGGAAATGCCCCTGGGCAGTCTCCCCCTCCGCAAGGGAAGAAACCAGCTCAGGACGGTCATCACAGGCACTTCGGGACACGAAGGCAAAGCCTTTTTCGGAGTCGATTACCTAAGATTTGGTGAGTAATTCAACAGATGAACTTTTTTTCAAGTAGTCTTAATGCTGATTGGCGCGGCGGGCTATCTGGACTGACCCGGGCATCAGGCCAGGGGCTGAATACAGTGAAGTATACAGCGCGATTTTTTGCCTTTAGCAACATATCTGACTGATTAATTAATACTTACCATGAATCACCCCATATCTGTAACGGCGCTGGTGTTGGCTGTACTCCTGAGTTTTCAGGTTCTGGGCGCACCGGAAGGAAAAGAGATCCAATATCTCTCCGGAACCGGGAGTGACGACACGCGCACCTGGGAGTTTTACTGCACCGCAGGACGGAACAGTGGCCGCTGGACGACCATTGAAGTCCCCTCCCACTGGGAACAGCAGGGATTCGGAGAGTACGACTACGGCCGCGACTACCGTACCTACGGCCGAAAATTCAGCTTCGCCGACGAGAAGGGACTTTACCGCTATACCTTCCGGGTTCCTTCTGCCTGGAAGGGGAAAAAGGTAAGGATCGTCTTTGAGGGGTCCATGACCGACACCGAGGTAAAAATCAATGGTCAGTCTGCCGGGGCGATCCACCAGGGGGCCTTCTACCGCTTCAGCTATGACATTACCGACAAGCTGAGATTCGGGGAAGCCAACCTGTTGGAGGCCACCGTTAGCAAGATGTCGGCCGATGCTTCCGTCAACCGGGCCGAGCGGTACGCCGACTACTGGGTGTTTGGGGGGATCTTCCGACCGGTATGGCTGGAGGCCTGCCCGGTGGAACATATTGAAAGAGTAGCCATTAACGGCAAGGCCGACGGAACCTTTGCAGCGGACCTCTTCCTTTCTGGAATCAAGGGGGACTGCCAGGCCGAAGCGGTCCTTCTGAATCAGAACCAGCAAACCGTAGCTACCCTGACGACCCGCGTGGCACCCACCGACACTCTGGTCTCCCTCCGTGGAAAGGTGGAAGATCCGCTGATGTGGAGCGCCGAAACGCCCCATCTTTACACCGTCAGATTCACCCTGAAACGGGGCAGAAAAAATCTTTACACTCTCACGGAGTCCTTCGGCTTCCGCACCATTGAGATCAGGCAGGGCGACGGCATTTATATCAACGGGGTCAAGGTCAAAATGAAGGGAATCAACCGCCATGCCTTCTGGCCCGAAACGGGCCGCTGCCTCAACGACCGCATCAACCTGGAGGATGTCAGGCTAATGAAATGGATGAACATGAACGCCGTCCGCTGCGCCCATTATCCTCCCGACCCGTCGTTCCTTCACACCTGCGACTCCCTGGGGTTGTATGTCCTCGATGAACTCGCCGGTTGGCAGAATGCCTACTCGACAGAGGTGGGAGAAAAGCTGGTCAGGGAGATGGTGCTGCGCGACGTGAACCACCCATCCATTATCTTCTGGAGCAACGGCAATGAGGGAGGGACCAACAAGGAGCTCGACGATGATTTTGGCCGGTGGGACCCATCGGACCGGCCGGTGATCCATGCCCACCACCGCCCTGGGAACGACTTCAACGGCATCGACTGCAACCATTACGAGAATTACTACAGTGCACAGAAAATCTTTAAAGAAGGCAAGATCTATATGCCCACGGAGTTCCTGCATGCCCAGGACGACGGGGGCGGGGGGGCCGGACTGGCGGACTTCTGGGAGCTTTTCTGGAACACGCCCAATTCGGGGGGTGGTTTCCTCTGGGCATTGGTCGACGAGGGGGTAGTCCGCACCGACCTGGGGGGCTTCATTGATGCCAACCGGGTCAACGGTCCCGACGGTGTGGTCGGCCCCCATCGTGAAATGGAGGGCAGCGCCTATGCCATCCGGGAGATCTTTTGTCCCGTAAAGGTGACTCTTCCGGAGTTGCCGGGAACCTTCAACGGCACGATTTCCGTAGAGAACCGCTACCACTTTACCAACCTTAGCGCGTGCCGCTTTGAATGGGAGCTCATTGATTTCAGCAGGGTGACCGACCGGCAGCCTTTCCATACCGTGGCACAAAGCGGCACCGCTGAAAGCCCTGCCACCCCACCCCTGGGAAAGGGATTTCTGAAGCTCGCCCTGCCTGCCGGCTATGAACAACACGACGCCCTTTACCTGAGGGTGTTCGATCCCACGGGCAACGAGATATACTGCTACAGTCGCAAAATCAACGGCAATAAAAAGCCTTTGGGACAACTGGTTTACACTACCCTGAGCCAACAGCAGCAGCAGTTACGCGAACGCCTGCGGGCCCAGGGGGTCGAAGAGGACAACATCCTGCCCATTGAGCGGCAGGCTGCCGACCTGCGCCGCGAATCCGTGGCCCCTGAAATTCTGGAAAGCGACACCCTGATCACCCTGAAAGCCTCGGGCATCGCGGTCACCTTCAGCAAAACCGACGGCACCATCCGGTGGATCCACAATGACCTGGGATTGCCCATTCCATTCGGAAACGGGCCCCTCCTGGCAGGCGGAGAAGCCCGCCTCACGGGAATCATGCAGGCCGTCACCCCGGAATACGCCGCCCTGACCATGACCTATGCCGGAGACCTTAAAAGCGTCATCTGGAAGATGTACCCCGGAGGATGGCTCGAAATGAGCTACGAATACTTTCTGGAAAAGCCCCATCCCTTTGCCGGCATCAGCTTCACCTTCCCCGAATCGGATATCATCGGGGTGAAATGGCTGGG
>CAZKIU010000091.1:0-4226 GCA_964552955.1 uncultured Prolixibacteraceae bacterium
AGCAGGGCTATCCATTCCAGTTGATCCGGGGCCTTCAGGGGGAGTACCGCTCCTCCGGTGACTTTAGTTGGTTTTAACCATTGCCCTGTTCTCACGTTCACCCACTGCAGCGAATACTTACCGGGATAGCCCTTCAGGTCAACTCCGGCTTCACCGCCATCGGTAAAAAAGAGGAGGTATGCCTTTCCAGGATTACAGGCCAAATAAACTTCATTTTTCTGGCGGTCTGAAAGCATTTGAGGAGAGGGTGAAAGGTCCCAGAATTTAACCTTCTCTTCAATTTTTCTGGCACTCCTCACCGAATTTATAGAGAGTTCCGATAATCCCAACCCTGAGGTGGGCCTGTGAAACCGCGCTGCAGCGGCACCACCCAGCAGATGCCTCCACCACCGTTCCAATCCGTCTTTCGTACTGCCATGTGAACCACCATCGGCTCCATAGGTTTTTACAGCGTTCAGGGGCCGGGGATGGGATGCCGTATATTTTTTCACCCACTGAAAATTGTCCCAGTGGGCCTGCCCCTTTTGTTGGTTATTCTGGGAAACATCGCAGAAAGCGTAGAGATCAGGGTGATCAAGGGTTCTTTTGTGCTGATCCGACTGTAGATTCCAGGCATCCCACATTTCAGTGATGCAGATCTCTTTACCGGCGGCTTTGGCATGATCCCTGATCAATTCCGCCCAGAAAAGGGGCCACTCTTCAGCGGCAGAGGTTTCATTGTCGATACAGTAAAGGACATGATCGTACTCCAGCGAAATAGACAACATTTTTTCGACAAACCGCACCTGGAATTTGAGGACTACTTCATTGTTCTTCTGGTTGGGTGTGGTGAAAAAGAAAGGTTGCCGGTTGAGCCCGGGATGATCAGGATAGGCTGCGGCCAGTTTCGACTCCCCGGCAGAATAATTGATATTATTGACAGGATTATAGGGGTGAACAAGCCAATGTTCCCTGGAATAATCGAAACGGTCCCACACCTCAATCTGCACGATAATGTTCCGTTTCCGGGTCTCCTCCAGGAAATAGGAGAACCGCTCCCAGTAAGCGTCATTCCACTGGTCCAGGTCATATTTTCCATTTTCCAGCTTTTTGAAAGGATAGCATTCAAAGCCGCGATCCTTCCGGTCGCTCATGGTATTCCTGACATAATTTGCCCCTATCGCTTTCATGGAATCAAGATGGGGAATGAGTATCTCCGCAGGCCATTGAAACAGGTTATCGTCATCGCTGGCACCTAATAACAATAATGGTTTGCCCTTGAACTGCCAGTAGTTGCGGTTTTTACTCCACGGCCGGATGTTCTTTTCCTGGCCGGCTGAAGTCCAGCTTGCTCCCAGAAAAAAAACTACGGCCAACCCAATGAGCGTAAACCCTTTCCTTCCCGGGAAATCTCTATTCCATTTCCGGAAGAGATGGTTCTTCAATCTGTAAATCATATGAAAGTTCATCTGTGCTTGATACAAGGTATTTCTGATCTGTTCTTCATATCCAATGCCCTTGCGAAGGCCCATAATTCCCGACCATTTATTCAGGTATTGGGATGCACTTTATTTGGTCAGGGCCATGATCTGGCCGGGGGTCACTTCCGTCAATGGATGGAATTTGTCGCCCGCCATGTAACTGGTCAGGCTGTATAGGAGCTGCTTTGCTTCGGGTCTCTTTTCCAGTTCCGATCCGAGGTCAATGCCCGACACGAGGAGTTTGCCCTTTCCGACTTTTACTTCGAAGAGCAGGGCCAGCGGCCGGTTGGTAAACCAGTCATCGATAACGCGGACGATAGGCTTTAGTCCGGCCGGGAAGGTGGTCAGTTGGATGGCTCCGGAATGAGTCATGGCGTCCCACCACTGCCAATTGCTGTGGTATTGGGTGGGGAAACCGGCAAGCGCCAGGTGGTGAGGATCACACAGGATGCCCAGCGTATGTGGTTTCTGCCCACCGGTCCAGGCGGTATTCCAGAAAATAGAGGAGAATCCAATTCCAACATTGCCGCCCATCTCTTCCTTCAGACTGCCTTTCTTCAGATGGAGCAGTACTTTACCCCCCTCTTCCAGGAATTTCAGGGTAGAGGCATCCAACTGTTGTACCATCCTGATTTCTTCTGCGCCCCGAATTTCGGCCCTGTGAACGGGATAGACCCAGAAATCCCAGTTGTTGCTGAAACCACCGGCAGAGACTTCCAATACGAGTTGGGCCGCTTCCGCAAACCGGTCCAGAGGAAAGTCAATCTGCCCCAGGGGGAATCCATTGCCCAGGGGGATGTCGACCGTGGGCAGCGTTCCTTCCTGAAGGATCTGGCCGTTCACATCGAGGACTTTCCAGGAAGGGGTGATTCCGGTAAGGGGAGTTTTGCCGTAATGGGCAATTTCCACGGGTGCCGAAAGGGTATCGGCATTGGTATACACATGCCTGGCCATCCTGACCAGCGGAACCGTGGTATTGCAGAACCTCCTGAACGCTTCCGGAGTGATGTATCCCTTCTCCTCCCAGAAGGGATCAAGGATGCCGACCAGGGCACTCCCCTGTCCGGGAAAATCGTGCAGGTCGAGCAGCTGAAACCCACCGAAAGGCCGGGTGCGCAATGCGGCTTCGATATCGGCTTTATAACAAAGGGCCTGCAGCTTGCCCGAAGCCAGCACGAAACTGTCGGCCAGATGAGCCATGCCGTTTTCATTCAGTGATGCCCTGAAAATTTCAAAATTGCGGGGTTTCAGGACACCGTCGTATTGGTCTATTTCCCTGAAGTTGGGATAGACGCACCATTGTCCGATTTCATGGCTGACGACAGGCTGGGGAAAGCGGGTGGTATAATCCGACCAATCGTAGTCACTGCAGGGAGGCTCCCTGTTGATAATGCTGTTGAGGCCGGCCCCCCAGCCCTGGATGCGGGGTGACGAATCGCTGAGGTAATCGTTGACTTCCAGGTTGGGCCATCCCGCCCCTGACACATACAACCTCCGGGGGTCCTTTTTTTTCCAGAAGGTGACATATTCCGTCAGGAATTCACTGTGCCTTCGTCCGCCGGGTTCATTGCCGTAGGCCATCATCACGAACGAGGGATGATTCCCGTATTGTTGGAGCATCCGTTCCGTCTCCTCATAAAGGTACTGGTCAAAGGGCAATCCGTCGCCCAGGCGGGTCGACTGGTTGGCCCAGGACGAAACTTCCACATGGAGATAAAAACCAGCCTCATCGGCGGCTTCGAAGGCAGCCTCCGGAGGGCACCAGGAATGGAACCGCATATGGTTCAAGCCGTGATTTTTACATACTCCGATAATCCGTGCCCAGGAGGCCTTGTCGGTGGGTGGATAGCCGGTTTTCGGGAAAATCGCACACTCCAGGGTACCCCTGAGGAAAAGGGGACGACCGTTGATGAAGAGTTGCTGATGGCCGGCGACTACCCTGCGCATCCCAAAGGAGACCGTTTTATGGTCTCTGGATCTGTTGCGCTTATCCTTCAGCACGAGGTCCAGTGCATAGAGGTTGGGGTCAAACTCATCCCACAAGGCCACTTCTTGGCCCATCGGCACCTCCACTTCCACAACGGTCACTGAGGAATCCAGGGAGACCTCTCTGGTTGCCCTGCCCGGATGGCCGGCCCCCGATGCCACTATCTCAAGTGCTATGGTGGCCGGCTTATGGCCAGGATTAACCACCTCGACCCTGACCAACGCCTTCTTCTGTTCCGTATCGGGGAAAACATCCACCTGGCCCATATGGATCAGCGGCCTGGTCTCCAGGTAAATCTGCCCCACTATGCCGTTCCAGTTGGATTGGGTGTGGTCGGAAATACTATGGGAGTTGATGCCCGGATCGATCGCTTTGATACGGTTATCCACACAAAGGGTAAGGGTGTTTTTGCCTGTTTTCAGTATACCCGTCAGGTCGTAAATATGGGGAGTGCCGAGGGAATTGCGCATGCCCACGGCCGCTCCGTTGACCCACAACCTGCTTTCCCAGTGGCATCTTTCCAGGATGAGTCCGACATACTGATCCTCCCATCCGGCAGGCAGTTCCACCACCTTTTGATACCAGGCGGCGCCCCTGTAGTGTTTTACAGGCTGAAGCCAGAAGGGGACTTTGAAGTTGCCTGATTCCCGGTATCGGGCATATTCCGGCTTAAGAAAAAATGAACTGTCGACGATCTGCCCGGTCCAGGGCGTATGGAGATCCACGTCATTGCCTTTCCCGTTTGAGGCCATCGAACCGGGCAGATAGATCACCTCCGG
>CAZKIU010000092.1:0-1537 GCA_964552955.1 uncultured Prolixibacteraceae bacterium
TGCTGGAGACTACCCTGCTGTTGGCCCTGAGCCACAGTCCCGGCCTGCCTTGCAGGCTGCCGGACATGCTGGCGTGAGGTGGTTCGCGAGGGAACGACCTTCCGGGGAGCAGCGGCAGGTTCAGATATCGACTTTCTGATCCGGATAAAGATCAGCCTGACGTTGGATTTTTCCTTTTTGCGTTCGTCTATTTCAAAATGCTTGGTCAGCGATTTGAGCATGGGCGTCAGCTTGGTGAAGCCGTAGTTACGGGGGTCGAACTCTGGTTTTTTCTTGTTGATAAGGCTCCCCACGTCGCCCAGGAAAGCCCATCCGTCCTCATCGGCCAGGTCGTTGATGGTCGAGGAGATCAGGTTGATGGTCTCCCTGTCGACACTTTGCAGCGATTTGCGCACCGGTTTAAAGTTGCCGCCTTTCACTTCTCCAGGAGTCTCCTCCTCTTCCTGGGCACTGAGAATTTCAAGGAAGATGAATTTGTCGCAAGCGATGATGAAGGGGTTGGGAGTTTTCTTCTCCCCGATGCCGATCACCTTCATACCTGATTCGCGCAACCGGATGGCCAGGCGGGTGAAGTCGCTGTCACTCGATACGATGCAGAAACCATTGACCTTTTCAGAGTAAAGGAGATCCATGGCGTCGATAATCATCGCCGAGTCGGAGGAGTTCTTGCCTGAGGTGTAGCTGTATTGCTGTATAGGGGTGATGGCGTTTTCGAGGAGGACATTCTTCCAACCGGTGATCTGGGGTTTGGTCCAGTCGCCATATATTCTTTTGGTGGTGGGCACGCCGTACTTGGTAATTTCTTCCAGCATGGCCTTCACATGGTGTGAGGGAACATTCTCGGCGTCGATCAGGACGGCCAGTTTGAGTTCTTTGTTGTCATCTGTCATAAGTGAGACTATAATGGTGCAAAGGTAAGGCTTTTGCGGTGGGTACAAGCAATATTTTGTACATTTGCGTGAAAGGCATGGAACCGGGATGCCAATGATGACGCGGGAATACTTGCAACAAAAGGCAATGGAAAGAATTGAGTTATATCATGGGGACATCACGCGGCTGGAGGTGGATGCCATTGTGAACGCGGCCAACAGCACATTGCTGGGGGGCGGGGGTGTTGATGGGGCGATTCATCGTGCTGCCGGTCCGGAATTGCTGGTGGCCTGTCGCGCGTTGGGAGGCTGTCCGACCGGAGAAGCACGGCTCACCCCAGGATACCGTTTACCTGCCCGCTGGGTTATTCACACGGTAGGACCGGTATGGCACGGAGGCCACGGAAGGGAAGCAGAGCTGCTGGCTTCGGCCTACCGCTCCAGTCTGGAGATCGCCCGCGACCATCAGATGAAAAGCATCGCCTTCCCCAACATCAGCACGGGGGTTTACGGGTTCCCGAAGAACCAGGCGGCCCTCGTGGCCATCCGCACCGTCAGGAAGTTCCTCACTGAAAACCAGTGGCCCGAGAAGGTGATTTTTGTCCTTTTTGACCAGGAGAACCTCGGGATATACCAGGAAACCCTTCGGGAAGATTAGAAGGTCAGAA
>CAZKIU010000092.1:1637-3771 GCA_964552955.1 uncultured Prolixibacteraceae bacterium
TCAGAATATCAGAAAATTAGAATAAAAAAAAATAAAATGATTACAGCGATAATACTGATTAATACCGAGCGGGGGAAGGTGAACCTGGCCGGTGCACAGATCGCCTCTATTGAGGGGGTGCAGGAAGTATGGTCGGTGAGTGGACGTTACGACCTGGTGGTCATCATCAGGATCAAGCATATCGATGATCTGGCCAGGATCGCTACCGAGAAACTGGCGACCATAGATGGCATCACCCATACCGAGTCGATGGTAGCCTTTAAGAAGATCTCCCCGGGCGATATTGCGGGTATGCTTGACCTGGGAAGCTGAAAAAATCTCAAATCTTAAGTCTTGAATGAGGGAGTCTGGAATCTTGAATGAGGGAATCCTGAGTCTTGAATGAAGGAATCCTGAGTCTTGAATGAAGGAATTACCCCGGGTCCGGGGAATTTGTTAATTTCGCCTGCTCTAATCTGAATTGAAAACAAGACTATAATACTCACTCCATGGCTGACGACAAGCAGATTATTTTTTCGATGTACAAGGTAAGCAAGACTTACCCGCCCAGTAAAACTGTAATCAAGGACATCTCTCTCTCCTTTTTCCTGGGGGCCAAGATAGGCATCATCGGGTTGAACGGGAGTGGCAAGTCGACGCTGCTGCGGATCATTGCCGGCCAGGATAAAGCGTTCAATGGTGAGCTGGTGTTTTCACCGGGTTACACAGTGGGGCTGTTGGAGCAGGATCCCCATCTCGACGAGGCCAAAACCGTGAAGGAGGTGGTCCAGGAGGGCGTGCAGGAGGTCGTGGACATCCTGAAGGCCTATGAGGATATCAACCTGCAGTTTGGTCTTCCGGAGGTATATGAAGATCCGGAGAAGATGGACAAGTTGATGTCAGAGCAGGAGCGTTTGCAGGAGAAGATCGATCAGCACGACGCCTGGAACCTGGACAGCCGGTTGGAAAGAGCGATGGACGCACTACAGTGCCCTCCCGACGATCAACTGGTCAGGGAACTTTCCGGAGGGGAAAGACGCAGGGTAGCCCTATGCCGGCTGCTGTTGCAGGAACCCGATGTGCTGTTGCTCGACGAGCCTACCAACCACCTCGATGCCGAGAGTATTCTTTGGTTGGAACAGCACCTCCAGCAGTATAAAGGGACGGTGATCTGCATCACCCACGACCGTTATTTCCTCGACAATGTGGCGGGGTGGATTCTGGAGCTGGACCGTGGACAGGGGATTCCGTGGAAGGGGAATTACACTTCATGGCTGGAGCAGAAGTCGAAGCGGCTGGAGCTGGAGGAGAAAGGGGTGTCGAAGCGGCGGAAGACGCTGGAGCGGGAGCTCGAGTGGGTGCGGATGTCGCCCAAGGCACGGCAGGCCAAGTCGAAAGCCCGTTTGTCGGCCTATGACCGGCTGTTGAATGAAGATGTGAAGCAGAAGGAGGAAAAACTCGAAATTTATATTCCCAACGGGCCGCGGCTGGGTGACAAGGTCATCGAAATGCACGGTGTGGCCAAGGGGTACGGAGACCGGGAGCTGTTCCAGGATCTCGACTTTGCGCTTCCGCCCAACGGCATCATCGGGGTGATCGGTCCGAACGGGGCGGGGAAGACGACCCTCTTCCGGCTGATCATGGGACAGGAGACGCCCGACAGCGGGCATATCAGCATCGGGGAGACCGTGAAGCTGAGCTATGTGGACCAGACCCACAAGGCCATCGACCCCGCTAAGTCGGTGTTCGAGGTGATTTCTGGCGGTCTGGAAAATATGCAATTAGGAGGCAAGCTGGTGAATTCGCGGGCGTATGTGGCGCGGTTCAACTTCTCGGGATCGGACCAGGAGAAGAAATGCGGGGTGCTCTCGGGAGGGGAACGCAACCGGCTGCATCTGGCGCTGGCGCTGAAGGCTGAGGGGAATGTCCTGCTGCTCGACGAACCCACCAACGATATAGATGTCAACACGTTGCGGGCTTTGGAGGAGGGTCTGGAGAGTTTCGCCGGCTGTGCCGTGGTCATCAGCCACGACCGCTGGTTCCTTGACCGCATTGCCACCCACATCCTGGCCTTTGAGGGCGATGCCCACGTTCACTTTTTCGAGGGTTCCTTCTCGGAATACGAAGAGAACCGCAAGCGCCGTCTGGGTGACGA
>CAZKIU010000093.1:0-3249 GCA_964552955.1 uncultured Prolixibacteraceae bacterium
GAATCTTGAATGAGGGAGTCTTGAATCTTGAATGAGGGAGTCTGGAATGATAAAAGAAAATAGTGGCGGGTGATTAGAAGGGAAGGATCTGCTATCTATATTCTTTCTATTTAGGACAGTCGCCAGAATCCTGAAAAAATTGTTTATTGATTTAATCCGCGATTACAATATAAATCATATGGAACGGGATAGTTTTTTAAAGAAGGTCAGGAAGAAGGGGACGTGGGATATTATAGTGATTGGCGGGGGGGCGACCGGACTGGGGGTGGCGGTGGATGCCGCGAGCCGGGGGTACAAGACCCTTTTGTTGGAGCAGAGTGATTTTGCGAAGGGGACCTCGAGCCGGAGTACCAAGTTGGTGCATGGGGGTGTCCGTTACCTTCAGCAGGGGGATATTGCCCTGGTGATGGAGGCGTTGCGCGAACGCGGACTGATGATCAGCAATGCGCCCCATCTGGTTTCGAACCGTTCGTTTGTGATTCCCAGTTACGAGTGGTGGGGGAGTTCTTTTTACACCATGGGGTTGAAAGTATATGACCTGTTGGCGGGCAAGCTGGGACTGGGATCATCGCGTATGCTCAACCGGGAGGAGGCCATGGAGGCCATGCCCACGCTGGTTCAGGAAGGTCTCAAGGGGGGAACGATATACCATGACGGGCAGTTTGACGATGCCCGCATGGCCATCAGTCTGGCCCAGACGTGTGCCGACCACGGGGGGGTGCTCCTCAACTACTGCCAGGTGACGGCTCTTCTCCACGAGAAGGAGCAGGTGTGCGGGGTGACCGCCACCGATCAGCTGACCGGTGAGGAGTTCAGGCTGAAAGCCCGGGCGGTGGTCAACGCCACCGGGGTTTTCGTCGATGAGATCATGAAAATGGATGATCCTGAATCACGGGAGATGATCACGCCCAGTCAGGGGATTCATCTGGTTGTGGACCGTTCCTTTTTACCCCAGGATGCAGCCGTGATGGTGCCCAACACCTCCGACGGGAGGGTGATGTTTGCTGTTCCGTGGCGCAACCATGTCATCATCGGCACGACCGATACCCCCATCAGTGCCCATTCCCTGGAGCCGGTTCCGCTGGAGGAAGAGGTGGAGTTTCTGCTGAAGACGGCAGGGGAATACCTGGTTCGGCCGCCTGAACGTAAGGATGTACTGAGTGTCTTCGCGGGACTGCGGCCTCTGGCGCGCCCCGATGATGAGAAGAAAAGCACCAAGGAGATCTCTCGCAGTCATAAGATCATTGTGTCGATGTCGGGACTGGTGACCATCACGGGGGGGAAGTGGACCACCTACCGGAAGATGGCCGAGGATGTAGTGGAGAAAGCGGCGATATTGGGAGGTCTTCCCGAGCGGGCGTGTTTCACGCCGCATTTGCCCATTCATGGGTTTCGGACGGGTCTGGATCCGACGGGTGATCCGATGGCTTGTTACGGTACCGACAGGGAAGAAGTGTTGGCCCTGGCCGATGAGAATCCCTATTGGGGGGGGTGGTTGAGTCAGAAGCTGGAGATCCTGCGGTCGCAAGTGATCTGGGCCGTCAGGGAGGAGATGGCAGAGAGCGTGGAGGATGTGTTGGCGCGGCGTACCCGGGCGCTCTTCCTTGATGCCCGTGAGAGCATCCGGCTGGCACCCGCAGTGGCCCTGCTGATGGCCCGTGAGAAGGGGAAAAACAAGGCCTGGGAAGAGGATCAGGTGGCTGCCTTCACGGCGCTGGCTCAAAATTATCTGTTGTCGCCCCGTTGATTTGGGAAATAGTTTTAATGCCTAATATTGGAGCGTACACGTTTACAAATGACTATAACGGGTTGAAATCGGTTGCAAATGACTTCAGCAATTGAAATCGGTGACAAATGAGTTCATCAGTTGAAAGCGTTTGCAAATGACTACAAAGGGCTGTTATGCGTTTAAAACGTTTACTCTCACTTAAATAACAAATAAACGAAAAGTAATGAATGAAATTTTTGCGGAATTTCTGGGGACGTTTTTGCTGATCGTCCTGGGGAACGGAGTGGTCGCCAATGTGAATCTGGCAAAAACCTACAGCCATGGGGCAGGGTGGATGGTCATTGCGACCGGGTGGGGAATGGCGGTATTTGTGGCCGTTTTTGCCACCCAGGACATCAGCGGTGCGCATTTGAATCCGGCCGTGACGCTGGGGTTGGCCCTGTCGGGGCTTTTCGGTTGGGCTAAAGTGGTGCCTTTTATGCTGTCTCAGGTGGCGGGAGCCATGCTGGGGGCCTTCACGGTCTACCTCTTTTTCATCGACCATTTCCGGGCTACGCGCACCCCGGGGACCCGCAAGAGTTGTTTCTGCACGGCGCCGGCCATCCGCAATTACCGAAGTAATTTCTTTTCCGAGATGGTGGGGACCTTCATCCTGGTGCTGGCGGTGTTGCTGATTCATTTGCCGTCGCTGGAGATTGCAGGGGTAGACTCGGCCAAGGTTGGTTTGGGGTCGCTGCAGGCGCTGCCCGTGGGGTTGCTGGTGCTGGCCATCGGGTTGAGCCTGGGTGGGACCACCGGTTATGCCATTAACCCGGCGCGTGATCTGGGTCCGCGGATCGTACATGCCCTGCTTCCTCTTCCGGAAAAGGACGACACCGACTGGGCCTATGCCTGGATTCCGGTGGTGGGACCAGCTGCGGGGGCCGGGGTGGCCTATCTGGTATACCTGTTGATGCAGAGCCTGGGGTGACCGGCCGCACTCTTTCAGGGAGTGGCGATGATCTGATTATGCAGTAGAAATGCTCAGGGGCATAACCGGCCGTACTCTCTCAGGGAGCGGCGGTAACCGGATGAGGCCGTGGTGGTGCTCAGCCTTATGAACAGCCATATCTCTCCGGGTGCGGGGATCATTGTGTTATGCAGTGGATGAGTTCAGGGGCATGACCGGGATGATGTAACGCTTGGCACGACCGGCCATATCACCCCAGGGATTGTGGTGACCGGGTTGCCGGAATGTAGATGTTCTGGGTTCCCTTCCGGAAAACGGCGGTGGATGAATGAAGAAGCTCAAAATGAGACGGCTGTTTTTCCGGGGGGTCGGCCTGCCGGGGATCCGGCAGGTCATTGCGGAGGAAAGACCAGCGAATGCTTGAATGAAATGAATATTTTACTGATATTTGATATTCCGTTTCCGGGATTGGACGGAGATATGTGAAGGGAGCGGGGCGTAGTGCGGGAAACCGCGCCCCGGGTGCTGAAGAGAGCGCGGATGATTCCGGAGAAAAAAAAGGAGATGGTTA
>CAZKIU010000094.1:0-3063 GCA_964552955.1 uncultured Prolixibacteraceae bacterium
TCAGTCGAGAAGATTCCAGATTCCAGACTCCAGATTCCCGACTTTTTTATCCCACGCTTCCTTCCAGGCTGATGGCCAGTAACTTCTGGGCTTCGACGGCAAACTCCATGGGGAGCTTATTGAGGACCTCGCGGGCGTAGCCGTTGACGATCATGCCAATGGCATCTTCGGTACTGATACCCCGCTGGTTACAATAAAAGATCTGGTCTTCGCCGATCTTGGAGGTCGTAGCCTCGTGTTCCACCACCGATGATTTATTCCCTACCTCAATATAGGGGAAGGTATGAGCCCCGCATTGGTTGCCCATCAGCAGGGAATCACACTGTGAGAAGTTGCGGGCATTTTCGGCGCCCGGCAACACCTTGACCAGTCCGCGGTAGCTGTTGTTGCTTACCCCTGCTGAAATCCCTTTGGAGACGATAGTACTTTTGGTGTTCTTTCCGATATGGATCATCTTGGTTCCCGTATCGGCCTGCTGATGGTAATTGGTGAGGGCCACCGAGTAAAACTCGCCCACCGAATGGTTACCCAACAGGACGCAACTCGGGTATTTCCAGGTGATGGCCGAGCCTGTCTCCACCTGGGTCCAGCTTATTTTCGAGGACTCCCCGCGGCAGATCCCCCGCTTGGTCACGAAGTTGTAAATACCTCCCCTGCCCTCCTTATCACCCGGATACCAGTTCTGTACCGTACTGTATTTGACTTCGGCATGATCCAGGGCAATGATTTCAACAACGGCGGCATGCAACTGGTTCTCATCGCGCATGGGGGCCGTACACCCTTCCAGATAACTGACATAACTCCCCTCATCGGCCACGATCAGCGTACGCTCAAACTGACCGGTATTGGCAGCATTGATCCGGAAATAGGTAGAGAGTTCCATGGGACAGCGCACCCCTTTGGGAATGTAACAGAAAGAACCGTCGCTGAACACGGCCGAGTTGAGGGCTGCAAAATAGTTATCCCCCACCGGCACGGCCATGCTGATGTATTTTCTGACCAGATCAGGATGGTCACGCAAAGCCTCACTAAAGGAACAGAAGATGATCCCCTTCTCGGCCAGGGTATCCTTGAAGGTGGTTTTCACCGATACACTGTCAATCACGGCATCTACAGCCACCCCCGCCAGATGCTTCTGCTCTTCCAGAGGAATCCCCAGCTTGTTGAAGGTATCGATCAGCTCAGGATCGACTTCGTCCATGCTGCTGTACCTGGGCTTTTTCACCGGCGCAGCATAGTAACTGATGGCCTGAAAATCAATGGGGGGTATCTTCAGGTAAGCCCAATCGGGCATCTCCATCTTCTGCCACTTACGGAAGGCATTCAGCCTGAATTCCAGCATGAAATCAGGCTCCTGCTTCTTCTCCCAGATCGTACGGACGACCTGTTCATTCAACCCCTTCTCAATGATATCGGTCTCAATATCAGTATAAAAACCGTATTTATACTCCCCTTGGGTGACCTCGTGTAATATTTTGTCCTGATCTTCCATTTTCCTTCCATTCCTTTGCCTACGTTTATCGGGGAAACCGGCCCGGGTACCGCCGAAAAACGAATTGCAAAGATATAAATTATGGACTACTTTTGCGGCGTTGTGGTTTTAAATAATACCTTTTTATCCTAATTAAAATGGCTGAAACAGAGAAGACGCCCACGTTAGCTACCCTGGGTGAGTTTGGTTTGATTGAACGACTTACTGGCGGACTGGAGATGAAGCAAGGCAGTACGTTGAAGGGGGTCGGAGACGATGCTGCAGTGATCGCCTCCGGCGGGGAGGCGATGGTGGTGACCACAGACCTGCTCCTGGAGGGGATTCATTTTAATCTCATGTACATGCCCCTGAGACATCTGGGATACAAGGCCGTGGTCGTCAACCTCTCGGATGTATATGCCATGAACGCCACACCCCGGCAGATTACGGTGAGCCTGGCAGTCTCGGCCCGGTTTTCCCTGGAAATGCTGGAAGAACTCTACGAGGGGATCAAGCTGGCTTGCGCCCGCTACGACGTAGATCTGGTGGGGGGAGACACCACCAGCTCCCTCACCGGCATGATGCTGAGCATCACCGCGCTGGGAACAGCCCCCCTGGAGAAAATCACCTATCGTTCGGGGGCCCGGCCCAACGATCTGCTGTGTGTATCGGGCGACCTGGGAGGTGCGTATATGGGACTCCAATTGCTGGAGCGCGAAAATGAGGTGTTTAAAGTCCACCCGGGCATGCAGCCCCAACTCGAAGGCCATGACTATATCCTGCAGCGGCAACTCAAGCCCGAAGCGCGGGGCGATGTGGTCGCCCGCTTAAAAGAGCTGGGGATCCAGCCGACCTCCATGATTGACATTTCCGACGGGCTCTCCTCCGAAATCGGTCATCTGTGCAAAGCCTCGGGCGTGGGATGCCACCTCTATGAGGAACGGATCCCCTATGACCAGCAAACCCGTGAAATGGCCCTGGAATTCAACATCAACCCGCTGGTGGCGGCCCTCAACGGCGGCGAAGACTATGAACTGCTCTTCACCCTGCCCCTCGAAGACCATGATAAGATAAAAGAGGATCCCGACATTACCGTGATCGGCCATATGACCGCTCCCGAAGAGGGCATGATGCTCGTCACTGCCGGAGGATCACTGATCCCCCTGCAAACCCATGGATTCAACCATATGCGGAAATAAAAAAAGCATAAGCTTTTCAGCCCCTGCCTTTTTAATGTCAACAGAACAGATGAATTACCTGATCACAAGTCTCTCTGTGTGAATCTGGTTGTTCCCTTTGAGTACAACCAGATACATTCCCGGTTTGAAACTGCTGGTGTTTAAGGAAACTCTGCTTTCGTTTACCACCATTTCGTTTATTTTTCTGCCTTCCATGGTAAGAATGGCCAGTGTTGAGCCCCTGAGTTCGCTATCGCCGTTCACTTCAACAATCAGGTTGGTTGTCGCGGGATTGGGATAAAGCCTGAACTGCATTTCATTGTTCCTGGTGGCACTGGCACTGGTGACAGGAGGCATCAGCACCGCGTCAATCACGTGCACTACGCCATTGTCGGTCATGATGTCGGCCACCGT
>CAZKIU010000095.1:0-2861 GCA_964552955.1 uncultured Prolixibacteraceae bacterium
ACGGTCGCCGTCAAAATGAAGACGCTGGGGATCACCGGACCGCAGACCCTGGTTTTTGTCTATCGTGAGCCGGAAGTGGAGGCCACCGACAGGGAGACCCTTGAGCTGGCGGCTTCGGCCGATGTGGCCATCGTTTTTGTGGGCACCGACCAGAGTACGAGCCGGGAGGAATCGGATCGCTTTTCGCTCGCCCTTCCGGGGAACCAGAGTGAACTCATCAGGGCGGTGGCGGCGGTGAATCCGAATACCATCGTGGTGATGCAGACCATGGGCATGGTGGAGGTGGAATCCTTCAAAACCAATCCCCACATCCCGGGGATGATCTGGACGGGTTACAACGGCCAGGCGCAGGGGGCCGCCATGGCGAAGATCCTGTTCGGGGAGGTGAATCCGGGAGGCAAGTTGAATGTGACCTGGCATACCTCGGTGAAGGACCTTCCGGAATTCAATGATTATAATCTCAGGGGCGACGGCACCAACGGCAGAACCTACTGGTATTACGATAAGGAGGTCTCCTATGAATTTGGATACGGCTTATCCTACACCACTTTCGAGTACAGCAATTTCAGTATCAACAGGAAAGAAATAACCCCGAACGATAAGATCACGGTTTCCGTGGATGTCAGGAATTCCGGAGATACGGACGGCGATGAGGTGGTGCAGGTCTATGTCAGGACGCCCGACAGTGGGGTTTCTCTGGAACGGCCCTTAAAGAGGCTGAAGGGGTTTAAAAGGGTCACCATTCCGGTGGGACAGACGCGGAGGGTGGCCATCGATATAGACTGCGCCGATTTGTGGTTCTGGGAAGCCCATGAGGGGAGAATCACCTTTGATCCGGGCCGGTATGTGTTCGAGATCGGGGCGTCTTCCAGAGATATCAGGGGAAGCGTGGAAGCGGTTATGAGCGGCAGCTATCACCCTGTATTGATGACGGTAGTTGCTGAAGGCGACAGGGTGGTGCTGAGGCCGGGCGAAACGACCCAGACCAGCGTAACGGCCAGCATGTCGGATGATCGTTTTTGTGATCTGGCCAAGGCCAGGGTGACGTATCGCAGCAACAACCCGTCAGTAGTCCAGGTAGACGACAACGGAAAGGTGACGGCCACCGGAGTTGGTGTAGCCACGGTATTTGCCGTAGTGACGGTCGATGGGAAGACGGTTTCAGGCAGTTATCCGCTGAAGGTGCTGCCTGATCTCATGCCGGCATCCATTACTGTAAACGGGAAAAAGATACCCGGGTTTGACAAATCGGTCAAAGCCTATAGCTACCTTCTTAAAAACAATGCCAAAATTCCAGTGGTCGCTGCTTCTGCGCTAGGAGAAGGAATCATGGTTGACATACAGCAGGCCAAAGCGGTTCCGGGAACGGCCGTCGTTCAGTTCATCGACAACATCACCCTCGAAAAGAACAGCTATTATCTGAATTTCGATGTTGCTTCGGTGAGTGATGAGTTCAATGGAGTCTCGGTGGGACCGCAGTGGGAATGGATCAGGAAGAATCCACAGACGATCAGCCTGTCGAAAGTTGCGGGATCGCTGACCCTGACCAGCGAAGTGGGGGATGTGTCGGAGGGGACGAACAATGCCCGGAACCTGTTGTTGCAGAGTGCTAACAATGATTGGACCATTGATACAAAACTCTTCAGCTCAAGAATTCCCTCGCAGCCTGAAAATGCGGGGATTCTGGCCTGGCAGGACGATCACAATTTTGTGAAGCTGATGTTCAGGGCCGTCATTAAGACGAACAGAGGGGGGGCACCGGTTTCTCCGAACCAATCAGGTACCATTGACCTGATCATGGAGGAGAACGACATCACCAAATCGGTGGGTTCCTTCGACCTCAAAGAGGCGGTCACCGTGGAGCGGCCTTTATACCTTAGGCTTGAGAAGAAAGGAAGTCTCTACACGGCGTTTTATTCCCTCGACGGCGCCACATATGAAAAACTGGGAACTGCCGAACTGCTGCTGAAGGATGTCAGGGCCGGATTGATGGTGGGTGACGGAATCGTGACCCAGTATATGAAAAGCACCTTCTGGTTTGACTCCGACACCACCAAGCCGCCCACACCCTGGGATGTCTCGTTTGACTATTTCAGGATCGTGAACGTATAACTCACATAAGCAAAGACCTATGAACCGGTTACTCAACCTGAAAGCATTTGCAGCCCTGCTGGTTGCCACTGCCCTGATCACCACCCTTCTTTCCGGATGCGGCCCAGCCCAAGAGCCTCAGCCTGTTTCGCTTTTCAATGGGGTGGACCTCACCGGCTGGCATATGGATGTGCCCGCCATGGACCAGAACCCTGATACCACCCGGCCTTTCATCGTGCGCGACTCGATGCTGGTCAGTCTGGGTACCCCGGGCGGGCACCTGATCACCGATTCCCTCTTCAGCAATTACCGGCTCGAGGTGGAATACCGTTTTGCCGGAGTTCCGGGCAACTGCGGGGTGCTGGTGCACGCTTCGACGCCGCGGGCCCTGTACGGCATGTTCCCCCGTTCGCTGGAAGTGCAGATGATGCATGAGCATGCGGGTGATTTCTGGTGCATTGCCGAAGACATCACCGTGCCCGACATGGAGGCGCGCCGCGGTCCTAGAGAGAGCTGGGGAGTCGACGGCGACAAAAACCGGAGGATCGTGAACCTCACCGATGGTTCCGAGAAACCCGTGGGCGAGTGGAACCGCATGGTGGTCGAGTGCGTGGCCGATACCATCAGGGTGTGGGTGAATGACCAGTTGGTCAACCTTGGCACCAACTGCACCGCCACCCGGGGACAGATCGCCCTGCAGGCCGAGGGCTCCGAGGTGGAGTTCCGGAAGGTGGTCCTCACTCCCATTTCTGAATAGCCTTAAATCAGGT
>CAZKIU010000096.1:0-2571 GCA_964552955.1 uncultured Prolixibacteraceae bacterium
CAGCCCGACAATGAAAGTGCCCGTTCCACACGGAAGGCGGTGTTTAAATTCACCAAAGATGTGGCGGGCACGGTACTGGACCATCTGGTCTTTGACGGGGGTGAGCGCAATGCCTATCATGTGAAAGAGGGGATCGTGGAAGGTGTGGAAGGGGGCGGCAGGCTGCTTCCGGCCACCGAGCGGCCCCCGGTGGGTTACCCTACGGTCGACGAACCCTTATTGCAGTTTATGAGCGCCACCAGCGGCGGGGATGTGACCATTCAGAACTGCGTTTTCGTAAATGGGGCCAGCTTCGCCCTGCAGGCAGGCCACCGCAGCGGTACATTCACCGTGCAGAACAACGTCTTCGTGGGCAACCGCATGGCGGCCGTTGAGATCTACGGCACCTGCGCCAGCACAGGCGGCCCCAATACCATGGCCCTCTGCGGTGACGTGGAAGTGGCTTACAACACCATCCTCTTCACCTGGAGCCGCACCAAAGACTTCCTCGACATGGGCTATGGCGTGCGGGTGATGACCAAATGCAATTACAACATCCACCATAACATCATCGGGGCCTCTATTCTGGCAGGGGTCGACCACACCCGCTTCAACAAAAACGAATGGGTGTCGGTCGATCACAACATCTTTTTCGTGAACAAGGACAAAGACCTCCATTACAGTCCGGCCAGCAACACCCGCTTGCGCATTGACGCCGGCGACTTCGGTGACCTGGAGATCGCCAGTGCCAACGGCAACCGAAACGAGATCCCCGAATCGCTGAAAGTACACAAGGCCTATCTCGACGGCTATCTCATTGCCCGCTATTCCGAGCAGACCGACCTCGACCGCAACTCAGCCGCCAACCAGTGGCGCTCCATCCTGGGGATGAACCTCCAGGGCACCATGAGTTCTTCGGTGACCATGTTCTGTAATAAATACCCCTGGAAAGAGGCCCTTCAGCTCTTCGGAAATGTGGAGGGTTACGGGGCGCAATGAATCAGGAGCCTGAAGAAGTTTTCCCCGGCCGGCCTCCGGGAAGTGATGTGTTGATGATCAGATGAATTTCATGGAAGTCTTCCTCCTATGCAGAATCCAATTTCCAATAAACTTAAAGCTCACAATATGCATTCGATACGATTTTTTATCCTGACCTTTACCCTGGTGCTGTGGGCGGCTGCCATGGCGGCGCAGGATGTCGCGGAACCCGGGAAAATCCTCTTTTCCTCCTCACCCATTGATCCGGCATCTCCGGCCGGACTTCAGACGGAGTTCGGGGCGGGCGATCATCTCTATGCCGTGGCATACCTGCCCCAAACCCTGAAGGAAATCTATGTCAATGCCAGTCCGAACGAGAAACTGCTGGTGGAGATATTCATTTACGAGGTCAAACCTCCGTTATATGATTACCAGCAGCCCCGTGAGGAGCAGCTCACCTTCGCCAACATGTACATCTCGGGTGACCTGAAGCAAAAATACCATGTGGTGATGGAAATGGTTCCTGATCCGGCGGTGACACAGGTGTACAACACACCGGGACTCACCTGGAACAAATTCGGGAAGAAATATGAAGGGCCGGTGGGGTTTGCCGAGGCGCTGGCCAAACTGGGGCCCGGGGAGCACACCCTGAAGGTGGTAGTGCAGTGCTATTATTCCCCGGCGGCATCGGGCATCCTGAAGATCAGTGGTGACGATTTCACCGGCTACAACCGGGTGGCGGAACTGCTGAACGAGGCGGGAGCGGCCGCCGGCATGGCCAATGCGGTTTTTCCGGCGGCCGTGGTTTCTGATGCCCCCAGGGAGGCCCGCATGGTGGCCGCCCTGAAAAACTCCAACGACTGGAAAAGCGGATTCATCGACGGCACCGAGGTGCTGAAAACGGCCATCACCTACGACTGGGAGATCCGCCGCCATGCCATTTCGGGCGTCATCCTCCACCGCTACTGCATTGCCGCCATGGCCGTGAAAACCAAAACCGGCGGATGCGCTTTCTACAAGGTCACCTTCCAGGAAGATTATGCCGGCGGAAAATTCCAGCCCCTCCGGTACGACGGCGTGGGCGACAAGGTGATGATGGACTGCGCCAAACTGAAATAATGGGACTGTCAGAATGAATTAACTTCAAAAAACCTGTCATTATGAAAATGAACTATTGCTTCCAATCCCTCCGGGCATTTTCATTGATTGTTTTCCTTCTGGCCGGGATTTCCCGCCAGGAAGCTTCTGCCATCTGGGCTACTGTGCAGGATGTCACCTCCTCTTCCTGCAGGATCTCCTGGACACCCGTCGCAGGGGCCACGGAGTACTGGATTTTTATTTACGGTATAAAAACATCGAACGGCTCCTGGGGCAACATTCCCAATTATGCGCCTGCAAAGGTGAAAAGCCCCGAAACAGAATTGCTGGCCACCAACATCGGATACATGGAACCCTTTTGGGATGATGACCGGAAAATCATGGTGGAAGCCTGGTCAAACGGAACCTTTCTGGAGAAAACGGAAGTGGATATTGCCTTGATGTATCCCGGGCCTCTCCTTACCGGCATTACGAATGTGACTTCCAGCTCCTTTACGGTCAACTGGAATAAAAGCG
>CAZKIU010000097.1:0-2349 GCA_964552955.1 uncultured Prolixibacteraceae bacterium
TCATCGCCAACATGCACTAGAAAAGATCAAGGTGATGATTCCTGCATTCAAGACTCAAGACTCAGGATTCCTGCATTCAAGACTCAAGACTCAGGATTTGAGAATCGCACAGAGAACAAAATAAACAGTGATGACAAGGATTAACAATAAAACTAAAGAGTATGGAATACATTAAGAACAGGTTTTATCAGAAGGCGATCAAGTGTTCTGCCGAATACCAGCGGATCAGGAAAGAGTATGGGGACAAGGTGATTGCCCAGGTGAATATTGACCAGGTGTTGTCGGGGCAGAAGGGGATTCCCGCCCTGGTGACCGACACTTCGAATCTCGATGCCAATGAAGGGATCCGTTTCCGGGGGTACACGCTTCCGGAGTTGCGTGAGAAATTGCCCAAGCTGACTCCGGAGGGGGAACCTCTGCCCGAAGGGTTGTTTTATCTGATGTTGATCGGGGAGATTCCGGAAAAGGAGGATGTGATGAATATCTCACGCGACTGGGCGACCCGGTCGTATGTGCCGCAGCATGTCTTCGACGTGATCGACGCCATTCCGAAGATCGCCCGGCCGATGACCTTTTTCAGTACGGCCATTTTGGCAATGGCCACCGAGTCGGTCTTCCAGAAGGCTTACCGTTCCGGGGTCCATAAGAAGTTCTACTGGGATTTCATGTATGAGGATGTGATGAACCTGATTGCCCGGTTGCCGCGCATTGCCGCATATATTTACCGGAAACTCTACCACAACGGACACCACATCGATCCCAACCCACATCTCGACTGGGCGGGGAACCTGGCCTACATGATGGGTTTTGACAACCTGGAAGTGAAGCGGTTGCTGAGGCTTTACATGGTGGTCCATGCCGACCATGAAGGGGGCAATGTATCAGCCCATGCCACCCATCTGGTGGGCTCTGCCCTGAGCAATGCCTACTATTCCTTTGCGGCGGGGATGACCGGGCTGGCCGGACCGCTGCACGGGTTTGCCAATCAGGAGGTGATCCATTGGATGTTTGAGATGATCGAGGCCCTGGGCACCGATGCCCCCACCGACCAGCAGATCGCCGGCTACGTCGAAAAGACGCTGAAGGAAGGCCGCGTCGTCCCCGGTTATGGCCATGCCGTACTTCGCATAACCGATCCCCGGTTTTCGGTCCAGCAGGAGTTCGCCGAACGGTATATCAAAAACGATAAACTGGTGGACATCGTTAACGCCATGTACCGCGTAGCCCCCCCGATCCTTGAAGCCACCGGGAAGATTAAAAACCCATGGCCCAATGTAGATGCCATCAGCGGTTCACTCCTCCACCACTACGGCATTACCGAGTACAATTTTTACACGGTGCTGTTCGGCGTTTCCCGAGCCCTGGGTGTTCTGACCCAACTGATCCTCGACAGGGTCTACGGCATGCCCATCGAACGCCCCGACTCCAACCCCCTCTCGTGGTACAAGAAACTGGCAGAAGGCACCTCAGAAGGGTGCTGACCACCCGCAGCCCGCAGCTGTGGATTCGGCTGCCTGGTTCACCTTTGATTTGAAACGCCAAGGGGTGCTGACCCCCTCAGCCTTCAGCTTTCAGCCTGGGATAACGGCTGCTGATGAATACCTGCCGCAGCCCGTGCCCACGTGAAGGCATTTATTGAACAAAATGCCCCATATGGTCTATCCCTAACCAGGATTCCCGTGTGGGGTTTTTTATTTTGCTATCCTTCAGTATATTTGATGGTGTTGTTTTTAGTATCAAGACTTAAGATTGTTCCAATGAAGTTTTTCAAAAATCTGAAGATTTACCTGATTCTGGCTGTCGTCGTAGTCGTGTCTGTTTTGCTCATCCTCAACAAATACGCGGCCTACGGGATTTTGTTGCTGGGGGCGGCAGCCTTCATCTACCTGCTCTGGGAGACGGTGATCCGGGCCAGGGACGAGAAGATAGCGGAGCTGGCGGGCCGCCTTGACACCACCAGCCGGCAAATGAGCAACCTCCAGGCTGAAAACAACGAACTCCGCTCACGCCGGCTCAACATTTCAGAGCTACGGAACATCCTCGACCTGGGATTGCTCCAGGTCAACAGCAGTTTCACCCGCACCTGGAACGACAAGTTTGACGAAGGAGGCCGTTCACTTCATTTCATCGGGGCCCTTCAGGTCAGGATTGTCGCCAAATACGGCATTGATATTCATGAACTACGCATCAAATACGACAGGGAGAAAAACGAGGTATTGGTGGCCAACGTGAAGCCCAAATTCCTCTCTTTCAACGATTTTGACTACGAATGGAAGATTGCAGAGGTGATGGAGTACAAAAAACCATGGGTCGGCTCGGGCCACTGGCGGAAGTCGCCCGACCTCGAAG
>CAZKIU010000098.1:0-2340 GCA_964552955.1 uncultured Prolixibacteraceae bacterium
CGTTTTCCTGCCCGGTCGATGGTTCCGGCCTGGCCCCGGGAATCTACTTCCTGGTATGCGAAACCTCCGGCGCACTTTTTCATCAGAAAGTGGTCAGGTTAAAACCCTGAGGTCAGGGATGGGAAATTCCCTTTCTTTCTGTAATTGTAACGGGCGCAATTAAACCAATTCTTTAACCCAATAAGGACTGGATCAACTATGAATGCCGAAGAACCTGGAAGCAGATCTGTATTCAGGACAGGATTCTGGACCTCCGTTTCCATGGCTTTTTTAACTTTTGTTACTTTCGCTGTGGACATGACCGATGTGCCCAAATCAGGGCCTTTCTGTACCGGCGATGGATTGGAGTACCCCTTTCTTGACAGCCTGGCGTATTTTCCCGGCGATTATTACTGGATGTTTCTGGCCCTGTTTCAGATTACCCTCTGGGTGGTATGGATGGTCGCTCTTCATTTTACTGTTCCGGAAGAGAAGAAGATCTTCAGTTTTACGGGGGTGGGTTTTGCACTGATAGCTGCACTGGTGTTGTATGTCGATTATTACCTCCAGGACGCCCTCCGGACGCACGCCTCATCATAGGGATCCGTTTCTTGTCAATCCAGACATTAGTGCCTCCCCCCTTGTAGGATGAATGCATGATTCCTCCTGCATCAGGCGATGTACCGTGGTTCCTCCCGGCAATTGCGGGCACACCCTTATCTACATCGGTTTCAGTACCCGTGTCAGCTCCTGCAGGTCGGTTTCAGGAGGAGCAGGAATATGAAGCTCTTCGGTGTTCTTCAGGGTGCGGTCGTAGTAGTAATACTGGAGGTAGAGGCCGTGGAAGGGTTTCTCAATGGGTTTCACCTTCTGGATGCCGGAGAGGGGAAAATCCCAGTTGTGGAAGAAACCGTTGACATAAGCGAATTTACGGCCGATGAGGATGATACCGTCACCATTGAGGTTACGTTGCCGGTAATAAACGGGCATACCCAGGGCGAAGAACGAGAGCAGGAGGATCAGCCCAAGGGCCACCAGGGCCATAGCTCCCTTGCCTTCATCAATGAAGAGGATGAACAGTCCGAAGATCACCACAATAAGTAAGGTTGTGATCCCCAGGATTCCCAGGTTTTTGTTTTTTTCGAAAGAAAAGAGATATCCGGCATAGGTTGCTTTTTCGGCGTCGGAAAGCTGCCAGGCGGCGACGACGTTTTCGCCACTGATGAGGGTGGCCAGTTTTTTGGCCCTCAGCCTGAAAATCCAGGCCGTGATCACTCCGGTGATCCCGATTAAAATCCCTATTAGGGTTAGGGCGAACATGTTGTGAAAGGGAGACTCCTCCGGAATGGTCAGCAGAATCAGGATGACCGCTCCCATGGTGACCAACAAGGAGCCCCTGACGATCCTGGACTGGCTGTTTTTCACCTTCAGGTTTTTGTTGATCTGGTGGTAATCGATCTTCAGGCGGGGCAGGCTGGTTTTCTGGTCTGTCGTACCCTGCTCTTCCTCGCGGAGGTCACGCCGGATCTCTTTTTTAAACGCGTGTGCAGACTCTTCAGGCTGTCGGGGTACCCCGGGCACTCCTGTATGTTCTGATGTGGTTTCCGATTCCTGTTTGGAGCCGCAGTGGCCGCAGTACTTCTCATTTCCGGCGAGTTCTTTGCCGCAGTTGTAACAGAATTTTGCCATGATAGATTTATTTGTTTCCGTTGAAGAGTAGTTTTAAATCCGTAGAGAGTAGGGCGGCCATTAACAGTGCCGACATGTCGAAATACTGTCCCATGACGCGATTGTAAAGGATCCAGCCCAGAAAGAGGATCTGTGCCAGCAGGAGGATTTTAAACAGCCAGTTCAGAGGTTTTTCCTTTTTTCTCCGGAACAGGACTCCGATCAGGATAACCGTTGAGAGGGCCAGCACCCTGCCTATGCCATAGGCCCAGGCTTCTATGTTACCGTAAGAGATAAACCCGGCGATGCCCAGAAGAATGCTGAGCAGCAGGAAGATCCAGATCCAGCCGCTGACCCCCCTTCCATGGGTTTCCGGAAGTCCTTCTTCGGGAGTGACCGGTTGGCTTGTTCCGGAAGTCCTTCCGGAAGTATTCCCGGAAGTATTCCCGGGGTGGGCACGGCCGGTATTACCGCTCTTTCCGCCAAAGCTCTCCCTGATCTCCTGACCTGTCACCTTTGAGAATACCTTTTCTGCGGCGGAGCGGGCCTGACCTTGCAGGGTGGTTTTCAACCGTTGCTCGACCCCTTTAAACATCTTTTCCTTATAGCCGCGTATTTTGGCTTCAGGAGGCGCAGCCGCCACCCGGGTGCCGCAGCCCGGACAGAAGTTGACTCCGCTGCCCAGCGCCTTTC
>CAZKIU010000099.1:0-2175 GCA_964552955.1 uncultured Prolixibacteraceae bacterium
TTTATAAATCCCCTACGGCGCCTTCCACCTTCAGGGAGGTGTCAGCCCTCCCCTCAGAAGGGTTGACCCAGGGCTTTACCCTCTATAACAGGGGTTGTTATGCCTCTGCCCTGTTAATTCTGGAAAAGGAAGCCAGCCGTGATCCCTTCAATCCTGCTGCGGTGTTTTTCACAGGCGCCAGTTATCAGGGGCTGAAGGAGTATAATAAAGCCCTTGTCGAATATGACAGGGTCATTCATCACCATGACAATCTCTTTGTAGAGCAGGCCGAATGGTATGCTGCTTTAAGCCTTGTGGGCAGTGGGGATACCCGGAATGCCGTCATCCGGTTGGAGGCTGTGGCTGAACGAAAGGGATACTACTCGCGGGATGCCGGAAAGTTGCTGACCCGCCTCAATAAGAAAACCCAGTAACTGCAATACGCTTTACCGCCTTTTATTTGCGGTCACCGGTCGGTCTTTTTCCGGCCGGTTTTTTTATGACCATATCTGCGGCAATCAACAGCAGGATCAATCCCATAAAAACCAGGAGGTAGATGCGGATGCCCCCGAACAGGGGTTCCGGGTCGCCGATGAGGATATACCCCAGCCAGAGCCGGGGGTGTGCGGTGACGGGTGAGGCCTCTCTGAGGTATTTCAGTTTGGCGTTTCTTAAGGCCTGGTCCTTGCTTCTTCCTGCCTTCAGATTCCGGTAAAACTCCTTCATGATCTGGGCACCTGCCTGGTCTTCGACCTCCCAGAGGGAGAGCACTACCGACCGGCACCCTGCATAGAAGAACCCCCGGGCCAGGCTGATGATCCCCTCTCCATTTCTGAGGGTACCCCCACCGCTCCGGCAAGCCCCCAGCACCGCCATTCTGGCTTTCATATGAAGGGTATAGACATCAGCGGCATTCAGCCATCCGTCATCCTCCAGATTCCCGGGATCGCCACTCGCAAAGGCCAGCTTGGAGAAGAGCGGTAGCGAATCGTTGATCAGGGTGTGCATGGCCAGATGAAGAATGTCATACTGCCCGGCAACCTCCCGGAATTTGCTTTCGGTGGCCCTTTCTCCCTGGTAAAGGGTCGTCCTGAGTTTTTTACTCATCAGGGTGACTTCCTGCAATGCTCCGGGAATGGAAGGCAGCGCGGAGGGGCTGCCTGCAGACCCGGCATCTCCCAGGTAAACCGGCGCAAAGGCCACAGAACGATGACCTCCTTTTGTGTTCCCCACGTTGAAAAGAGCGGCTGAATAACCGTAACTCACCGTATGGTGCAGAATCAGGTAAGAGAGGTCGTGAAAGTGAACCGTTGAAAGATCGGCAGGTTCCGTAAGCAGCGCCTCAAAGGGGAGATAATTGAGAATACCATCGGGCGTCACCGTGATCTTTTTATCGGAAATCATCTCATCAAAGGGGAACAGCAACAACTGGTAGAGGGCGTAGGCTGAATTACAATAGGCGCTGAATTGCTCCCGCCCGGTGTTCAGATAGCCAGGATCGGCAAGGGTCTGGAATACGGTCGTCACCATTTCGAGGTTCTGTTGTGTAAACGGCTGTCTGATAAAACGGTATCCCCCGGTGGAAAGGGCGATGACATACAATTGGCCTTCTTTACCCTCCCTGGGCAACTGTAAACTGTAGGAGAGCAAAACTTCGTCCTTTTTCATGTTTTGCCTGGCCAGTTCAAAAGTGAGAGGGGTCTCCTCATATTTGACACGGTAATATTCAGGGTAGTTTTTCCCGAGATCCTCACGCAATTTCAGGATCATCTCCTCTATTTCAAAGATTCTTTGCCGGTACTCACTGATTTTTTGAGGATTGGGAACTTCTTCCACCGTTTCGAGGTATAGTTTCTCTCGGTACCAGGCCAGACGGGTAGTGGCTTCGCTCTCCCTGTTGAGCAGGGAGTCGGGAATCACTCCCCCGGAGCGGGATTCCACTTCTGAGATCTGATCCAGCAGAGAAGCGGCTTTATTGTTTTCGGCATGTCTGAAGGCAATTTCCACCCAATGCTGATCCTGCGTCAGCAGGTAAAGTTCGTAAGCGGCTTCGACGGCTCCCTGGAAGATATTCTGCTGGAGGGTATTAAACTGGATCTTGCTTTCATCTGTTACGAAGCCTGTACGGAGATAATCTGCCATGTCACTCCCGGCGATAAAGAGGGCGGCCGCTTTTTTGAGATAACCGGTTTTCAG
>CAZKIU010000100.1:0-2066 GCA_964552955.1 uncultured Prolixibacteraceae bacterium
TGCCCGGCGATGATGATCAGGATGATGCCGGCGACAAAGAGGAGGAACATCAGGGCGAGCATGGGGTTGGTACTTTTGGGAGCGTTTTTGAACTCCTTCCAGATGAAAACACCCCAGAGGGCTGCCACCAGGGTCGCGCCCTGCCCCAGTCCGTAGGAAATGGCCGCACCGGCTTTTCCGGCGGCAATCAGGTTAAGGGAATTCCCGATGCCCCAGATGATCCCACCAAGAACGCCCACCATGTGAATAGGGAACTTTCCGGAGAAATAGGCTTTATAACCCGTCGGTTCGCCGCTGATGGGTTTCTTCATGAGGATGGAGTTGAAGAGGAAGTTGCTGACAAACACGCCTAAGGCAAAGATGACCATGGCCGTGTAGGGGGTCATTTTCCCCTGGGCAGGGGATACAAAGTTGTCGAGGTCCATGGAAGCAGCCACAAAACGGTAGAACATTGACATGAGAACGCCCGAGATGATAGCGATCATGATTCCTTTGGTGGTCACCTTCATGTTCCCTGCGGAAGCTTTCCGGTAGGCCAGGGCATTGAGGATGATAGCCACGGTGATCAGGCCGACGCCCAGGAAGAGGAAGAGAGGATCGCCCTTCTGGGAGCCCAGGTAGTTGATGATCACACCCAGCACCAGCGCCAGTCCGACCCCCACCGGGAAGGCTACCGACATGCCGGCGATGGCTATGGCTGCCGAGAGGAGAATATTGGAGGCGTTGAAGATGATCCCTCCCAGGAAGGCACTGCCGATGTTACCGGCATCGGCCTGACGCAGGTCGGGCAGGAAACTGCGGCCCCCTTCGCCGAAACTCCCGAGGGTAAAGGCAAACAGGAGGGAGAGGAGCAGGACCCCGATGACGTAGTCCCAATAGAACAATTCGTAGCGCCAGGTCTTGCCGGCCAGTTTCTGGGTATTTCCCCAGGAACCCCAGCAGAGCATGGTGATGAAGCAGAAGATAATGGCCAGGGCATAGCTGTTAACGATGAACATAATGATCTATTTTAATGGTTAGTAATTCTATAATTCGTTGATTCTATTACGATTAGAAACTCACATTTTTCCCGGTTAAAAGTGCTTATTAATTTCGATTATAATTAGTTAAGAATCCGATTGAGAGTGTTTCCATTTTCAATGATCAATTACATAGAAACGGATAGAAACTTCAGTACTTCGGCTTCGGTAGGGATGGACGGCTGGGCGCCCATTCGGGTGACACAGAGGGCGGCGGCGGCAGCGGCAAATTCCAGCGCTGTTTTGACGTCTTCTCCCCTGCTGAGGCGGGCAGCCAGTGCACCACAGAAGGTATCGCCTGCGGCGGTGGTATCCAGGGCCTCTACCTGAAAAGCGCGGATCCGGAAAAGCTCATGGTTGTTTTTATAGAGGCTTCCCTTTTTCCCGAGGGTCATCACCACATTGCGGACGCCTGATGACAACAGTTGATCTACGATGGCTTCCTCCCCTGCGTCGGCAATTTTTCTGCCCGTCAGGAGTTCTGCTTCCGTCTGGTTGACGACCAGCAGGTGCACCGATTGGAGGATTTCCTCTTCCAGAGGAGCGGCAGGAGCGACGTTCAGGATGATCTTTTTCCCCTTTTGTGCGGCGAGGGAGCAAACTGTTTTGATGGTTTCATACGGGATTTCCATTTGCAAAATGAGGATATCCGCAGCATCGATGGCCTGCTGATGCGCCAGAACATATTCCGGAGTAAGGAGTTGGTTGGCACCGGGGATGATGACGATACAGTTTTCCCCTTTTTTGTCGACCCAGATCATGGCTATCCCGGAGGAAATATGATCGCTGAGCTGAGAAAAGGAGACCTCCATCCCTTGTTCCTTATAATATTGGAGTGCGTTGAGGCCGTAGGCATCTTTTCCCAGGGAGGTCATAAAGGTGACGTCTCCGCCGGAGCGGTGGGCAGCCAGGGCCTGGTTGGCCCCCTTGCCTCCCATGGCCTGCTGAAACGCCCCGCCGGTGAGGGTTTCCCCGGCCGCTGGGAAATGATCCATTGTGGTAATCAAATCGGTGTTGGAACTCCCGATAACAAGTATTTTTTCCATT
>CAZKIU010000101.1:0-2058 GCA_964552955.1 uncultured Prolixibacteraceae bacterium
ACGGGCAATTCGATGACGCCAGGATGGCCGTCACCCTGGCCCAAACAGCCACCGATTTCGGGGGCATATGCCTGAACTACACAAAAGTGACCGCATTGATGAAAGACACCAACGGGAAAGTATGCGGGGTGAAGGTGACCGACATGCTTTCGCACCAGGCTTACACCATCAGTAGTCGGGTAGTGGTCAATGCCACCGGGGTATTTGTCGACAAAATCAGGCTGATGGATTCTCCCGGCACCCACAAGACCATCCGTCCCAGCCAGGGAGTCCACCTAGTGGTGGACAAAAAATTCCTGGGAGGCCGGTCGGCTCTCATGATTCCCAAAACCAGCGATGGACGCGTTCTGTTCGGCGTACCCTGGCACAACAAGGTAGTGCTGGGCACTACCGATACCCCGCTCGAGAAACCGGAAACGGAACCGAAGGCCCTCGAAGCAGAAATAGACTTCATCCTTGACCAGGCCGGGCAATACCTTACCTCGCGTCCCCAACGCTCCGACGTGCTATCCGTGTTTGCCGGCTTGCGCCCTCTGGCCGCCACAAAGAATGGCGACAACCAGAAGACCAAGGAAATATCGCGCAGCCATAAAATCTACAGGTCAGAATCCAACCTGTTAACCATCACAGGAGGTAAATGGACGACTTACAGGGAAATGGCCGAGGAGATTGTGGACAAATCGATGGCGATCGCTGCTCTTCCGCGGAAAAAATGCGTCACGGCCAACCTGAGGGTCCATGGCTATACCACGAAGGTGGACGACACCACGTGGGACTATGTCTATGGCAGCGATGCGGCCAAGATCGGGGAGCTCGTGGAGGATGATCCATCCAATGGGGAGCTTCTGCATAAAAATTATACTTTTAAGGTCGCACATGTCCGATGGGCCGTCAGGGAGGAGATGGCCCAAACCGTGGAGGATGTACTCGCCCGCAGGCTCAGGGTCCTGTTTCTGGATGCAAAGGCCGCCATCGAAATGGCACCCGCCACAGCCCGGATCATGGCAGAGGAGTTAAATCATCCGGAAAGCTGGCGACAGGAGCAGATTCAATCTTTTTATAAACTGGCAGAAAATTATCTTGTCTAACTGACTTAACAATACCATTCATGAAAAACGGCAACAATCTCTTTTTTCAAAAAGCTGGCATTCCGCGCCATCTGGCCTGGGGGTACCTGGGTGTACTTCTGTTTATGATGGGCGATGGTATGGAGCAGGGCTGGCTGAGTCCCTATCTGCTCGAAAGGGGGCTGACCATGCAGCAATCGGCTACGCTCTTTTCGGTGTATGGAGTTGTCATCGCCATCTCCTCCTGGCTGTCAGGAGTACTGGCCGAAGGCATCGGGGTGAAAAAAACCATGCTGGCAGGTCTGCTGCTTTTTCTGGCCGGAACAGCCGGATTTGTAGGCTATGCCTTGCCCGGACTTCATACCGGGGCCATGTGGATTACTTATGGTCTCCGGGGATTCGGATATCCGCTGTTTGCGTATTCATTCCTGGTCTGGATTGCCTATGCCAGTCCTAAAAATGCACTAGGAAGGGCTGTCGGATGGTTCTGGTTTGTCTTCACCGGCGGACTTGTGGTATTAGGGGCTTTCTATTCCAGTTGGGCCATCACCCGGATCGGTTATATTAATACGCTCTGGAGTGCTATTGGCTGGGTGCTAATAGGCGCTTTCTTCTCCCTGATTCTTGTGAAAGACCAGTCGGCTTCAGGAATCAAAGGCAGCTTTAAGGATAAATTCAATGAGCTGGTCAAAGGCTTAACCATCGTGAAGGAAGAACCCAAGGTATTACTGGGCGGTCTGGTCAGGGTGATCAACACCACGGCACAGTTTGCCTTTCCGGTATTTCTTCCCACCTATATGGCCCAGCATGGGTTTTCCACCACCGAATGGCTTCAGATCTGGGGAACCATTTTTACCAGCAACATCATTTTCAACCTGATATTTGGCTTTGTTGGCGACTCCATCGGATGGCGCAACACTGTGATGTGGTTCGGAGGGGTGGGATGCGCCCTGTCCACCCTGCTTTTCTTTTATTCACCCCAGCTCTTCGA
>CAZKIU010000102.1:0-1911 GCA_964552955.1 uncultured Prolixibacteraceae bacterium
GGGGGTTCGAATCCCTCACTCTCCGCTGAATATCAGTGTTTTAAAAGCCTGAGAAGCCTGTGGATCCTGTATGCCTGGTATGCAGGATTTTTTTATGTACAAAGGGCTGATTCGAGGAAACGAATCAGCCCTTGTGCAGAGCGGGTTGACCTGACTTCTCTTCATGCATCAGCCCTTTGTTGTGTGGTGGGGGTCGCTGAACAAATCTATAGTGAATGCAGACTTGACGGCACGAACCCGGGAGAGGTTTAACGGATCATTCGCTGCGCGGGGATCCGTTGGGGGTCATGGCTTTGAGGATCTCTTGTACCAGAGGAGGGAGCCGATCTGATAGAACTGTTCTTCGAGTTCGGGGTCGGTCAACAGTTCAGCCTGGGTATAAGGATAGTGGGGTACCAGCAGGTCGCCACCGGGTTCCCAGTTGGCCGGGGTCATCAGATCCGAGGCATAGGAGATCTGAAGGGCTTCGACGGTCCTGACGATCTCTTCCATATTGCGCCCGATAGAGTGGGGATAGAAGAAGGTAGCTTCCACCTTGTTTTGAGGGTTGATCACGAAGACCCCCCTGACATCGCGCGTGGTGCTGACCGGTTCATGCAGCATCCCGTACTGTCGTGAGATGGTCACCTTGCTGTCGTCGATCAGCGGAAAACCAATCCGCGGCTGTCCCTTTTCGAGGCTCAGAAGCTCCTCCATCGACTTCTTCCACATCAGGTGGCGCTCTTTGGTATCGGTCGAGATAACGGCCACTTCCACCCCCATGGCTTTAAAGGCTTCCTGCTGCCGCGCCAGCTCCATAATCTCAGTGGTGCACACCGGAGTAAAATCCTGGGGATGACTGAAGAGGATCTTCCAGCTTTTACCGTAATCACCGGGGAAATTCAGCGGGCCGTTTGTGGTTTCTGCCGTGAAGGCGGGTGCGTCTGAGCCGATCAGCGGAATGAGCGACTTCTTGCCCTCCTGTGCCGATAGCAGTGTGACCACCAGCAAAAGGGCTCCTGTGAACCAAGTTCTTGTTTTCATCTTTTTCTGTTTTCTGTTTTTTGTTTAAATGGTGAAAACAAGTTACGGCATTCTTATATAAGTATAATAAGACCCTTATATATTTTAACTATTTTAACTTTTCCTGCCCCGTTGGAGTAGCGTGGGGACTCTATCACAGCTTAATGAATCATTCGAATATTTAGGGCGAAAGGTCAGTGGTTAGAGGAAAAGTCAGTGACCGGTGCTTCGGAAGGGATTGGCGGGGAGTTGGGCTGAATTGTAAAGGTTCACGTCGTCGGGATTATCGGCCCAGCCATAGCGTACGGCCACGGGGGAGGGGACTTTTTCGCAGGAGACCTCGACCTGGTCTTTTCCGGTGATCCGGGCCCGGGCCCAATGGTGGACGCCATCGGGTCCGGCGAGAGTGAAGCCTTTCACATAGCCATAGCGGTCTTTGGCCGTGAGGCCGCTCCCGGTATGGTCAAAGGTGACGGTAGCCTTTCCGCCCGAAAAAACAACATCACGCACCATGGGGCCGGAATAAATGATCTCCTTTCCATAGGCGATTTTCAGGGCGTTGAGGGCAAGGCGGCGGGCCACGTCCTGTTTATTGCGGGGGTGGATGTCCTTAGCGTCGCCGATGTCGATGGTGACGGCCATGCCGGTTTGGGGCAGGGCCAGGGTTTTGGTCTGGGCTTCGCGCAGTTCGGCCCACGAGCTCTCGCCCGGCTGCTGGGGAGGGGCCATGTAGTTGGCCAGGGAGACGAAGAGGAAGGGGAAGTCGCCCTGCTGCCAGTGGGTGCGCCAATCGGTGATCAGCGCCGGGAAGATGCGCTGGTATTGCTGGGCCCTGCCGGCATTGCTCTCGCCCTGGTACCAGATGGCCCCCTTGATGGGATAGGGCACCAGGGGCGCGATCATCCCGTT
>CAZKIU010000103.1:0-1778 GCA_964552955.1 uncultured Prolixibacteraceae bacterium
CGTATGCAGTCCAATTCGGTGGTGATCGACAAATGCACCCTGAGCGAAGTTCCCGCCAAGGACCAGATTATGTTGAGATGGAGGGGTCCTGCCGGCAATGCCGACATCACCAACGGACTGACCATCAGTAACACCATCTGGGGGCATGCCTGGGATGAGGCCAACAGCGGCACCTATGCCTTTAAAGCCCACAATGGGGGTATCAGTTTGGCCGCCACCACGGTGAATGTGGTCAACGTCTATACCACCTCCCAGTTCCTCTTTACCGCCGGCAACGAACTCCCCGGAATCCCGGTGGGGAATTATGCCGGCAAGGGATCTGACCTGTGGGTGAATCCCTATGGAGGCCTCGATTTCCATTTCAGGGATACCGCCTTTCCCGGGAAAAACGACGCCGGCGATCCCCGGTGGAAACCCTGATGAGATTCCGTCATCTCCGGTTCCGGCAGATGACCTCCCGGAGGGCAGGGAAGAAACCGACCTGCCCTGCCCTCCTTTCTCCCGGGCTCCAGGTTTAACCAGCCCGGATATGACCTGCGCATTTATTAAAACTACCGTTTCCCGATGACAACCATCCACTACCCATTGAAAAGGAGCATCACTCAAAAAACAATCCTTCCTCTGCTTCTGGCTCTGGTGAGCCAGGTGGCATTTGCACAACCCCTGGCCTTCCCCGGAGCCGAAGGGGGAGGAAAATACACCGTGGGAGGTCGCGGAGGAAGGGTGATCTTCGTTGACAACCTCAACGATAAAGGGGAAGGTTCCCTACGCAAGGCCGTGGAATCCAAAGGTCCCCGCACCATCCTCTTCAGGGTATCGGGAACCATCGAACTGGAAAAACCCCTTTATATCAAAAACGACAGCATCACCATTGCCGGGCAGTCGGCTCCGGGTGACGGCATCTGCCTGAAAAACTACGGCATCAGAATTGAAGCCAACCAGGTCATCCTCCGTTACATCAGGGTGAGACCCGGGGATGCTTCCGGAGAAGAAATGGATGCCATCACCGGTATCCGACAGCAGGATATCATCATTGACCATTGCAGTTTCAGCTGGTCTAACGACGAAACCGCCACCTTCTATGACAATACCAACTTCACCCTCCAATGGTGCATCATCAGCGAAAGCCTTAACAAGTCGCAGCACCACAAGGGAGAACATGGTTTTGGCGGAATATGGGGGGGCAACGCGGCATCCTTTCATCATAACCTGCTGAGTGACCACAACAGCCGCAATCCCCGCTTCTGCGGCTCCCGTTATACCAATGATCCGGACAAGGAAAAAACTGATTTCCGCAATAATGTCATCTATAACTGGGGCAACAATTCCACCTACGGCGGAGAAGAGGGCAATTACAATATGGTCAACAACTATTACAAGCCGGGGCCGGCCACTTCCCGGAGCTCTTACCGTAGGATTCTGGAGCTTACCCTGACCTTTTTTGATGAGAAATACAATCCCGACCCTTTGGGACCCGGAAAGTTCTATATCAAGGGGAACATGATGGAAGGGCAGCCTGATGTCAGCCGCGACAACTGGAAGTTCGGGGTACAGGGATCAGGGGTCACCCGCACCCTGAAAAATAAATCGCGGCTGAAACGGCCGGTGAAGGTGAACGGGATGAAAACCCAGACGGCCTTTGCCGCCTGCCGCGATGTCCTTTACGAGGCCGGAGCCTCCTTCTCCCGGGATTCCGTTGACCAGCGGATCGTCGAGGAGTGCTGGACCGGAACCGAAAAATTCGGGGAGACTTTCCGCGGGGGACGAAGAGGAATTAT
>CAZKIU010000104.1:0-1593 GCA_964552955.1 uncultured Prolixibacteraceae bacterium
TAATACAAAGATGATGGTTTCTGATCAGCTGCTGATTCAGGAGAAGCAACTCAGGGCAACAATGTACGCAACCTGCTGAAGACCACCCCGCTGCTTCCATTCCGCAACAAAGACGGCGGATATTACCTCTACAATAACATGGTGGCCGACGGCTGGACCTTTGACCAGGGAACCGTCAATCCCCTGGCTCAGCTTGACTTCACCCGCAAAAACCGCAACTCTGTTACCAACAGGCTCCAGTCGAACGTATTCCTGGAAATCTCTCCCATAAAGGACCTCCTTTTCAAGAGCAGCCTGGGTTATGACTTCTCCCAGAACTCCTACCGTTACTATGTTCCCAAATATGTCCTCTCTTCGCGGAGCACCAACGACACTGATGACATCACGCAGGGGCAATCGTGGAGCTCTAACTGGACCTGGGAAAATACCCTGAACTACACCAAAAAACTGGGTAACCACTCCCTGGATCTCCTCCTGGGCCAGTCGGTAGAAAAATGGGGCTACGGTGATGGACTCTCCATCAAGAATTCCAACTCCCTCTTTCCGGGATCTTACGACCACGCTTACATCGACAACTCACAGGGCCTGGACAATACCAACACCTCGATTTCGGGTGCACCTTCCGAGGCCGGGCGTCTGGCTTCCTTCTTCGGACGTATGAATTACAACTACCAGGAGAAATACATGGCTTCGGTAGTGATGCGCGCCGATGGTTCCTCCAACTTTGCCCGCGGAAAAAGGTGGGGTTATTTCCCCTCGGTGTCGGCAGGGTGGGTCATTACCCAGGAATCTTTCATGGAAGGGACGTCTTCTGTCCTGAATTTTCTGAAACTCCGCGGCAGCTGGGGACAGAACGGAAACTGCAGCATCGACAACTTCCAGTACCTGGCCACCATCGCCTTTAATACCAACGCCTATTTCTTTAATGATAAAAACAATCCTACCACCGGGGCTTACCCCGACATCCTTCCCAATAAAAATGTGACCTGGGAAACCTCGGAACAGCTCGACCTGGGCTTTGATGCCCGCTTATTCGCTTCCCGCCTGGGGGTCAACTTTGACTGGTATGTCAAGAAGACCAAGGACTGGCTGGTGGTCGCCCCTACGCTGGCCTCCTACGGTACCGGCGCCCCCTTCATCAACGGCGGCGACGTTGAAAACCGCGGTGCTGAGCTGGCTTTCACCTGGGACGACAAAATCGGCAAGGAGTTCACCTACAGCCTCGACCTCAATATGGGCCATAACCGTAACAAGGTGGTCTCCATCGCCAACGAGGAGGGCATCATCCACGGCCCCGAAGCCATTATCGCCGAGAATACCACCGAATCGTTCCGCGTTGAAGTAGGCTATCCCATGGGCTACTTCTGGGGCTACAAAACCCTTGGTGTTTTCCAGAACCAGGCTCAGATCGACAAATTCCTCGCCGACGGCGGCGTCACCAAACAGGGAACTCCGAAACCCGGGGACCTTATCTTCCAGGACACCGATGGCAATAAGAGAATCGATAAAGACGACAAAACCTACATCGGCAATCCACATCCCGATTATACCGGGAGCTTCTCCCTCAACTTCGCATGGAAAGGCTTCGACCTC